>NZ_JAKJSH010000005.1:0-751823 GCF_050336885.1 Photobacterium kasasachensis
AAAGACTGGGCCTTTTTTGTATGCGTTGAGTTAGGGGTCGCCCTACGGTCGAATGAGTCCCGCTTGATCGCAAGCCCGGCCGTTCCGCCACTACACTAAAGGCTCAGTCGAAAGACTGGGCCTTTTTTGTATGCATTGAATTTAGGTATATCCGGCGGTCAGCGCTCAAAAACTGCTAACTTGATTCGATTAGCTTTGATTGTGGCTTTTGTGTCGCGATAGCCTGCATGACGCCAGAAGTCATGATAACCATACAGCCTGTCAGTTGTAGTGGGCTAAGAGCTTGGCCGAAGAGCAGCCAGGCCAGCGAAACGACAGCAATAGGCTCGAGGTAGGACAGTGTGCCGAAAGTGGCCGAAGGTAGCTCACGCAGGGCGACAACGGCAAACAGGATTGCCAAAAAGCCCGGGATCAGCCCAGCGATTGCCAGCCATGCCCACTGAGTCAGCGTAATGGACTCATTTTGTGCCAGCATAAAAGGCAGCATACAGGCGGCACCGACCATCAATTGGTACCAGCTTCGGGTAAAGACGTGAACGTGCGGCGGAATGGAGCGATTGATCAAGATAAAGCCGCTATAACACACCATTGCAAGAACGGCGTACAGCATACCGAGCGCGTCCTGCGAGCCTGTCCCGAACTTAAGCTTAAATTCCATCATCATGGCAAAGCCCAATAAGGCAAGCAGGATCAAACCAACAGATTGAGTGTTTAGCCTTTCCGAGAATAGAAAATGGGCCGAGATCGAAGCGACGACGGGAGCCAGATAAATCGTCATGATGGCATTGGCCATGCTGGTATAACTCATGGCCTGAATGTAAAAAACGATGAAGCCGGCAAGCAAGCTACCGTTGATTATGACTTGCCAGGAAGGCCAGCGTTTAAGAAGCGCGAGCTGTTTATCAATCGTTAAATAACCCAGCATGATGAGTCCGCCGAGAAAGAGGCGAAAGAAGGTCACTGTTTCCGAGCTGAGGTTCGCATAAACGGCAATGGTGCCAATTGTTCCCATAAATACGGCTGATAAAGCGGCCAACACTAGATAGAGTGCTGTGCTGTTAGTCGATTTATCAAAATTCATTCCACATCCTTTTGTTGCAATTTTGTTGCTTTTAGATGGCTATCATACGGTCAATTATTAAAATTGCTATTGCAGCATGCGTCTAGTTACTGTTTTTTGCTCTTAAGATTTACAACTTAATGATTTTAAGTAAGATATGTATCAATATTGAACGTTGTGCAATTAATGCTAGATGTAAGATCGAATGATGAAAATAGTATTAGTGGAAGATGACTTCAGCTTTAGGGCCCAGCAAGAAAGCTACTTCACTCAGCACGGGTACGAAGTGGTTCTTTCGACCGAGTCATCGGCAGCCGAACTGGTCAAAGCTCTGCAACCCGAGATCGTTATTATTGGTCTTGCCAACCCCGGATGTGACAGTTTGGGGCTTTGTCGTCAGATCAGGCCGCATGTATCGAGTAAAATTTTGTTGTTAACCCCTTTTGAAGATGACATCGAACATGTGGCAGCCCTTGAAATCGGTGCCGATGATTTTATTCAAAAGCCAGTGTCACTTCGTGTGCTGCTGGCTCGGATCCGGGCCCTGTTACGCCGTAAGCAGTTTGATAAACCTGAAAAAATTGCATCGGTACGAAAGAAAATTGAAGTTTGTAATGATAGGCTTGTTTGTGGTTCTCTGAAGCTAAACAATGCGCGAAAATGTTGTATGTTGGGAACCGAACAGGTGTCATTGACCGGTTCTGAATTTGATTTGCTGTGGTTGTTGGCCTCGCGATCGGATGAGGTGTTATCTCGTGAGTTTTTGGTCAAGGCGATCCGGGGCATAGATTACGACGGTATAGATCGCACCATTGATAACAAGGTAGTTACCTTGCGTAAAAAGCTTGGTGATACGCCGTCGTTTCCAAGGAAAATCATCACCGTCAGAAGCAAAGGGTACTTATTTACACCAGACAGTTGGTAGTGTGCCGAAAAACAATCAAGGTTGAAGAAGATGTTAGGGAAAATATTGAAACGCACGCTATTAGGGATAATGGTTAGCGCAAGCCTGTCGACGACTGCAGCCGCGGCTCCCGTCGGCTGGGATGAAGCCGGAAAAGAGTGGTTAAGCCAGCAATCTGCGCACTTTTCGGTGCATTTTGTTGAAGGTCATGAACAAAGCGCCGCCAGGGTACTCGATATTGCCGAACGGGTGCGCAGTGAGCAACTGCCGTTTTTTCAGTCAGCGCCGCAAGCCAGAACTGAAATAGTACTGGTTGATGATTTCGATTTTTCTAATGGCTGGGCTACCCCGTTACCTTTTGCCCAGATCCGTTTGTTTATGAGCCCGCCGGAGGACGGCGGTGATCTGGCTACCAGTGATGACTGGCTTCACTTGCTTATCCGTCATGAATACGCCCACATTATGCATATGGAGCTAGCCACTGGGGTTCCTAAAGTCTTGCAGGGTGTATTCGGGCGCCAGGCTTTTTTCTTTCCCCATGCCTTAACCCCTTCTTTGTTGCTAGAAGGCTTGGCGGTGTATTTGGAAACCAATGAGGAGTTGGGTTACGGACGTCTTCAGAGCAGTCAATATGCCATGAAGATGCGCATGGAGGTGGCCAGCGGTGATCTCAAAGATTTAGAGCAGGTTGCGGTGGCCAACAGAGAGTGGCCGCTGGGCTACCAATATCTCTATGGCGCTTATTTTATTCAATACTTGTCAGAGACTTATGGCGAACAGAAGGTTCAGGCCTTTCTGACTGGTTATAGCCGCCGGATTATCCCGTATTTCTTGCTCAACCGCACGGCCAGACAGTCATTTGGCAAAGACTTCAATGCATTATGGTTAGATTTTCAGGCTTACCTGGAGAAAGAGTTTGCCCCGCAACTGGCCCAGTTAGAGCAACAATCAGTAGTTGGTAAAGATCTTGGTATTGAGGGTGGGAAAGAGTTTCAGCAGACCCCGTATCTGCAGGTAGTGACTCAGAGCCAAAGCGGCCTGCTGGTTAATCGCAACAACGGAGAAGATCGTCCGGAGATAGCATCGTTTGATCTGGAAAGTGGCAAGTGGATACCGTTAACGGCCAGTAAAGATATTACCGCGATGTCATCGCACCCACAGTCTGGGTTGGCGGCGTCTCGCCTGGTGCATTATGCCGACGGCAGAAGCTACAACGATTTGTTCCTCTATCGTGATGGCCAGTGGCAGCAGTTGACTGAGCGCCAGCGTTTTCGAAATGTACGCTGGATGCCTGATGGCAAACAGCTTATCGCCAGCCGTAAGGTAGCGGGTGTCAGCGAACTGTGGTTAGTGGATGTCCAATCTATTGATCAGGCCCAGGCTCCAGTTCGTGTTTGGCGCGGTGATTCGGAAACGGTGCTAGGGACTTTCGACATCTCGCCGACAGGCAAAGAGCTGGTGGCGGCGGTGAAACGACCTCGGCAAGGCTGGAACCTAGAGGTACTGAGCCTTGATAGCAAGACATGGCAACCGATAACAGATTCCAAAGCGGCTGAAAGCAGCCCGAGCTATCTCCCTGATGGCCGTATTCTGTATAGCGCCGATTATGAAGGTGTATTTGATGTTTATGTGCTTGATCAAAGCAGCGGCGACGTTGAACAGTGGACGCGTGAGCTAGGCGGTGCACTTCGGCCTGTTTGGCAGCCTGGTGCCGGGCTGGTTTATCAGGCCTATGAGAAAGAAGGGTACCAGTTGCGTTATTTGCCGGCCCCTCGCGTACTCTCGACTCAACCTATTGAAAATCTGCAGGGCCGCTATGACTATCCGCCGGTCGTTGAGCAAGTGGTAGAAAAGAGCGAGCCCGAAGCCTATAGCCCATGGTCAACGCTTAGACCACATAATTGGTTGCCGCTTGTGTACATTGATGATGCCAGAACCCAGATTGGCGCACTGACCTTTGGCTCAGATGCCCTGGGACGCCATAACTATCAGCTGGCGGCAACATGGGATTTTGATAACGAGCTGGTTGATGCCAATCTGGTGTATCAGTATGACAATCGCTGGATGGCCATATTAAACAGTAGTCATGATTACGACAAGATGACCTTTAATGGTCGAAGTGATTACCGCATTACCCGTGATGACTATTTTGTGTTGCAGCGTAATCACATCGTAACCGCCTTTGAAGATCAGCTTAGCTTGCATGCCGGCGGGGTGCTCGATAAAGAGAGCCTTGTATCCCAACCTGACTTTGCCAGCATGATTGCGTTCAGGGAAACCAACGAAACGTTGGCTGGGTTGGCAGTAACATTTGATAACCGCGAAGCCTACCTCAATGTACCGGGCATCGGCTGGGGGCATTATCTGGATGTGGTGGCTGAAACCAACGCCTTGTTTGACAGCGACTATGATGGTCAGAAGTATCAGGCCCAATGGAAGGGAACCTGGGACCTGCCGGGAAGAACGACCCTGACGGCAAGATTGGGAGGCGGTTATGCTGACGATGATGCTAAGCGTTTCCGTCTTGGCGGAAAGGACTTGTTCGAGGAATCTCGCCTGTTTGGTCGTGATACACAAGCGCTGCGGGGCTACGATGACTCTGTCCAGCGAGGTCATCGCTATGCGACTCAAAGGTTGGAGCTGGAAACTTGGCTTGGACGAATTGAGCGTAACTGGTCGTTGTATCCGGTGGGTGTCGGTGATGTGTCAGGTTCGGTTTTTGTCGATTCTGGGGCTGCCTGGGATTCCGGCGACGATCATAAGCAACTCACCGGCGTCGGTGCACAAATTACGGTCGAGGCTGAGCTGGGCTATAACCTGACGTTACCTATGACATTGGGTTATGCCCACGGACTCGATAGCAATCTGGGTAAAGACGAAGTGTACTTCACGGTATCAGGCAGCTTGTGGTAAACGTCTAATTCCAGAGAATGGCTCGCTACAAGACATTGGTATAAGCCTAATGTCACTATACTGATAACAGTTTCCATGACGTGAGCCGTAGAATGAAAACTGTCTGTCTGGTTTGTGATTTTGGGTTTGGCCAAGGTCATCGAGGATGAAAATCCTATATCTGAGCTATTTTTCCCCACCGCATTGGCATGCCAGTGCAAATCGTAGCTGGCGTTTTGCGCAAAATCTCGCCCGGGCAGGATGTGAAATCCAACTGGTGAGAGAACAAGTCCCGCTGCGACATATGAAAAGGGAAAAACAAGCCTGTTGGCAGCATGACACCCTGATTGCGAACCAGGCAGTGGCTTCATGGCGAATTGAGTGGTTATGGCGTCGGGAGCAGGATATGTGTTGGGGCTGGGTCATTCCGAGCCTGCTGCAATGCTGCCGGCAAATTATAACTAATCGGCCAGATGTCATCATGGTTAGTTGTCCGCCGTTTAGCAGTGCGATGGTTGGTTACTATCTGTCGCGATGGTTCGACTTGCCGCTGGTGCTGGATTTTCGAGATGGCTGGTCGCGGGCCAGTTATTTTGCCAAAGGAAGCATATCGCGCTGGGAAAAGTGTGCATTGAGGCAGGCAACCAGGCTGGTTGTCACCTCGCAATCAGACTGGATCGCCTATCAACGTCTAGCCGGGAAAGGCAAGGTTGTCTGGATACCTCATAGTTATGATTTTACCCTTGATCATGCTTCCGAAAAACATGCGTCGTTTACTCTCGGCTACTGCGGAACCTGGGATAGCTTCCGTCGCTCGGCAAAAGGGATTTTGAGCCAACTGGCTAAGGTTTCGTTTCCAGTTCGGTTTATTAATATTGGTCATTACCAGCCGGGATTTTGCCGACTGGTCGACGATTATGGCCTTACTGAATCGGTAGTCATGACCGGACCGGTAGATAAAGAGCAGGTCAGAGGGGCGCTGAGTCAGTGTGATGCCTTGTTTATTCAAAATGGCCCGCCGGATCGCGGCAAGAAAGATACTCACCTGGCTGCCAAGGCGATAGATTATGTTGCCAGTGGCAGGCCAATACTAGCCGAACTGCCTGAGGGAGAAACACTGAGCTTTCTGCGGCGATATGCCGGACAACTCTATGAAGTGAGTACCGGGGATCCGGCAACCTATCAGCAGCAGCTACATGCAATGTACCAACAATGGCAGCAACACCCGCAACAGGTATATCGCTCCAGTGACGAGTTCTATCAGGCTTTTGATGCCCGGGTACTAGCCGGCCGGTTATACAGGATTTTAGATGAAGCGCGAGCATAAAAATACGGCCGTTCAGCCAACAGAGAGTGTGGGAGTCTTTCTGTTGTTAGCGGCTGAAGGCCGTATGGAGTATGTGATGTCGCTGGAAGTTACTGCAGTTCCCAGTCGCCTCCCAACGCCTTGTTCAGACCGGTAGCCAGATTGGCAGTCTGCAGTTTCGCAGCAATGACCCGATCAGCCATAATATGCTGCTGGCGTTGGGCATCCAGAACCGTTAGGTAGTCAACTAACCCCGCAGCATACAGCGACTTGGCTTTCTTGACGGCTTTATCCGTTTCGGTTTTAGATTCCAGTACCAAGGCCTGATATTGCTGGCTGTTCCCATAGCCGTTTAGCAGGGTTTCCACCTCGCCTATGGCCCCGTTTACGGCGTGTTGGTAAGACAGGGCGCTGCTTTTAAAGCGCGCCTCCTGAATATCGATAAGGGCCTCACTGCGCCCGCCATCAAACAGGTTCCAGCTCACGCCGATATTGGCTATCCAGGTTGCCGAATCACTGCTGAACAGGTCGTCAAAATCCTTGGCAAGCACGCCCGGAGCACCGGTGAGGTAGAATTTCGGATACTGGTTGGCGATGGCTGCACCGAGCTCGGCGTTGACGGCAGCCATTTCCCGTTCAGCTATGCGAATATCAGGTCTGCGCTGGAGCAAGTCGGAAGGCAGGCCGGTTGGAATGATCCCGCTCAGCTCAGGAACTGGCTGAGAAGCTGAGAGCAACTGGTTTTGGCTGAGACGGGTCTTCATCCCTGCAGGTGTTTCGCCCAATAAGATAGCCAGCCTTTGCTGGTGGACACTTTCGGCGGTTTGCAGTTGGGGGAGCACGGACTTTGTCGCTGCCAGCATGGCTTTGGCCCGGGCAAGATCCAGCTCGGAACCGTAGCCGCTTTTGAGCATCTTCTCAATCAGCGCAAGCGTTTCTTCCTGATCGCGTACCATGTCTGCGGCAATTGCCTTTCGTGCCTGAGCACCGCGCATCTGCAGGTAGTTATGGATGACGTCTGAGGTGATCATCGTCGTCAATCCCTCGCGGAATATATCAGCCTGCTCTTTACGGATCGCGGCTGCCTGGGCCTGTTTGTCGATGCGACCGAACAGATCCATTTCCCAAGCGATGGTGGCACCAGCGTGGAAGGCTTCCTGATTGGAGTCGACCAACGTAGTGCCGAGCGGGTTGTTGCTTGATACGACCGGCCCAAGCAGGGGATCGTTCTCACTCAAGCCAAATGATGAATATCCGGCCCCCAGGCTGACTGTCGGCACTTTGAATGACTCCACCATTTGTTGGTAAGCCTGCGCGGCCTTGATGCGTTCGGCTGCGATTTTCAGCGGAATGTTCTGTTGCTGGGCATCGGCGACCAATTGGTTCAGCATTGTGTCGTTGAACTGATACCACCAAGGGCTGGTACTTGCCAATGCCGCCTGCTGGCTGATGCCTGCTGTTTGCTGGTACAGGTACTCAGTGTCGAGTGTCTGTTCCGGCGGCTGGTAATCCGGCCCGGTGGCACAGCCTGATAGTATAAGGGCAACAACGATCGGTGATAGTTTACGCAGTTTCATTGCTGAGCTCCTTGGTATGAACAGCTGACTCGGAACGGTAGAACAGGCGATACAGCGCCGGCATGACAAACAGTGACAGCACAGTTGCTGCCGCAAGGCCGCCGATGATGGTGGCTGCCATCTGGTCGAACAAACGGTCGGAAAGCAGTGGGATCATCCCCAATGCCGTGGTCAGCGCTCCCATTGAAATGGCCATGGTGCGGTTGAGGGTTGCCTGGGTGATCGCTTCCTCCAGCGGTCGGCCGTTGGCACGCTCTAGCTCTATCTGATCCATCAGCACGATACCGTTTTTGATGATCATGCCTGACAAGGCAATCGCACCGATCAGGGCCATAAAGCCGAATGGTTTGTCGACCAGTAGCAAGAACCAACTGGCACCGGTAGCTGCCAGTGGGACGCTCGTCATAATAATGATTGGCTGTTTGAACCCGTTGAACAGGGCAACCAGAATGATCACCATGATCAGAACAGCTTTCGGTAGTTGCATGAAGGTGTCGACTACCGAGCGATGTTCGTCGTAGTATTCGCCACCCCATTCGAACTGGTAACCATATGGTAGTTCGATGGCTTCGATTGTCTCGGCAACCTGCAGGCGTACTTCTGAGGCCGTTTTACCATGGACATCGGCCTGAACCGTAATCGCTGGCAGGCGGTTACGACGCCAGATCATGCTTTCTTCTGTTTTTAGCTCGAAGCCGTCAACAACCTGACCGAGTGGTATGCTGTGCAGGCCAAGCAAGGAGCGCACTGGCAGGGTCTCCAGAGAATCAATATCTGCTGCTGCGCTACGTAGTTTTATCGGGATCAGTTCGTCACCCTGATGAAGCTGGCTTAGCGTAACGCCATCGGTAGCGCGCTTGATGGCCAGGGCAACATCGGTACGGTTGATACCGGCGCGGCGAGCCTGCTCCTGGTTCATAACAGGAACCAGTACTTTGCTCTGCTGGCGCCAGTCGTCACGGATGTACTTGGTATGCGGGTTAGAAGCCAGTACCTCCTGCGCTTGCTGTGATAGCTGGTGCAGCACATCCGGATCAGGCCCGATGAAGCGTGCCTCGATACTGTACTTATCCTTGGTGGCCAGCTTCAATGGACGGAAGCGTGGTTCGGCATGCGGAAACTCAGTCTTCAGCCACTGGTCGCCACGTTCGACCAGATCGACAATTGAGTCATAGTCCCGGGTGTTGATCAGAATTTGTCCGTAGCTTGCATCAAAAGGCTCCGGCTCGACAGTTACCGAGAAGCGCGGGGCGCTGGCACCGACAAAGGTCGAGATGTTCGAGACTTCTGGCTGTGTCAGTAGCCATTTTTCAATTTTCTTCATGTCTTCGGAGGTTTGCTCAATCTGGGCACCGTTTGGCAGCCAGTAGTCAAGGAAGACCATAGCCCGATCTGAGCTCGGCATGAAATTGACCGATATTTTGGGTACAACAAAGGCAGTAATAGCCAGCAGCGGGATCAGGAGCGTAAGTGTCTTTAGAGGACTGCTCACTGTAAAGTTTACCGCTCGATAGTAGAGAGATGGTTTGGCGGCTGCATTAGTATCAGCGTTTGATGGTTTCGGTTTGATCCAAAGCCAGCACATCAACGGGGTGACGGTCATGGCGACCAGCCACGAAAGCAAGAGTGACGAACACATGACCCAGAATACCGAGACGGCAAACTCGGCGGAGTCTGTCTGCGAGAACAGTACCGGGGTTGCCCCCATGATAGCTATTACGGTCGCCCCCAGCAGCGGAATGGCCGTTTCCTGAATGGTTTCCCGGCAGGCTTTAAGACGTTCAACCCCTTTATTCAGCTTGGCAATGATCATGTCGGTCACCACGATGGCGTTATCGACCAGCATACCCAGCGCAAGGATAAAGGTACCCAGTGAAACCCGCTGGAGATCGATGGCGGTGAGCTTCATGTAGATCAGCGTCAGCAGAATGGTTAGCAGCAGGCTGCTACCGACGATCAGTGCACTCTTGAATCCCATGAACAACCACAGGATCACGACCACAATTGCGACACTTTCGAGCAGGTTGGTGACGAAGTTGTTGATTGATTTCTCAACTTCCTCCGGCTGAAAGGCAATAGTGTTGATGTCGACGCCGATAGGCAGCTCTTGCTGGTAGTCGGCGATAATAGTGTTAAGCGAGTCGCCCAGTGATACAACGTTGATCCCATTAACCGGGCTAACCGCCAGGGTAATGGCATCCAGTCCGTTGAAGCGGCTTTCAGAGAGGGCCGGAGTTTGGTAGCCCATTGAGATTTTGGCGATATCGCCCAGGCGGATCAGGCCACTGCCAAGATTGCCGACACCGCCTTTGATGGTCAGGTTACGGATATCATCTAGCGATGTAAATTCACTGCCCTGATCGATTCGGATTCGTTCGATACCGGCCTTGAAGCTACCGGCATCATAGGTCATGTTCTGGCTGGCCAGTTGGTTGAGTACCTGCGTAGAAGAAAGGCCGTATTCGGCCAGACGCTCATCCGGCAAATCAATATTGACGACCTGATTGCGCACGCCATGCAGTTCGATTTTTTTGATCCCTTCAACGGTTTTCAGTCGTCGCTGCAGCTCTTTGGCGTACAGACGCAGCTGGCTGGGTTCGACACCGTCACCGGAGACGGCAAACAGCATGCCGTAGACTTCAGAAAACTCATCCTGAATGATACTGATCTGAGCTGTCGCCGGCAGGGTTAGCTTACTATCAGCAACTTTTCGGCGCAGTAAATCCCATTGCTGAGGAAGCGCTTTTGAGTTGGTGGCTTCCTGCAGGTCGACGAAAATCATCGAGCTGCCCGGGCGGGAGAGCGAACGCAGCTTCCACAGCGACCCCATTTCCTGCAGCTTGGTTTCGATTTTGTCGGTTACTTGTTCTTCAACCTCGGCAGCCGAAGCTCCCGGATACAAGGTAACGATGACGGCACTTTTGACCGTGAACGACGGATCTTCAAGCTTACCCAGCTTGAAATAGGAGAGGGTACCGGCAATGATGCACAGCACGCAGAAGAACGAGACGAAGGTCCGTTGCTTGATAGCAAATTCAGCTAGATTCATTGGCACCACCTCTATTGAACCGCGGAAACGACTTGGGTCGAACCGACTAACTGGTTGGGTTTGAGGTAATGGGCACCAGCGGTGACTAACTTGTCTCCGGACTGAACATTGCCGGAAATACAGGCCTGGTCGCGATGAGCAGACTGGATATCGACAGGGCTAAGAACCGCTTTACCGTTTTTCACCACGAAAACGCCGGTGCCGTTATCGGAGCTGATAATGGCAGAATAGGGCACGCAGTAATTGTTCTTGGTTTGTTCGTAGGCAATGTTCAGTTCTATTGCCTTGCCGGGCAGCAGGCTGATGTTATCGCTATCCAGTACATAGGTGAGGGTGTAAGTTTGCTTGATTGGATCAGGTAAGGTGCTGGTTTCTGTTAGCTGCGCGGGTATCGTCTGCTCTGCGCCATACCAGCTCACCGTGGCTGTGGTGGCATGACTGACCTGCGAAGCCAGGCTCTCCGGAACATCAATCACAGCCTGCAGTTGTTCAGGTTGATGTAGCGTGAACATCGGAAGACCGGGGGCGGCCTGTTCGAACTGCTCGTTGAATCGCTTGCCGATAACTCCGTTGAAAGGAGCCTTGAGCTCGGTATAGCTCAGGGCATCCTTGGCTTTTTGCAGGTTCTGCTGCACCACTTTTACCATTGCGTTACTGCGTTTGTACCCGCTCATCGCCCGGTCAAGGTTGACTGCAGCGATTGCGTTGTCGCCTGTCGCCTGTTTTACCCGCTTGAGTTCAATGGCAGCAAGTGCCTGGGCGGCCTTGGCCTCTTCCAGTCGAGCTTCCAGCTCCATGACCGTTACCTGATAGTCATGGGGATCTAGCCGGGCGATAACTTGCCCTTTCGTTACCGCGTCACCGGTACTGACAAGTACTTGTTCAATAGTGCCGGGAACCTTGAACGCCAGATTGGCGCTGTCAACGGCTTCGAGTACACCGGAGAAGCGTTTAATACCCTGTTGGCTGTTTGCTCCTAGTTCGATAACCTGCACCGGGCGAGGGGATTTGTCGGCCAGCTTGGCCGGGGCTTCTGTACAACCGGTTAGCACCAGAGCGGCTAACGGGGCCAGAATAAAGAGTGATGAATGTTTCATGATTGACTCCCACTGTCATTTGGGAGCCATTGTAGGGATTAGTGTACTAGCGATATGCATGCAAGCGTGCGAAATACTGTCACGAAAAACGTGACAATAAGTCGACTTCTTTGCGTCTCGCCGCAGATGTCAGGTTGGCATTAGGTTAATACCTGTGACAAAGCTAGAGGATCTTGGGGATCTCGGTAAGCAAGTGATCGATGAGCAGTCGAGTAGCCCGGCTAACGCCGTGACGGTCCGGGTAGAGTAACCACAGCTCTTCATTTTTAGATTGATAGTCAGGCAATACCCGAACAAGCTCACCGCTTTCCAATGCGCTGACAGCCAGTAGTAAGGGTAAAAAACCAAGTCCCTGCCCGGCAATCATAGAGCGCCGGATAAAGTTGGTACTGTTACTGCTGAGTTTAGGAAATACCTTGATGTTGCTATCAGTAAAATGCCAGCTATCTTCAAGGCTGCCGTCTGGCCAGCGATAACAGATACAGCGATGATTGGCGATATCATCAACACTCTCCGGCATACCATGCTGCTCGATATAACCTGGGCTGGCGAGCAGAAATCGGCTGAGGGCGGTGATTCGCCGGGCGATATAGCTTGAGTCCTGAAGCTGCCCGATGTGAAAGGCCAGATCTAATCCTTGTTCATAGATGTCATGGTAGCTATTGCTGCTGAATCGTACATCCAGCTCAATCTCAGGGTATTGATGCTGGAAGGCGGCCAGGATCGGCTGGATGGCTTCGTCACTGTCGGGCAGGATCCCCATTTTGACTTTACCGACAGGCCTGTCGTCCAGTTTGTCGATGGCTTCCTGGGCTCGTTCGATCCCTTCAACCACTTTCAGCAGTTCCTGGTAGTACACCTCGCCATGCTGGGTGAGGCGTAGCTTACGGGTAGTGCGGAAAAACAGTTGGGCATTCAGGTGCTTTTCAAGTTCGCCGATCCGTCTGCTCACATTGGCTCTGGGAAGATCCAGTGCGTTTGCCGCGGCGCTAAAGCTACCGAGCTGAACGACGGATGTGAAGAGTTTGAGATCGTCGAGACGCATAACAAGATTGCCTAACTGAGTGAGAAACTCGGGTTAGTGTGGCTCAACCTGAAGCAGCAATCAATCTTTACCAATGCTGCTTCTGACAATAGTGAAGCTTCTAACGATGAATTAACCTTGGTGTCGTTTTGGGTATTGTACTTTAAACTGATCAAGGGTTATGCCAAACCACAGCCGGTCGTCAAACCCGTTCTCGAGGCGGTAGTAATCTTGCTGGCGACCTTCCAGAATGAACCCTGTTTTTTCAAGTACCCGTGCCGAGCCAATGTTACCGGCGTAGCAGTCTGCGCAGACTTTATGTGCCCCGAGCTGCTCAAAGGCCAGTGTCGTTGCAAACTGGCAACCGAGCGTGCCAATCCCCTGTCCCCATGCGTGCTCTGGTAACTGGTGACCCACTTCGTAATTGCCCGTTAGCATCATTACCGGCGTAATACCGAGCATCCCCATGTAAGTCCCTTCGGTGTCCCGGATAACAAATGTTGGGCTGTCCGGCCATTCATTGTTTGTGATGGCTTGCTGGGTATTTTCAATAATCGGCGTGAAAAAGGCCTCGTAGACTTCAACCGGAGACGGAGCAAAAAACAGGTACTGGTTGACAGTTGGGTTTTCTAGCATTGTAACGATATCGTCAAAATCACTCTGCTGAATCAGCCGAATCGATAATGTTTCGTTCAGCAGGCATGAATGGCCATGCTTCAGTGATTGGTATTTTTCTGTATTTTTCATGCTTGTCTTTTGCCTTTCTTTCCTAAGCATACCTAAATAGCTTCTTCGCTGTTGATTGCAGTATCTTAGCGCTGGCCCGGCAGCAATGATTGAACAAAAACGACAATTTTAAGATGATTCAAAGTCACCATAGATATCGATGATGAGATTTCTCGTATTGAGGTAACTGCCGGGTGTTTCACCGATTGACTTTTTGAGCATTCGGATCAGATGTGGCTGATCGCTGAAGCCAAACTGCGCGGCGATACTGGCCCAATCAAGCTGGCCTTCGGGTTGCTGGTAAATAAAAAGCAGTAATTTGTCGAGCCGCACCATCAGTTCGTATTGCTTTAAGGTAAGTCCGGTGACTTTGGTAAATGATCGCTCCAGGGTTCTTCTTGAACACGCTAACTTATGTTCGATGCCATGGGCTGCTTGCTGCGCCAAGATCTGCAGGGCCTGGTTTACGAGCAGGCTGTGGCGATCTTCGGTTGTCTGCCCGATGATGGCAGCAATACGGTTATCTAATGCTTCTATAATTCGGTATTGATCTGTTTTAAACGGAAAAAGTGCTTCGAGATCTTTTGGTTGCAGCAGCGAATGAATGGCAGGTAAATCATTAAATGTCTGGTTTATGGTCGCTTTACCGTCTAGGCCAAAGAGCTGGTATTGTGCGCCGGGAAGGAATTTTACCCCGAGTCTCAATACCTGCTTGTCATCCAGCAGTGTCAGTGCCCGTGTCGATGGCATAATAATATGCGAACCGGTTAGCTGCACAAGCTTACTTCGATCTTTATCTGCATACTGATAATGATGAATGGCGTCAGGTGGTGTTATTACCAAGTGACAGCTTGGGTTTGGGATCAATACGGGGGATGGTCTTTCCATCTCTCCATAGTTGACCTCGAGTAACCAATAGCACTCTACAAACTGGGCGACGGTTGGATCTAAAGGGGCCTTCTTCCAAGTATTCATTTTTGCATTAACGCTGAAGAGAATTATTTATTTTACCAGTCATAATTGATTATTGGAGGCGGTTTCTATGTGTTAGTCAGAATAACTGAACCTTGGCGATATTCGTAAGGTTAGTTGGTAGGCTTCGCTAACTGATAAGTATAGGTAGTAAAAGTCACTGTAAGTGTTTGATTTTATTTGCCATCATCTTGGTGTAAAGTTTGCTAATCATTGATGTAATTAGAAAACTACCAGAGGACAATGAAATGGAATTTACCGGTGTTGCAATAGTGGCGATTGTTTTTGCCTCTATAGGGTTACAGCGTTATTTCAAACATAAGGCTGAGATGAAAAAGCTCGAAAGCGAGGGCAGTAGCAGTGAGGTTCAGCAGCTGCGCCATGAACTGCGAACATTGCAACAACGTGTCGATGTGCTTGAGAAAATAGTGACAGATAAAGGGTATCAGTTGAAAGAAGAGATCAAGAACTTATAACTGCTTTCCAATAACCCAAGTTTTGTGATGACACGACTAGCACATGGCCAGTCGTGTCCAGAATCATAGTTAAAGTGTTCCGACCGTCAGTTTGTCCCAGTCGATCACGAAACGGACTTGCGCCTCAGTGTGTTGAGTTTTGGTGCCGTAATCACTCCAGGTACATGCGCCTCGGGTAAATCCTTCCTCAACTTCCTTCATACCAGCACGGACAACCATTTCTGTGTGGCCGTCGTTATCGCCATGTTCTTCAGGGGTGAACACGAACTGAAATTTCGGCTTATAAGCATAAATTAAGCGCGGGAAGTTTTCCTCTGGGATCAAGTTTTCGTTATAACAATCCGTGTAGTGATAAACCCCTGCCCACTTACCGTAATACTGATAATCATGGGTATACAGCTGGCTCAGTGAGGTTGTCCAATTAACACCCGTACCACGTTGCCCTCCGACTCTCGGAACCACTGAGGTAACGTAATCTTTGCTGGAGAAGCGGGTTGTGTAAGCCACACCAAGTTGGCTCGAGATATTGAGCCCGACACTTGGTGTAAAACCGCTCTCACCCGACGAACCACTTACACTTAAGCCAATGGTTGGCGATACCGTGGTGCTGGATACCGAAACATCAGCCGTCTCATTTTGGGGCGAATAGTCTTCACCAAAGATTGGGGTGCCACCTGCCTGATAAATGCCGTAACTGAAATTAACCGGATAGGTCTGGGTAAATCTTGCCCGCAACGGGGAATCATAAGTCTGTCTTACGCCCGATTTCCCCGGAACGAAGCCATTGCCTAAAGTGATCACCCGGGCTGCTTTTTTGCCGTTGTTTTCATTGTGGAACAATTCAACCCGGAGTTTCATCTGGATCTTGCTACCACGGAAAGCATAGGGTTGGTGATAGAGCTGATCGTCATTTTCCAGAACGACCTGGTAGCTTTTTTTGCTGTATCCCTCAAGGCGGATATCGTCAATGATAGTCTGCTCAACAACCGTATTGAGCTCGTCAGCAATGACTGGTGCTGTAGAAAGTAGCACCGAACCGACAACGAATAATGGTGCTTTTACTGCTTTTTTCATAAAGACTTTATTGTAATAGTTCGTATTATCAATTGTTGTGTTGCGAGCGGAAATCTACATTTATTGAGTGGTGTATGCAACAAAATGTAATTAAATCATAGTGATGGGTTCGGTCTTTAGGCCTTGAGTGAATTTTCTTTGCTTTCGGGATGCTTAAGGGGTATGGCTGTTGGTTGTCAAAGAGCAGTATCATCGCTCGATGAAGCTTTGTAATTTGTGGTTTATATACAGACTTTGTTTCTGCCAGCTTCTTTGGCTTTGTATAAAGCTTCGTCTGCCTTGCGGTACAGGCATTGATAGCAATTATCGCGATGTGTTAAATCTGTCGCGCCCATGCTGATCGTGACTTTTATTTTTTTGCGATCATGGGACGATACCGAACTTTGGGCAATATCTTCCCTTATTCGCTCCGCCAGCTTTAGTGCCGATTGTAAATTGGTATGCGGGAGTAGCAGAGCAAATTCTTCTCCGCCAATGCGGCCTATAATATCTTCCTTCCGTAGCGTACGCTTGAAGATATTGCTGATAGAAACCAATACCTCGTCACCGATATCGTGTCCATAGTTATCATTAACATGCTTGAAATGGTCGATATCAGCGATAATTAGTGATAACGGAGTGTTATGCCGAATAGAGCGGGATATTTCTTTTTCTACCTGCTCAAGAAAATACCTGCGATTAGAAAGTAATGTCAGAGAATCAGTATTGGCTTGTATTTGAAGTCGTTTTTGGGTGTTGTACAAATCAGTGATGTCGGTAGAAACGCCGCATAAACCAATCACCTCGTTGTTGATACTGATAAGTGGAATTTTCACGGATTTATAGATGAAAATTTTTCCCGAACACTGAAGTTGGTTTCTTTCTTGTACTTCTATTCTTTTTCTGTTTTTTAATACAAATTGGTCGTTTTCTATAATTTGTTCTAGCAATGATGGGCTGAAGTATTGGCTATCATCAGTACCCTGTATCTTATCAACGCTGCAATTGAATAGCTGGCAAGTCTGTTTATTGGCGTATATATATTTGCCTTCAGCATCTTTTACATAGATGTAAGCGCCCACTTCATCTACAATCCTTTTCAGGATGTGCTCTATGTTCTCTGGTGTTATTTGGTCTACATCGGTTACTATCATATCTAACACCTTGTAAGGCCAATATATTATTAAGACTAATAAAAGATGTTATGGAAATCTAGAAAATATTTCCATAACAAGTAGATAGTATCTGCTCGTTATTAGAATTCCGTAGGTGATATTTTCGTGCGACATTGATAAAAATAATATTAATATTATTGAGAGTCTTTATGTGTTAGCTGGTGTCGAGGTTAATTCTGTTTATATAAATAGCGTAGAGATGTAGAAGAGTTACTAGTAGATAATTAAAAACCGCTTGAAACATCAAGCGGTTTTTACTGTTAAATGATGTAATTAATTCTGCTTAATGATGGGCGTGAGCGCTTTTCATCTCATCTTTTTGCTGACCGTCAGGCTTATATGTTGCTACTTCGACGGCAACGTCGACTTCAATGGTACCCTCCTTGGCAAAGTGAAGCGTAAGCGGGAAGCGATCGCCAAGAGCTGGTACTTTTTGCAGCTCGAAGAACATAATGTGGTAGCTGCCAGGTTTTAGGGTACGTGTGCCATTGGCAGGAATATCAATTTTCTCAACTTCACGCATTTTCATCATGCCATCCTCATGGATATGAGCGTGGAGTTCTGTTTTGCCAGCAATAGGCGATTCGGCACGAAGCAGGGTATCGCCTTCATCACCATGGTTCATGATATTGAAGAAAGCAGCTGCCACAGCTGACGTTGGTGGAACCTCTTTAGACCAAGGATGGTCAATATGCAGGTTACCGCCTTTGTAGTCGTGTGCATTGGCAAAGCCGCTTAATAGTAATGCGCTACCCAAAATGATGTTGATAATTTTTTTCATGACTTTCTCCGCAATCATTATTATGTCGAGGCATTAATTTGAGTAATTTGCCGTCGGACATTTATTCGTCTTTTGCTTGCCGAGAGTTGGTCGGCAAGAAAATTCTCGATATTTAATGGCTTTTAATTGGCCGTGTGCTAATTGAATGAGCCAAGGCTGGGCGGAGAATGTTTGGGTGCGTACATGAAGTAAATACGTTTTGAGAACGATTTACGGTTGTGTAATCGGATTTTCTGGTGCAAAGAGAGCAATGCAAGCAGGAAAAAAAGTGCTTCGCCAGGGAAAGTGCTGATTGATTGGTGGTGCTTCAGGATCGGACAGTGGAATTTGATATCACTATGTTCACCCTGGCTATCATGCTGCGCCAAAGCCGAGTTTTGTTGCTTGAGTGAATCAACACTAATCCATTTGAGTCCTTCACTCGTGCAGATCAGCACTTTCTCGCCGGTTAGCCAGTTTCCACCTCCCTGATAGTGGGACGGGTTTAGTATGACAACCGAAGAGAGAAAATTACTCAGCAGAATAGCCAAGATGGTAAGGCTAATTACCCACCTTGTGCTTTGATGTCTCCTGCTGCTGAAATTCATCGAATTTTTATCTACCACCTAAAATAGTAACGCATAGTATCAAACTTAGTACAACTCTGTAACCATTGGTGTAAATAGTTTGTTTCCAGTTTGAGAGGTCGGCACTAAAAAGATGCATGAAAATAGCATCATCTAAGCTACTGAGTATTAAGCATTACTGAGAAAATTTGTAATTTGGGTATAAAGTAAACAAATATGCTTGCGGCGAATCATTGTGAAGGCGGTGGCTGTTTGTAATGATTTGCTTTCATTTTTGTTAAGGATATAAATGTTCCACGCTTGTTGACTACCAAGGTGTAGTGAAAGAGGTGAGTTTTCGATAAGGGGGGCTCCATTGTTAATGTTTCATCGGCTGCCAAGAAAAAAGCGTTATACCGCCATGAGCCTAAGACGATATAACGCAAGGAATGTTACTGGAGAGTGTAACGAGTTATGACTTGGTGAATCGGTAAGTCTGGATTTTTTCCTCTTTGCCATTTATCTGGGCATAGGTATCAATCATCCAGACATTTTGGCCGGCAAAAGCTAACTCAAGGCGAATAGTTGATGAGTCGACACCTTCGATGACACTGACATCATTTGAGGTCGGATAGTAGTTATAGCGGTTCATGTTTGGCTGATGTTCACCGGCAAATTGGACCGGAATATTGTTGATATTGCTGTTAACCGATAGCGTGTAGCCCGCATCAGGGGTGTAGGCAAAATTCGCCGTTAATTGAAGAGGCTGCTTATTGCTATCGATAGCAAGATCCTGAATTTGGATCTGGGCTTCGGTGGTTTTTGCCAATGAGCCGGTTGCTTTTGCGGTCGCCGTTACTGGTTGCTCTGTTGCGCCGCTCCAGATGCTGACATTCCAGTCACCGGTAAAGTTATCTAACTGCTCCCAGTTTTGCGCCTTGTTTTGAGAGGGAGCCGTTGAGGCACTGCCGCCATTACCAATCTGAGCCAGTGAGTCATTGCGGCTGTCGTGACGGATGTTTTCACGGTTGTTTTGGATATCGTTGGTAGCACCAGCTACGCCACCAGCCACACCGCCGGCCACGGCTCCTTTCATCGCCAGCTCAGCATCACCCGTTAATGCACCAAGTGTCAGCCCCAATAACGCGCCGCCAGCAGCCCCTTGTTTGGTGGAGGCATTGGGATCATCTTCACCAGGATTAACACAACCGGTGAGTAATGTAAGGCCTAAAACGGAAGCGATAGAGGTCTGTATGAAAGTGTTCATTGCCGTGCCCTTATATCAAACTGAGTAAGTCTTGTTCTTCTATGGGGCTAAGATTAGCAATCGTTTTCTGAATAGGTCCTGTACAAATTGAACGGTGTTTTTAATGTAAAAAAGTGTGTCAAATCGTTAGGGATTTGACACACTGCTTCACTTAGAATTTCGTTATGTCTTTGGCTTCAAGCACAGGGCGATCATAGCCATGGCGGGCAACTTGGATCATGGCGTTGCCCAACTGGGTTGTCGTGGTGGCATAGTTGGGAAACACTTTTATCAGTAACGGGCTTATTACCTTTAGCACAGAATACATGGCGTTATAGATCGCAGTTCTTGAACGGATCCCCCTTAGTGGCTGAATGAACGCCGGACGGAACATGTAGCTGCCTTTGAAAGGAAGGGCCTGCAGCGTGGCTTCGGCTTCTCCCTTCACTTTTGACCACATGGTTTTGCTGTTGATATCTGTACCTGAGCCGCTGACAAAACAGAATGTCATTGCCGGATTCTGTTCGAGAACAGTATGTGCAAAGGCCAGGGTCAGATCATATGTGGCAGCCCGGTAATCCTGCTCGCTCATGCCAACCGATGAGACACCGAGGCAAAACAGGGTTGCATCGTAGCCTGCAAGTTGGTCGGCAACATTGGCTATCTGCATAAAGTCGTCGATGAGCAACTCCCGCAGCTTGGGATGGCGAATGTCACAAGGGCGTCTGCTAACCACGAGTACATCACTGACATCGGCAGAGTCCAGAGCTTCCAGCAATGCTCCCTTGCCGACCATACCTGTTGCGCCGGTAATAATTAGTTTCATTTATTAACCTTCTTTCGATGTCGAGGACTGAATAAGTCGGGAAATGTTGTTCTCTAGCTCGTTGTAGTAAGGGTTCCATGTTAGTCGTGCATGGATTTTTCCACTTTCTGTGTAACCCCATGCTGAAAACCACACAGGCTCACCCTGATTGCAGTGGTCGGTATCATCACTGCTAAAGCTGTTTTCACACATGATCTTCTCTGCCTTGTCACCATAGTAAGGGTTAGACGGGGCGAAAATCGGACTCATGTGAGAACCGGTGCTGATCTTGTATTGGTCAAGATGCATGCTTTTCTGAACGATCCGGCGATTTGGTTGCTGTTGCTCTCCATACCAAATCAACTGATTGGAAGTGTTCTCAAACCGGGTCTCAAACAGATTTTTGACTACATCGGGGTCGATGATGCTATCGGCCTCGCTGATCGCAATCAGCGTCGGGATCGTCAGTGTATGCTGCTTGAGCTTGTTTCTGAGCGCCGTTGCACTTTCCGAATAGGCGATAGCGCCGTTAAGTGGTGCCGAGTTATAGCGGGCAAGGTTGTTTTCTTCCGTCTGGTAGCCATTCCAGAATGCAGCCACAAGTGGGGTTAGCTTCTCCAGATAGGGAGTCTGGGTCTGAAAGCCCGGCGAGAACAACAGCAGCCCGTCGATATCGCCCTGATCAATGGCGTGGATGGTGACGAGATTAGCCCCGGTTGAAAAGCCACCGAGCCAGACTTCATCATATTGTTGCTTTAGCAGGTTGGCATAGTGATCGACCATCGTCTGCCAATCCTGATAGCTTGGCAGCATCATGTCCTGCGGTTTACTGCCATGGCCTGGCAGTAACAATGTCTGAACATAGAAACCCTGCTCAGCCATGGTATTGGCAAGATCGGAAAAGCTGTAGGGAGAGTCACCCAGGCCGTGAACAAACAGAACGGCCTTATTGGTTGGCTGCTTAGGTGTCAGTTCAAACGGCATATTCATTGCCAGCTCTTTATCGTGGTTGCTGGTGATGAACTGGCGGTTTTTCCGCAGCCAGTTTTCCGTTTCTTCCAAATATTGGTCAAAACTTGGCTGGATATAGTTGTAATAGTCGCCAGATAAATTCAGCGGTGTCGAGCGTGACAAATGTGAGGTGCAACCGGCTATGACCATCATCGACAGTACGATGGCCATAAGAGACGCATATTTTTTCATGCTGGATAACCTGTGTTTGCAGCTAAATAACAGTGTTAGTTAAGAACCCTGAACTGGGACGGACTGACGCCGGTATTTTTCTTGAACAACTTGGTAAAGTGCGCCGGATAGTCAAATCCCAGCCCGTAGGCAATTTGGCTTATCGGCTGGTTGGTGCCCAGTAACTGGGTTTTTGCGCGATCAATGATGAAAAAGTGAATATGATCCCGGGCACTTCTGCCGGTTTCTTTTTTCAACAAGTCGCTAAGGTAATTCGGCGATATACCAAGCTGCTGACCACAGTAGGCGACAGTCGGAATCCCCGATTCCAGAGCCTTATCCTGGTTGTAATACTGGATTAACAGATGCTCGAAGGCTGAGACGATATCCTCGCTGGCATTCGTTCGGGTATAAAACTGACGATCGTAATAGCGGGTACAATAATCCAGAAGTAGCTCAATATTGCCGGCAATAAGGTGCTGAGTATGTCTGTCAATGTTTTGGTTGATCTCTTTTCTTATTTTATCGGCCAGTTCATTGAGGGTTTGCTTTTCGTCCTCGGAGAGGTGCAGCGCTTCGTTGACGTCGTAGGAGAAGAAGGTGTATTGGCCGATTTTTCTTCCCAGCTGTGACTTACGGATCAAGTCGGGATGGAAGATCAGCGTCCAACCGGCGTAGCTGCCGCTATCCCCGGTACTTTCTGCTTCCGCAGGTGTCATTACCTGACCCGGAGACATGAACACCATGGTGCCTTCTTCAAAGTCATAGGAACTTCTGCCGTATGACATCTTGCCCGTCACGCCTTCTTTCATCGAAATGATGTACAGATCCGAACTGTAGCAGGCATCGCTCAGGTCCATATTCAGACAGTCGTTATTGAAGACTGAAACCAGTGGGTGCCTGGGTTTTCCGAGCCCCAGCATCTGGTGGGTCTCGGAAACACTTTTAATGTTAATGATACTGTTCATAGGCTTCTTTCACTGTACGCTGTTATGTCACATCATATTGAGAATTCAATGCCGGTCATTTTTTCTGACTGCCGCCACAGCTCACTGGCTTGCAGGGTGTCATGGGCTTTCTTGTTGGACTTTATAGTGACAGGATAGCCGCGTGTTTCGAAAAATGCAGCGGGGCCGAAATAGTCACCGGGTTTAACACTATCATCGAAACCTGCGCGTAATGTCGGTAATGCTCCCATACTGGTATCTTGCGCAAAGAAATGGTTGAGGAATATAAATAGCCCTGTGTGGCGCTGTAGTTCTGTGGCCGTCCACCCCGGGTGTGCTGCCGTGACAATCGGCGCATCTTTAATGCCTTCAAGCTTACGGCTCAGCTCGTAGGCAAAATAGAGGTTGGCCAGTTTGCTGTCGCCATAGGCTTTGTTGGTGTTATACGTTCTGTTATCCCAGTTGATATCTGACAGGTCAATGTTGCCAAATCGGTGGGCGATACTTGAAAGCACTACGATTCTCGCGTTTTTGGTGTTCATCAACAGTGGCATCAGGCGGCCTGTTAACGCAAAGTGACCGAGGTGGTTGGTGCCCATCTGGACTTCAAACCCATCTGACGTTTTGGAATACGGGCACATCATGATCCCGGCATTGTTGATAAGAACATCTAGCTGCTTATAGTCACGCAGGATTGAATCAGAGAATGTTTTGATTGATTCAAGGCTGGTCAGATCAAGTTCACGTACCGAGATATCTGCCTTTGGGTGCTGCTTGAGGATTTCATCGACGACATCTTGCCCTTTCGCCATGTTGCGTGCAGCAATGATGACAGAAGCATTTTTTCCGGCCAGCGTCAGCGCAGTTTCTTTGCCGATTCCGCTGGTGGCTCCGGTAACAATGACCAACCGACCTTGCTGATCTTGAATATCTTGGGCACTCCAGTTTGACGCTGCCATAATTTCACCTCTGTACTAGGATTGAACTCGTTTGATAGCGCCATTATAAAGAGGGGGGCTTTTATCGACTTATACCTATCACAGAGATGCTTATACATTTTACTGGTGAAGTTTTAACCGTTTGATTGTTAGTGGAATATAGTGAAAATCAGGATAGGGGAGGCCTATCCTGATGACTGTTTTTGTTTGGTTTTACAATGATTGAAGAGCATTAATCAACTTGTTACGAATCAAGCAGTCCCTTCAGGGCATTGACAAACTGATAGCCATTTTGGGCATCGAGGTTAATGCTCCATACCATGGCACCGCCAAATTGCGGATTGGAATAAATCGTTTCGTATTGGTCGTGAATAAGCTGGTAAATATTGTCAGGGGCCTCAGCAACGGTAAAGATACTGGTGCCTGCCGCTTGCCTGTCTGCCGGCTCTCCAATCACTATCTTGGTACTGTTTGGGATCGTAGTTGTCAGGTTAATAAAGCTGTTGGAGATAAATTCGACATCCGTTTCCTTAGTATTGTTTATAACAGGCCAGGGGTTGTTATAGGCTTGAATGAACAGGTAGTCGAAGCGGTGATTGTTGACGGCCTGATCATACATACGGCAATTGCCGCTTGAAACCAGAATAAGATCCGTTTCGTGTGCGCCCTGGTTAAGCTGCGGGGCAGCGGTAATGATCAATGCGGGTTCAATACTTTTAAGCGCCTGGCACAATTCGTCAAGGTAAGCGCCGTCGCCCTCTATTTCAAGATCGAAGTCGATCCCGGTAAAGCCATATTCATTGAGGAAGCTGGCGATATTGCCTGCCAGTTCGCTTACGGGGGCTCCTCCCGGGTTATAGGTATTATTGGCGCCACCGACTGATAACAGAATTTGTTTTGCGCCTTTTTCCTTGGCGTTGCTGATGTCTTGTTTCAGTAGTTCCGGCGTGTGTGCTGCTGCAAAAAAGCCATCGTAAATATTGACGGTCGAACCGTCTATTTCTCCGAATGCCAACACAATCGCATTGTAGCCACTTTCTGCTGCCTGAGTAAAAGTGACATTAGAAGACCAGCTCTGAAGGTAGCCAACCATGAGTGAGTTATTCATCATTTATCCTTTTTATGTGTATCAACCTAACCAATCCGGTGCTTGCTGAGTGATTCGACTTAGGGCACCGATATATTTTGTAATGAGAGGTGCATAAAAAGTTGCCGAGTTATTTGCTCTTCTAATTCCTAAATCACACTGCCGACTAGGAAGCGCTCACAACTTTATCTATCAAGCTAGTAAAGTTTATTGGTTGCTTCCAAATGGCAGGGGGGAGTGTGGCTAGTTTGCAATTGGTTGCACTTGTAGTTGTGACTTGGCTGCAATTTATTCCAGTGGTGAATAATCAGGCTATGTATCAAAGGCGCTTAAGGCATAGCTAAGCAATGTCAGCCTTGCTTACGGTATTTTCGCTCGGGCCTGCCGACAGTGCCGTAGGAAACCTCGGCACAGAGTTCATCGGTGCTGACCATATATTCGAGATAGCGACGGGCGGTGGTCCGGCTAGCTCCTATTTCCTGGCCTACCTGTTCGGCATTGAGGGTTGTGGCTGGCGAAACTAGCACCGCTCTGATCTTATCCAGGGTGATGGCATCAATTCCTTTTGGCAGGCGGCTAGGAGGGGCTTGGGGTGTTGCGGGCTTGGTTGCAGATGATGTGAACAGGCCGTCTAAATCACTTTGTTCCAGAGATTTCATTTCCGCGAGTTTATCCAGGTGGCTTGAATAGTTGCCTAGCGATGCCTGCAGGCGTTCAAACACCACGGGTTTGAGGATATAGTCGAAGATCCCGCTGTGCATGGCGGTGCGCAGGGTATCGACTTCCTTGGCTGCGGTCACCAAAATCACATCGGTATTACTGCCGCTGGCTCGTAACTCGCGCAGCAATTCCAGTCCGGTGCCTGTTGGAAACTGGTTATCGAGCAACAGAAGCTGTGGCTTGAGTACTTCGACCAGATCACGGGCCTCATCCAGTCCGTGGGCAATGCCGATAATCTCGAATCCTTCAATTTTCTCGACAAATCGTCGCTGAATCTCGGCAATTTGCTGGTCATCTTCAGCAATGACGACAGTGATCGGTGTTCCCATTATACGTCCTCTTTTCCATGTTCAGTTGAGTGTTCCCGGAATGCTTTCGGCAGGTAGACGGTAAACCGACTGCCTTCGTTCTCGGCTGGCTCTACAGTGATCATGCCGCCCAAATGATCGACGAGGTTTCTTACCAGATCGAGGCCAATTCCGTGGCCTTGCGTATTTTTGGTGGTATAGCCGCGGGTAAATATTTTGTCAGCCTCGTCTGCCGTCAGTCCTGCTCCCTGATCATTGACTTCGAAAATCAGCTCTTTGCCAAAATCAGACAGGCTAAGGCTGACTGTGCCCCCCTTGCCATGGTGCGCCAGTGTTGCCTCAAGGGCGTTGTCGATCAGATTGCCTAAAATACTGACCAACTGCTCGCGGGGGAGTTGTTCGGGCAGGGCTGACATCTGACTGTCTTCATCAATATATAGCTCAAGTCCCAGCTCTTTGGCCCGGTTGTATTTGCCGAGCAGGCACCCGGCCAGAATACTGTCTGAAGTTACCTTCATTAGATGTTGAATAAAGGCCTGATGGCTGGAGGTTTCCTGGCCGATCACTGCCAGCGCTTCGTCTTTGGCATCTATCTGGATCAGTCCGGCAATCGTGTGAAGTTTGTTGTTGTACTCGTGTGACTGGCTGCGCAGGCTTTCGGCGTATTGCTGAATACGGGTGAGCTTACGGCTGACCATATCAAGCTCATTCTTAAGGCGAAAGCTTGATACAACGCCGGTGACCACGTTGTCTTGCAGCAGGGGGATCCGGTTGGCGATGAGGTTATGATCATGTAACCACACTTCCTGATCGAACTGCGGTTCGCCGTTTTCCAGCACGTCGAGCATGCCGCTATCCGGCAATACATCCTGGATATAACGACCTATATATTGCTGCTCTTCGGGGAGCTTAAGCGTTTTGATGGCGGCATGGTTAAAGGTGGTGATATGACCATTGTGGTTGATGGCAACAATCCCCTCTCGTACGGTTTCCAGGGTGGCATTTCGCTCACGGAACAGGCGGCCTATTTGCTCCGGTTCGAGGTTGAAAATGGCCTTCTTGAAGTGGTTGGCGAACAAGATGGCCATGACCACGCTAAACAAGAAAGCAATGGTGATAGCAACGAGCATAGAGACTCTGTGGTGACCGACAATGGTATCGACGGTATCCAGCATATAGCCGACAGAAACGATCCCGATGATCGTCGTGCCATCCTGCTCGAATATCGGGGCTTTTCCCCTCATAGACCAACCGATACTGCCTTTGGCTTTCGATACGTATGCCTTGCCGTGGATAAGCGCTGGTTCGTTGGTATCACCGTCATCGTCAGCCATTGACTTTCCGACACGAGTCGATGAGGGGTGAGCAAGGCGAATACCGTTTTTATCACCAAAGACAACGAATCGAGCCTTGGTCGATTCAGCCAGCCGAAGACTCAGTGGTTGCAAAAATGTTGTGTTCTTTTCGGTTACGGCCTGAATCACATCTGGTGATGATGCAATAGACTGCGCGACACGCATTGCCTGCTGGCCAATTTGCTCATCCAGAACGTTATCGAGGTAGCGAATGGTGAAATGTCCCAGCACACCGGTCTGAAGTATTGCGATTATTCCTAGAATCAACACCATACGTGTTTTTAGCCGAAGATGGCGTAATGACAGAAACTGCGTCATGGTAATTGGTGATATCCTTCCACCCATAT
Source organism: Photobacterium kasasachensis (assembly GCF_050336885.1). Classification (NCBI taxonomy): domain Bacteria; kingdom Pseudomonadati; phylum Pseudomonadota; class Gammaproteobacteria; order Vibrionales; family Vibrionaceae; genus Photobacterium; species Photobacterium kasasachensis. Next base: position 27,573 of record NZ_JAKJSH010000005.1, read on the forward strand.
TCCTTGTTACAGACAGTGTACCTTTCTTGGCGTCTGGGTGCTGTGAACATTATGAACAAAATTACCAATAAGGACCTTATTCACATTAATTTTACAATCTTTTAATAAATCGGGCGCGGGCATAACGTTAATGGTGAAGGAACAAATCACTATTAATGAGGAACCATTATGCTAACTCAGTTTATTACCCGTAAGCGTGTATCCGTATTAGCAGCTGTCATTGCGTCGGCAATGAGTGTAGGGACAGCACAGGCAGACGTTGATTCCATTCACTTCCTGGTACCTGGTGGTGCCGGCGGTGGCTGGGATAGTACCGCTCGCGGGACCGGCGAAGCGCTGGCAAAGTCAGAGCTGGTAGATAAGGTTTCATACGAAAATATGTCTGGCGGTGGTGGCGGTAAGGCTATTGCCTACCTGATCAAGACAGCCGAGCAGTCGCAAGATACCCTGATGGTGAACTCGACGCCGATTGTGATCCGCTCTCTTTCCAAAGTTTTCCCACAATCGTTCCGAGATCTTACGCCAATAGCTGCCACTATCGGTGATTATGCCGCGTTTGTGGTGCCTAAAGACTCAAAATATCAGTCCTTTACCCAACTGGCAGAAGACTACAAGAAGAACCCGCGCTCGGTGTCGGTAGCAGGTGGCTCATCGCGTGGTGGTATGGACCACTTGGTTGCCGCGCTGGCATTCAAGGCGGCAGGTGGCGAGCCGCGCAAGGTGAAATACCTCGCCTATGATGCTGGTGGCAAGGCCATGGCCGGTTTGCTGTCAGGTGAAACACAGGTGTTGTCGACGGGGCTTAGCGAAGCACTGAGCCTGGCAGAAGCCGGTGAAGTGCGTATCCTGGCGATGACAGGTGAAGAGCGCTCGAAAGTCGCCCCGGATGTTCCGACACTGAAGGAGCTGGGTTATGACGCCTCATTCGTTAACTGGCGTGGCTTCTTTGGCTCACCAGAGCTAAGTGACGAGCAGGCGGCCGAATATGCTCAGGTGTTAGAAAACATGTATGACACCGACGAGTGGGCTTCGGTACGTGACCGCTATGGCTGGACTGAAATCTTTAAGCCTCGCAAAGAATTTGAAGCTTTCCTGAAGCAACAGGAAAAAGAAATCGGTGGCCTGATGAAAGAGCTCGGCTTCCTAAACTAATTGCCGTAGCGCAGTGAGGCATTTGCCCCTGCGCTTTTTTTCTTCCTAACTTCTCCTTTTCTATCTGTTCACTGTGAGGGATCACCTATGACAGTAACCAAAGATCATATTGGTGGTTTGGTATTTCTATGCTTTTCCGTTGCATACGGCTTTTATGCCAATCAAATTGCCTTGTTTCCCGGCGATGAATACGAACCGTTTCATGCCAAAACCCTGCCGACGGCGCTGGCTGTGCTAGGCATCTTGTTCTCTATTCTGCAGCTGGCGACGGCAAGCAAAGATAGCAAGGATCGACTGAGTCTGTTCGGGTATGACTTCGTGCTGGTCGCCAAGTTACTGGTGTTGATGGTGCTGTTTGCGATCTCTCTGGAATGGCTGGGCTTTATGATATCGACAGCCTTGTTTCTGGGGGGCGGTTACTGGCTGCTAGGCGAGCGGCGGCCCAAGATCCTGTTTCTGGCTTCTGTCCCCTTTGCCGTGGGTTTTTGGTTTGTCCTAACTCAACTGCTCGATATTTACCTTGCGCCTGGACGCTTCTTTAACACTTTCATTGGAGGGTAAGACAATGTTTGATGGAATGATGTCAGGGCTGACAACAGCTGTTATGCCCTTCAATCTGCTGATGGTGATCGTCGGATGTTTTGCCGGAACCTTCATCGGTATGTTGCCTGGGTTGGGGCCGATATCGGCGATTGCGCTGATGATCCCGATCACCTACGGGCTTGACCCTTCTTCCGGCATTATTTTGATGGCCGGGGTGTATTACGGTGCGATCTTTGGTGGCTCTACCTCGTCGATCCTGATTAATGCGCCGGGCTGTGCCAGTACCGTGGTTACCGCGTTTGACGGCTATCCGCTGGCGCAGAAGAAGCAGGCCGGTAAGGCGTTGGCACTGGCAGCCTATTCGTCGTTTACCGGCGGGACAATTGGCGCACTGGTTCTGCTTTTTGCCGCACCAGCGCTGGCCAAGGTGTCGCTGAGTTTCCAGTCGAGTGACTATTTTGCCTTGATGATATTGGGTCTTACTGCGGTGGCAGCCTTCTCCGGCAAGGGGCAGGTACTGAAAGCGCTGATGATGACAGTATTCGGTTTGATGATCGCGACGGTCGGGATCGATGTGATGTCCGGTATTCCCCGTTTTACCTTTGATAACGTGGATTTGATTGACGGCATCAGTTTCTTGTTGCTAGCTATGGCGACCTTTGCCTTGACTGAAGTGGTGATGACAGTGCTTCGTGGTGAACACAAGCAGGAGGAGCCGCAGATGGACATGGACTCTCTTGGCAGCATGAAGCTGAGCAAAGAGGAAGTGAAGCATGTGGCGCCGACGGTTGGACGTTCGTCTTTCTTCGGTTTTCTGGTTGGTGTGCTGCCGGGAGCCGGGGCAACGATTGCATCATTCCTAAGTTATGGCATGGAGCGGAATCTGGCCTCGAAGGAAGAAAAGGCCAAGTTCGGTAAAGGAGCCCTGCGCGGCCTGGCTGCGCCGGAGTCGGCAAACAATGCTGCCTCGACGGGCTCATTCGTGCCATTGCTGACGTTGGGTATTCCGGGCTCGGGGACAACGGCCATCATGCTTGGTGCCCTGATCGCCTATGGTATCCAGCCGGGACCACGCTTGTTTGTCGATAATCCTGATGTGTTCTGGTCGGTGATTATTTCGATGTATTTCGGCAACATTGTGCTGTTGATCCTTAATTTGCCGTTAATTCCGTACATCTCGCGCTTGTTGGTGATCCCTCGGCCTATTTTGATCCCGTTGATCTTGTTCTTCTCGATAACGGGTGTGTATTTGGTCAGTTTCAACACCTTTGATATCCAGATGATGGTGATTATTACCGTTATTGCCACCTTCCTTAAGCTGTTGCACTTCCCGATGGCGCCAATGCTACTGGGCTTTATTCTTGGCGATATTTTGGAGAAGAACCTGAGTCGCTCGCTGACTCTCTCTGATGGTAGCTATGCCTTCCTGTGGGAGCGTCCGCTAACGCTGACCATCATGATCTGTGCCGTGCTGGCACTCTTGATGCCTTTGTTCTCGATGTGGCGGGAAAAACGTCGGCAGGTTAATACGGCAGATGCCACCGAAGCTGCCGATGAGGAAATGGAAATCAGCAAGTAATTTGGCTCTTATCCTTCACGTTTAGTTTCTAACATCCACTCATTCACAGTGATAACGCTCGGCCGGCTGGCTATCAGCAGGCCCGGTGTTAGCTGTTCGAAATTCAGGAGAGCAGGGATGCTAACACCCCTCAAACAATATCGTGTACTCGATTTAACCAATGTATTGGCCGGGCCATTTTGTGGCCATCAACTGGCTCATATGGGAGCCGAGGTGATTAAGGTCGAGGTTCCCGGTAGCGGAGATCTGGCGCGCCAACTGGGTGCTGAACCTTCTCTTAACAGGGATAAAATGGGGATTTCCTTTCTGGCCCAGAATGTCGGTAAGCAGTCGTTGACCCTTAACCTTAAATCTGACCAAGGCAAGGCGTTGCTAAAAAGGCTCGTCAAGGGTGCTGATGTGCTCATCGAGAACTTCAGGCCTGGCGTGATGGACCGACTTGGGCTGGGTTATGAGGTTCTGAGAGAGGAGAACCCCAAACTGGTGTATTGCGCCATCTCAGGTTACGGTGCTGACGGACCGATGAAGCATCTGCCAGCCTATGATCAGATTATCCAGGGGATGTCGGGGGTCATGAGTATTACCGGTGATCCGGCCAATGCCCCTTATCGGGTGGGTTATCCCATCGCCGATACCATTGGTGGAATGACGGCGGCTTTTTCGGTTTGTGCCGCGCTGGCCGGACGGGAGAGCTCGGGAGAAGGATGTTTCATCGATGTCTCGATGCTTGAATCAACCCTGACCACTATGGGCTGGGCTGTTTCTAACTATTTGGTTGCGAACAAGGCTCCTGAGCCGATGGGCAACAATAATGTCACTTCCAGCCCGTCCGGTACCTTCCGTACCGGAGATGGTTTGCTGAATCTGGCAGCCAACAAGCAGGAGCAGTTCGAGGCCGTCTGTCGGCTGATAGGACAGCCGGAGCTGATAACCGATCCTCGCTTTGTTGAACGGCAGGCACGGCTGGATCACCGTCTGGCATTGACCGAAATCATCGAGGAAGCTTTTGCCAAAGACTCGGCAGCAAGCTGGGAGGAGAAGCTGAATCAGGCAGGGGTACCTGCAGGTAGAGTATTGAGTGTGCCGCAGGCCCTTGATTTAGAACAAGTCGCCGGAAGAGATTTTACCGGCTGTTTTCATGATGTGCCCGGGGTGAACAAGGATGTACGTTACGTCCGGACCGGCTTTAAGGTCAATGGCGAGCGTCCTGCTGTTTCAATGCCGCCTCCGCGTCTTGGGGAGCATACCTATCAGTGCCTGCAAGCGCTTGGCCTGAGCCATGAGGAAATTGAGCAATTCAGGGAGGAGGGAGTGTTATGAGCATAGAGCGTCCAGAGTCAGGGTTGGGCCGTGAAGTCAGCGACTGGTGGAAAACCGACATCATTGATATGTCGCCAGGGGTGATTCGCTATCACGGATACCCGATTGATCAGTTGATCGGAAAGACCAGCTTTGCCCAAATGATTTGGCTGATGGTGCGGGGCGAACGGCCATCAACCGAGCAGGCATCATTGCTTGATGCTGCCTTGATGGCTGCGGTCGATCATGGCCCGCAAGCCCCGAGTATTGCCATTGCTAGAATGGCCGCGACCTGTGGTGTTGATCTCAATAATGCGATGGCATCGGCGGTGAATGTGCTGGGGGATGTACATGGCGGTGCTGGTGAGCAGGCTGTCGGCTTGTATTCTGCTATCGCCGAGCGCTGCAGTTCAGGAGTCGCGTTAGAGCAGGCCGTTGAACAGGAGCTGCTCCGGTTTACTGAGCTACATGGCAAGTTTATTCCCGGCTTTGGCCATCGCTTTCACCCGATTGATCCCAGGGCTCCGGCATTGCTGGAGCTAGTCATTCATGCCGCTGAGGCGGGAACTGTATCGGGCCAGTATGCTGAAATAGCCCTGGCAATAGAGCATTATCTGGCAGAAAAGAAAGGCAAGCGTATCCCGATGAACATCGATGGCGCAACGGCAGTAATCTATGCCGAACTGGGTTTTCCGGCACCATTGGCCCGCGGTTTGTTTTGCTTATCTCGTTCTGTGGGGATCCTGGCTCATGCGTGGGAGCAGACAGGGCAGGGAGGCAGAAACAAAGGACCGATCCCGCGGCACCTGCTTTGGAGCTATGACGGGTATCCGCCAAGAGATGTGGAGTAGCCTACAGTGTTGAGGGAGGCAAGAGGGATAAGTGATTACTTCCAGTGATAGCTGACTTCTAGCCCTATTGCATAGTGATCTTTATATTCACCGGCGATGCGGCCGCGAACGGGGTCGTCGCCGGTATCGATAGGCGCGTTGCCGCTATCGAACAGGTTGACGTTCACATCAACTTTATCGCCGTTGCTGCGTTGATGCTGAATGCCTGCGCCGATACCGTAAATGCGATCCAGGGCAAAAGAAAAGCTTCGGTTTTCATCTGATATTGCCTGTTGGACGAACAACAAGCCGGCTCTGCCAGTCAGGCTCGGTGAGATGGGAAAGGACAAGCCGGCAGAGAAGGCCCAGAAGTCTTCGTATAGATCATCAGGCGCATCGATGTCATTGCCAACAATGCTGATCTCTGTCACGCCAAATTCGGAGAAGTCGATCCACACGGCATCAAAGGTAAGCTCCCATTGGTTGTCCAGTTGGTGATAAATGCCAAACTGGAATTGCTGCGGGACCTTACTGGCGATCTCAAGATCGTTGATTGCCGCTTTTAGCTGTTCCAGTTCCTCCGGTGCGATACCTGTACCGTTAATGTCGATATCGGGATCAGTGCTGGCTTCAGACTCGCTGCGATAGTTAATACCTACCCGGGTGTGCGGGGTGAGCTCTATGAGGCTGCTAAGTACGACGGCTATACCAAGGCCATCGGATTCTACGTCTAGCGATCCGTCAGACAAGTTGGGATCGCTATTCGCAACAGCCGTTGAGATTTCTGATGTTGTGTAATTGAAGCCTAACCCGGCACCGAGCGACAACCTGTCATTCACCCGATAGGCAAGGCTGGGGGTTGCGCTAACGAGTATGAGGCTGGATTCTGTACTGTAATAGCGCCCGGCCCAGTCCCCGTCGTTGTTGGAGCCAAAACCGGTAGGGATCGTCAAGGAAAAGCCTGCCCGCCAGTCATCGTCGATAACGCGGACATAATACATTGCCGGAATAAGGATAGGATCGCCGCTGTCAGGTGCTCCGCCGCTGACGGTCGTGACACTCTGATTTATGTCGAACTCCCCTAAATATTTGATCAAGTGACCCGAAAGCGATAATTCGTTGCTATGCAGCCGGGTCATCCCTGCCGGGTTATTATAAGCCGTCTCGGCACTGTCAGCCGCAGCAAACAAGCGGTTGAAAACCGGTGCCGTGGCGTGGCTGCTGGCAGATGCGGCCAATGTTAAGAACAAGAGAGCCTTTTGCATGTTTCAATATGATTAATGGGGATCCGAGTCAATTAAGCGTAGCAGTTTGATCTGCTCTTAGGATTGGCACGGTTAAGGAAAATGAGATGGTTTCGCAAAAATAATATCCTAATAATTTTACAGGAGAGGTGTGCTCACCTAGATTTTGAACAAATGATCCTCTAGGAATTTGTCAATGCGATACGTTAGCCTGCTTGCTCTCGGTACTGTGGTGATCCCTTCGGCTTTTGCCATCGAGCCTATTCCCAAAGAAAGCGGAGTCAGTGGCTTTGTGAATATTGGCGCAGGGGTAACCAGTGTTGAATCCAATTCGCTGGCAAAATTCGGCAGTGCCGACATTGGTAACGCGACGCTTGATTCGCTTGATCAGACGGCTGATACCAGAACCGTCGGTATACCGGTGATCGGCTTGGAGCTGGCCTATACATTTGCTGATACCCGTACTCAGATTTTCTTTGGTAATCAGTTGGAAGATTATATCCGGTTTGATTTTTCCGCCCGAGCCGGTATTCGCCAGGAGATAGGAAAAGCAGGCATTATCGGTGCCAGTTTCCTGCAAACGCCACTCGCCACGGAAGTGTGGGAAGACCCGTTTTTAACTGGTAGCGATCGAGCTAAAACCGATCGTACCAGCGATGGCTACCGGCTGATTTGGGATAACATTTATGGCACGGGGTTGGAGCTTCGCTATTCCGCCCGTGAAGTGGATATCGATAGAGAACGCAGCGGTGAATCTCTGGGGTTATCAGACTCTGAGCTAGCCTTATTGAACCGTAATGGCGACAGTAGCCGTTTTACTGCGCAGTACACTGTGTCGTACGACAGAATGAAGCACATCGTTACACCGGCCGTTGCCTATTTTGAGCAAGACAGTGATGGTAATGCTATGGCCTATGATGGTATGTCCTTTAGCGTGAATTACATCTACAGGATGGATAATCGTTGGCGGTTTGTCACTAACGCTTCTTTCGGCTTTATTGAGTTTAATGAGGCAAATCCGGTTTTTGATACCAAAGCTGATGGCGACCGGTTCGGTGTCAGCTTTACTGCCTTTTATGCCCAACCTTTCGGCTGGAAGGGGTGGTTGGCCAATACCGGGGTGGTATGGTTCGAAGAAGATAGCGATGTTAACTTTTATGATTCCTCTGTCAGCCTGTTAAGTGCCGGATTGCTTTATCGGTTTTAATTGAGCACATTTAACAGGGTGTTTATTTTTCAGAAAAGTAAATATCTCCGTAATATGCTATTGCGCTGCGTTGGCTGTTGTCAGTGTCTGTCATGATGGCAACAGCATCGATGAACCGGTAGGCCTGCTCGTTTTTCCAGTCGCTGCCTTTATCACCAAAGAACTCGATTAAATCCTGATAGACATTACGTTTCTCATTGGTCCAGTTTCTTGTGGCATCGGCTTGGCCTCTTACCGCCAGCATTTTGGCTCTCTTCCCGACAAAGGCATTGTTCCACCGGCTGCCCTGAATTTGATTGCTTGACCATACGTAGTTGAGAGCAATCGTGCTCCAGCGCGTATTGCCTCCCTGAACGATATAAATTCGGGCGGCATAGTCATCTCCCTGTTTGGTCCGTTCATTGAGCCGGGGCAGGTTGTTTTCAACTCGCCATGACCAATTAAGGTAGGGGGTTTTCTTTAAATCGATTTTTAGCTGTTTGGCCAAGATAGATGCAGAACCTTGGCTATCGGCTTTTAGCACCCGTTGACCGCTAAGGGTGACTATATTGTATTGGGTATAACCATCGAATGATTTTTCCTGCCAACGGCTCAATGACTCTGTTTCAAATCGAGCGATGGGAATACTGGTAACGGCATAGGCGCTAAGACAGAACATCGACAGTGAGCTTAGGCTCAGCAAGTGCAATATCCTCATTATCAGGCTCCGATAGCAAGAATGGTCGAGAACAGACAATCAAATAACGGGTTAACCGCTTCTTATTTATAAAGCACATGATTGCAAGTAGTGCCACTTCTCTTTATTCGTCTAAGATGAGTAGCCTTATCTATCTCTATAAAATGTAAGGTTTTTATTGCTTTTCGCTATTGAATGGTTGGATTCCATATGCTTAATTGTTCTTATTGGAAACGAGAGGTGAGCGAAGCATGAAATATCCAGCACCACTAAAGAAAGGCAGTACGATAGCGATAACCGCTTTCTCAACGGGAATCGCCACAGAGCATGAAGCCAGGTATCAATGTGTACTGGCCTATTTTAAGTCGCAAGGCTTCAATGTCGTTGAAGGCGAGTGTTTAAGAGGGCAGCAAAAACACGTTAGTGCACCTGCGCAGCAGCGTGCCGATGAACTGATGTCATTCCTCTTGAATGATGATATCGATGCCATAGTTCCGCCATGGGGCGGAGAGTTGGCGATGGAGCTGTTGCCGCTGCTCGATTTTGATGCCCTGACAAAGGTAAAGCCTAAGTGGGTGTTGGGTTTTTCAGATGTTAGTACCATAACGGCCGTTCTATCCAGCAAGTTAGGTTGGGCTTCGGCACATTGCTCAAACTTGATGGACTTAACAAGCAATGCCACAGAATCACTAACTGCTGGCACGTTGGCTTGTCTATCAACGCCGTATGGTGAACATTTTTCGCAATCCGCGTCAGCCAAGCACACCCGGTCATGGCCAAATATTGCTGAGGACCCAGAAGCGGTGCTGCAGCCGGAGATACCCACCCAATGGAGATGGCTAGTTAAGCCTGAAAAGGGGAACACCATTGAGGGCCGGTTGATCGGTGGCTGTTGGGACACTTTGTTTCATCTGTTCGGTACTGACTATTTGGATCTTGATAACTTGTCTCGCCAGTATCCTGAAGGGCTGGTGCTATTTCTGGAAAATGTTGAAATGTCACCGGTCGATTTAGCCAGAACGATATTGAATATGAAGTTTCGCGGTGTCTTTTCCTGCATTAACGGGTTGCTGCTGGGCAGATGTGCGGTTGTCGATTCAGACAATGAGGACGATCTGACTTACTACGAGGTATTGGAAAGGCACCTTGCAGATTTAGGGATCCCCGTGATGATTGATTTGGATATCGGTCATGTGCCGCCAAATCTGACGTTGATAAACGGCGCTTTGGCCACCGTGGAATTACACGATGGCGGGCGTATTCATCAACAGCTTATTGCCTAATATACTCGAACACTTGTTAGCTTATTAGATGTTGGCGACCATTTTGCGTAGTAGTTCAATCATCAGCTCCTGTTCTTCTGGCTTCAGGGAGCAGAGTAACTCTTGAGTGACTGCCACAGGGATAGGAAGCAGGGTTTTCCTTAGTTTGTGCCCTTCTTCTGTCAGGAAGATGCGAAATGAACGGCGGCTATTAGGATCGGCTCGCCTTTCTACTAGCCCCAATTTTTCAAGCTTGTCGAGTGTTCGGGTTGTTGTGGAATTCTCAACCTTAGATTTAGCCGCAATATCTCGCTGTGTGACACCTTCCTCTTCCCATAAGCACATCATAGTCGGCCATAGCGCGATGGTAAGACCATGCTTTTTCAATTCGATATCGAATTTTTTTGCCGTACGATGTGCAACTACATTTATCATCCAGCCAAAACTTCTTTGCCTGTCAAACTTAACGGCCATGGTGCTTCTCTTAAGCTATTACAACGATTGCCGCCGTCACTAATATGGCGGTAGCAAAGACGGTGATGGCTCGAAGTTGAGAGACAAAATACAGTTCACCAGTTTCAGTCACCTTGCTCTGAACACCTGTTAGCATCGCCATTACCAGTGGTTTAGAGCGTAGCTTGTACACAACAATCGCACCCACGTGGGTCAAAATCAGCAACGGCAGAACTCGTGCCAGGATATAGTGCATACTTTCAAGTGCAGAGAATACAGTATCGGTCAGCCAATACTCCATGTATGGCATATTGTCGAGCAGCCCTGCCAGCGCGAGACCTGAAAAACATTGTAGAAACAGCGCAAATATCATTGTTACTACCATCCAGCCACCAGCTGGATTATGACCCGGCCGTGCCGGCTCTTTTCCTGTCAGGTATCGAAGTACTGTAATCGGGCTGCGTATAAACTGACTAAAACGACTGGTCTGGCTGCCAACTAATCCCCATAGAATCCGCCAGAGAACGAGCGTAAACAGCGCCAGACCTAGCTGAACATGAGGCCCATTACCGGAAAAACCTGAGGCAATAAGAGCAATAAAGAGTACTGCCTGAAAGCAGTGATATAACCGTGTTGCCAGATCCCAAACTTTCATAACTATCTCCCGAATGATGTTCCTTACATAAGACGGAAGACAATTTACACAACAACTGTTGCGTGGGCAACTATTGTTGTGTAAATTGTCGACAAGAAAAGTAACTAGTCAGAACTCAACGTTAGGAGATCAGGTAATGAAAAAGACAATATTGAGCTGTCTTGTGCTTCTGCCACTGGTAGCGAAGGCCCATGACTTTAATGCTGAGATTCAGCAACGTCAGGAAGCATTTTCGACAATCGAAACCATATCGGAACAAGCTGAAAGCACGATTGATGGAGCAGATACCGATTGGAAAGAGCTGTCTGAGCTAAGCAACAAGCTTTCGCAACACAGTTCGGCTTTGTTCACTCTGTTTCCTGAAGGAAGCCAGAAAGACAGCAAAGCAAAAGAAAGTGTGTGGAAAAAGTCTGAGAAATTTAACGCTTTATTAAGTCAGATGGATTCAGGTTTCGAACAGTTGAACAGAGCCAGTCGCGAACAGAATGTTGATTTGGCTGAAGCTGGCTTGGAGTCTGCTCAGGACACCTGCCGTAGCTGCCATCGTTCTTATCGTTCACGGTGGTAGGCCGGGAGATGATGATGAAAAGGAAACATATCTGGAGCGATTTGTTGTTCCAACTGGGGATGATCTTTTATGTCGGCGGTATTTTGTCCCACATTGTTATCGGTGCTGTATTAGGTAATGAACCTGAAGCACTGTATTACATGGCCGTTTATAAAGAAAAGAGTGCTTATATCCTAATTTTGCCGGGTCTGGCGATGAAAGTCATCGCAACGGTTGTGCACTCGTTTGATTATCTGACCAAACCGGCATGGCTCAAACTCAACTACTTATGTATGGCATTTCTGACAGTTAATGCGGTGGTATTTTTGGTACCCATGATGCCTGAAGTGACTCAGTTGGCTCTTGAGAATCTTAAACTTGGTGCTATTTCGCAAGCCTATAAGGATACGGTTACAACCGAGATGTGGATAGGGATCTCAAATGTTATCCCACTGATCACTATGGTGGTTCTAAGCACTATTGGTCCGAAATTTCATAAGTAATATAACGAACTTCAAAAGGTAATATAATGAAAAACAAATATAATGTGCTTCTTGCTGGTATCGCTTTTCTTTCTTCAGGTACTCTATTGGCTGCTGATTTCGGTGTTGAACTGGCATGGAATACCGACAATGTGCAAGAAGTGATGGACACTATGTCGGAGCAAAGAACCGCTTTTGGCAAACTTGTTGAAAATGGCGAGATCAAAGACATGTTTGTTGCCGACAGTAATATTGATGGTAAACCGATTAAGTTACTTCGATTTGTTATTGAAGCAGACAGTAAGCAAGAGGTGACCGATAAGTTAGCCAATTTGCCGCTATATCAAAAAGAGCTGATTAAAATCGAAAATGTGCGTTCATTAGGCTCAAAATGGTTGGATAATACCCCGGTGTATAATAATTACGGTGTTATCTTTACTTGGAAAGATCAGATTGAACCGCTTGAAATTGACCGGGTGTTGGGCATTGATCTGCAGCGTGTTATCAGTCTCAACCAGGCTGGGCTCGTGACATCTTCTTATATTGATACTCAGACATTGGATAATGGCACAGTGAGGCCGGTATATTCAGTTTCTTTCCTGGCAAACAACGCTCAGCATGCACGTGAATTAAGTAAGCAATTTGAGGCGGTAAATCTTGGCTATGCAACAGTTGAAGTTCAATACCTAGGTCATAAGCTGGATCTTGCCAGATAACAGTATTAGCAGGGCAACTCGTTATACGAGGAGTTAGCCATTGCTGGCTAACTCCTGTCGCTGAGGGAGGAACACGTTAGTACTGCGTCGGGGCTACTTGCTTGCCAGGTAGGTGGTTGCTTGTTGGAGTTGTGGTCGGTCTGCTTCTTCGACTTCCGCAACATCGACCAGCATTTGATAATACTGTTTGGCTTTGTCTTTATCTCCGGTGAGCTCTGCTGATTTTGCCGCGCCGTACAGGCTGTTAAAACGGTTCTTGCTGCGGTTCAGGGCAGCTTCATATTGAACTGTCGCCTGTTGGTATTTTTCCATTTCCAGCAGCATGTCGCCCAGTAACTCTCTGGCCGGTAAGACTTCTCCCGGCGTCACTGGGTGTTTTTCCGTGGTTGCCTCCAAGTCGGCGGCACTCTGCATTGTCAGTAATGCCTGGTTATGATCGCCTTGGTTGAACTGCAGCCATGCCAAAGCAGACAGGCGTTGGATTTCAACTTGCTTAGCCCAGTAGGCAGAACTTTTCTCCGTTTGTGTTTTTAACTCGCCCAGCCGGGCAATCGCTTTTTCAGCCTTCGGTACATCGCCGGTTTGAGCAGCACCGAGTGCTATCGCGAAATGGGTAACTGCTTCCATGGCCGGGAATTTGTCCCACGGATAGCTGGCTGGTTGTCTCGGCTCAAGCTTGGCGGCCTCTGCCCATTGCTGCCGCTCTAATACATAGCGGGCTGGAACGGCTGCCAATGTATAGGCCGAGGCTGCATGTGGCTGAAGCGGATCGCTGAGTGCAAGTGTCTCTTCGACCACAGCCAACGCTTTTTTGTCCTGGGCTTTTTGAAGGTAGGAATAGGCCATGTAGTCCAGTGCATGAAGATAGTGCAGTGAGATCTTGTCGCCTGCCGGATTCAGCTTGGCTGCTGCTGCAGAGCGGATGTTCATGGCTATAGATTCGTCCCACAGACCTAGCCGGGTAAAGATATGGGTAGGCATATGGAGAGCATGGGGGATTGATGGTGCTATCTCGCCGTAGCTGCGCGCGACATCAAGCGCTTTCTCAGCCAGTTCCGGGTAGTCATAAGCATGGATAATATAGTGGTGAGCCCCGGGGTGCTTTGGATTCTTGGCCAATATAGTCGCTGCGGTTTCTCCTGCTTTTTTCTGTTTTACATAGCTCTTATCGGCTGGTGATGCGGTACCCAGTAGTGACAACGCATAGAAGGCCGTCGCTTCCTGATCAGAAGGAAACGCGTCATGTACCTTAGCCCAACCTTGTTCGAAGGCTATCAGGTTATCCGTTTCTTTTTCTTTTCGCCCTTGGGCGTAGTAGCTATTAATGGCCTGGATATAGGCAACTTCACGTTGGGTTTTCGTCCCTTTTACTTTGGCTTTTTCCACCATTTCCAGGCCTTTGGCAAAGTTTTCTTCGTTAGGTGGATCTGACCACAGCGGGTGGACGATAGACATCGCGACTCCCCAATAGGCCATCGCACAGTCAGGATCTTTTTCAATGACAGCTTCAAAGGTTGATCGGGCCTTGACGTAAGTCATGTGGTGGAGCAAAGCCAGGCCCTGATCCAGCATTGGTTGGTTTTCTTCATTGCATGAGGTCGGGAATTCTACTTTGCCTAGCCTGCCTGGGTCGGTTTCTTGGGTTGCAGCATGAACGCTCTGGCTAAGTAAAGTCGGACAGGAAAAGATGGCCGCCACCAATAGCCAGCCATGCCTACTATTCGTTTTCATATTCTTTCTCCAAAAATATGGTCTAGCGATAGGCTTTGTTGCTTAATATGTGGCTCACAGTTGATCTCGCCTATTCAAAGTGAACTGGCGTGGTCGAGTTATTGAGGAAAGTATAGGTAAGAATCTCGGATGGCGGCCTACCAAGGTGACTTTGGTGATAGAGCTGAGACGACTAAGCCTTATTGATATGTTTGGCGAGCCTTTTCGCTAGGCAAATTAATGTATAGGTTGGCGGGAGCCCCCATGATTCGGGGATCACTGAGGTATCACAGACATACAGACCCTGGATATCTGTTTGCAGGTTGCTATCGACTATGTCACCGATTCTTGCGCTACCACCTTGGTGGGCTGCAAAATGATGGGTGCGATAAGTCTGGTCGGCACCAGCCTCGCGCAATATGCCTTCAGCAATGATGGCACCAGATTCCAGTCGTTCCTTGTCACTTGATTGAAGGCGCTTGTTCACCCAACTTGAACCTATTTTTCCACTTAGTTCATCTTTTACTTTTACCATCAGCGATAAGGTGTTGTTGGCAGACAGCATATGGTTGAACTTACCTACCTGCGCGGTAAACAAATGGAAGAAAGGCTTGGGAAGGCTGAGATCGGACAGCATTATGCCGTCATCGGGCAAGTGCAGCCCGGTTGCCATTGGGATTTCGCCGTCGGGATAGCTTTCCTGTACCTTTCCCATCACAGCGATAACCGGGTCGATAAAGAAGGCTTGTCCGGCATTGGTAATACCGGTTGCCTGTAAAATTTGCGCCGAACCGATGCCGCCTGCGGCTAGAATAATGTTGTTGCCCCGTACCGACCGAAGTTGGCCTCTATGTTTGAACTCAACGCCGACAGCACGGTTGTTTTCAGTGAGCACTCGGGTAACTTTAGCACTGGTGAGCAATTGGGCACATTGCTCGGTGGCATCGTCCAAAAACAGGCGGGAATTCCACTTGGCATCATGCGGACAGCCGTACGAACACAGGTGACAGGCGGAGCGGCATTTATCAATATCAATGAACTTATCGAGCTTCTGCCAGTTGAGTCCGAGCTGTTGTGCCCCTTGTTTGATTCGATGAGCCTTGGGGCCGATAAGATCGTCGGGGAGGGTTGAGATTGGCAGTGTTCGCTCCACTTCTGCGATCTCAGCGGATAAGTCGATACCGTAACGCAGGAACATCTCGGTTGGAGGTGCCATGGCGGTTGCGTAGTTAATCGCTGAGCTGCCACCAGCGGTGATCCCACGAATTAATAATGATAGATCTGGGGTAATGTAGGCACTTTTGCCGGGGATCGCGGCTATTCCTGCCATTTGGATAAAAGAGCCAGTCAATGGCGTGTTGTTGCCCCATTCGAGAACCAATACCCGTTGACCTTGATTTGCTAGTTCCCAGGCAATGGTTGCACCGCCGGGGCCACTGCCGACAACTATGGCGTCAAATACAGTGTCATAAATGGTATCAGGCGAGGCATTACACAGGTCTATTGGTTTCGCGGGCATGGTTTGACAACCTTACTAGTCGATATCGAAATGCTAGTGACACTATACGTGACATTCCGTTCGGATCCATTACACTTAGCGCCCTTTTTCTGGCATAGCGGCCAACAAACAGAGTAATCGTTCATAGTTCAAGTGAGGATCGGTAACGTGATTCAGGATCGTGCTGGCCAGATGGTCATCTTTCATATCTTGGTAAAAGCTGGCAGTTTTACGATGGCTGCCAGGCAACTCTGTGTTTCGACGTCTCATGTCAGCAAGCAGTTAGGCGCTCTTGAGGGCGAACTTAACGTGAAGCTTGTACAGCGGACCACGCGAAGTTTTACCCTGACCGAAGCCGGGCAGCGTTTTGCAAGCTACTGCGAGCAGGTCGTCCATGCTGTTCAGGATGCCGATGCCATTATGGATGATGTCCGTGATGAAGTGGCTGGTGTGTTGCGCCTTGGATTGTCACAGTCTTTTGGGACCATGCATATTATCCCGGCAATAGAGCATCTGCGGCAGCAATACCCGGAATTGCAGGTTGAAGTGAGCCTGTTTGATCACAAGGCCAATATGCTCGAAGACGGTATTGATCTCTGGATCACCAATTATGAGCATATCCCCGAGGGGTACGTGGCCCAGAGGCTGGCCGACACACGCTTTGTAGTGGTGGCTTCGCCTGACTACCTGGTTCATCATCCCGTGCCGCATCATCCTAATGACCTGGTCAATCACAACTGTCTGACCTATCAAAGTCGTCAACGTAATTACAGCACCTGGTCGTTCACCAGCCAGCAAGAAGCACTTTGTGTAACGGTGTCGGGTAACTATCGGGTGGATCTGGCGGAAGCGGTACGTGATGCGGCAATCTCAGGGTGGGGCATTGCCTATTTGGCGAGCTACCTGCTCACTGGCGAGTTTCGCGACGGTAAATTAATCCAGTTGATGCCGGACTGGCAAGCCAACCAGAGCATGCCGTTTTATGCGGTGTATCCGAGCCGTAAACACCTGCCGCGTAAAATATCGGCGGTGATTGCGTTTTTTAAAGAGTATATCGGTGAAACGCCTTATTGGGACAAGGCCCTAGCACCGTTGGTCAAACTGTCGGGGAAGTAAAACTGCCCGAAAATTATCCAGAGTTGCCAGTGTTGGCTTTTGTGATAGCCAAAATATCTTTTCCATGTGGCAACAATAGCGATTAGATGATATTTAACTTCAATTAATACAATGAGATAAATATATTGGTAGTGTTGGGCTTAATTTGTGCCACAAGCTGTTAACAAGCGGATATTGCATCAAGAGTCCCGTTGCCTAGAATGCGCGCCTCAACTTAATTTGGTTACAAAGGTTCACGCATGACGTCGTTGTTAGGTATTGTCACGATATTGCTCTTTGCATGGCTATTGTCAAAAGATCGCCGCAATATTCCCCTAAAAACTGTTTCACTGGCATTAGGGCTACAGGTGGCGTTTGCGCTGTTGGTGCTCTATGTGCCGACTGGTAAAGAGGCATTGAATACAGTTACCGGTACTGTTTCCAGTGTGATTAATTACGGTCAGGAAGGGATCAGCTTTCTGTTTGGCGGCCTGGCCACCGGTAGCGTCGGTTTTGTCTTTGCCATCAATGTACTTGGCATTATTATTTTCTTTTCTGCACTTATTTCAGCCCTTTATCATATCGGGCTGATGCCAAAGGTGATCAACCTGATTGGTGGTTCTTTGCAAAAACTGCTGGGCACCGGTCGCGCAGAGTCGCTATCGGCCACTGCCAATATTTTTGTCGGTATGATTGAAGCGCCGCTGGTGGTGAAGCCGTATTTGAAGAACATGAGCGACTCGCAGTTTTTTGCTGTAATGACCTGCGGGCTGGCCTCGGTTGCCGGCGGTACACTGGTGGGATACGCCTCTTTGGGGGTGGAGTTGCACTTTCTGATTGCTGCCGCCTTTATGTCAGCGCCGGCGGGTTTGCTGATGGCAAAGATACTCTATCCGCCAAGTAATACCACGCTAGATCAGGATGAGATCACCTCGGTTGAGCTTCCTCGTGCGACAAATGTAGTGGAAGCCCTTGCGGACGGTGCGATGTCCGGCCTGAGAATTGCGGTTGCTATAGGGGCGACTCTGTTGGCTTTTGTCAGCGTTATTGCGCTGTTGAACGGTATGTTGGGTTATATCGGCGAACTTGTGGGTATTGCGCTCAGCTTTGAATTGATCCTAGGCTATGTGTTCGCGCCTGTAGCCTGGTTGATTGGAGTGCCTTGGTATGAGGCAGTTACTGCCGGTTCGTTGATAGGCAACAAGATTGTAGTGAATGAATTTGTCGCCTTTATCGAGCTGATTAAGGTACAAGATCAGCTTAGTGCGCACTCTATGGCAATAGTGACCTTCGCCCTGTGCGGCTTTGCCAATATTTCGACCATGGCAATTCTCATTGGTGGGTTGGGCAGCCTAGTACCGGAGCGCCGTACTTTTATTTCCCAAAATGGCTTTCGAGCTATTGCTGCCGGTGTGCTAGCTAACTTGATGAGCGCGGCTATTGCAGGCGTGATCCTGTCACTTTAAGTGCGTTGTCGTTGATTCGGGGGAAACAGAAAGGGAGCCCTTATTTGGGGCTCCCTTTGTTGTGTTACTGATATAGAAATATTGGTTCTAGTTACATTCAGCCAGCTTGAGGTTTGGTGTCACTTTGTTTTTTCCCTGAATATCCTTCCAAACCATAGGCGCAACTATTGTAAACAGGACAACATTCGATACTGGAACAGAAAGCCACACCCCGTCGATACCCAGCCACTGTGGTAACAGGTAGAGGAACGGCAGCTGAATGAGCATGTTGCCAACTGAAATCGCCAGTGCCTTCCCGCCTTGATTGACAGCCATGAAATACACAGAAGCCAGGGCAATAAAACCATCCAGAAACATCGAGAACAGGTGTAACCGCAGACCGTTTGTCGTTTCACTGATCAGTACCGGATCGTCACTGGTAAACAAGCCGATCATGGTCTCGGGATACAGGTTTAGCAGTATTACGGCGCTAATACCGGTGAGTAGTACCACTTTGATAGCCAGGGTTAGTGTTGCTTTTATCTTATTCATTTGCCCCGAGCCAAAGTAATAGCTCACCGGAGGTTGCATCCCCCCTGCGACGCCTTCGGCTAACAGGTAGTACATGGTCATCAGGTAACCGACAATAGCAAACGCACCAACGTGTACCGAGCTGCCATATTCCATGAACAGCCGATTATGCAGAGCAATAACGAAGCTGAAATAGGCATACATGAATAGGCTTGAGGTGCCTAATCCGATGGACTTAGCAGCCAGCCTCGGGCTGAATCGTAGCTTTCCCAAACTCAGCCTTAGCTGGGAAAATGGCGAAAAATAGTAGCCGATGGCGACAACAAATACGGTAACTTGCGAGAAAATAGTAGCGATGGCTGCGCCTTCCAGCCCCCAGCCAAACCGACCTATGAATAGGTAATCGAGAGCAATATTAATCAGGGCACCGATAACCATTAAAATGGTCGAAAAGTTCGGGCTGTCATCATTGCGGATCAGCATTGGCATTGCACCTGCTGCAATCGTAAATATCGCTCCCCACGAGAAGATATCGATATATTCAATGCCAAGTTCAAGAGTTTCTCCGACGGCTCCCTGGGCAATAAGCATCGCTGGCCCAAATGCCGAGACCAACGCCATCATTAGCACACCGGCAATAAGAATGAGACCAAGGCCTGTTGTCAATGTCCTACGTGCTTTGTCTGTAGCCCCTTCGCCGCGGTAGATAGAGATCAGGCTGCCTGAGCCCATTCCTACCAATAGACCAAGACCGACAATCACACCAATAATAGGCCATGCCATATTGATCCCGGCCAGGCCCTCAAAGCCAATATAGTGACCCACAAAAATGCCGTCGATGACCTGATAGAGGCCGTTGACCAACATGGCAACAACTGACGGGATCGCATAGCGCCAAAACGTGCGATTTACTGAATTATCGGTGGTTACTTTCTCTTGCATAGTCATTATTCACTTTTTGATGTCTAGGGAGAATTATGCGTGGAATACAGATTGATGAAAGTTGGTATCCATCCGTTTTTCGGATACATTGGCGAGATGCGAGATGCGAGATGCGAGATGCGAGATGCGAGATGCGAGATGCGAGATGCGAGATAAGGAAATGAAATGAATTGGACACTCGATCAGTTAGAAGCCTTTGTCACGGCTGTCAATCATGGGTCGTTCTCAGCGGCGGCAAGAAAAATCGGCAAGGCCCAGTCTCGGGTGAGTACGGCGATCACCAATTTGGAAGTCGACCTTGGATTCGAACTGTTCGATCGCAGTGCTCGCCTGCCGGTGCTAACGCCTGAAGGCAAAGAGATGTATACCGAGGCACAGGCCGTACTGGCGCAGTGTCAGCGGATGCAATCGCGGGCGATGACAGTCTCGACTGGTGAGGAAATTTCGCTTACCGTCGCCATGGATGAAGCCGTGCCTATTTTGTCTTTTGAGAATTTTTTCCTACAAATTGCTGCGAAGTATCCGCTCTTGAAGCTCACTATCATCAATGGCTCGCAGGACGATATTGCACGCTGGGTAAGTGAGAAAAGAGCCGATATTGGTATTTTGTTTCACATTAAAAGCTTGCCTGACAACCTGGAATTTATGCCTATCAGCCAGTTCTACCAGTCCCTGATTGTTTCCTCCGAGCATCCGTTAGCAACGGTTTCGGCGCCACGTGTGAGTGAGCTTAACCGTTATCGCCAACTGGTGATCCGCGAGCGGATGGGGGAGGCCTCGGCCAAGCCGATTTCATCCAATCATTGGTACGTTGATAGCTATTACTATATTACGGCTCTGGTCACTCGGGGAGTTGGCTGGGCTTTGGTTCCGGAGCATCTGGCGAAAGAAGAGTGGTATGTCGACGAGCTGGTTGAGTTATCTACCGAGCATATCGCTGATTCGCTGCTGGTTGAGATGGGAGTCGTCAAGCGGCGCGATAAAGGAAGTGGCAAAATCATGACCTGGATGTATGACGAGCTAAGTTCAATGTTCAAGGAAAACACCTAGTGCGAGCAAGAATCTATGCATAACTTTACGTTTTGCTAGCAATTTTTGATGCAAAATCGAGGTATGATTAGGGCATCAAAGCCATCAAGTGGGTATTTAGTGCAAACCATGTGTTCCCAAACTGCATCTTCCTCCGCCAACCTGCCTTTGTTGCTGGCAGGCCCGATCCTACGCAAATGTACGGCGAATGAACTTACGCTGTGGCTTGTCACATCAGAGCCCTTGGCTGCGACTTTTTCCCTCTACTATCCCGAGGATGATGAACCTTTCTTTTCTGAGCAGATAACAACAGCGGAGCAGATCCAGGTGGGCCAGGCTGCCTGGGTGACAATGGCCAGCATCAAAGGCCATTTTCCTGTCGCTACCGTATTGGAATATCAGCTGGTTACTCAACGAGGAGACATTACCGAGCTGGTTCCCTATTTGCTGTACCCCGGCGAAAAGCGGCTGTCATTCAGTATTAAGGAGCAGGCTGACTACGTACTGCATGGTTCTTGTCGTAATCCGCATTATCCGAGCAAGGACAGTTTGGTTGCGGCGGATGATAAACTGGCCTTGCAGTCAGTTCTGGAGCGTCCGGCGCTGCTGATGATGAGTGGCGATCAGATTTATGCCGATCATGTTGCCGGACCTACACTGGACGCTATTCAGCAGGTTATCGGATTACTGGGACTGCCTGATGAAACTTTCGCCCAGGGGCCGGTAGCCAACACTCAGTCACTTTATCAGCATGGCTATAACTTCTATGGCCGTGAAAAGATCTTGCCGCACTATGTGGAAAGCGGCAACTGGCTGTCGGATAACGGATTGCGAAAGTGGCTGCCAAACCGGGGAAGGCCGGTATTTAGCTCAAGGGAATGCGAAAACCATCTGATGAGCTTCAGTGAGTTCTTTGCCATGTATCTGTTGGTATGGTCGCCGCAGTTGTGGCAGCTTATCGACGGTGAGCGGCTGAAAAAGTGCGGCTTCCAGTCAGGTCAGCGTATGCTTGAGCCTAAATGGCAGCAGCTATGGCATCAAGAAAAGCAGCATATCGATGAATTTGTTGCAGGTTTGCCGCAGGTTCAGCGCTTAATGGCGCATATACCGACCTATATGATTTTTGATGATCATGATATCACTGACGACTGGAACCTGACGATTGGCTGGGAAAAAGCGGCTTACGGTAACTTATTGTCCCGCCGTATCATTGGTAATGGCCTGATCAGCTATTGGCTGTGCCAGGGTTGGGGCAATGCGCCCGAGCATTTCGATCAGGAGTTTCTCAATCTGGCCAAGGGGTATTTCTCACAGCCTAGCTGTGAGCATCAGGATCAGCTGATTAACCATCTGTATCGGTTTGAACAGTGGCATTACACCATTGAAACAACACCTAAAATGCTGGTGCTGGATACCCGCACGCGACGCTGGCGCTCAGAGTCGAAAATGAACAAACCGTCGGGGCTGATGGACTGGGAAGCACTGACCGAGCTGCAGCAGTCGCTGCTGAATGAGCCCGCGGTGATCATTGTTTCGGCGGCACCTATGTTCGGGGTGAAGTTTATCGAAATGCTCCAGCGCGGCATGACCTGGCTCGGTCAGCCATTGCTGATTGATGCCGAAAACTGGATGGCGCATCCGGGTTCCGCCAATACCTTGCTCAGTATTTTTTCTCATACCAAGACACCGACAAACTTCGTAATCCTCTCTGGTGATGTCCATTATTCGTTTGCCTATGATGTGAAGCTGCGCTTTCGCCGCAGCAGCCCGAATATCTACCAGATCACATCAAGCGGGATCAAGAATGAATTCCCCAACGCCTTGCTGCGCTTTTGTGATGTGATGGACAGGGCGCTGTATAGCCCGCACTCTCCCCTGAACTGGCTGACCAAGCGAAAGCGGTTAAAGATCAAAAAACGCGATCCTGATACAACCGGGAACCACCGTTTGGTCAATCGCAGCGCAATCGGTGAGTTGTATCTCGATAGTAACGGCAAGCCGAGCCGGGTTGAGATCCTGACCGCAGAGGGTGACACGGTGTGCTTTCCACCTGTTGAGTAGCGCTATAGGTCATGATGATAAGAAACATCTGCTCTCTACGCTGAAAAGATGTTTCTTATCTGTATAAAAGGTTGCAATAACTATTACAGTCGATTTGAAATCAGTTTATCTTTTGGGTGTGAAGAAACAGTTTAAGTTCAATGTGAGAACACCACAAATAATCACAATTTAATTAAAAGTGTCGAGCGGTCAGTAAGCCTGCTTAAATTAACTCTCATGCGTTCAATGTTCAAGTTCGCTGCTGGCTACTAAATTCTAAAATGAAAGCCCCCAGCCGCCTGTTTGGCCTCTTAAAATCGCCATATTATTTGTTGATAAATATCTGTTGTTAAACTCTGATTTTTACTTGAAGGAATGGTTGTTGAGTGATAACGTATTTTTCATTCAGGAAATAGTAGGATATTAAAAATAAATCTAAATCTTATGTTAGGCCAATTAATTAATTTGTTTATATTGAGTGAGTTTTATTTTTGCCAAGCCTGATTTTATTCGTTATATAACTCAAGCTAAGATTGGAAAGATAATGACTGATAAAAAATACTCGATGTCATCATCCGGTGCATTCGTTGAAATATTTACTTTGAGTCCATATAAAAATGGCCCTTTAGATAGCCTCACTTTTGCAGTGAAAGATAATATTGAACTCAAAGGCTTTAATACTTCTTATGGTAGCAAACCCTGGCTTTCAGCCCATCATTCTGCTGTCTACAGTGCCGTCTGTATCGAGCAACTATTGGCGAGTGGTGCAACTTGTGTAGGCAAAACAGTTGCCGATGAATATACCTATAGCCTGGATGGAGAAAGTTATTTTTATGGCACGCCTGTTAACCCCAAGGCACCAGCCAGAATTCCAGGCGGCTCATCGAGCGGCTCGGCATCAGCTGTTGCATGTGGCTTGGTTGATTTCGCTATCGGTACTGACTCTGCAGGCTCTATTCGCGTGCCTGCGAGTTTGTGCGGGGTATGGGGTATGAGGCCCACGCTGCACCGTATTTCTGAAGCGGGAGTACTGCCTTTTATGCCAAGTGTGAGTACCGTTGGTGCGTTTGCTAATGACATATCAATTCTCGATAAGGTAATGCGAATCATGCTAAATAGCGAGAGCCCTGAACCTATCGAGCCCCGTCGCATCTATATACTTGAAGATGCTTTTGCTATTGCTGACGGTGCTGTCGCTGGTGCGCTAAAGCAAGAGGTTGCAAGGATTTTCTCAGCATCTGATATTGCCATAGAATCAATTACGTTAAGTGAAATAGTCGGAAAAGATATTGATCTGCATACGTTAAATACTCAAGCGTTGAGAGTTGTGCAAACTGCTGAATTCATGAATACAGTCGGTGGCTGGATCGAAGAGACTAACCCCGAAAAAGGTCCCAGCTTTGCGGCTGCCTATGAGAATTTGCGAGGGTTTGATCGGAGCGAGTTGAGTGACGCATTACTACTGCGCGAAAAGCTATGTGGGCGAATATTAAACTTCATGAACCAAGGTGAATTGGTTTTATTTCCCACTACTCCAACTATTGCCCCACTAAAAGGAGCGCTTAATAACATTGAAACGGTGATGGATTTCTATGACAGAACAATGGCTATCACATCGTTTTCAGGTGTTGGGCGGTTGCCCGAAATATCTATTCCTTTAACTACAGTCGATGGTGCCCCAGTAGGTTTATCTATTGCATCTGGGCCGTATCAGGATGAATTTTTACTGTCTACAGCCCGAAAGCTTTTTCCTCAGTAGCATTATTGATTTTTATAATGTTCCGTAAGAGATACCTGTATTAAAAGAGCTGGCTCATAACCACTCATAAATTAATATTCCAAGGCTTACTCGGTTTACGTAATGGTCATAGTCAATCAAGCTTTCACCATAGCCGTTATAATATTGCAGATATAATTTAACGATATCGTAAACGGGGAATGCCAAACTTAATTCGATACCGCCTTTATTATCGTCAAACTTTAGGTTGTTACGTAATAAAAGGCTATACAGTGTTCCCTCGTCTTTGTATGTCAGGCGATAATTTCCGTAGCCCATGTAATCTTCGATGTTAGGGTTGTCATCGTCCTCATCACTTTCAGGAATGCGATACCAGGGCTGAATGGATAGATAAAAGTCGTCTCTGGTAAATTGAAAGTTAGCATATAGTCGATTCCAGCTTCGGGAGAGTAATTCAGAGCGTCCGTTCGACTGGTGAATTAGACCAATATCCGTCATGACGAGTTTAAAACCTAAGATATTCACATCCGAGTAGTAGGAGGCAAAGACTTCTGGGGCATAGTTCGTTTCCCTAAAAGGCGCTGATTCATCAGAGTTATATAGTTGCCACCACGCTGTTTGGGTATAGCCAAACCAGATATCCCAGTTATCGCGGTAGATATCGTCCAACAGTTTGAGTCTACCGCTGATCTGGAATTTGACTTCAAATCTGTCGAGTTCTGCGCCGGGAGCAAATTCCTCGAAGGCTTCTTCATTCGGCCTTTCGTTATAAGACAACGGGAGGATGTAGTTGGGATAATGTGGGGTCAGTTGAAATACTTTCCTGTCATTAAAATAGCTGACAATCTCGTTGCTATCCATGGTAGTGAGATTGAACGCTTTCGCTTCACTTTTAGATGCTACTGATTTATCAGCGTTGTCTGATAGTTCGGGGCCACCCTTTGATAGCTGGTCATAACATTCTAACCGTTGGTGATCGACCTTAATGTCCGCACAGCTAGAGTGGGCTTGGAAGCTTAAGAGATACAATAATATCCAACAGAGAATGTACTTGTTTGTGATCATCAGGCCTAAAGCCCCCTGTGTCTGTTGTTAAGGTGTTTTTCTTATTTATTAATAAGAAAAACATGTATAAAGCTGATAATAGTCTATCGCTACCATGTTGTTGATAGCAGAGAACGACAATGGCTCGCTGTACTTAGCATTTGATAGCCAGCTATAGCGATGTTGGAGGCTAGGTGTGATCCCCATTTTGCTTTCTCGCAGTGACCAGGTACTAAGACTTGATAGTTGTGATCACATAAAGTTAACATTTAAACATCTGTTTATTGACAATTGGTCAGGGCTTATCTAGTTATATCATTCTACGCTGCTTAATATCTGTTGGATTTTTAGGTATTTAGCAACTGAATCAATGATAATCAACGAATAACAAGGTAATCATCTATGATGAGTCTAGCTGCTGCCCTGCAAAGAAATGCCAGTTGTAAACCTGATAAAGTTGCGATTATTTGTGGTGATATTCAAATCACCTATGCCGAGTTTGATGCCCTTGCCAGCAAGGTTGCCAATGGCCTGATAGCCAAAGGTATTTTACCCGGTGACAAGGTGGCGCTGAGTTGCCCGAACCTGCCTTTTTTCCCTATTGTCTATTACGGCATCCAGAAAGCCGGAGCGGTCGTGGTACCGCTTAATGTGCTGCTTAAAGAACGAGAGATTAAATACCACCTCGAAGACTCTCAGGCGAAGTTCTTTTTCTGTTTTGAGGGAACAGACGTATTGCCGATGGGGGAGGCCGGGGTTGCGGCATTCAACCAGGTGGAGCAGTGCCTGGATATGGTTGTGATGACTGCGGATCAAAATCAGCACTCATTTAATGGCCAGCCATCGTTTTCTGCTTTTATCCAGGAGTGTGCTCCTTGTTGTGATTATCTGCCTCGTCGTGCCGATGATACGGCTGTTATTTTATATACCTCCGGAACAACCGGCCTGCCGAAGGGGGCCGAACTGACGCAGGGGAATATGGTCTGCAATGCCCTGGTTACAGAAAACCTGATAGCGGCGCAGGCCGATGATGTTCAGCTGGTAACGTTGCCTCTTTTCCACTCATTTGGCCAGACCGTTAACATGAATGCCTCCGTCTTCGCTGGTGCAACAATGGTATTGGTGCCGAGGTTCGAGCCAGCATTGGTTCTTGAATTGATTGCTGAGCATAAGGTGACCGTGTTTGCTGGGGTACCGACTATGTATATTGCGCTCAATCACTGCCCGAACGAGCGGGATGTTTCTTCGCTGCGGCTGGCAATCAGTGGTGGTTCGTCGATGCCGACAGAGGTGATTCATGTTTTTGAAGATAGGTTCAACGTCCCGATTCTCGAAGGCTACGGACTGTCGGAGACCAGCCCTGTTGCCTGTTTCAATCACCTGGATCAGGAACGGATCCCAGGCTCGGTCGGTCAACCGATTCAGGGCGTTGAAATTCGCCTGGCCGATGTGAAGGGTGAGCTTGTTGCCAGCGGTCAGGAAGGGGAGGTGATTATTCGTGGTCATAACATCATGAAGGGATACCTTAACCGCCCGGAAGAAAATGAGAATGCGCTACGCGATGGCTGGTTCTTTACCGGTGATATCGGTCGATTTGATGAAAAGGGAAATCTGTACATCGTTGATCGGGTCAAAGACTTAATCATTCGCGGCGGATTTAATGTATATCCGCGAGAAATCGAAGAAGTGTTTATGACCCATCCTGCTGTTGCCATGGTGGCGGTGATTGGCATTCCTGATCAGGAATATGGTGAAGAGATTAAAGCCTATGTGGTGCTGAAAGAAGGATCCGACGCGGATGAACAGGTGCTCTACGAGTGGGGTAAGGCCCAGTTTGCTACGTTCAAATATCCGAGGAGCGTGGAGATACGTCAGCAGCTGCCTATGAGCGCCACGGGTAAGATCCTGAAAAAAGATCTCAAAGCCGAGGCCAGGATGAGTCAGTCTGCCGAGTAGTGCTTAGCTGGCGAAATCAATTCGCCTGATACGTAGTGAGCCAGCTTAAGATAAGCAGGGGAT
The DNA here is from genome assembly GCF_050336885.1 of Photobacterium kasasachensis. Classification (NCBI taxonomy): domain Bacteria; kingdom Pseudomonadati; phylum Pseudomonadota; class Gammaproteobacteria; order Vibrionales; family Vibrionaceae; genus Photobacterium; species Photobacterium kasasachensis. The sequence continues at coordinate 55,309 of NZ_JAKJSH010000005.1, forward strand.
TTCCCCTGCTTTTTTATGTGTTTAGCCGAATCCATCCCAGAGATGGTTTTGAACCGGTCAGGATGATCGCTGTGTCGGTATTTGAGGACGCTGAATGGGGTTTCAGCAGCTAAACTGTAATGATATCAATAAGTGATTTATCAACAGATCCCTTTGACTCGGAGGCTGATTGTCGATGACAAGCTCTGAGGAGGAATGATGAGTAACGTACATGGTATCTCGATGGATGTAGAGCGGGTGGATGAAATGGTCTTTATGGAATTCAAGGCCATTGGCACCCTGACTCATTCGGATTATGAAAAGATCACACCATTGATTGAGGATGCGCTGGTGGAAGTTGAACACCCGATCGTCAATGTTTACGTCGATGGTACTGATTTTGACGGCTGGCAGCTCCAGGCCGCCTGGGATGATTTAAAGCTGGGCTTAAAGCACGGCAAGAAATTCAACAAAGTTGCGTTTTACGGCAACAGCCGGTGGCAGGAAGTGATGTCTAAGATGGGAAGCTGGTTTGTTTCCGGAGAGGTCAGGTATTTTGAAGAGCCCCTGGATGCACTGAGTTGGCTACGGGAGTGACATTTAGAGCTTACTGCACAATAGCAACTATAGTACTGAAATTACTATTGAATTAGAATAAACGACAATTAGATCTTTCCTTTGTTGAGTATGGTGGCGTGGGTGTTATCGCCATATTCAGTTATTTGCTTTATATGTTTGTACTATTTACAGGTTTAAAATGGATATTAATAAAACAGCGGTTGCTGTACTGTTTGCATTGCTCCCTATATCGCTTCATGCCAAGGATACTGAGCAGCTCGATTCGTCTTTTCGATATTTTGCCAGCATAAAGGGCGGAATGAGCCAGCTCAGTAATTCTGATCGCGTTGTGCTGAGTAATGGCAGTAAGCTGGAAGCAGAATCCACCTCAGGCGAGGGTTTTGCTGGCATTGATATTGGCGCATATACACCCGATGGCAAGAGCCGGATGTATTACAGTTTCGAGCAGCATAAATCTGAAACCAAGTTCCAAGAGTCCCCTGCCTACGAGACAAAAGCCAACATGCACTTGCTCAGTGCCGATTACCTGTTCCGTCATGAAAAGACTGTAACCCCGTTTGTTGGGCTTCATATCGGTTACTCGTCGGTGGAGCCGGATTCGCAGTTTCCGGATGGGTTTGATGTAAGCGGAATCGTGTTCGGCCTGCAGGCAGGGATTAATTGGCAGGTAGCAGAGCCGGTCAGAGTTGATCTTGGGCTACGTCACTCGCTGGTGCCGAAAGATATAGAAACCTGGAATGGTACCGACAGCGATGGAAATGCCGTTACATTCGAATCACAGCAGAACGGTGTCACCTCCCTCTTTATTGGCGCTTCCTATTTGTTCTGAGTAACAGAATATGCCCCGTGCAGCTTATCTGATGGGAGGCGGGCTCACGCTGTTGTTTACTCCCGTTTTCAGCTGCGTATAATGCCCTGCTAGTTTAACGACAACCATTATCATTAAGGACTTCACTTTGAAGCTATTTGTCAGAGATCTTACCGTTATCGATGCTTCTTACCTGTGCGAACAGCGAGGTATGGTCGGAGAAAGTTGGATCCTCGATGTGGTGATGTCGGGTGAGCTGAATGAAATGAGCATGGTGCTCGATTTCAGCAGGGTCAAAAAGCAAATCAAGCAGCTGGTGGATGAGTTTGTCGATCATCGCCTAATTGTACCGACTCGGAACTCCCGAATTCATGTTGCCGAAAGTCAGCCTGGTTACGCAACAGTCGACTTGCTACGTGACGAGACAAGTATTCACTTGAATTGCCCGGATCAGGCTTACTGCTTTATTGATGATGATGCAGTAACGATTGAGTCTGTTACCCGCCATTTGTATCAGGTACTAGACGGTAAGTTACCGGACAATGTGCAAGGGCTGGAACTGACTTTGCGTCATGAGAAAATTGAAGGCGCCTTTTATCACTATAGCCATGGGCTTAAAAAGCATGACGGGAACTGTCAGCGTATTGCTCATGGCCACCGTTCTCCGGTAGAGCTGTATGTTGGCGGCCAGCGCGATGCCGAGCTAGAGCAGCAGTGGGCGCAGCGCTGGCAGGATATCTACCTGGGTAGCAGTGAAGACGAGGTTGCGTTATCGGACCTGAACCTGAGCAAGCATGCGGCGGGTATCTCCGAGTTGACCCATTATGGTTTCCGTTATCAGGCGCCTCAGGGTGAGTTTGAGTTGGCGATTGCCCGCTCGGAAACCGAGATGCTCGATACAGATACTACCGTAGAGCTGTTGGCGCATTATATTGCTGAGCAGGTTCGTCCAATGGTCGAGGGCAAGTCCCTTGACGTGGTCGCTTACGAAGGGGTTGGCAAAGGTGCCATGGCCTCAGCATAACCCTGCCTCGATAAAACCAAGCCTCGAAATAAACAGCGATAACCTCATAAAGCCCTTTTAAAATAAAGGGCTTTTTGCATTCTAATGCCCAGGTTTCTTCCTAGTGATTTCTTAGTGATTTTCTTGCCCAGTCATGAATTAGCTGTTTTTCATAGGCGAGTACCCTGCTTCTGCCCATTCCCCACACACTTGCCTGATAGTTCAGGTTGGTCAGCCTGACTGTATCCGATTTCATTGCCGTCTCACCCTGACGGATCTGGTAGCTGAAACTGATCGAGGGTGCTGAAATACTGGTTAATATTCGTATTTTTTGTCCGGTTTCTGCGCCATAGCGAATATCACCTGCTAGATCCAGATTGTTCACCTTGATGTTCAGTGTTTGGTCCGGAGCCAGATAGATTCTGGCCATATCGCCGAAATATTCACTGAGATTCTCGAAGACTTGTTGTTGAAAGCGTGGCTGGCTACCGCTGGACGATCTCACATCGCGGTAGTTTTCAGGGCTGGCCCAGGTAACCGATGCGGGCGGAAACTCAAATGTGTCATTGGCAACAGCTGTGGCACAGAATAAGAAAAAGCTAAGGGGTAGCCAGGTTGTTAGTTTCATGAGTGAGAGCCTCCGGAGGATACAATGTGTTCTCGTACCCAGTTTGGTGAACAGCTTCGGTCTGGCCCGCAGAGCCGAAGCCCGGTAGTTACTGTCATCCTTAAGTTTATCAAACACGCTGGCGGATGTGATTGGCTCCAAACTATCAGAGGTCTAGCGTCATTTCGCGCATAGATTGGCTCGACTTTGGGCTGTTCGCCTTGCAGACTGTGAAACACAGACAGAATCAGCATGGATGCGAGGAGTCATTTTGTCTAAACGTTTAAGGCTACTGCTGACTATCTCTGTTGTCATCATTGCTATGGTCGCCGGGATGGTTGCGACAAGAGAAGTGGGCCGCCAGTGGCTATTTGAAAATGCTCAGACGCAGGGCGAAGATCGCTTGCTCAAGTACGTCGGTGACATTCGCCGAGCACTCAGTCGCTATCATTATCTGCCTTATTTGGTGGCCGATCACCAGCAGAGTCGGGGGCTGCTGACCGGCGACAATACTTTGCATGATGACGTTGGCCTTTATCTCGCCCAGTTGGACAAGGCCGCCAATACCAAGGGCTGGTATATCCTGACACCGAAAGGAAACCTGATTGCTTCTAGCCGAAAGCATGCCAGTTGGGAGGAAGCCGACGGGCAGGCTATCGCTGACAAACTTATCCGCCAGGGCGGAGAAGTGGTGACAGTGAGCAAGATTGTTGACGGCAAGGCACGGTACTTTCTGGCTGCGCCTATGTACTCAAAATCAGTGGTGATCGGAATCGCTGTCGTTAAGGTCGACTTGAGTACCTTGACGGAGTCCTGGCTGGCTGATAATGAATTGGTTTTGATCAGCCATAGAGAACAGAAGTTTTTCCTGTCGAGCAGCCAGCGCTATAGCGCCGAGTGGCTCAACAGCCAGGCGCAGGAAATGGCACAGCAACCTCCGAGTGTTATGCAGCTTGCCAGTGGTACGACATTGTCGACCTGGCAGCTCGGGCAGGAAGACTATCTGGTTCAAACGGTTCAGCTCGATGATCTGAAATGGAAGATCTACTACCTCACGCCATTGAAAGAGCAAATACAAACGGTTTACTGGCTGGGGGTGAGTACCGTCATCCTGATGGTCTCGATACTTATTCTGGGGCTGTTTATTTACGAGCGACGGCAGAAGCTGCGCTCTAAACAGCAGTTACAGGATCTGGTCATTGAGTCCGAATACTGGTTGCGGCGGATGTTCAGCAAAACCAATGTTGGGTTGATGCTGCTTGACAGCCAGGGAAAGATTGGTGAAATCAACCCGACGGCTATGCGTTATTTCAGCTTGTCGGACTCCATGGTCGAGAATATTTTTGCCTGGCAGCTGTTTGAGACGACGGCCGGTAATTCAACCGTAATGCTGTTGCTGAAGAATTTGGCTAATCACCATGAGTGGGGAGAAATCACTGGCGTAGAAGTGATGGCCCGGCGTAGCGACGGCTCGCGGTTTCCGGTGTTGTTTTCAATCACCTCGCTTCCTTGGCATGACGAAAGGCATTTTTTGATCACGGCCATCGATATTAGCAAGCGTAAAAAAGCGGAAAACGCCCTTCGTGCGGTCAATGAGCAACTGGAACAACGGGTTCAGGAAAGGACAAGAGCGCTGCACTCTGCCCAGGCAGAGCTGGTCCAGAGCAGTAAAATGGCCGCGCTGGGCAGAATGTCGAGCGCGATTACCCACGAGCTCAACCAACCGCTTACCGGGTTGCGCACTTTGCTCTCCAGCAATGAATTACTGATTGAGCGCGGAGAAACCAAGATGCTGCTTGTCAACATGAAGCTGGTGGATACGCTGGTGGAACGGATGGCAAACATGACCTCGCAGCTCAAAACGTTTGCCTTTAACCGCCCTGAACAGCTATCGGCCACGTCCTTGCCGGATTCGCTGCAGCAATTATTGCGTATTCATCAGCAACGGCTGCAAGGTGTCGATGTTCGTATTCGTATTCCCTCTACACTGCCACACGTACTCGGAGAGCCTCAGCGTCTCATGCAGGTATTGGGTAACCTGATCAGTAATGCCCTTGATGCGATGGCTGATATAGCTCAACCTGCCTTGATTATCACAGCCTCAGAACAGGGCGAGCAGGTGATCATTGAGGTGATCGACAATGGATGCGGGGTTAGCGAGTCCATGCTGGACAACATGTTCGAACCGTTTCAGACCAGTAAAAAAATGGGTGAAGGGCTGGGGTTGGGACTATCAATCACTGCAAATAGTATCCGCGATATGCAAGGTTCCATCCGTGCCGCCAATAACGTCGATGACGAAGGGCGGCGGGTGGCGGGGATGACATTTACGGTTGTGATGCAGGTTTTCTCGCTACAATCCACGCATTCACCTGGCTATGAGTCTGGAGATGAATTTGAGCATGGCATCACTGAATCAGACTAGGCGTTGGTTGGTATCGCTTTCGACTGCTTGGATTTCATATTGGCCAGCAGGGCCCCGGCGAGAATAAAACATAGTGCCAGTATAATATTGAATGACCAGCTGTTTATGCCTGCCAGTGACAGCGCTATTGATGAAATCAGTGGGGCACTGAAGCTCAGAGAGGCCAGCAGTTGCTTATTTCCGTGTTTAAGGCCGATGTCCCACAGGTAAAACGAGCCGCCCACCGGCCCCAGGCCAAGCAAAATTATACCGAGCCATTCACTGACATTGAAATCCCAGTAGCCGGTTTCCAGTTTCAGGTGAGCCACCAGAGAGAGCACGGCCACAGCTGCCGACAGCCAGCCAATGTCATCGACATGGTTAGTCGATTTGGACAAATACCACGAATAACTCGACCAAATCAGCGCACAGACAATAGCCAGCAGGTAACCGCTCAGGTGAGCTTGGCTGATTGATAGGCTGGCTTCACCAAGGATAATAAACGTAATACCGACAAAACCCAGGCAGCCACCGCATAGGGCCCTGGCGAGTGTTTGTCGGTTAGCTACAAAAACGGCTAATAGCAATGGCCATAGGTAGACTATCAGGCTGACCTCAATCGCTGGGGCATACTTCAGTGCCATGAAATAACAAAAGTGGAAGCCGAATAGTCCAGCTATGCCAATGAGCCACTGTGGTGTTGTCAGTTGTGGCTTGCTGAACAATCGCTGGCCGGTAATGAAGCGCTTTGCCAGCATAATGAATGCTGAGAGGCTAAAGCACAGAGACAATAGCTGAAATGCCGGTATTTTTGTGGTCATGGTACCGAGCAGGGCGAGTAACCCCCATAGAATAACGGCAATAACGCCATAGAGTGTTGCCATGATAGTGCATCCTTATCTGATTTAATGGCAGAAAGAATAGCTGTGGTTTGTGTTTGTTAGTGTGCTGAAAGGACGCTTGTGTTGGTTGATAGGCTGGAGTTGATTTTGTTTGCTATCGCGAAAATGCAGACGGCGACAAGCCAAAAAAGTCAGAAAAACGGCGGCTGAACGCAGACAAGTCCGTATAGCCTACCTGCTCTGCGACAATGCGGATTGGCAGATCGGTATGGGCCAGCAAGGCTTTGGCCTTTTCCATTCGAAGTTGCGTAATGTATTGCTGCGTGGTCATTGTCATGCTCTGTTTAAACACTTTTTTGAACTGGGTTGGACTGAGGCACGCATGCCGGGCGAGTTCCTGGATCGACAATGTTTGGCTGAGATCGCGCTGGATCATCTCAATAACCTGCTCGATTCGGGGATCGATTTTGGTGAAGCAGGTTTGCTGGGTGATGAGCTGATAGAAAAGATCAAAGGTCATCGTCTCGACCTCCTGGTTTACCTGAGATTCCAGCTGTTTGTCGATGAACTGAATGTAGGCCAGCAAAGGAGAGCTAATCGAGAACTTGACCGATGAACTCTCGGTAAGGTTGGCTGGCAATTGGTCCAGATCGGCAACCAGAAACCGTGCCGCCTCATCAGCATGAAAGTCATGCTGCTGGCCAGCTTGGATGACAACGCAATCCCCCAGGTTTACTCTCCCCGAGTAGTCACCGACTTTAATATTGATAGAGCCATGTAACGGCAATACCAGCTGGTGGTATTCATGAAAATGACTGCGCATCCGCTGGGTGTAGGAGCGGATTGACAGACGATTGAGTAGAGCCAAAATTTCTCCTTCGAAGTGGCAGCATGTTTATTCGTAGCGTGTAGTAGGGGACAGTCTCCGTTGTAGGAGGTCAGTATTTAATTGTCAGTTGTGATCCGGATTCTCATAAATATATCCTTCTTGTTAGGAAGGAACAAATTACATTGAACTATACTGACTAGATTGCTTTTTGAATTAACAGCTTAAAGATACCTAAAATAATAATTAGCCTTATTTTTGGCTTGATATTGATGAGCAGAAGGCGATCAGGTTATGCATTGTCAGTTTACCATTCCTTTGTTGTTGGCTTCATTTATTGTGGCTTCCCCAGCCTTCGGTGATGAAAACGATACCTTGTTTTCTACATCCTCCTCTGTACTTTCTTCTGCATCTTCTTCTTTATCTGGGTATAGCAACACAAGCTGGGAAGATCAGTCCAGGCCTGACAGTGTGTATGATTCCCCTTATTCGGTGGCGCTTTTCTCGGCGGAAAACGGCGAGGACGCCGATCGTCTGTGGTCGCAGACCAAATCGGTTGCCTGGTATGGAGTCGGGGTGGCCGGTGTTATTGCCTTGCTGCCGGAAGACATTTCGAACTGGGACAATAGCAGTGAACGCCTGATGGAAAAATGGTGGAAAAATGTCAAAGACGGCCCTGTGTGGGATCGGGATATCTGGTATATCAATTATATCGGCCACCCTTATTTTGGCGGTGTCTACTATCAGGTTGCCCGAAAGTCCGGCTATCGCCAGTGGGATGCGTTTGTCTACTCGTTTCTGATGTCTACATTTTATTGGGAATATGGGTTGGAGGCCTTTGCAGAAGTCCCTGCTATTCAGGATTTGGTGACAACCCCCGTGTTGGGGTGGGTATATGGCGAGTGGGCATTCAACAAAGAGCGGGAGATCATCCAGGGTGGCGGTGAAGTCTGGGGCTCTTCGTGGGTAGGAGATACGGCGCTGTTTTTTCTTGATCCGGTCGATAGCATTGGTCGTGGTATTAATAATCTGGTTGGCCGTGATGTTATCAAAGCTGGCACCGGGTACATCGGCTTTCAGGATGTTCCGATGTCAAACGGAGAAGTGGATACCCAGTTTAGGGTCAACATGAGTTACAGCATCGGCGAGGGAGAAACAAGCCCGGCGCTCAAGCGTCGTCGGGAATATGCGACATCTTCAGTGTCGTATGATCCTATTGATTACGGCGTCGTTGGTATTTCAATTGGGGCTCGATATTTGGATCTTGATAGTGACTGGCAACTGGAGAATCGTTGGGCGCCGACAATCAGCCTGGGAGTGTATTTTACCCCGGCTTTCTCTTCCCGACTGAATTATACCCGAGTTGAAACACCGAGCACGATTACCAAAGCAGATGTAAGTTATGAAAACTACAGTTTTGATTTTCAATATTATTTTAATAACAAGGATAAACTGCGGCCTTATCTGAATGTCGGTATTGGCGAAACACTGTTGGAGAAAAGTGTTGATCTCAAAACATTCCAGATCAACGGTGGTGCTGGTTTGCATTATCAGTTTCATGCTAATTGGGCGCTACTTGCTGATTGGTCTCATTATCACAGTACCAGTACCTCGACAAACGACGATCTTTTTTCGGGGCAGCTTGTATATCGATTTGGCCGAGGGGAGCGCTAAACGAACATCAGTACGCTAAACATATAGCCTCGACAAGCAAGCCATAGCTGTGTAGTGTCAATGCACAATAGCACATAATTTTTGGTATAAGCTGAGGAAAAATAAGGTGATTAGTCTAGATACGCCAAGGTTGGCGATGCGGCAGATAGTTGAGGCGGATTGGCCTTTGTTTTGCCGGCTGCTTCAGGAGCCAAAGGTGATAGAGTTGGCTTTTGATCAACCCTCCCCTGATGATATACAAACTAGATTCGACAGCCGTCTCCCTGAGTGGAGACATGACTCCGAGCACTGGCTTTGCCTGACAATCATCGAAAAAGAGACAGGCAAGTCGGTGGGGGTAACCGGGTTTCAAATTGATCAACAAGATCGATCTCAGGCTGAAGTCGGTTACCTGTTGCTGCCTGAGTACCATGGCAACGGCTACGGCACGGAATCGCTGCAGAGCTTGGTTCAGTTTGCTGTTGATGAGCTTCATTTGTCATGCTTAACCGCTACGGTAACAGATGGAAACGAAGCCTCATGCCGGGTGCTGGAAAAGTGTGGGTTCGAGTTTAGCCAGCGCATTCCTGATGCCTACGAAATCAGGCAGCAACGTTATGATGATCTTATTTATACCTTAGCTGTAAATAAAACCCTGTAACAGGCTGCCCGTATCAAGCTTACTATTAGCAATGACGAAAATGGATGTTTATGAAATCTTTGCCATGGAATGCCTGGCTGCTTGCTCTGGTTCAGCCTTTTGTCCTGTCAGTTGGTGCGCTTAGTGTTTTTCTTGGCGGGATAGTCGGTGCTCAGTTACAGCCGACGCTTGAGCTGGCAACCTTACCGGTAACGGTGTTGATAATCGGCGTGTCACTGAACATTTTTCCCGCCGCGAAAATCCAGCATAGGTTCGGTCGGAAAAATGCCTTTATTGCGGCAGCACTGATTAGCAGTGGTGTTGCTTTTGCCGCCGGTATTGCTATTGAGCAAGAAGCCTTCTGGGCGTTTACTGCGTGTAGTTTTTTGCTGGGAACCCAACTGGCGTATGTCAGCCAATATCGTTTTGCGGCCATTGAAAGCTGTAAGGATCCTAGCCAGCACCCTAGTGTGGTAAGCCTGGTATTGGTGGGGGGCATCGCTGCTGCCGTTGTCGGGCCTGAGTTGCTAAATGTCGGGCAGCTTGTTCCTGCCTTTACGTCTGAATATGCGAATGCATATAGTGCGCTGGGGATCATTGAACTTGTAGGTGCGGTGATATTGTGGGTGGGCATGAAGCCGATCAGTATCAGGGAAGACAGTATCAAGAATGGTAGCGATCGTCCTTTATCTCAAGTCCTAAAGCAGCCTTTGCTCTGGCTTGCGCTGGGGGCCGGATTGACGGCCTATGCTGTCATGGCGTTCCTGATGACAGCGACGCCGCTGGCCATGCAGCATCACGGTCATGATATCCAGAGTGCCAAATGGGTGATTCAGAGCCATGTTGTTGCGATGTATTTGCCATCGCTTATTACCCCGTTAATCATAAGGAGTATTGGTACCTTCAGGCTGATCTTTGTTGGTTGCATGATCATGCTCGGCTGTATTGCGATAGGGCTGCTCGGGCAAAGTGTACATAGTTACTGGTGGGCACTGGTGCTGCTTGGTATTGGCTGGAACTTTCTATTTATCAGCGGTACGACTTTGCTGCCCGGTACCTATCAACCACATGAGCGCTTCAGGGTTCAGGCTATCAATGATTTTTCTATTACGGCTTTTCAGGCGGCGGGTTCATTAAGTGCCGGTATGGTGCTGTTTACTCAAGGCTGGAGCTGGATGCTGGTGGCATCGGTTTTTCCGGTAATAACCTTATTGTTGCTGAATATCGTAGTTAAAAAGCACTAGAGAAGCCTGGATGAAATGATGTAAGTGGCTGTGGCTGATTGGTGAATAAAAACGCGCGAAGACCTTCTTCGCGCGTTTTTGTCTGTGAGGATGCTGTCGAGAACGGAAACTGAATCAGGCCGGCTCTGCAACAGATTCAGTGTTTACTTCCTTTGGGGCCGTGGGCTCCTTTTCGGCCACCTTGTCGCAGATATAGTTACCGATTGGAATTGCCGAGGTGGCGGCCGGTGAGGGTGCATTGCACACATGCAGGCTGCGCGGGCTTTCGGCAAACAGGAAGTCATGAACCAGGGTGCCGTCTTTCAGTACTGCTTGCGCCCGGATCCCGGCCGGGTAGGGTTCAAGATCGCTGGCTTTGATCTGCGGGCAATACTTATTGACCATTTTCAGGTAGCCGGGTTTCCACCATGAGTTTTTGGTTTCTATCAGGCCGGTTTTCAGGTGCTTGGCTGTGACTTTCCAGAAACCGCTGAATTGGATCATATCCAGAACATCCTTCAGGTTGATATTGATCCGGCCGTAGCCTTCTCGCTTCCAGCCTTGTACCGCATTGGGGCCGACCGTAACGGTACCGTCGATCATCTTGGTAAGGTGCACACCAAGAAAGGGAAGATCCGGATCCGGAATCGGGTAGATCAGATGATTAACCACATTGTTGAATTTTGGTGCCAGGCGATAGTACTCCCCACGATAGGGAATGATCTGAAAGTCAGTCTCGATATTGAGCATCTGTGTCAGGCGATCGGCCATCAGGCCCGAGCAGGATATCAAGAACCGGCAATCTAGCTGAAAAGGCTGGCCGTCGCTTTTACAGCTGACCGTAATTTTATCGGTGGATTCAGCCAGGGCGACCACTTCGGTACGTTTCGACACCTTGCCCCCGAGCTGAATAAACTCCTCGGCCATTTTCTCTGTGATTAGTCGATAGTTAACAATACTGGTCGATTTGACGAAGATCGCTCCCAAACCGGTAATGTTTGGTTCTTTCTCCGTAAGCGCAGCTTGGTCGAGCAGTTCGACATCAATTCCATTTTCATGGCAACGCTCATATAGCGCATGCATTCTTTCAAGTTCCAGCGGATCTGTAGCAACCAGTAGTTTGCCGCAGTTTTCTACTGGGATTTCATGCTTTTGACAGAACTCAAGGGTACGCTCGACACCGGCTTTGCAGAAGTTCGCCTTCAGGCTCCCCGGCGCATAATAGACGCCGGCATGGATCACTCCGCTGTTATGGCCGGTTTGGTGCTGGGAAAGGGTATCTTCTTTTTCGAGCACCAGAATGGATTTTTCCGGGTATCGTTGTTGCAATTGCCAGGCGGTCGAAATGCCGACAATGCCTCCACCGACGATAATGTAATCGTATATTTTGTTCACAACTAAAACTCCCTATTGGCACCCGGAGCAGATAACTCCGGGCATCGTAATTCCTGTACCTTGTTATGATTGGGATGACGGAGTAGCAGCCAGCTGTTGCTGGCGATCTATTCGACCGCTATAGATAAACAGGGCCACGAACACAATAGTGGCGGCAATACGGGCAGTTAGCGGCAGATCAGGCCATACCAAGACTACCCCTAGTGTGCCAAGTAAGCCCCTCAGGAACAAATTAATTTGTCCTTCCAGGTAGCCTTCTATTGCCCCTATCAGGGCATAGGTGCCAACGGTGGCAAAAAAGCCGACGGTGACCACCGAAACCCAGTCCCAGCTAACTAGCGAGGTATAGGCAATCAACAGAGGTACTAGGTACAGGCCTTTGGCAATTTTCCATGCCGTTAACCCTGTCCGCATGGGTGGCGTTCTGGCAATGGTGGCAGCGGCAAAGGCGGTAAGGCAGACAGGTGGAGTTACGTTGCTATCCTGCGATAGCCAGAAAATGATCAGGTGGGCAGACAATAGAGCTAAGCCGACTTTCTCCAGTCCCAGCCCTTGGTCCAGTAGAGTCCCCATGAAATCTGCCGGTACCAGTGCCAGTAGTTGCTGGGCCTTGTCTAGGCTCATTGGTTGCGTCAGCGCCGTCAGTTGATCCGGTGCGGCAAGCATAAAGATAGCCTTCGCCTGCTCGGGCAACTGTCCGTTGACCATCAGGTCGAGAATTTGGCTTTCGGCAAGCAGTTTGTACAGGGCCGGCGCAGACAGGGTGCCCAGAACAATATAGGCTGCGGTTACAGGCAGCCCCATACCGAGGATCAGTGAAGCCAGGGCAATCAGTACCAGCATGATGATCAGGTTGCCTCCAGCCCAGTCATTGATCATCAGCGAGAAGGTATTACCGATCCCCGTCGTGCTGATCACATTGATCACCAGGCCAATCCCGATCAGCAGCACTGCAGTGGTTGCCATATTGCGAGCGCCTTGCGCCATTGCTTCAACAATAGCAGTAAGTCCCATCTTGTTGGGTGAAAGCCAGGAGGCAACGATAACAGAGATAATCGACAATCCGGCGGCATAGGTCGGGGTAAAGCCACTGACCAGCAGACTGACGAGTACCCCAAGCGGGATAAGGTTGTGCCAGCCGGAAAGCAGCACTTTCAGGAACGGTTCGGTGGTGGTGGTTACCTGATGGACACCGCTGCGCTTGGCTTCGATACGGACGAAGAAAGCAACGGAAAGGAAGTAAATCAGGGCGGGAACCACAGAAACGGCAATGATATTGACGTAGGGAACCTGTGTATAGGAGGCCATAATAAAGGCTCCGGCTCCCATAACCGGCGGCATTAGCTGGCCACCGGTTGAGGCGGCGGCTTCGACACCGGCGGCAAATCGGGCGGGAAACCCGGCCTTGCGCATGAGCGGAATAGTAATAACACCGGTCGAGACGGTGTTGGCCACACTGGAACCCGAGACCGACCCCATTAGCCCCGAACCGATAACGGCAATAAAGCCCGGTCCGCCGATGATCTTTCCGGCCGCGGCGCGGGAGACATCGATGATGTAGTCACCAACACCGGAGCGGACTAAAAAAGCACCGAACAGGATAAACATGAAGACAAAGCTCCAGCTGATCCGCGAGATTGAGCCAAACATGCCTTCGGAGCTGTAGAAGCTGCGGTAGAGTAGCGTCTCAAAGCTTAGCCCGGGAAAGTGGAAGATCCCCGAAACCCATTGTCCCCAAACGACGACATAGCTCAGGCACAGTACGATCAGGACAGGGATAAACCAGCCAATAGTACGGCGGATAAGCTCTAGAACAATCGCAATAGCCAGAATAGCAAAGACCCAGTCGCTGGCGATGAACTTCACCCCGCGCTCGTACAGGGCATCTTCGGCAAAGGGGATATATAGCAGGCAGGCCAGTGCCCCCAAGGCAATAAGAATATCAACGCCAAGCGCGACTTTGCTGCGCTTGAGGCTTTGATGGGCCGGGTACCATAGCGCACAGATAATAGCAAAACCGGCAAAGTGGGTCGCTGAAACCCAAAGTTCAGGCAGAGTCGCAAGGGTATTGAACCAAATATGAAGTATGGATAGCACGACACCCAGCACAGTGATTGTGGATGTCAGCCAAGGAAAGTCTGTCCGTGTCGGCAGTTCAAATTGCTGCAGTTCTTGTTCGGTGGCATTGCTCATGATGATGCTCCTCGAAACCCGCAGCACTTCCTGTACTGCGGGATCTCGATTGATTTACGATTACTGTGCAATTAAGTGGGACGGTACTTCGATTCCCATTTCTTGATAGTAGCGTGCAGCACCTGGGTGAAGTGGTACTGGTAGGCCGTCTATGGCTTTCTCGATAGCCATTACTTTGGTGGTTTTGTGTATGCCGTTCAAGAATGGCAGGTTCTCGTAAATTGCTTTGGTAAGCAGATAGACATCGTCGTCTGCAATATCTTCACGTACGACGAGGAAGTTTGGCTGGGTAATGGTGGTGACCGGCTTGCTCTGGCCCGGGTAGGTGTTGGCCGGAATAGTGAACTTGGTCCACAAGCTGTATTCGCTGTTGGCCTGTTTGATTTGCTCATCGGTAAAGGACAGAATCTGGATTTTCTCGCCCATTGCGGCAAAGGCGCGGGTTACGGCACTTACCGGTACCCCGGCAGGTGTGTTCATGCCGTCAATGGCACCGTTTTGCATCGCATCGGCGCTGGCTCCGTAACCAAGGTAGGCAAGGTTGAAGGTATCAGGGTTGATATCCAGACCGGACATGATCTGGCGGCCAGACCCTTCTGTTCCCGAGTTTTTCTTACCGATAGAAAACTTCTTGTCTTCCATTTGTTTTAGATCGGCTACGGTGCCTGTTTTGGCCAAATCGGAGCGCACCACGAAGTGCTCGACGTTTTGCCATAACATGGTCACTGAGCGAAGCTGCTTCTGTGGGCCGCTTTTCTCAAAGCGTCCCTGACCGTTCCAGGCCCAGGCACCATAGAGCCCCTGCAAAATGGCAAACTGGGCTTCATTCTCATTGAGAAGCTTGACGTTTTCGCCCGAGCCCGCGGAACTGATGGCTGCCAGAGAAAACTGATGTTTGGGTTCTAGTTTAATTTTGCTTAGCGTAGCGAGGGCTACACCAACCGGATAGTACGTACCGCCAGTTGAAGCTGTCGCCAGGATATAGCTGCGGTTTTCGGCTGCCTGCGTTGCTGTGGAGAAAACTCCCATGGTTGAAGTGGCGACAATGATTGAGGTGATAAGTGCTTTTTTAAACATTTTTACGCTCCGTGTAGAAGTACCTGTTGTTCACTGTGAATTTGTGCTTAGTGACGCTTTACACTCTTTAGTCCAATAGCAAGTGAAGTGCCAGTTTGTAACTATTTGAAATGATGGGGATAAATAATATTCACAAATAAAACGAGCAAGTTCTTGCTTATTTGGTGTCTTTAATGATGAGCAAAAAATTGCCGATAGATGGGGCTAATTATGGGTGCTTGTTAGCAATGTGTTTACTTCTTGGCCCGGTTGTGTGAAATGGTTAACAAATAAGGCCGTAAAAGGTGTCGGCAAAAAATAGCCTATCGTCAATCAGGTATTTCGCATACTGATTGCCCTGTCCTGGTAAACTGTGACGTCTCTGGCAAATCAATCTTTGAAGCTTAAATGAGAGAAATATTTTCTACTCTATGTTGCTTTCATAGCAATATTGATGAAGGTTTTCCCCTGATGAAAGCGTATATTACTTCCATGATCTAAATAGCGATAAGTGATCGCTGTTTTTCAATGACACTATATTGAAAGTAGGAACTCATGGTAGAAACAGTAAATACAGAAAAGGCACCTGCAGCCGTTGGCCCGTATGTTCAGGCGAAGAAGTTCGGAAATATGCTATACACTTCTGGTCAGTTACCGCTAGATCCTGAGACGGGCAAAATGCCGGAAGATGTTGCTGCGCAGGCAAAACAATCTTTGGCGAATGTTGAAGCGATAGTCAACGAGGCTGGTTTGACAAAAGCAGATATCGTTAAGGCAACCGTATTTGTAAAAGACCTAAATGACTTTGGCATTGTTAATGAAGTTTATGCCGCTTTCTTTGGTGCAAATTGTCCGGCACGAAGCTGTGTTGAAGTTGCGCGTCTTCCTCTGGATGCGAAAGTTGAAATTGAAGTCATTGCTGTTTCTGAATAATAAATAGCAAATAGAGAAAAGTCCGAATATTCGGGCTTTTTTTTGTTTGTTTTTTGATGATGAAAGAAATACAAAAACATCTCTAACAAAACTGCAACCTGTACTTCCGAACACCACTCCTCCCAATAATATTATCTATTATCATTTGTCTTATCTGTTTTATGTCTTGTCAATATAGAGACAGTTTCTCTTATGGTGGTTACGCATTGCTCTGTAATTAATAGAATGATAAATATGTGATGACCATCCTGTTTTTCATGTAGTTAATAAGTGTTTGTGAATTTGTATTTTTGTTCAATTTTTGAATTGGATCAAAACTTTATCATGATATAGTTAGCTCAAAATTATCCTGAATCAAGCTGGAGAAAATTATTTTGTGCGTGAATGAGTATGCAGTAAAAACATTCTATTTGCCTGGGCGTGAAATAGAATTTTGAAATTTTTTTCTCTCATTCAAAGCGTATGCTTCCAATTAATGACTAACACAGGGTGTGACTTAATATCATCATAATATTGCAATTGTTATGGTGGGGTTAATGTGTGTAAATAATAATGAAGATCTTACCAATAAATTCCTACAGCATTGGAGCACAATAATATGAGTGATCAACTCAATACAAGTACGACGATTATAGATACCGGGAGTGTCGAATTACACGAAAAGGCAAATATGACCAAAGCCGAATGGAAAGAGGCGATCAAGTTTGACAGTGTCGATATTGGTTGGATTGTCATGAGTATCGGGATGGCAATCGGTGCTGGCATTGTATTTCTTCCAGTTCAGGTTGGAGTAATGGGATTGTGGGTTTTCCTGCTTTCATCTGTTATCGGCTATCCTGCGATGTATCTTTTCCAGAAACTATTTATTAATACGTTGGCAGAGTCGAAAGAATGTACAGACTATCCTGGAGTGATAACTGGTTATTTAGGGAAAAACTGGGGGATGGCATTAGGGGCATTATATTTTGTAATGCTGGTTATCTGGGTATTAGTCTATTCTCTTGCGGTGACTAATGACAGTGCTTCCTACCTGCATTCTTTCGGGGTAACCGAAGGCCATTTAAATGATAACGTATTCTATGGCCTTGCCTTAATCTGCATTCTGTCTTTTATCGGTTCAAAAGGTGAAAAGTTACTGTTTAAGCTATCTGGTTTTATGGCTGTAACAGTATTATCTCTGGTTGCTATCATGGGCGTATTGCTTGTGGCGCGTTGGGATATGGCAAACGTTCCAGAGGTGGGTGCATGGGGTTCAATGCTGAAAGATGCAATTATCACCCTGCCGTTTACGCTGACTTCTATCCTCTTTATTCAGTCACTAAGCCCAATGGTTATTTCATACCGTTCACATGAAAAATCTATTGAGGTTGCGCGTTATAAAGCATCAAGAGCAATGAAAATCGCTTTTGCTATCTTGTTTGTTATCGTGTTCTTTTTTGCTGTGTCTTTCACCTTCGCGATTAGCCAAGAGCAGGCAACAGAGGCAATGAACAAGAATATTTCGGCACTGGCGATTATTGCTCACTACTTCCCGGGCAGCTGGGCGACAATTGCGGGTATTATTATCAATATCTTTGCGGTTGTGACGTCGTTCTTTGGTGTGTTCCTGGCGTTCAAGGAAGCGTGTACCGGACTATGTATGAACATGCTTCTGCGTAAATATGACGAGTCTGCGATTGATAAGAACCTGGTGAACAAGCTGGTGACGGTTTTCATTATCTTGTTGGCATGGGGTGCGATTGCCATTAATGCCCCAATCCTGTCTTTCACTTCAATCTGTAGCCCGGTATTTGGCTTGGTTGGCTGTTTGATCCCTGCTTATCTGGTACACAAGGTACCACACTTGGCCAAATATAAAGGGATGGCGACCAATATGATTATTGTTACCGGTATCCTGCTTTGTATCTCACCGATACTGGCTTTTATTTAAAATTGATACCGTTAGAGAAAGCGACCTCCGGGTCGCTTTTTTTCTATTTGTGCAAAATCATAAGCAGAATTCACCAAGCTTGGTCACTCGGTGTAGTCGCTTCGGTAGAGACCGTATTTCTGCATTTTCTGGTTGAGAGTCCTGCGTGGTAGATCGAGTTCCCCCATGGTGTCTATGATGCTGCCGTTATGACGTTGTAGCGTTTCATGTAGAACTTTGCGTTCAAAGTTCTGGACTTGGATTGCCAGCGGCAGGGCGGCGCTGGATGGCTCTGTAGTGAGGTTCGGGCGGGCAGCCAGAATTTCACCGACAGTCAGTGAGTTATCGAGGGCAAAGCGGGTGGCGACATTCTTTAGCTCGCGGACGTTACCAGGCCAGGGGTAGCTGAGCAGCGCTTGCTGATCGCTTGGGCTTGCTTTGCGGGTGCCGCTATGAACTTGCTGGGTATAGTGTTCGAACAGCAGCAAAATATCATCGCCGCGCTCTGAAAGTGGCGGCAAGTAAAGCTGTGCCACGTTGAGGCGGTAAAACAAATCCTGCCTGAATTCCGGATGAAGCTGAAGATCTTCCTTCGCCGCAGCCACCACCCGGAGATCGGTTTTGATTACCGTGTTACCGCCAACGCGCTCGATGGTGTTTTCCTGCAGGGATCGCAATACTTTCACCTGCATACCCGGTGGCATACTTTCTACTTCATCAAGGAACAAGGTGCCTTTGTCGGCGAATTCCAGCTTGCCGATCCGGCGCTTGATGGCTCCGGTGAACGCCCCTGCTTCATGACCGAACAGCTCGCTCTCAAACAGGTTTTCCGGAATTGCTGCGCAGTTCAGCGGTACGAACTCGTGGTTGTTGCGCTGGCTGACCTGGTGCAGGCAATGGGCAACAAGCTCTTTGCCGCAGCCAGTTTCACCATAAATGATGACATTGGTATCGATAGAGGCAATTTTGAGTAGCTGCTGGCGCAGGTTAATCATCGTATTGCTGCGGCCAATCAGGATTTTTTCCAATCCTTCCGCCTGCTCCAGATAGCGCTCTCTTTCATCGGAATTAACCTGGGTTTGCCTTTTCTCTTGTGCCCTGGCGACGGTTTCAAGTAGTCGCTCCGGATTAAAAGGCTTTTCGACAAAATCGAACGCCCCTTCATGCAGGGCTTTTACCGCCATATCGACGTCTCCATGGCCGGTGATCAGGATCACCGGAATGGAAGGGTTACGTGTCAGGAGTTGGGGAAGCAGTGCCATACCGTCGATATCAGGTAGCCGGACATCACTGATGATAATCCCTGGAAATTGCTCGGGAATATTGTCTAGCGCTGACTGGCCGTTGGCGAACTCCAGTACCTGGTAACCCGCCAGCTGCAGCCACTGGCTGGTGGCCTGGCGGACGATGTCGTCATCCTCAATGAGGGCAAGGTGCATGTTTTCCTGTTGCGGCATACCGTGTACTTCCGTTTATTGTTGTGGCTATACAGTAAAAAAAGTATCTACATTTGGGAATGATGGGTATCGCAATTAAGCTAACGGTCGCCTGCCACAGAGTGTGATTTGGCCTTAATTTTCTCATTATCTGAAATTCAGAGATTGAAAACGGCTATTGGGGCTGTATAGAATAGCGCCATCATTTCATAAGGAGTTTACGCCACGATGAACAACTAACACCTGACATCCTTTTATTCTTTTTTTTGGATCCTCAGGGTTAGTGGGCGTAACTTCGTCTCTGCTATTGCCAGTTAATTGTGTTGCCTCTTGCTTATTGCTGGTGGCAGCAGCCGGTAATCAGCCTTACTCAAATGTCATTTCGATTCGTAAACGGATCGTATCAGACGGTTACCCATTGCCCCTGAATTGTTTCAGGAGGTTATATGACCTTAATTCACTCGCCAATTTTGGCGCAGTCTCTTGCGGTTAGCCATAACAATGGCGAGCAGCTGTTCAGTAATATTAGTTTTTCTTTGGGAAGTCAGATCACCGGGTTGGTCGGGCGCAATGGTGTCGGTAAGTCTGTGCTAGCCAGTGTGCTAGTCGGTGATCGCATACCGGAAAGCGGTAAGGTGGTCTGTAATGCAAAGGTCGGCTATTTATCGCAGATAACCCAGAACCAAGAGCGCCGGGAACTCGGTACAATTGCTGATTTTCTTGGTATGTCAGCCAAGCTGAAAGCGCTGGCGCGAATAGAGCTTGGCAGCTGTGAGCAAGCTGATTTCGATTTGGTTGGCGATGACTGGGGAGCCAGGGACGCACTTTGCCTCCAGCTTCAAAAGATGGGTTTGCCTCCCGAGCCCTTCAAGCCATGTTGTGGATTGAGTGGTGGGGAGCTAACCCGGTTGATGTTATGGCAGCTCTTTGGTGC
The DNA here is from genome assembly GCF_050336885.1 of Photobacterium kasasachensis. Lineage (NCBI taxonomy): Bacteria > Pseudomonadati > Pseudomonadota > Gammaproteobacteria > Vibrionales > Vibrionaceae > Photobacterium > Photobacterium kasasachensis. The sequence goes on from NZ_JAKJSH010000005.1 coordinate 75,729, forward strand.
CGACTATGATTATCTGATCCTCGATGAACCCTCCAACCATCTTGATCGCGCTGGTCGGCAATGGCTTGTTGAACAGATGTGTGCGTTTGATGGCGGGATCTTGCTGATCAGCCATGATCGGCTGCTGCTTGAACATGTCGATGAGATCATGGAGCTAACTGCTGAGGGAGTTCGACATTATGGGGGGACCTATACTTCCTACGCCCGTCAAAAAGAACTGCAACATGCAGCAATCGAGCGCTCTGTGGTCAACGCTGAAAAGCAGGTACTGCAAATTCGCAAGCAGTATCAGCGAAATATGGAAAAAGCCCAACAGCGTGCTGCACAGGGAAACAAGTTGCGACAATCCGGCAGCCAGTCAAAGCTATTGCTTGATGGGATGCGGCAATCGGCGCAGCTGTCAGCTTCGGCCCGTAAGGTACAGTTTGCCAATCAGTTGTCGCAGGCGGAACAGAAAGCTTCTGAACTAAAAGCCCAGTTTGAGCAAGTAAAGCCTCAGCAGCTTGTGATTAACCAATCAGAGCGGCGAGCTTCTTCTGTACTGGCATTGGTTGCCATGAAGCTACGCTACGGAGAGGGCAGTGCGATTAACCTGTTTCTGCAGTATGGCGACAGGCTTCATCTGACAGGCAGTAATGGCTGTGGCAAATCGACTTTGCTGAAAACTATTACCAGTGAGCTAACGCCTGTAGCCGGCCATATGAGTTGCGCGGCACAGCTTTGCTATTTGGATCAGCACTTCAGTTTGCTGGATGAGCAGCAAACTGTACTCGAAAATTTGCAGCGGCTTTGTCCGGTCTGTTCGAATACGGAGTTGAGAACCATGGCGGCCGGTGTCGGTTTTCGTCGCGAACGGGTGAATTTGTCTTTGTCAGCGCTGAGCGGTGGCGAGCGGATGAAAGTTGCGATGCTGGTAGTCAGTCATCAGGAAGGCGAAACCCTGCTGTTGCTTGACGAGCCTGACAATCATCTTGATCTGGGCTCCAAACAGATACTTGCACAGGCACTCGCTACCTATCGGGGCAGCCTGATCCTTATTAGTCATGATGATTGTTTTGTGAAGGAGGTAGGTATCACTCGCACTTTGGCGCTTGGGGAAAACAAAGAGTCGGGCCCGGAGAAGGCAACGTTCTCGGAATATGGATCATACTGATCTTATAAACCGGAAAACAGAAGAGTGGCGGTTTGTTCTTGCAGGCCGCTACTTCTGTTTGACAGACAACTGTAGGAGAGAAACTGTGATGAAGAAAATTCAAGAATTACAGTTCTTTAAGTTGTTCGGATTAATCGCTGCGTACTTTATTTGCTCTTTGTTGCTATACCGGGTTTTCAGAAGCGTCGGTCATGGTGACGAGGTGATGTTTGGACTGGGTATCGCTTCTGTGGCGGTAACAGGCGTACTGTTCTGGGTGCTGATGGCGATGAGAAAGAAAGGTAAACCCAAACGGGACCTGTGAGCAGGCCCGCAGGTGGTGTCTCGGCCGCTGATACGGAGGCGGCAGTGACTGGAAATACGCATGGCCAGACTCTGGATATCACCGACTATAATTAGTGAGTAAACTCGCTAATTGTACCTATTCTTTCAGATACACATAATTTTGCCCGACCAGTCATGGTTGGGCTTTTATTTGGCAAGTATTCCTGCCTGATTGACAGTCTGGGTGATCTGGCCCATCATGAGACTCAGTTTAACCTTTTGACCCTGATAGGCTTTCTCTATGACGATTTCTGCGCATTATACCGGTGTGAACATGCTCAATCAGGCGCAAGGGATGGCAACAACGGCTGCGAAAGATATTCAGCAGTCAAGTCTGAGTGGGTCAAGTACGGCTGAGCAAGCGACAGAGGTGAAAGGATCTGCCCCAACCGGTATTAATAATCCCACTGATGCCAGTATCGATCTGATCCAGGCCCAGACATACAACCAGGCGGGTGCCAATGTGATCCGCCGGGCTGATGAAATGACTGGGACACTGCTGAACATGAAAGTCTAACCTGACAATGGTTTTTATTTTCTCGCGGTAATACTGCGGTAGGCCATATCGGTCAGATAGTCATTCAATCGGTGTGAGGCAGCAACGGCTTCTTCTGCATCGGTGTGGCTGACAGCCCTTAATACGGAAGCATGCAATGAGGATGCTTCTGTCAAATCCGACGTATCATTTTTGTAGGCAAACCAGAAACGGCGAGACAATCCCTGCAAAGGTGCCATCGCAAGCTGTAGATATTCATTGCTTGCCGCTTTTACCAGCAGGGTATGGATTTGTTTCAGCAGGCCAGCATACGTCAGGTCATCTTTATTCTTTGCACACTCTTCCAGGCTCGACGCCAGCTCGAGCATTTGTTGCTTTTCCTGCATTGTCGCGCGTGATGCTGCATAGCTGACGCAAAGCGCTTCGATATCCCGGCGAACTTCGAGAATTTTTAGTTGAGACTCTACCGAGATAACCGGTATCTGGATCCCGCGGCGGGGATGGATCTCGGCCATTCTTTCATAAGATAACCGTTGAAGTGCTTCCCTTACCGGCGTTCTGCCAAGGCCCAGATTTTCTGCGAGTTGCTTTTCACTGACCATACTTCCAGGTTCCAGCTCACGAAAAATAATCATGCGCTCTAACTGATTGTATGCAACCTCTGTCTTATTGGCTGAACCTATACTCATCGTTTTCTTATTCCCTCGGGCAATATTTTAGTGAGCGATCTCACGATCAGGACAATTGCCATTGTATCACACAAAGATCAGGAATATATTCAAAATACACAACTGATATATCAGATGACTATCAGTTATCTATTAGTGAGGTAGTAATGAAAGATTGGAAAATTGTTCGCCGCTTTGAGGCTGTGCCGGATCTGCCGGTGTTGGCTGAAGTTGATGTCCTGGTTATTGGCGGAGGTGCGGCTGGTGTGGCAGCAGCGGAAACTGCCGGACGCATGGGCAAGAACACTTGGCTGATTGAAAAGTACGGCTTCTGTGGTGGTGCGGCGGTGGCCGGGCTCTCTGGCACTATCTGCGGTATGTACATGGCAAGTGATGAGCCAGATGCACAGCCAGAGCAGGTGGTTTTCGGTTTTACCGAACGTTTTCGTCAAGCGTTGGCAGATAAAGGTGGCGTAACCGGCCCTCAGCGTTATGGCAAAACCTACACCGTGACGCATGACCCGCTGATGTGGCGTGAAGTAGCGGATGATTTTCTGGAACAAGCTGGTGTGAATATTCTATTTCATACCGCGGTGACTGGCGTGATTATGGATGGCGATGCCTTTAAGGGGGTGGTTATCGAGTCAAATGCCGGTCAGAGCGTAATTCTGTCGAAGATGATTGTCGATGCCTCTGGTGATGCGGCCTTGATTGCCCGGGCGGGAATGGATTATTTCTTCGGTGACAACGGACGTATTCAAAACCCGACGATGTTCTTCCGCATTGCCGGTGTCGATATGGACAAATACCTGGACTACTACGGTGACGACACTATTTGTCCGCCGAAAGTGACCGAAAATATTCTGGCTGCTAACCAGCAAGGCGATTACGACCTACCTCGCCACAAGATCTGGATTTTCCCAACGACTCGCCCCGGTGAGCTGATGGTAAATGCAACGCGCCTGGCGGGTCAGGATGGTCGGATGTTGAATGTTATCGATCCGAAAGACTTCACTGAAGCCGAGGTGTTTGGTCGCCGTCAGGTTCGTGATTATGCCAAGTTCCTGAACAACTATGTGCCGGGTTGCGAGGATGCGTATGTGGTTGATACCGGGGTTGAGGTGGGCATTCGCCAGACTCGTTCTATTGTCGGTGTCGAAACCCTCAGCAATGACGATGTGGTGAACTGCCGCAAACGAGAAGACGGTATTTGCCGCACCCCTTGGCCAATTGAGCTGCACTCCGGTGACAAGCCGAAACTGCACTGGTTGATTGATGATTACTACGATGTACCGTTCAGCACCCTGGTACCGGTTGTCGGTGAAAACATCATTGTTGCCGGACGTTGCCTGAGTGCCGAGCATGAAGCGCTGGCGTCTGCCCGTGTAACGGCACAGTGTTTTGAATACGGACATGCAGCAGGCATTGCTGCTGTCAAAGCGATTAATGAAAATAAACGAATCCGAGACCTGAAAGGCGAGGATATCCGCTCTACTATGATCGAAAATGGTAGTGCCCTGTAAGGAGAACATCATGAAAGATACCGTGATCAAACGAGTTGAACTGTACGCTGTTGCTGACCGTGACGCTCCGCCGATTCCTTGGGCTGATAACCAGGAGCCTCTGCTCTACACCAACAACATCGTTCGGATCATCTGTAATGACGGTACCGAAGGGGTGGGTGCAACGATCAGCTACACCGAAAATGACTTTGACCGTTGCATTATCGAAGCCATGCGTACTATCGTTCCTGGCCTGATCGGCAAAAACCCGCTGATGACCGAAGAGCTCTATTCCTGGCTGCAGGCGCGTTGCTCATGGGGGGGACTACCGGCAAAATCTCCGATTGATATCGCAGCTTGGGATATCAAGGCGAAAAAAGCAGGTATGCCACTGTACATGCTGCTCGGCGGTGCCCGTCACAAGATGCTCTCTTACGCGTCGACGCCAATGTTCGATACCGTTGAAGACTACTTCCCATATGTTGATGACTGTATAGAACACGGCTTTACCGCGATCAAGCTGCATTGCTACTGTGTCTATGAGAAAGACGTCAAGCTGGTCAATGCTATTCAGGAACGTTATGGTCACACTGGTGTCCGTTTCATGCTGGATACTGCCACCTTCTACACGCCTGCTGAGGCGATGAAAATGGCCAAGTTGATGGAAAGCTATGACTGGGAATGGCTGGAAGCCCCGGTTTCCGATTATGACTATAAGACTTACCAGCGTCTGGTTGATAAAACGGATCTGGAAATCTCCAGCCACGGCAACTGCCTGCTCACTTTACAGGAAGTCACCTACGCCTTGGGCAACGGCTTCTGGTCAGATGTTCGCCAGGATGCTACTGTTTGTGGCGGTATCACTCCGTTGAACAAGTGTTTTGCTATTGCGGAAGGTCACTCGAAGAACCTTGAGATCCAAAGCATGGGATACACCATCACCCAGGCTGCTAATTTGCACGTGGCATTGGCTCACCATAACTGTAAGTTCTTTGAGCAGTTTTATCCGTATGAAAGCTTCGAGCTGGCATCCAAGACGCAGATCCGCACCGACAAGGATGGCTATGTCCATGCGCCGGAAGGCAATGGGTTGGGTGTGGAAATGGATTGGGATGCTGTTCGGGAAAGTTCGGTAGCTCATTATATTTTCGAATAATTATAACAATACCTTACGTTAGCAATGGAAATTCCACTTCCATATATCCACCGTGACGATGTGGAAGTGGTTTACTAATAAATGGGACAAAACGTGATGAAAAGTACGACGGGAAGAAGTAACTTTGACAGGTTTAGCATCATTACCTCATTAGTTATTGTATCTATTATTTCAATATTCTTTTTAACCAATCCTGATAAGGCAATCAAGATTGCCGGTGATATATTTACACTGATTGCATATAACTTTGGTACTCCAATTCTTTGGTATGCATTCGGCCTTGTTATTCTCGCTGCCTTTTTCGTATTTAGTAAATACGGGCATATCCGAATGGGAAATGAGAAACCTGAATTCTCGACCTTTTCCTATATCGCCATGATGGCTCTTGCCGGTGTTGGTTCTGGTACGGTTTATTGGGCATTTCTTGAGTGGTCTTATTATATTAAGACGCCGCCATTCGCTATCGAGGCAGGTTCGGTTACAGCTGCTGAGTGGGCAGTTACTTACAGCCTTCACCACTGGGGGATTATAGCCTGGGCCATCTATGCCATTACCGCTATCCCTGTGATGTACTCCTTCTATATCCGAAAAAACCGTTCACTGAAAATTAGCGATGTTGTGATGTCGATGATTAAAAATAAGGCGACAGCGAAAATTGTCGGTCGCGTTATTGATGTCATGTATCCAATTGCACTTATTTTTGGTTTGATTATAGTTTTGTCTCTTGGTGTGCCAATTATTTCTGCAGCGGTTTCTTTATTACTTGGTGTTGAAGACAGTTTAGTTCTTAAATTATCTATGCTTGTTATTGTTGCTGCATTACTAATTGCCAGTTCATTCTTTGGTATTGAAAAAGGCATGCAGAAAATCAGTAATAACGGTACTTATTTTGTCGTAGCACTTGCTCTGTATATTTTAATATTTGGTCCGACTCAGTTTATTCTGGAAAATACCAGCTCTTCAATTGCAATTTGGGCTCAGAACTTTATTAAGATGAGCTTGTACACTGATGCTATTAATCAGGCGAAATTCCCTCAGTCTTGGACAGCATACTTCTGGGCATACTGGATGATTTTCATCCCATTAATGTGTGTGTTTGTTACCAAGGTATCGAAAGGCCGTACAATTCGTGAAGTGGTAGTGTGCATGATAGGTGGCGGTACCGCAGGAATTGCAGCACTGTTCTCGATTGTCGGCTCTTTCATGATGAAAACCCAGTTAGACGGCAAGGTTGAGATCAGCAAAATGGTCTCTGATGGCCAAGCCAGTGAAGCGATTGTTAAGGCGCTGGATACGCTACCGTTGTCATCGGTTATTCTGGTGGTATTCATTATTTCAACCTTCCTGCTACTGGTGACAACCCTGGATGGTTCTGTATTTACCGTCGCTTGTAATACTCAGAAAAAACTGGATGAGAAGAACAATCCGTCTACCTACCTGAAAATATTCTGGTGTCTGATTATTATCGCGCTACCGACAATCTTTATTACGGTTAATGCACCGGTACAGTCAATGCAGTCGGCGATTCTGATCTTTGCATTGCCAATACTGCTGCTGACCTCTTATATGCTGTATAAGACCGTCGGCTATATGCGGGCTGATTACTCACACCTTAATGTGATGGAAATTCAGGCGATGCATAAGCTTGAGCAAAGCGCTGAAAACGAGCCACAAGAGGTGGAGACAGAAGAGGTTACTTTGATGGAAAGCCATCAGCAGGGATAGTTGATAACCCGTGAGAAAAACCAAAAGCCATTCGTTTAGACGGATGGCTTTTTCTTTATATCGGCGATCTTGGTAACTGAATATACACACTCTGCTTCTCATTAGTCAGATTCGAGAAGTCCAACCAACTGCTATTGTGATGTGAAATAGGGGAATAGGCTGAAAGTCTAATTTTCCATACATAACAACAAAATAATATAGGCTAGGTTGGAGTGTTTATCATGAATACTTCTATGTGTATTCTGTTGGCCGTCGCTCTGACGACGGTTGTTTCATGCCGCGATAATTCCAGCGACGACAGTTTTGCTGGCGATGTCAGTGCCGCTTCTGGCGAAGGTAATGAAGGTGCTGCGGGTTCGCCTGTAGGGGAAGAGCCGGTTCCTGTGCCGCCAGATCCACCGCCAGAAGAGGAGCCTGCGCCGCGAACGGATATTGACGGCTTGCCGTTACCCGATTTAACCGCTGAACATGACTATGTGCGTTACCTGGAAGCCAGGCCGCGCTATTATACGGCGACCACATCGCCGTTTGGCAATGTTAGATCTCAGGATAATACACCGTTTTCCAACCCGGTGAACAATGCGGGAGCTAAGCTGGGGCGGGTCTTGTTCTATGATGTCAGGCTTTCGGTCAATAGCACTATTTCCTGTGCATCCTGCCATATCCAACAGCACGGCTTTACCGATCCTGCTCAGTTCAGTACCGGATTTGACGGCGGAAAAACCGGGCGCCATTCGATGAGCCTGACTAATGCAACCTATTATGAGCCGAGGAGTTTCTTCTGGGACGAGCGGGCGGCCACGTTGGAAGAGCAGGTGTTGATGCCGATTCAGGATCCGGTTGAAATGGGTATGAACCTGTTTGATTTGGAAGTGAAGCTGGCAGAAACCAGTTTTTACGCGGAATTGTTCACCGCGGCTTTCGGTGACGAGGCGATCACCAGCCAGCGTATCTCTGAGGCAATGGCGCAGTTTATCCGGGCGATGGTTTCCTATCAGTCTAAGTATGATCAGGCGTTTTCCGCCGGAGAGTGGAATGATCCGGACTTTGAAGCCGTCTTCACTGAGCAGGAGATGTTGGGTCATAAACTGTTCTCGGGATTTCCTGTCGGCAGGCAGGCCTCGCTGGGGTGTATTGAATGCCACCAAACCTCTGCACATACGATGGATCGCAGCCATATCAACGGCTTGGATGCAGATACCAGCGGTGATCCGGGTGCCGGTGGGGGCTTTTTCAAATCCCCGTCACTGAGAAACATTGCGGTTGGTGCCCCTTTCATGCACGACGGTCGGTTTAGTACGCTGATGGAAGTGGTTGAGTTTTATAATAGCGGGGTACAGCCGCATCCGAACCTCAGCCCAGACCTGAGACGTAATGGTAGCCCGACGGGAGCACCAGTGAGGATGAATTTGGACCAGGAGGAGAAAGAAGCGCTGGTGGCTTTCCTGCATACCCTGACCGACGAGACTTTTCTCTCCAATCCTATGTTTAGCGATCCGTTTGCAGAGTAACTGACGATAGGATGAAACGAGAAATCAGGAAGAGGTTGGCCAGCTCGACGGAATGTTGAGCTGGCCAATTGTGCCAATAAGGCGGGTTAGCCGCCCCAGCTCTTGCTGCCGCTGGATGATTTGCTCCAGCTAGATTTTGCCGATACGGTCGAACCAAAGCCGCCGCGAGAAATAGTCCGGCTGACAGTTGGTTTAGGCTTCATCTGGTCTTTTGTCACCCGGATCTTGCTTTTTTTATAGCTGCTGCGGCCATAATCGTAGCCGTCTGCGGTGGTCCAGCGATCATAGAAGACGCTGCCCGGATAATAGGAGCGGAACATCGGCTGAGAATAATAGCCGCGGTCTCTGTCCATCATACGGCCAAACATAAAACCTGCCATTGCTGGCATGTACCAGTTATTGCTGGGTGCCTGCATACATGCATTCATGCCAAACTCGGCGGTACAGTCATATTCCGAACGATATTTAGGGGCTGTGCGTTCCGCTTCTTCTAGTGCATCTTGATAGGCTGCACGACATTCCTGACTATAGTTGGGGTTGTCGTCAATGCAGTCATCCAGCGTATGGTAGATAATGGCCTCACTGCCGTTATCGCTACAGCCGGAAAGAACAGCACCAGCAAAAGCGACAGATACCGGCTTCACCGAGAAGGTCCGCCAGTTTTTGCGCATGCTTGCGAGTACGACCTGCTTACTTCGTTTCATGATGGACGCTCCTAGTAAGTCATGCAGGCAGCATTGAGCAAGCCAACTGATACTGAGGTTGCAGCCATCATGATACCGGCCGGGATTTCTCCTGCTTCGATACGTTCAACGATTTTGGGCATAAAGCCAAAGCGGACAATATAGAAAGCGACAAGCTGGGCAAGTAGCGCCACAATACCCCAAATCGCAAAATCGATAAGGTTGACGGAGTTACTTGCCGCGCCGGCAATTGCCAGGCAGTAACCAAGAATGGAGCCAGAGAGTCCGATGGCGGCGGCAATGTTCTGACCGTCTTTTACTAGCTTCCACTCGTCATGCGGTGTAAAGCGAACATAGATCACCTTAAACAGCATCAAGAAAGCAAGAGATAGCGAGAAGTAGAGCAAAAAGGCGCCAAGGCCTGCCAGTGAATCTGTTAAAACTTCCATTTGAAATCCTAAGTGTTAATAAGGCTGACTAGCCAATGAGCTTGAAGTCAGTCGGTGTCAGGTTGATGCCGGTACTGATTGCCAGACTGCGCTCGGCGCGGTTGTGGATGATTTTTTCTTCTGCGGCGACAAAGACCGATTCAAAAATATCATTGCCGATATCACGCTCATAAATCATCACAAACTGATCGGTTTCGCTGATGGCACCACTCTCGATCCAGGTTTTTTCCGTCATCACCACAGGTCGACTGTTTTCCCATACCTTTTCAAACGTATGCCCTTCGAGCTCCCAGCTTGGTTGCACCAGCTGGTTATCCAGCAGGTGGTTCCATTCTGATTCGGTATCGACCGGCTTGGTGTCGTAGAAATAGTAGAGTTTGACCTCGCTGATGTCGGCCTCACCGGGCCCGTGAGTGAGAACCTGGATAAACCCGTCATCATCGGTGTAGTATCGTAATATCCGAGTTTGTTCATCCAGTTCAACTTCGCCCACCGCTTTAATCAGCTGGGTGCGTGCGGCACCTTCGATAACCAGATCCGGTTCGATAAGTCGCAGCTTCAAGTCATCTAACTCAAAGGCTCCGCCCAGCCTCAGCCCCATGATTTCCGGGGCCTGGGGAAGTGATTTTTCCGGTGTTTTTTTCTTTTTAAACCAATCAAACATAATGACTCCTGAGCACTAACTTCCGCCTGCTCAAAGGCTAAATGCTAATTTCGGTAGTAAACCATTGGTGCTACCACTGAAAATTATCGACACGTTCGTCCGAGATATAAAACAGCTTGCTTCCGGGCAGAACTTCACGTTCTAGCGAAGGGTTGAGTTCGACACCGTCACCGCTATCAATCGCAATCAATGTGGCTTCGTATTGTTGCTTAAAGGTCGCGAACAATGCCTCGATCGTTGTCTTCGCCGCGTTTTCAGGGTAGGTAACGGAATATTGCGTCATCCCCTGAGTCGTGCTGAGCAGCTCATGGTGAAGCTCGCTGGACCCTGGATCTACCGCTGCTTTTGCCAGCATTTCCACCGCTACCGAAGGAATACATTCGGCATTGGGGCAATGCTGCTTTAGCAACTGGCTGAGGGCCTCGTCGTTAAAGTAGGCCAGCAGGTGGGCATTGGGGTTTTTGCTGGCACAGAACAGCGCTGCCGACAGCGTAATATCATCTTCTGTGTTGTCGATTAGAATACAGCTGGCACCTTCGATTCCTGCCCGCTGCATGCCTTCGTTGTCAGTAAAGCTGGTAACGCGGACAAACTCGACCTCGCCCGGAAGCGGGTTTTCAATTTCAGGGCGAACGCACAGCACAATCGGGCGATTGCCTTTTTCTTCATGCTGCAGCATTTTGATCAGGTGAAGCGTGCGCTGCTCGTTCCAGCCCAGCACTAAGATATGGTTGTTCACTTTGAGACTCCGTTTTCCCAGCAGGCCACTTTTCCAATAGTAAATAAAAACGCTGGCAACACGCCCGACGCATAAGGCAAATAACCCGAGTCCTCCGGGGATCACAAACAGCGAGGCGACCCATTTGCCTATCGTGGTGGTCGGTGACATATCACCGTAGCCGACGGTTGAGGCGGTGACGAAGAGGTAATAGATAAAGTCGGTAAACGACCGGGTAAGATCGTGTTCACCGGCAATCCGTAACAGTATCCAGCTGATTGCACTGTAGCTAAGCAGGGTAACCAGTAGGTTTCGTCCGTTCAGTTGGGTGAGGTTTCGTACCGCCCACCGCTGAAAGAGAATCCATAACGACATGATTACCTCCGCTTGCCTGAGTGCGAACTGTGTGTCAGTAATAAAACCAAAGTAACAGCCTTACTTACCTAAAATACGAGCCAGTTCGTCTTCAGCCGATGTTTTGCCGCCAGAGGTAATGCCGGCATCGGCCAGTTTCTTATCAAGGCTGCTGCCAGATTGCTCTTCTGCCATTTCTGCTGCAGCTTCTAGCTGGGCCGACTTTTCAGCTTGGCGTTGCTTGATACGCTCAAGTGACTCAACGGCCGTATGCATTTTGGCATTGGCACCGACATTAGTAGCCGATACGGCAGACTGCGCTTTTTGCACCGCCTCGTTAGCCTTGACCACATCAACTTGTTGTTCTAGCTGGCGCAGCTTGTCTTTGGCTTGTGCAATGTTGGTACGCATGCTTGTTTCTGATGCGACAAACTGATCCAGATACACTTGCTCGGCATCTTGCTCATTGCGCAGAGCGGCAACTTTCTGGGCGCACTCCAGGGCAAGCTCCTGCTGGCCTTTGTCCATGGCGGCACGCGCGTGGCCTTCGTATTCTTCGATACCGTTATTGATAGCATCGACTTTCTGCTGAGACAGCTTGCGTTTGGCGACAATGCTGACAAGGGCTTCGTCAGAGCGGCGCAGCTCCTGCTTTGCTTCGCGGATTTCCTGATCGAGAATGCGCAGTGCCTGATTGTCTGCAATAGTTTCTGCCGCTTCGTTGGCACCGCCTTTAATGGCAGTAAATAGTTTCTTCCATACACTCATGATGTGCTCTCCGTTAGGTGATCCTGATACAGCTCGATGAAGGCTTCGACATTGCGAAATAGGGTAGCAACTTCAATGAGGATACTTTCGGCTTTTGACTGAGAAGAGAGTGAGCCAAAAGCGACATAGTAGCTTTCGCCGCCAATTTCATTGATACCAATGGTCGAGAGCGGGAACATTTTGTGGGTACGTAAGATCAGATCATTCAAAGCATGAATGTTATTGACCTGCTGGTGCGGGAACAGTAACACCTCTACCAGGATCTGTTCGCCAGCAACGGCAAGGTATGCGTCGATGTTATCTTCATTGCGGATAACAAGTGTTTGGTCATGCTCTTTGACTTCCCAGCCGTCATGCTCAGACAGTATAGGGAGGAGATCGTTTAATTGCCACGTCATTAGTCATACCTTATTTAAAGTGGTCGGGGTAAGAAAAACGTACTCTTATTATGAAGTTAAACTCATGAATTACCATAACTCTTTGGTGAATTTGCTGCTTTTTTTGTGAGCCGATGTGTCGTTTGCCAGATAGGTTTAGCCCTGCAGTCACCAGCTTCCAATCGTTTTCAAGAATTTCCATACCATTATCAATTGTATGAACTGCCTCTATTGGGGAGGGACAAATGTCCTCTCTTTGCGGCTTCTGGAGATTTTATAATCAGCATCTATTGAGCGGATAAATACAAGCCGGACAGAAGATGATAACAACCAATCCGGCTTAATTTGATTATAGGAATCACTCTATGAATGTACTCGTTATCGACGGACATCCAGACCTACAGGCATCAACAGCCAACGCGGCTATTTACAAGCACTATCAGCAGGCTACGGATTGGCTAATTCACAATCTGGCTGTGTATCAGGGTGATATTAAAGAGGAGCAGGCAGCGCTGTTAAGGGCTGATGTGATTGTTGTTCAGTTTCCTTTGTATTGGAGCACTTTTCCCGCAGTACTGAAAAAGTGGATTGATGACGTGTTTACCTATGGCTTTGCCTTTGGTCCCTACGGCAGCAAGCTGAAGGGCAAGAAACTTGTTTTCTCAATAACCGCCGGTGCAACAGCGGACTCCTATAGCGAGAGTGGTTTTAACTTCATGCCGTTTGGCAACTACCAGAAAGCCTTCGAGCATGCGTTCCGTGCCGCAGAAATGGATATTGTCGATACGATTGTGACGTTCGAGCTGAATGCTGATCCCAATGAGGGCGGTGATAAAGCCAAGACACTCGATCTGGCGCAGGCGCATGCCCTGCAAGTTACGAATGCCGTCAACGCGTTAGTAGGGAAATAACAATGATTCAGTCTGTACTAGGTATTATTACGCTGCTGAGCATCGGGTTTATTTTCTCTGAAAACCGTAAAGCCATTAGCTGGCGTGCTGTTGCCGGGGCGTTTGCAATTATTCTGGTAGTTGCTTTCTTTGTGTTGGCGACCGAGATGGGGGCCGGGGTATTACTGTCTATATCTAACGCGGTTGGCAATGTCTTTGGCTATGGCGCAGAGGGGATTCAGTTTGCCTTTGGCAGCCTGGTGAATTTCAGTGTTGATGGCATTGGTTTTGTCTGGGCGCTGCAGGTATTACCGCAAATTATCTTTACCGCCTCGTTGACGTCATTGCTTTATTACCTTGGTATTATGCAGTGGTTCGTTTATATCATTGGCGGCGGGCTGCAAAAGGTACTGGGTACCTCACGTGCGGAATCCATGAATGCTGCCGGTAATATCGTGCTTGGCCAAACGGAAGCTCCTTTGCTGGTGAAACCTTATCACCGTGTTCTGACCCGTTCGCAAATTTTTGCGGTGATGGTCGGCGGCTTGTCATCCATTGCGGGTTCGATTCTGGCGGGACTTGCCGGAATGGGGGTTGAGCTTAACTACCTCATTATGGCGTGTTTCATGTCGGCACCTGCCGGTCTGATGTTTGCCAAGCTGATCATTCCTGAAACAGAAGTCACTATCGATGAGGTACCTGAATTACCTGATGATGAAAAGCCGACCAGTTTCATTGATGCGGTTGCTAAAGGGGCGATTGCCGGGGTAGGCATTGCCGCTATTGTTGGTGCGGTGATCATCTCTTGTATCGGACTTATGGCATTGCTGAATGGTGGCCTGAACGCGATCGGTGAAATGGTCAATATCACCGGGTTGTCGGTCGATATGATCCTCGGCACCTTATTCTCACCTGTTGCCTGGCTGATCGGTATTCCATGGGAAGAGGCATCCATTGCCGGGTCGTTCCTTGGTCAAAAGATTGCAATGAATGAGTTTGTCGCCTTCGCCAATATGGGCAAGATAGTTATGACCGAACGCTCGACGGCCATTATGACGATTGCACTCTGTGGTTTTGCCAACATCGGCTCTGTCGCCATGGTATGTGGTGCACTGAGTAAAATGATCCCGACCAAAGCAGGTGTTATCGGCCAAATAGGTATGAAAGTACTGCTTGCTGCAACATTGGCTAACTTGATGAACGCCACTATCGTGGGTCTGTTTGTATAATTTATAAATCGTATGGCTAGAGGGGGGACTCTCTAGCCATTGAATTTAAGTGTTTTTAATCTTGTTACTAGCTAGAAAATTTCATGATGCCAAGTGCAATCGCGCTCTTGAAATCAACTTTGTTCTGAATAAGGGCACTCAGGGTAGCTTCACTCAGTAACAACACAGACGCTTGGTTTCGCGATGTCGGTGATGAGTGAATATCTACACTGCTATCTGATGTCATCCTGGACCAAAGATGGCTGTCCACCAGATATATATAAGCCACAGACTCAAGCTCATTGTTATGTTGTTTAACCATTAATTTGAGCCACCAGCTCGCACGCCTTAATCCTCGTTGCCCTTCCAGCTCTTCAATCGCCTCCAGACGTCTGTGCTCAAGCGCCTCTTGTGTTGCTATCGCCACATCAAGTGAGCCCGGAAAGCTCTCGGTGAAGGGATTATTGAACTGCCCGTCATAAGAGCAAGCCCGTATAGAGAAACTTGCTCCCAGAGAGGCCAGACTTAATAGTATCAACCAAAATATTGGCTTCATCTGTTTCTCCTATGGAGTAACAATGTTGAACCAGAAGTTGAAGTTATCCAGCATCCCCACAAAATCTTTGAAGGCTTCCTTATCACCTTTCAATTTTATCTTTCCACTGGAAATGGCTTTTTCCAGTGTGATGATACCCAGCTGAATATTGTCTAAGGATTCTTTGGTCAACGTGAGAGTGACATTTGGCTTGTCACTTAATTTCGTTGTGTGGTTGAGAACAGAATTCTCGATATACAGTGTGTATTGCTCTTCAAGGTCGGTAAAATCAATGTTTATAGCATATTGTTTACCGGCTGCTTTTTCAGGAAGCAGTCTTACCGCCAAATAATCAAATAACATTTCGGGGGGCATGTTTTTGATAATATCTGGCGAGGCGGTATTGGTTCCCCCAGCTGACGGGGTACCGTTGCGTAATTCATAGGCTCCCTGTAAATAGACAGAACGCCAAGGGCCAGATTCCGCCTGATAACCAAGTTGCTCATAGGAGTCTGCGAGTAGTGTTTTCCCTTTTTTGCTCTCCGGGTTAGCAAAGACCACATGCTTCATCACTTCGGCTACCCAACGATAGTTTCCGCTTTCGAAGTCCTTCTGAGCTTTCTCAATAGCAGATTCTTCGCCTCCCATATATTCCACGTACTTAGCGGCGGCATCTGCTGGGGGGAGATTATTGAGATCCGAAGGGTTACCGCTGTACCAGCCCATATAGCGCTGGTAAACGGCACGGCTATTATGGCGCAGTGTGCCGTAGTAACCACGGGTACTCCAGTTTTGCTCGATCTCTTGCGGGAACTGAATCATCTCGGAAATCTCTGAGCTAATGTAGCCTTGATTCATCAGCCTAACCGTTTGGTCATGCGTATATTTGTACATATCACGCTGAAGCTTGAAGTAATTGACTATCTCTTCCTGCCCCCACATGGGCCAGTGATGACTCTGGAATTTTACTTCGACTTCATCGCCCCACAGCTCGATAGTTTCGTTTAGATAATAGGACCATTTCAATGCATCACGTACCTGTGCGCCGCGCAGAGTTAATATGTTGTGCATTGTGTTAGTGCTGTTCTCTGCCATCCAGAGCGCTTTTTTCTCTGGAAACCATGTGTTGATTTCAGTCGGCGCCTCGGTGCCCGGCGTATATTGGAACACCATTTTCACACCGTCGATAATATGTTCTTCGCCCGTTTTTTCGATGATCAGGGTGGGTTTTACTAACGTCGCAAGACCGGTTGAAGTGGTTTGCCCGAGCCCGCCGTTAACACTGCCTTGTTCGTTACGAGGAAGCAGCGCGCCATACATAAAAATTGCCCGTCTTCCCATGGCATTACCTGCAATGACATTCTCTGATACCGCGTGCTCAGTGAAACCGTGGGAGGCGATAATTTGAACCTTGCCGGCAGCAACATCAGCCTCATCGACAATTCCACGGACGCCACCGAAGTGGTCTATGTGGCTATGGCTGTAAATAACAGCAGTGACAGGGCGCTCCCCCAGTTCGGCATTGATAAAATCCAAGGCGGCGCGGGCTGTTTCTTGTGAAATAAGAGGGTCGAATACAATCCAGCCTGACTTACCTTCTACAAAGGTGATGTTTGATAAGTCATAACCGCGGATCTGATAAATGCCGTCAGTGACTTTAAACAACCCGTTAATGAGATTGAGTTGTGCGTTTCGCCACAAACTAGGATTGACACTATCGGGGGCCTTGGCGTCCTGAGTGATGTATTTTTTATATTCCTCAAGATCCCAGACCACATTCCCTTGGTCATTTTTAATAGTAACTACGTCCTGTTTGGCAATGAATCCTTTTTGCGCACGTTCAAAGTCTTTCTTGTCCTGAAATGGTAAGGCTTTATATAAAGCTTGGTTCGCCTCAATGGTCGCCTGGGTCGCCGGTTTTGATTCTGAGGCGAGTGCCCCTGCGGTAACACTAACAGCGACCAATGAAACTAATATACATCTCATAGACAACCCTTTAATACGAAGTGGCAATACATTCGTATAAACATAGTTGAGAACCTTGTTCTTTCAATATGTAAGGAGCTTTACGGGTAAAAGGTCAGTCGCATAAATGCGATTTAGAGTGTTTTGCTCATTGATTCGTTCCAAGGACATTATTACTTCAAGCTAAAAGTGTGCTTTGTCTCAATTATTGATTATTTATTGCATCTTGTTTCTTATAAGTTTGAAGCGCGTAAAACAACGCATATGCACTCAATGGTACATTTGTCGGTTATTAAGAGCTTTTTAGGGTTAATTTGCCCGTATTTTAGAAATTATCATTACAATTAGACGAAGATAAGGACGATCATGAAGTACCCCACTGCTTGCACAATGTTATGTATTTCTTTGTTGGCAAGCCAAAGTCATGCTGATACATTTCTTTCTTTTCAACAAACTCCAAATGCAGAGCTCGGCGCTGCATTTAACCCTCATACTCTTGGTGTCTCCAATTTCACTTGTATTGAAGGGGAGGTAGTTAAAACGGGAAATTCCGAGGGGGCCTTTACTATAGCCTCTAACATTCAGGTTGAAAATTGGCTGGATTCGCGACCATCGAACGGAATACCAGATGTATCACTTCCGGTATTAGCTGGTATGAAAGCAAAGAAGCTTCATATTGGTATGAGTGCTGATCGATTTTCTGATACATATAGTATAATTAGTGAACCGAGAACAAAGTCTGCAGTATTAAACTCGAAAAGTGATGGTCGCTATAATATCACTGAGGCTTGTCAGCCGTATATTGGTGATCCTGACCGTCACATAAACCTTGGAACCGAATTTATTCATGAGGTTTATTACGGGGCTCTGTTTATCGCTAGCTTAAAAATAAATTTTTTCGATGAGGAGACTCGTAGAGCCAATGTAAGGTTGAAAGATACGATTCGTATGCATGATTTTAACCTACAGGATGTACCTTCTGAATACTTGAATAAAATAAGCATGACGGTATCTGCGATGCAGTTGGGTGGTGAACCCAGTCAGCTAGATAAATTGATTTCAGAAAAGGGTATGACGTGTTCATTAGAAGAATATACTCGCTGCTTAAACAGCTATCAGGCACTTATAGATTATATCAGTGAGAAGGTACCCAACCAATTTCAAAACCATGAAGATTACGCTGTTATGGGTTACAAAGCAGCGAGTTTTGAATCGGGCTATATTTCGGAGTTGATTTCAGGTCATGCTGATATTCAGACCAGTGATGCGACAAAAGCAATCCATGAAGAATTGACTGATGAGTACCATAAGAATCTAGCAGACAACAGTCGCGCAACAATTTTGCTGACGCAGTTTGCAAATCTGCTGACACCTGCCCAGCAAAACCAGGTTGAAGAAATTATCAAGAGCACTGAACTTAACATGGGTCTTTATCAAGATATATATCAAGGGTGTCTTGCTGAACCTTATGGGGAAGCCTGCACTGAGTATTATCGGAATAACATTGATAAGTTACAGGGCTATGATGGTGAGCGGCTGAGTATGTCCGTTACAAATACAGGAGAAAGCATTACCGGTCGCTACTTTGGACGCTATCAGCTAGGTTTGTTTGGTAAACATAGCATCGATTCAGTCGGCTACTGGTTGTGGGATTTTGATCAACAGCAGGTGGTCTGGGGAGGAACACGTAAATTACCAACGGGGATTAACGCTGTTTCCTTATTGCCAACACCGCTGACGAATAAGGGGGACAGCAATAGCTTTCCGTTAGTGGATAATCAGGATGGGACTTATAGTCTGAGTTATATCAATGCTGATACGACTCAAACGGCGATGTTTAAAGTAGAGCTGTTGGAAAATGGTGGACTTGCAATCACACCTGTAGAGACAAATTATTCTTTGTTGCATCTCCGTTCTACTCTCGGAAAATACGGTATCGATAGTGATGATGATTTGATGCCCGATTTGATTGAACAAGCGTACAGGATGGATATTAACCAACAGGATTCAGATCAAGATGGTTTGTCAGATGAGCAGGAGATTGGCCTTTTGGTAATGCCCAACGACACTGACTTAGACGGTATTCCGGATGTGTTAGAGGCGGGCAGCGATGCTGATAACCGTCATATTCTAGGTGGTATTGGGTTGGCCTCTGGTGAGCAGGTCTCGGTTATTTTAGATGAGTACAGTGATACCTGGCTTTTTGTTGATTCGACTCAACCGTTGGTGCTGGGTGAGGCGGAGCAAATTTCTGCGGGCAATACAGTGCTAGCAGGAATTAGCGCGAAAAATCAGTCTGAGTCTAATGTCATCGATCGTCTGGATATGGTGGTGAGTGGGAAAAAAGTTACCCAAGGTATTGTGAAAGCCACCATTAAATTTAAGGGGCAGGTGCCTGAGGGGCTAACGATTGTCCAGCGCGTCGATAATGGCTCTATAAACCATAAGGTTCTTCCTTGGTCATTCAGTCCAAATCAGCCACATGGCGTTGATGTGCAGATGTCTGCAGGACAAAAACCGGTTGAGCGGATAACGCTGTTACTGGCAAAAGCGAGTACGGATCAGGCAAAGCCTCAAGGTACGACATCTGGCGAGACTGGTGGTAAGGAAGCAGCAGGTAACGCTAGTGGCGGGAGTGTTGGCTCTTGGTTGATGTTGGCCTTAATGCTTGTATTTGGCTGTCGTTTATCCAAGCGTGGCAGCATAGTCCATTAGCAATGTAGGCTAATCTTTGAGTTAGATGTAGAATTATTGCACTCATGCGTTTGCTAATTGATATAAGAAAAATGTCTCAGAACGGGACTGGAAAATAAAAAAAGCCAGGCTATCTAGCCTGGCTTTTTAATCAGTTAAGCAGTAATGCTTAGCCTTTAAGACCTTCGCTGATCAGCAGGTAACCGCGATTACGCTTTGTATCCATTGTTGCCATTGCGTCAAATAGTTGATCGCTGTCGACCCAGACCCAATCCGCTTTGGCATTCGATACATCCATGATCAGGAAAGAGTCCGATGCTTTGTCATAGGCACCAACTGGTGAGTAATGGCCCGATCCTGGCTGGTTAAGTGTTTTACGTGAGTAGTTAACGACAACATACTGGTCTCTGGTTTCCAGGGCATGAACCAGCTCGGCTTTCATCGCCGCCTTGCTGTCCAGATTATCGACGAATACTGTTTTTACTTTTAGATGGTTGGATGTCACCAGATCCGTCATTTGATCTAGCTGTAAGCCGTAATCTGGGCCGGCACCTTCAGAGACAGGCTGTCCCATGATTTGTAGTCGAGTCTTCTCGCTATGACCCAGAACGGTATTTTGAGTATAGCGTTCGTAGAACGGGCTCCAGTCACCTTGAGGGAAGTAAGCCCGGTCTTCTGGTGCAATCGTTGATTCATCCAGCGGGATTTCTGTCACGTTCTGGCGTACGCGGAGTGCGTTCATTATGATGCTGGTGGAGGCAACACCGCAGTAGACTTTGTTATCCTGCGCATCGTAAAAGTTCGCCAGCTTGAAGAAATCTTTCTTGAAGTGAGATTGTTCAAGGCGAGTGATCCCTTCGTCGCTTGACCAGTCGATGACATCGGCGAAGGCTGCTGATGTTGGTACAACTGCCAGAGCAAGGGAAAGTAGGGATGTTTTTAGCATTGTTTTCATAATAAACCTTTTCACACTAAGCGTTGTTTTGCGATTCGGCACAGCATGGTGACTCCGAGAGGAATTATGCTGTCATCAAAATCAAAATCGCAGGTATGGAGGTTGGTGCCCTTTGAACCAATCATAAAAAAGCAGGCACCAATATTGTCGTCTTTCTTGAAAAATGCCATGTCTTCGCCCCCCGGACTGGGCTCGACATTGGTATTGAGGTTTTCTGCCCCGACGGTTTGTTTGGCAACGTCAATGACGCAATCAACTTGTTCAGGGGTATTCACTGTCGCCGGACATAGTACTTCGAACAGTACCTCAGCTTCTGCATCGTAGGCTTCGGCAATTGAGCTGGCGAGCAGCTGCATTTTGCGGCGCAGCGTCTTGCCGACTTCACGCTCGTAGAAGCGAATTGTACCGCCGGCTTCGGCTGATTCAGGTATAGAGTTGAACACCTCACCACTCATGATTTTCGTCACGGCAAGCACGCCCATTTCAGAGCAGGGTACACACTCCGACACAATGGACTGCCATGCCGTGATGATCTTGGCAGAGATAGTGATTGGGTTGATGCATTTATGCGGAACACTGGAGTGGCCGCTGCAGCCTTTCACAATCAGGCGGAACTTTTCACCAGCGCCAGTAATAGGACCGTAGCGCAGCGAGATAGTATTTTCTGGCAACCTTGGCATGTTATGGAAGCCATACACTTCGTCAAAAGGGTACTGCTCGAACAGGCCGTCTTCCATCATGGCCTTGGCACCGGCACCGATTTCTTCGGCTGGCTGGAATAAGAAGATGATGCGGCCTCGGAAATCCCGGTTTTCAGAGAAGTAACGGGCGGTGGCCAGTAACATGGCCATATGACCATCATGACCGCAGGCATGGGCCATTCCCGGATTCTGAGAGGCATATAGCTGGCCTGTTTGATCCTGCATCGGCAGGGCATCCATATCAGCGCGGTAGGCGATGGTTCTTCCTTCACCCAGTGTGCCGTCAATAATGCCTACAATACCGGTTTGGCCGAAGCTGCGATCGATTCTTATGGCCCAGGATTCAAGCTTATTCGCGACATATTGAGATGTGTTGTGAAGTTCAAAACCTACTTCTGGCATGCTGTGCAGCGTATGACGCCATGTGGTAATTTCCTGATGCCATGCATTAACAATTTCAATTGTGTTCATCATCTATTATGTCCGGGTAGTAGCCAGAACCTAGGTCCTGGCCATGTTTACGAGTGGGTTACGCTTTGGTAGTTGCTGGTTCTACGTGTTGCTCTGCTGCACGTTTACGAGCGATAAAGTAAAGCGGTGAAATCAGTACCATGGCCCCCAAACCAACGAGGATCTTGGTCAGGCTCTGGTCGGCTAGCAGCCAGAGACAGATACAGACACCTGCCACAGGGACAATCGGTCCGAATGGTACTTTGAAGTTGTTCTTGGTGCTTTCGTCACCTTTAAAGCGTTGGCGGAACTTGAGAACAGCAATACAGGTAGGGATGTACTGCGCAAATCGGGTGACTACGCTAAGCATCGCCAGAGTTGTGAATGAGCCAGAGAGGGCAATCGGGATAGTTACCAAGCCTGAGGCAATAATAGCCACTGTAGGAATACCTTTGTCGTTCTTGCGACCAAACACGGCTGGGATCATTTTGTCGTCAGCCAGTGGCAGTAACGCACGTGGAATATGGAAAGAAGCGGCAACATTAATACCGGCAATCGAGATGATTGAGCCGATAGTGATCATATAGAAACCCGCATCACCGAACGCCACTTTTGCTGCATCAGCTAACGGGACGGAAGAGTTGGCGATATCAGGGCCTAGGATGCCGACAGAGACAGCCATAACTGCGGCATAGAATACCGTCACTGCGATGATTACGATGATAATGGCAAGAGGAAGATTACGCTTAGGATTATCCATATCTTCCGCGGCAGTGCCGAATGTTTCAAATCCGGTAAAAGCGTAGAAACAAAGGATCAAAGCTGAACCTAGAGTCTCAAATGAAAGTGAATGTTCTGCCGTTTCTGCTGGTGCAGAAGAGATAGTCGGTAGGATGAACTCTGGATTAATAAACCACACGCCACCAACAATTAATAATACTAAAGGTACCATTTTCGCTAATGTGGAAATATTGTTCACCAATTTGGCAGCACCGACACCAGCAAGGTTTAATATTGTTAGTGAGCCGACAATACTAATAATAATTCCGCTACGTAACATTTGGTTTTCTTCAAAACCAAAGGTATTAGCAAGAATATTAGTTAGTGCTACTGCCATTACTCCCCACGCAATACACTGCATCATCCATTTAAGGAAACCGACTTCAAAACCGGCAAAAGGACCAAAGGCTTCCTTGGTATAAACATAGGCTGCGCCATTTTGGCTAAAGTAGCCTGATGCTTCAGCAAAGCAAAATGCGATGGTAGCGACAATGACCGCAGTAATAAGAATAAGGGCAACAGACCAATCACCGGCTAATTGATATAAAGAGCTAGGTAATAAAAATATTCCAGAGCCAATGATAGAGTTAAACCCGAGCAATACTATACTCGCGAGTCCTAGTTTTTGTTTTGTCATCTTTCGACCTACTATTACGTCCAATATAAAAAGTTGGCACGAGGGAACATCCGATAATTCGGATTGGAGTTAAAATGAAATCAAAAATCAAAAATTATAAAAGTGGATTAATGAAGTAATTATTCCCTGGTGCTTATGTTTTAATTCAAAGCGAGAATACGCTTTATATAAGAGAAAAAAATCCTTATTTTTTCACAACAGCCTTGATATATAGAAATGTTTTCTACATTGACACCAGATGCATAAAAATATTTTCAGGTATTGATCTGAGTTATATGCATCTTGTTTATTTGCTTGAAAATGAGTGATCCCGATCAAATAACGGCATATTTTCTAATAGATGCATCCCTAATAACCCTTTTAAAAGTAAGACTTTAGTCACATATTGATAAATTGCTAACAAAGGGCCTGCTAATACTTAGATTTTTGTATGATGAATTTTGTTATAGGTGTAAATAGAAAATTAACAGGTGGGGAAATTATGGTTTTGCGCAGCTAATATTTTATAAAATAGTCACTTTAAATACTGGAATAAAAAAAGCCAGGCTATCAAGCCTGGCTTTGAAATCAGTTAAGCAGTAATGCTTAGCCTAGTAGTTCTTTTGCTGTATCAACAACGTTTTCAACCGTGAAGCCGAACATCTTGAACAGTTCGCCTGCTGGTGCAGATTCGCCGAAGGTAGTCATACCGATGATACGACCGCCGAAGCCAACGTACTTGTACCAGAAGTCTGCAATACCAGCTTCTACAGCGATACGTGCAGTTACGTCTGATGGCAGTACCGCTTCACGGTATGCTGCATCTTGCTTGTCGAACAGGTCAGTTGCTGGCATAGAAACAACGCGAACCTTACGGCCTTCAGCTGTTAGTTGGGCGTATGCTTCTGTTGCTAGTTCTACTTCAGAACCTGTTGCGATCAGAATCAACTCTGGCTTGCCTTCGCAGTCTTTCAGGATGTAGCCACCCTTAGCGATGTCAGCAACCTGTGCCGCTGTACGCTCTTGCTGTGCAAGGTTTTGACGCGAGAAGATCAGTGATGTTGGACCGTCTTTACGTTCGATAGCAAATTTCCAGGCAACGGCTGACTCAACCTGGTCACATGGACGCCATGTGCTCATGTTAGGTGTCAGGCGTAGAGAAGCAACTTGCTCTACAGGCTGGTGCGTAGGACCATCTTCACCCAGACCGATTGAATCGTGAGTGTATACCTGGATGTTCTGAACTTTCATCAGCGCAGCCATACGCATTGCGTTACGTGCGTATTCCATGAACATCAGGAAGGTTGCACCGTATGGTACGAAACCGCCGTGCAGGGCGATGCCGTTCATAATAGCTGTCATACCGAATTCACGTACACCGTAGTGGATGTAGTTACCAGTGAAGTCGTTTGCTTCTAGTGACTTAGAACCAGACCACATAGTCAGGTTAGAAGGCGCAAGGTCAGCAGAGCCGCCCATGAATTCTGGTAGCAGTTTACCAAATGCTTCCAGTGCGTTCTGAGAGGCTTTACGTGATGCAATGTTCGCAGGGTTTGCCTGAAGATCGGCAATGATTGCGTTCGCTTGCTCTTCCCACTGTGCAGGAAGCTCGCCAGATGAACGGCGTTTGAACTCTGCAGCCAGCTCAGGGTGAGCAGCAGCGTATGCTTCGAACTTCGCGTTCCAAGCTGCTTCTTTAGCGGCACCCGCTTCTTTCGCATCCCACTCAGCAGCAACGTCTGCAGGGATTTCGAAAGGACCGTGGTTCCAGCCTAGGAATTCACGAGCTGCAGCGATTTCTTCAGCACCTAGTGGAGCACCGTGACAGTCGTGAGAACCGGCTTTGTTTGGAGAACCGAAACCGATGATAGTTTTGCAGCAGATCAGAGTCGGCTTGCCAGTCTCCGCTTTCGCCGCTTCGATAGCCGCGTTGATTGCTTCTGGATCGTGACCGTCTACTGCTGGAATTACGTGCCAGCCGTATGCTTCGAAACGCTTAGGTGTGTCGTCAGAGAACCAACCTTCAACTTCACCGTCGATAGAGATACCGTTGTCATCCCAGAAAGCAACTAGTTTGCCAAGGCCAAGTGTGCCGGCTAGAGAACATGCTTCGTGAGAGATACCTTCCATCATACAACCGTCACCCAGGAACGAGTAGGTGTAGTGGTCAACGATATCGTGGCCGTCGCGGTTGAACTGGTCAGCCATTGCTTTTTCAGCGATCGCCATACCAACAGCGTTGGTGATGCCCTGACCTAGAGGGCCAGTTGTAGTTTCGATACCCGGTGCATAACCGTATTCTGGGTGACCAGGTGTTTTAGAGTGAAGCTGGCGGAAATTCTTCAGATCATCGATAGATAGATCGTAGCCAGTAAGGTGAAGCAGAGAGTAGATCAGCATTGAACCGTGACCGTTCGACAGGATGAAACGGTCGCGGTCAGCCCACTCTGGGTTTTGTGGGTTGTGGTTCATGTGGCTGCGCCACAATACTTCAGCGATGTCCGCCATACCCATAGGTGCACCTGGGTGGCCTGAGTTTGCCTGCTGTACACCGTCCATGCTCAGTGCACGGATTGCATTTGCTAACACTTTACGTTCCATATTGGTTTCCACTATAGAATTTATTTGAATCAAAAACGTTAAAAAGGAAGAAAGCGGCTTGTCGGCCGCTTTCTTGAATATGTCTAAGGCTTACAGGCGCTCAGCAATCATTGCTTCTAGCTTGCCCTGGTCAACGGCGAAGTTACGGATGCCTTCAGCCAGTTTCTCTACAGCCATTGGATCCTGGTTGTGTTCCCATAGGAACTCAGCGTGACCCATAACGGCAGGACGTTCTTTCAGCTCAGTAGTTGCAACTAGTTTTTGAACAACTTCACCTGTTGCATCTTCCAGGTCTTGTAGTAGCTGTGGGCTGATAGTCAGACGGTCACAACCGGCTAGTTCTAGAATCTCACCAGTGTTACGGAAGCTTGCGCCCATAACAACAGTATTGTAGCCGTGTTCTTTGTAGTAGTTGTAGATGTTAGTTACAGAGATAACACCTGGATCTTCCTGCGCTTCGAAGTCACGACCTTCTTTGGCTTTGTACCAGTCCATGATGCGGCCAACGAAAGGAGAAATCAGGTAAACACCAGCTTCTGCACATGCACGCGCCTGAGCGAAAGAGAATAGCAGAGTCAGGTTACAGTTGATGCCTTCTTTTTCCAGTACTTCAGCAGCACGGATACCTTCCCAAGTAGACGCTAGCTTGATAAGGATACGGTCGTTAGTGATACCGGCATCGTTGTACATTTTGATTAGCTGGCGAGCTTTAGCGATGCTGCCTTCGGTGTCGTAAGAAAGACGAGCGTCAACTTCAGTAGAGATACGGCCAGGAACGACTTTCAGGATTTCTTTACCGATGTTTACTGCAAGCATGTCGCAAGTGTCTTGAACCTGCTGCTCTTTGTCGTCGCTCTGAGCTTTAGCGTAAGCAATTGACGCATCAATAAGAGGAGCATACTCAGCGATCTGTGCAGCTTTCAGGATCAGCGATGGGTTGGTAGTCGCATCTTCAGGCTGATACTTGCTGATAGCCTCAATGTCGCCAGTGTCAGCAACAACAGTTGTTAGCGCGCGCAGTTGTTCCAGTTTAGTGCTCATATCTTTCGACCTTCAAAGTGTTAGGGCTTGTCTTATTGCTAGCTAAAAGTGTAGCCAGAAAAGGTAGTTTTACCTGTAATTAACCCAAATGTTTCAAACCAAAAACACAGCTCGTGAACATATGGATCATCAAAGAACAATTGATGTGATGATAATTAGCTTTTTGCTGTAAATTGTCAATTGTTTAGGAAGGCAAATCGTGCCTGGATCGCATTTTTATAAGATCTTAAGACTGTTTTACGAATTAATTTGCCTGGATACTTGCCTTGTTGGCGTGATACGAATGTTTTATGTGTGAGCATATGATCTGACGTGTGAACTTTTGCTCGCATTTGTAGGGGCAAAAAGCTGTTAGATTCTGCGAAGGAATGGGGCTTATTGCTAATAATCGGTGAGGGAAAGGTGGGCGGAAGGTGACAAGAGCACTGATGCTCTTGTCAGTACAGCATCACAGAAACAGGGAATAGCCAGGTAATGAATGGAGGGCAAAATATTTGCTAATGGCGAGGTGAATAATAAACATCAACCAGCCCATTGCGCCGGTGAAAAAAGCCCATCGCTGCCAGTTGGTTTTCGCCTTAAGAGCAAACGCACCACAAAGGATGTACGCAACCACACTCACCAGCTTGATTGATAACCAGGGGGCGGCGGATGTAAACGGGACAAAGCCGGTGAGGTTGATCAGGGCAAAGCCGCTGGTAAGTAAAAAAGAGTCATTAATATGCGGGATAACCTTCAGCACCCGGTTATTTGCCAAGGGGGAGTGGCGACAGCGCAGGCCGAAGCGCAGAACAAACAAACTGATGCTGAGCATTACGGTAATCAGATGAAACGTTTTTATGGTCAGATACATGATGTGTCCACATGTAATAAACCGCCCAGGCCGACTTTGTTATAAGGCGAGCTGAGCGGTTACAGTTTACAGAAGAGCGGGTGTCATCCATCCCATCTCAATGGACAGCTGAACAAACAGCTGTGGCAGGCTGGTTAGTACGGCACTACCGAGGTAGATCCCCGAGATGGCCAGCAATACCTTAAGCCCTGATAGGATGTGTTTGCTCATCGTGCTAGTGCCTCCGCTTCTTTGCCTGACTTGATTGCACGAACAACTAGCTTGGCGAGGAAAATTCCCAGGAAGATACCGCCAGCGCCAAATAGCATGTCACCAGGCATACGTAGCCAGACCAAGGTCTCAACAAGCGGGCTGTGCAGCACTTCCGGTGAGCGGGCAAACCAGTAGCCGTTCTCGATGACAGCAAAGAACTGAACCAGGCCGACAGGCAGCAGTGACATAGCCAACATGGCAGCCAGGCCAATGTTCAGTGACCAGAAGGCCCATTTCAGCCATTTGTCATCCCAGCCCCGGGTATCACCCGCCAGACCACGCAGGCAGAACAACATCAGACCAATTCCTAGCATGCCGTAGACGCCCATAAATGCACCGTGGGCATGGGTAGCTGTGGTGTTCAAGCCCTGAATAAAGTACAGCGCGACAGGTGGGTTGATGAGAAAGCCAAGTACACCGGCACCGACAAGGTTCCAGAATGCCGTAGCGACAAAGAACATGATTGCCCACTTGTAGCGCGCCATCCACGGCGTGGTATTGCGCATGCGGTAGCTTTCAACAGCCTCGAATCCGATAAGCGCCAGCGGTACGACTTCCAGTGCCGAGAAGATTGAACCCCAGGCAATGACGGATGTCGGCGTACCGGTAAAGTACAAGTGGTGCAGGGTGCCGATCAGGCCGCCAGTTAAGAAGACGACTGTTGCGAACAGTACCGCACTGTTGGCTGTTGCTGCGCGCACCAGACCAAGGCGAACAAACATAAGGGCAATAACTGAGGTCGCAAAGGTTTCAAAGAAGCCTTCAACCCATAGGTGTACCACCCACCAGCGCCAGTACTCAGCAATTGCCAGGTTGGTGTGTTTACCCTGGAACAGGCCAGCACCGTAGAACAGGCCGATCGCCACGCAAGAGGCATACAGTACCCAAATCACAGCACGCATTTCACCTTGCTGCGAAAGCGCCGGGCGAATTGCACGGGTTACCAGTGCCAGCCAGATCAGCAGGCCAGCCAATAGCAGTACTTGCCAGACACGGCCAAGATCGATGTATTCCTGTCCCTGATGTCCTAACAAGTAGCTGGTATCGAGGTCAAAGTACTGCTGAACAGCAAGCCATTCACCAGCCATCGAGCCGAGTACGACAACAACCAGTGCGATCCAGAGGACATTGACACCCAGGCGCTGGAATTTTGGTTCATGGCCTGACAGTGCCGGTGCAATGTACAGTCCTGTTCCCAGCCATGCAGTTGCAATCCAGAATACCGCTAGTTGGGTATGCCAGGTTCGGGTTACCGAGTAAGGGAGGATTTCTGAAAGAGGAATGCCGTAAAAGTCCTGACCTTCGACACCGTAGTGGGCGGTAATGCCGCCGAGGAAAACCTGTAATAGGAATAGACCTACTGCAGTAAAGAAGTACTTACCTACCGCTTTTTGTGAAGCAGTCGGTTTGCCATCAAACAGAGGGTCATATTTTGGTGGTGTTGGCAGTGGCTCATGTTTTAGTGCGGCGTGATACCAGGCCAGTGCGCCAACACCGGCAATCAGAACAACCACACTTAAGATTGACCAGACAATATTACTGGATGTTGGTGTATTGCCTACGACCGGATCATACGGCCAGTTATTGGTGTAGGTATAAGTTTGGTCGACACGCTCTGTGGTGGCAGCCCATGCGCTCCAGAAGAAGAAGGCGGTAAGCTTTTCGCGACGTTCGGCCGTTGAAACCGTACCCTCTTTCATTGCGTAGTCTTCACGCAGTGGCTGATAGGCAGGATCATCGCCAAACAAGCCAATGTAGTGATGCTGCAACATAGAAATCGCGTCAGAACGGCGTGGAGAAATGGTGATGACACCGGTTTCTACGTTGTAGTTGTTAGGGCGTAAGTCATCACGTAGCTCTTGCTCCAGCGCTGCCTGCTGACTGTTCGACAGCTGGGTGAAAGGCTTGTTGAAATCTTCACGCGCTTTGAGCTCCAGCCAGTTGTTCGCCTCGCGGTGCAGCCAGTCTGCTGTCCAGTCTGGAGCGACATATGAGCCGTGTCCCCAGATAGAACCAAGCTGATGCCCGCCCATAGAGCGCCATACCAGTTGGCCCCGCTGAATATCATTTTCCGTAAAAATAACCTCACCGCTTGTGCTCACAACCTTGGTTGGGATTGGCGGTGCCTCGCGGTAAATGTCGCTTCCGATGCTGAGCAAAACTGTAAATGAAGCCAAGCACACAATGAGAAGCGATATGATTGATAACTTTTGTTTAGTCATATCTGATCACTCGAATAGTTGTTTTAGTATCAAGGCTTACTAATCAACTATCGTGCCAAAGTTTAACTTGTTGTATTTAAAGAATTTCATATATTCTTGGTGTCATTATGACACTTATATTTTATTGTCATTTATACATCTGCGTGTCATATTGACATTGTTGGTGTTTAAAAGTCAGTCGCTAATTTTTGCATGGTTAGATCGGTGATGATTTTTGAGCTGAAACAACTCAATAAGTTATAGGTTGTATTGGATCCCTTTATTGAGTTTCTTGTGATTAGTGTCATAGTGACAGTGTATTAAAAGCCTGAATAATATCAGCGGAGAGAACTGCCATGGTTTTGCCAACACGCGACTTTACCCATATCGCCTTGGATATGACGACCAGTATTTCTAATCAGGACCGCTTTCAGCGCTTGCTTAATACTATTCGCCAAACCCTGAATTGCGATGCATCGGCACTGTTGGCTTTTCGTGGTCAGCAATTTACGCCTCTGGCTATCGATGGTCTGGTTCCAGATGTGCTGGGACGGCGTTTTACGATTAGCGAACACCCGAGGCTCGAAGCCATAGCGCGAGCCGGAGACATTGTCAGGTTTCCTGCCGATAGCGAGCTTCCGGATCCGTTTGATGGGCTAATCCCCAACCATGAGGATGAACTTAAAGTTCATGCCTGTATTGGATTGCCGCTGTTGGCGGATGACAACTTAATCGGCGCCCTGACCATAGACAGCTTTGACACCTCTTCGTTTGCGGAGTTTAGCGATCAGGACCTGCGTACTATCAGTGCGCTGGCTGCGGTGTCGCTCAATAATGCCCTGATGATGGAGCAGCTGGAAAAAGTGGCAACAGAGAGCCCGGCGCAGTTTTCGTCAATTAAAATCAGTGATAGTGACAATGTTGAGATGGTTGGCCAGTCGGTGCCTATGCTTGCCCTTAAGAGCGAAATCGATGTTGTTGCCAAGTCGGATTTGAATGTCTTGGTGCTGGGCGAGACAGGTGTCGGTAAAGAGCTGGTGGCCAAGGATATTCATCGCAAGTCTGGTCGAGCGGAGCAGCCTCTTGTTTACCTTAACTGTGCTGCCTTACCTGAGTCAGTGGCCGAAAGTGAACTGTTTGGCCATGTTAAAGGGGCCTTTACCGGGGCAATCAGCAACCGGAGCGGAAAGTTTGAAATTGCCAATGACGGGACGCTTTTCCTCGATGAAATCGGTGAACTGCCATTGGCGCTTCAGGCCAAGCTACTGCGGGTACTGCAATATGGCGATTTGCAGCGGATTGGTGACGATCGCAGCCTGAAAGTCAATGTCCGTATCATTGCTGCCACCAATAAGGATCTTAAGCAGGAAGTGGTGGAAGGGCGGTTCCGTGCCGATCTCTATCATCGTTTAAGTGTCTTTCCTCTCCATGTGGCCCCGCTGCGAGAACGTGGTGATGATATAGCCTTGCTTGCCGGGTACTTTATCGAAAAGTGCCGGGCAAAATTAGGGATACAGACCCTCCGTCTTAGCCAGACTAGTCTGACAATACTTTCCCAATATGGCTGGCCAGGTAATATTCGCGAGCTGGAGCACTGTATCCACCGCGCGGCTATTCTGGCACGTTCTGAATATGGTGCTGAATCACCACAGATTCATCCTCATCACTTTAATTTTGACAGCGCTGATCAAGATGGTTTTGGCCCAGAGGCCTCTAGGCAGGGGATTGCGATAGCTCGATCTGCCCGGGGTGCTGTTCAGCCATTAATGCCTGTGTTTAGCGGTGACAGCCTGCGTGATGCGACTGAGTTATTTCAGGCGCAGTATATTCGCCAGGCACTGGAGGCGAACGATAACAACTGGGCAGCGACCGCAAGGCAGCTTGGCATCGACAGCGGTAACCTGCATCGACTGGCTAAGCGGCTGGGCTTGAAATAGCAGCTGTTGAAATAGAAGCGATTGAAATACCAGTGGTTGAAATCGCGGTGGTTCTAATCGCAGTAGTACAAAAAGCTCCCGGAAGGTAATGACCCACCGGGAGCGTAATTGGTTAATAACGGGTTACTCTATAGTGTTACCCCGATTGACAGAACCACACAGTTAAGTACGACAAAGAAAGCAACTAACGGGGCAATGAACTTCAGCCAGGTGATATAAGGAATACGTGCTATCGCTAATCCACCCATTAGTACACCATAGGTTGGCGTAATAAACAGGATAGTGCCTATTCCGCTCATAAATGCGGTTACCACTAGCTCGCGGCCTGTATTGGCAAAATCGCCCAGTGGCGCCAGGATAGGCATGCTCATTACTGCCAGACCTGAGGTTGAAGGAACGATGAAAGAGAGCAGCATCTCAATCCAATAAACGGTGTTAATGAACAAGACCGAGCTTTTGCCTGCCACTATCCCTTCAGCAAAGTTAAGAATGGTGTCAGTGATGTTACCGGCTTCCATGACCACAACAATTCCGCGGGCGACACCGACAATTAATGCCACCCCAATCAGGTCGGCAGCGCCGGCCACGAATGAGTTGATCAGATCGTCTTCTTTCAGGCGACCGACAATCCCGCACAGAATACCCATAAAGATAAATAGCGTGGCCATTTCAGCCATCCACCAACCGAGTACAGAGACACCGTAGATCATGATGCTGAAAGTCAGGATAAACAGGATCAGCACGCCTTTCTGTGAGGTGGTTAGAACCGGCAGATTGTCAGTGGCATCTTTGTCACCCAGAAAGTGCGCTTCATGATCGTGACGCAGGTGGGCAAGCAGGGAAGCGTCCGGGTTGTTCTGGATCTTTCTGGCATAGCGCATTACATAGCCACAGCCGACGATAAGGGCAACGGCAAGAATGACAAACCGCAATTCAACCCCGCTGAGGAAATCGACACTGGCGGCGTTAGAGGCAATGACAGTACCAAACGGGTTAATGGTTGAACCCAGCGTGCCGACACCAGTGCCGACAAAGATAACGGCTACGGCAACCAGGGGATCAAAGCGGGCAGTCATAAAGATTGGGATAAGCAGGCCATAAAAGGCCAGTGATTCCTCAGCCATACCGTAGGATGTCCCACCAAGTGCAAATAGGGTCATCAAGATAGGGATCATGTATATTTCCCGTCCTTTCAGGCGAACCATGATCCTGGCAATGCCTGTGTCAATGGCGCCTGTCTTGGTAACTATACCGAGGAAACCGCCGACCATCAGGACGAAAAGGCTGACATCGATGGCACCGATGACGCCGCTTACCGGATCATAAAAGCCGGAGATGGGAGCCATAAGGGTATCAAAAAAACCTTGCGGCGAAGACTCAATGACATGATATGAGCCTGGCAGAGGCACTTCCCTGCCGAGCTGTTCATTCATTTCTCGGGTGTATTTACCAGCTGGCAATATATAGGTCAGCATGGCAAAGAAGGAAATTAAAAAGAATAGGATCGTAAAGGTGTTAGGGAACTTCTTAATTCTTAACATGGTGCATCCTTAGCGCGATGTTGAGTTGGTATTTGCATTCATATTTTTGGTTTTAGATAAAGCGTTTGGTGATGTATTCGGAGGTCATGCACTGCAAGACGCCGCCGTAGGACAAATCGAAATCGACTAAGCTACCGATTTGGTAGTCGGGTTCGCAGTCATTGATATCGAGAATGAGGTGATCGCTGCTACCGCCAATGACGATGATGTTTGGGTCTTTCGGGGAGATCTGGCTGATATCGACATCTTGTTTTCCGATTGCGCAAATTGCACGTCTACGCAGCCCGCGGTCAATAAAATCAGGTTTGTTGCCAAAAGCATCAAGGGCGGTGGAGCTGGTCGGGACTGAGGGTTTGACTTTGATCTCGACAATTTCCGCTGTGAGATCAAAGGTATCTTGGCGGGTGTCGGGGATCGGATCATCGTTCAGCCCAATTCCCATCAGAAGTGAAGCCCCGAGTCTTAGCTGGTTGATGCCTTGTGGCAGTTCACCGCTGAGCATCAAAGGCAATCCGGCAGAGCTTGCTCCGGAGATATACTTAAGCGTGATGCCAAATGTCACTTCTATCTGTCTGGCGATCGCAATCAGCGTGTTTTGATTGTCGGAGGTGGGCTCTACACCACCGTAGCAGGCGAGGTTGCTACCGAGGCCGACAAGCTCGATCCCCGGTAGTGACACGGCCTTGCGAGCAAGGGCAAGGGTTTCTTCTTCGTAGAACCCACCTTCCCGGAGGTCGCCTAGGTCATGCATCAGAATAACTTGATGGGTTTTATGCTGCTTGAGGGCTTCGGCTGACAGGGCGTTTAAGGTTGCCATCTCGGAGTTCAGAGAGATATCGGCATATTTGACGACCTCGCTGATTTCACTAAGAGCTGGCAGTCTCAACAGTAGCGTTTGGGTATCGAGATGACGGATTTTTCTTAAATTCCGAATGCGAGAATCAGCAAGAAGTTGAATGCCGCCATTTAAGATAGCCTGCCCGACATCTGGAGTGGCGCAGGCTAGCTTGGTAACACCGGCAGGCGATACGCCCTGGGCTCGGCACGCTGACACCATTTGTTGGGTATTTTGGGTGATCGTATCTAAATGGATATTAATACACGGGTAAGTGCTCATAGTTTTACCTCTGGGTAATATTGTTCTTTTGGAACATTGAGCGCTTTTTAGTGATGAAGATAAATAATGGGTTTTCTATGGTTACTTTGTATGAATTCGATGTAAGAATAAAAAGTCACATTCACGGAATAAATTGCTTTATTCCGTGAAGAAACTGTAATGAGATTTGATTGTATTAAATCGAGAAATGAAGCGACGGCTTTTTATTTTGGTGGGCACTGGAAATCGCATGCATTAATTCAGTTGCGGCTAATGAAAGTTCCTTGGATTCCAGGGTGGTTAAATGGAATTCAGCAATGTATTCAAGAGACGGGGCATTGACTCTGACCATCTCTCCACGTTGCTCCCAAATCGAAGCATAGTGATCCGGCAGGTAGCCGACAAAATTTCCGGATAATACCAGATGGGCTGTTGCTTCCATATTGGTGCTGCTGGCGAGGTGAAGCAAGTTTTTAGTATTGCTGAGCGGAGTGATCTTGTGGGATACCCCTCGCTCCACAATTGGTGTATCAAGCAGATCTTCAGTCGTGATCTCTCGTGGAATCGAGAGAACCGGATGGTCCGGTGCGCAATACAGGCACTGTTTTTCACCAAATAAATAGATATATGTAAGACCGTCTTTGGGGACCTCTGAGGAGGTGATCCCTAGCTCGGCCTTTCCATCAAGCACCATCATTTCAATTTGGTACGAGTCGCAGATTTCCGTATCGATTGTCACCTTTGGGTGGTCTTTGCAAAAGTGTTTGATAGCCTGCTGGATTTTACATTGCGGGTTGGTAGCAAGGTTATCAGTCAGTGCGAGTTTGATATGACCATGGGAGACATTTCTGATGCTATCGAGTTGATCTTCAAAGCTGGCAATATCACTAAATAACGTTTGGCAAAGCTGATAGACCTTGTTGCCATCATGAGTCAGGCGGAACCCTCTTCGTCCCCGGTGGCACAATGTCATACCAAGCCGGGTTTCCAGATCGTTCATGCGAGTACTAATTGTCGATTGGTGCATGTTTAATTTAAATTGCGCAGCTGAAAAGCCACCAGAATCAACAATGGTCACAAATAAGTGGAGTAGCTTTAAATCAAAGTCGTATATTTTTCGCATCTCAGTATCTCTTTTTTGGTTTGATTTTATTCTTTATTGGGATGGCGTTCTGAGATGTATCGCTAATTACAGGCTTGAATGCTTGGCTGGGAGTGATTGATAAGAGGAGGGGCAATGCTGTGCTGGGCAGACTGGTGCCATTTTTACGAATGACACCAGTCTTTATTAGATCGTTAGTTCAACTTGCTGGTGGATCTCTTCAATGAGCTTGTTTAACAAATCGTCAAGATTGGCTAGCTCAGCCTCGGTTGGCTGTTTGCCTGCCTTGACCTTCTTCTCGATGACCAACGCCGCCTCGCGGACATAGATGGCACTGATACTGCCTGACGCACCCTTCAGAGAGTGGCTGAGCAGTATGGCCGAATCAAAATCATCCTTGGCCAGTGCCTGCTTGAGTTTGTCTATATCCTGACTGTGCTCTTCGGCAAACATCTGGAGGAACTGCATGATGATGTCATGGTCTTGATCCATCATATCAAGCAGGGCGTTGATTTCGATTTGCTGGAAACTCTCGGCCAGCAACTGGCTTTCACTGCTGTCGTTGGTATGGCTCCCATCCTGAGTGATTTCACTTATGATCTCGTCGTTTAACACGCTGCTGCCGACACAGCCATCCGTCAAACCACCACCTTCTTGCTCAATAACGTCAATAGCATCTATCGCGTCAGCAGCATTGTTCGGAGCGGTTTCTGTTCTTTGTTCTGCTTCATAGGCTGCGCGTAGCAATGCCATATGGGTGATCTTGCTCTTGAAGCGCTGGAGGGCGTCAAGCAGTTTTTGTTCATCGAGAGGTTTGGTGATCACACAGTCGACGCCGGCAATAATCATGTTTTTCTGGGTTTCTTCAAACACATCAGCTGTACAGGCGAAGATAGGGATCTGGCTGACAGGCGACGATAAGGCTCGGATTTTAGTGGTTGCTTCGATACCGTCCATAACCGGCATATGGTTATCCATAAGAACAACATCGAAAAACTCGTTCTCGAGGATCGCCAGAGCCTCGGCTCCGTTTTCGGCTACACAGGTTTGGAACCCGCGTTGCTTGAGGAAGGAGTCGATAATCAGGACATTGAGGTTGTTGTCTTCGACGATCAATACCCGGAGGTTGGCAAATGCGCGGTGGTCGAACTCGAGGCTTTCTTGCGCCGGTACCATGTACTGCCCTTGGTGAATGCCAAGGGTGACCGTAAAGGTCGACCCTGCTCCCGGAACGCTGTCGAGGTGAATCTGCCCGTCCATCAGTTCCGCCAGCTGTTTGACGATACTGAGCCCGAGCCCGGTGCCACCGAAGCGGCGACTGGTTGAAGCCTCTGCTTGGGCAAAAGGATCAAAGATGTACAGGATCCGTTCCGGGTCGATGCCAATGCCGGTATCTCGGGTCATAATGGTAAGGATCTTCTCGCCGGGGCTTTCTCCATCGTCCAGCTTCAGTGTCACCTGTACCTTGCCGCGCTCCGTGAACTTGATGGCATTGCTGATCAGGTTAAATAGAATCTGGCGGATCCGCGCTTTATCGGCATAGAACCAGTCGTTGGGATTGAATTCGCACTGGATGTCGAAGCCGATGCCTTTTTCTTTGGCAAGCGAGTAGTAGGTACTCTCTATGGTACCGACCAAATCGGTAAAACAGAAGTTGGTGGGATCCAGCTTAAGTTGCCCTTGCTCGATCTTGGAAAAATCGAGAATGTCGTTCAGTAGCGACATCATATGCTTTCCGGAATCGAGCAGGGTACGGAGGTGGTGATCCTGCTCTTCGGTCAGTTTCGTCTTTAGCAGCAGCTGCGATAACCCCAGCATCCCATTCATCGGGGTTCGGATCTCATGAGAAAGGTTGGCCAGAAAGGCTGATTTTGCCCGGTCTGCCGCTTCTGCCTTGTGCAGTGCCCGGTTGAGCCGTTCGGTATCGTAGGAGATTTTGTCTGCGCCCTGATTGAGTGCGTCGTGCAATACCTGAAACTCGTGCGGACCGTCAATGCGTTCATTGCGGGCATAGTTACCCAGTTTAAACTGAGCCGCAAAGCGTGACAGTTTGGCCAACGGCATAGTGATCCGCTTTGTCAGGGCAATAGACAGGATGATCACAATACCTGCTGTCAGAAACAGGGCCAGCATGAAGTAGCGATGCAGGTAGTCAATCGCCTGAGTTACTGTATTTTGCGGGGTTATCGAGACCAGTGACCAAAGAGGGTTGCCGTCATTTCCCTGAGTTCTGAGGCGGGTCACAGTGGCAATCAATGGTTCATTGTACCGGTCGGTATAATGTATGATCTCACTGGTCGATGTGTGAGTGTTGCTATCATCCTGGTTATACACCTGCTTAAAGTTAGCAAACACTTGCAGCGGGTGGCCTTGGTTTATGCCCGAAAGGATCACGTCGCCTTGTTGATCGATAAGGATGATGTAGTCAGTATCACTGATGCGTTCGCCGAGGAAGGTCAGCTGGTTATTGATTTCGCTAAGTTCGTATTTGACCACGAGCAGCTTTTGGTTGTCCTGTGTATCTGATTCCGGGTGCTGGTGTGTAATAGTGGAAATGAAGTAGATAAACGGAGTTTTGTCCAGTCCCTGCGGCAGGGAAACATAGACATCATTGTTCTGTGGGGCAAGTATGTCAGCCACTTCACTGAGCCGGGTAATACCTGCCTGTTTGAGTTCCTGATTAAGCGCCTGAGTCGTGTGGGACGATGAGGATTCAATGAGTTCGAAGCGGTCCTGGCCGTTGTCATTCTGATTATTTTCGAGCAAGTAAATTGCCGAGAAAGCGGTATCGACTGACGTAATTTCAGAAAGGTAGTGGCTGAGAAAACCATCGCCTGTATTAACGGCACCGGAAGTAAGTTCAAAAACCGGCGAGTTTGCCAATATTTTGATGCTCAGGATTCGTTTGGCAATGATATCGTCAATGTTCTGTGCGGCAAGCTCGGTTCGGCTACTCAAACCTTGAGAGATCTGGGAAAGTGCCACAGTCGAGAGCTTCTCGCTGCTGACCCAGCTATAAATAAACGCAGGGATAATGCCGACAAACAGCATGCTCGCAAGCAATATGGGCTTAATTCTATTTGGGACTATCCGTATCAAACTGCATCTACCCCGAGTTTTGGTTTTTATTAATTATTTGTAAATAAATCTTAGATAATTATCAAATACTACGCGTGATAGAGGGAAGGAAAGTTGATCTGTCCAGCAAAGCGTGGCTCATTTTAAACAGAAGAGGATGACATTGAGTGTTAAGCATGACGGAAGCTGAGTATTTGCACTCTGGTCGGGCTTCCCAGCTGATGTGGACATGTTCAGGGGCGGGATGAGATGTAGAAATGGTGGCTGCCGAATTAGGCAGCCTTGGTGTTGTTATTAGTTGAGCAGTTGTTCCAATGTTAGTGGTGCGGAGGTTAACCCCATTTGCTGAGCGGGGGTTAAGCCCGAGCGGTCCTGGTGACACAGGTTATGCCAGGCGCGGTAGATATCCAGCAGTGGTAACAGGCCTGCAGGACGAAGTTTCCTGCGAGGTTCGTCAACCAGCTGAGCGAACTGATCATGGAAGCGTTTTTGGTATTCACTAATAGCATCGTGTGACGCTAGCTCTAGCCATTTCTGCTCATTGCCTTTCTCGCCGCCAAGATGACAAATTCCTTTGCCGATGTCGTTGTGACGGGTAAAGGCCCAGCGATCTCGCCACCAACCCATAAGCACGATATCTACTCGTCCTGCCTCTTGGCCATGCTGCCAGCCGGTGTCGGTTTCGACATAGATTGGATGAATAGTCTTATCCTTTATACGCTCCATGAAAACCGAGATACAGGCAGAACGCAACAGTGGTTCCTGAGGCATAAAAATAGACAGCGATTCGTTGTATTCCAACATCTGGGACAAATGCAGATAGTGGGCATAAACCGTGTACTGCGGACGGATCAGGCAGCCCTTGGTCGGATAGTTTATCCGCGGCATGCTGGTTAGCGGATCTTCAAGGTTAGGGCGCGAAAGAACCTCGCGGTACTTGGTATCAACGCGTGCCAGGATCCCCTGCGGTGCCGGTGGTGGTACCTCGACCAGCCTGGCACCCGGTGCTGCCATAAAGCGGGTTCCGTCTACATACGGGTCGTGCTGATCGCTTGGGTTCTCAACATCATTTTGCTGATAATTTACGTGCTGACCGACGACATAACCGGATGCGGCTTCACAACTGGCAATCCAGCTGACACCGTTACTGCTGTGGGGTTGCAGCGGTACCAGATCGGAGGCCAGTGACAGGTTTTGCGCATGCTTGAAGAGTCGAGCATCAAACATCGACAACTGGCGACGACAGCGGCTGGCAATATGCGATAGCTGATCGTAGAACGATTTCGGATTCATGCCCAGACGACGACAGATATCACGTACCGAATACCCGGTGAAAAGCAGGGCGAGCAGCTTTTGCTGCACCTGATTTTTGCCATTGAAGCCAGACCATCGGTCAACGAAGGTAGCCTGGCAGCATTTGCAACGGTAACGCTGGCGATCACCACTATAGCCAAAAGCATGATAGAGGTGGCGGTGGGTCAGGACGGGAAGCCCGAGGTTCTCACAGTCAGGGTTGCTGCAGGCGGGCAGGCCGCTGCTCTGCAATAATTTGAGTCGGGAAACTTCTTCGGCAACGTCATGGTTGCTCAGTACTGGCGGAAACGCACCACATTCACGGCAAACCAGGGTAGGCCGGTTCGGGTTGGTACGCTGAAGCACATAGTGGCTCTTGTCGTCAGAGCCAAAATTCCGGCATCCGACGGTTTTGCAGTGATTAAGCTGAAGTTGGCCGCTAGCAGGTGGCAATAAGGTATCGTTGCTATCGGAGTGAAGTTTTTTCATCATATCAGCCTAACCTTATCCTTGTGCCTGAGCAATACGTGCGGTGAACAGTGTGACCGCGCATAGAAGGGGGAGGGAAGGGTACTGAATAAAAGGGGTTAACCTTTTATTCAGTACTAAATTAGAAGCAATGAATTTACAGAGATACTACTTAGCACGCCTGAGGGATGCCATCTTGGCAATACTCAGTTTAAATTGTGTAAGACGCCACATT
Source organism: Photobacterium kasasachensis (assembly GCF_050336885.1). Classification (NCBI taxonomy): domain Bacteria; kingdom Pseudomonadati; phylum Pseudomonadota; class Gammaproteobacteria; order Vibrionales; family Vibrionaceae; genus Photobacterium; species Photobacterium kasasachensis. The sequence continues at coordinate 116,769 of NZ_JAKJSH010000005.1, forward strand.
TTACAAAATTTTTGAGCCGCGGCTAAACAATATCCCTATAACTTCGTTAGCTCTAATTGTCCCTAGTTTTCACTAATACCAATATGATCAACCTATTAATAACATTAGTATTAGTGCTAGCTAGCGGAGAAAAGCGGCCAGTGCATCGGGGGCGCACCAGCCACTAAAATTGTTTAGATGTTAATTGCTGTTTCTAGTGCAACATTCATCATCTGGTTGAAAGACTTCTGACGGTCTTCAGAGCTTAGTTTCTCGCCACGCTTGATGTGGTCAGAAACAGTTAGGATTGTCAGAGCTTTCGCGCCAAGTTCAGCAGCAACACCGTAGATACCAGCTGCTTCCATATCAACACCTAGCATGCCTAGCTGTTCCATCTTGTCGAACAGGTCAGCTTCAGGGCTGTAGAACAGGTCTGCAGAGAATACGTTACCTACACGTACAGGAACGTTCTGTAGGCGAGCCTGGTTAACAGACGTTTCCAGCAGGTGGAAATCAGCAATTGCTGCGAAATCGTGGTTGTTGAAACGGATGCGGTTAACTTTAGAGTCAGTTGATGCACCCATACCGATGATTACGTCCATCAGTTTTACATCATCATGTACAGCGCCACAGCTACCGACACGGATAACGTTTTTAACACCAAAATCTTTGATTAGTTCGTGAACATAGATTGAGCATGATGGGATGCCCATACCGTGGCCCATGACAGAAACTGGCTTACCTTTATATGTGCCGGTGTAGCCGAACATGTTGCGAACGTCACATACTAGCTTTACATCTTCCAGGAAGTTTTCTGCGATGAATTTTGCACGAAGCGGGTCGCCTGGCATCAGGACTGTTTCTGCAAAATCACCAAGTTCAGCATTGATATGTGGGGTAGCCATAGCTCACTCCTAGGAATTTGTTAATAAATAAAATACGGGGGACTTAAGAGAAAAAACGTTCAACAATATTTTGGTATGCAATGCCACCAAGGTAAACACCTACGATACCCATAATGCCCGGCAGTACAGGTGGCGCAGGAAGCGGAAGTTTGATGGCAGAAAAAAATACGCCAACAATTAGCCCTGCAAAAACCGCAAGCAGAATCTCGTTCATGTGTTTACCCTCTGTGTGTTGCATAAGTTTGTGACGGCTTGTGAGGCTGCTCTAAATGGCGCCTTTTTGTTGTTGCCGTTTGATAGAGCAAGTGTAAGGAACGCGCTCTTATATTCTCGCGATCTTGATCACAATTTGTTTCCCTATTATCTAAAAATAGCGCCTTGATTACCAATTCTGTTGAAACTGGGAAGGGAAGCGTTTGCTTTTTGATGGTTTATATTCAGAAGATAAATTCATGGGTCACCCTTATAACTTTTATCTATCAAGTATTTACGTGTATTTGTGGTTAAGAAAACTCAAATAGTCAGGCAATGAAACATGAATCTTTAATGTGTGATCTTGTAATGGATTTCATCTGAATCGAGCCTGTCTCGGACCTAATCTGCAGCCTTTTTTATGGACAGAGCCTCATAAGGCTAGGAGCAAAATGTGACGTTGAGGTGAGTCTGCACACGGAAATGAGCGAATGCGCAGGGTTTACGGTATGTTCTTGTGAAATTCTAAGTAATAATAAAGATTACAAATGATTGGGTTCTATTTAACTACGCAAATTTTAGACGAGGGAATGTAACCATGAAGAAAACGTTGCTAGCTGCCATGTTGGCATTGACGGCTCTACCGGCCAGTGCCGATATCTTTGGCTTATCGGTCGGTGCGACAGCAGGTGCCGCTCAGTTAGATTTTCAAGGTAATAAAGAATACGGCTATGAGTACGGCCTGAATGCCAGCTACGCATTGAATGACTTCTTCAGTATTAATGCTGGTGTTGTCCAGGGCAGCGGCGAGGTAGATTCAAATCTGTCGGCGTCTAAGAACGATATTGACTACACAGCCTTTCCGGTTACATTGCGAGGCGATCTACCTTTGTTGATCGGTAGCCTGTACGCCAAAGCGGGTACTAACTTTTATGATGTCGATGTCGCAAGAGATGGCGTAAAAGCCACTGATGACGGTTGGGCATTTACTGGCGGTGCGGGTTTCGTTCTTACCCTGTTACCACTTGTGGATTTGAGCCTGGGTTACGAGTACCGTGATATGGGCGAAGTAACAAACAATGCTGTTGTCGTTGGTGTGGATATTAGCTTGTAGGTTTGGCTGTCTATATTAAGTATTTAAAAAGCTGCGTTATGCAGCTTTTTTTAATTGTCTGATTTGTTTTATCACACCGTTGCGGCTTACCTTTTATTGATAGTCAGTAAATGTAACCGAGAAGTATATTGATAACTCATATCATTTATTGGGACGGAATTAATATCCGTCACCGAGTTTAATGTGTAGCCAGAATAAAACTACGCAAAGAGATTGCTGAAAGTAATTATTCCTCAGTTTATTTCTAGCTTAGGCAGGATAAATTGATGAAAAGACGAAACTGATCAAGGTCGATGTACTTGTAATCCTTTACTATGAGCTTAACAATTTGAGGTCATCAGCGGAGGGTAGAAAATGTCAAACTATGAGCATTACCAGGCAACAGTTGCAAGGGTTAATGCTGCTATCCTTCGTAAGTTAACCCGTCCGTGGCAGGTTCAGTACCAGGATGTTAATGACTCTGATGAGCAGCAATTATTATTAGTTGCACCGAGTGGCTCTATTTGCCAGCGATTAACCTTGCCAAAAGTCATGGCTGAATCATTCTGGGCCGACAATGAGCCGGTGAGCAACCAGGTAACCGAATATGTCGTGCGCGGTGCAGCACGTCTTGCACCGTTGCGTCAGACATCCTATCGAAACAACTTTCCTCACTGGCTCGAACACTGCCTGCAGCAACTGCATTATCTGATGCTCTCCAAAGAGCAGTTAATGAAGGTGATGGCAGATACCCATTATCCTTATCCCAGTAAAGTTAAGATTCAGGGGAACTACTTACCATGTTGGGTGTGGTATGCAGATGACGAGCAACGTGCCGTGTCGGTGATAGACAAACGGACCGGATTGTTCAGTAAGCCCCGGATGGTAGAAGGCTATCAGTTGGTGGATAGCGAAAAATGGTTTGGTGCCCAAGTGATAGATTCTGCCGAGGAATCAATTGAGACAGTAACCTATTATGTTGCAGAGCAGTTGAAAGGCCAGAAGGTGCCTGATGACAGCGAACCGACTTTGACTGATGCTCTGCATAATCCTTGCTCGTCAACGTTAAGCCCGGTGCTGAGCGTAGCCTTGGTTACCGGGGTACTGGTTGGCTTTTTTATTATCTTGAAAATGCATCTAGGTTTCTAAGCCCTGTATCTTGAGGTAGCTTGGGTTAAAGAATTGGTCTGAAGCTAAAAATCGGCTAATATCGGCGCTGTGTTTTACCTTGGTACTGGGCTATGCATAATCTAACGCTATTATCTGACGCTGAAAAAAATCGTATTGAACTCGACAAGCAGGCGGCCTACGCCGTATGGCAAGTTAAAAATGCCAAGAAGGGGTATGAGGTATTTGCCGAGCTGAGTAACAATATCGACGATGATGACGAACGAGATTTTTTCGAGCGTTCCGTCAGTAAATACAAGTCTCAGATGGGCGTGGCATAGTTTCACTCAATGTGTTCTATGAACCGTTTGCCAAACAGACGTATGATTTGAATGAAAGGCTGCCGATGGCAGCTTTTTTGATCTGGCTGTATTTTTTGCGTGCGCTTTTTATTTCTTTTTGGCCTCAATATAGCGTAGCTGCTTAGTGATATTCGCGAAGTTCATGATTCTGAGGCATAATGCGCGCCTTTTTCTGTATGGTCTGGTATCTTAGGAAGAGACATAACCGGATGGGGTACTGATGTTTTCTGGCTTCGGCAACCTAGATATTCTGGATTAACTATTTGGTAATACACCGGTGCCCGTTAGCTCAGGCAGAGTGTTTGTAGGCATTTATTGGCAAGTTGGGGCTGCCCGGTATAAAAGGAAGACGAAATGAGTGCGAGCAAGAAGGTCCTTGTTGTTGATGACGATCAGGAGATTCGCGAGCTATTGGATGAATACCTGACGAAAGCAGGGTTTACGGTAACAACGGCTGCCGAAGGCGAAGAAATGAAGCGTCGGTTGGCTTTGGGTTATCCCGATCTCATTTTATTGGATGTCATGATGCCCGGAGATGATGGCTTCACCTTGTGTCAGTACATACGTAAAACGTCCGACGTACCTATTATTATGCTGACGGCTGTCTCAGACGAGATGGATCAGATCATCGGCCTCGAGTTAGGGGCGGATGATTATATCGCCAAGCCATTCAGCCCTCGTCAGCTGATGGCCCGTATAAAAGCTTTGATGCGCAGGGTGAAAACAACCGAGGAAGCCCAGCAGGCAGCTCCGGCCACCCCTAAAGCGATTAGGTTCGCTAACTGGCGTTTGGAAACGGCTTCGCAGCGTCTGTTTGATTTGGAAAAAGGCAAGGACTATGAGCTGTCCGGCAGTGACTTTGCCTTGCTGATGCTCTTCCTTACCCGTCCGAATGAGGTGCTGGATCGCGATACTATCTCGTTTGCAACCCGTGGCCGTGAGGCACACCCCTCTGAACGTGGTATTGATGTTCAGCTGAGCCGCCTACGTCAACGTCTGGGTGACAAAGGAACACAGCAAAGGCTGATCAAAACCAGCCGAGGTAACGGTTATTCATTCAATGCCGAAGTAACCTACGAAGAATAATTTCGCCCGGATGTGACCGAAGAAGGCATTGAGACATGAATTGGAAAAAATGGTGGCCGAAGTCTCTTCTGGCGCGCACCTTGTGGTTTACCCTACTGGCGGTATTTCTGGCCCAGCTGATTGCAACCATTATTTGGTACGGGCAGTCAAAACAGCGGGATTTGGAAGGGCTTGAGTCGGCGTCGGCCAGTATGGCCAACATGTTTGCATCGACGGTCACCTTCTTTCAGTCACTGCCTCTAGAATACCGTCATATCGTTTTGGATCAGCTTCGGAACATGGGTGGTACCCGTTTCTTTGTTTCGTTTAACGAAGAAGAAATTCTGATTGATCCCATTCCCTCCTCGAAGATGAAAAATACTGCGGTCAGGGTGTTTGAAGAAGTGTTGAGCGAGAAATTACCTCGATTGGATGTTATCCGGGTTGAGTTTTCCCGCCCGGAAACCCTGCATGTTCTGAAAAATGATATTTTACTGACCGATCTTCCTCGTTCCTGGGCGCATTACACTTTGAGCCTGGAGCCGTTTAACCCGCCGATTTTGGTAGTACAGTTAGAGCTTGCAACCAATGAATGGTTGTATATTGCCGCCTTGCTGCCGTCACCCTATGTGACGCTGGAAGATGAGATCATTACCAAGCAGCAGGTGATCTTCCTTATCTTTATCACTACGCTGTTGTTGGTGTTCACCTATTTTATGATCCGTCGCCAGACCAAGCCGCTTAAGCGACTGGCAAACGCGGCCAATGCGCTCAGTCTGGACATCTATCAGCCGCCGCTGGTAGAAGAGGGAGCCAGTGAACTAGTGACAGCCACGCAGGCCTTTAACCGTATGCAGCTTCGCTTGCGGCGTTATATCGACGACAGGGAACACCTGTTTTCGGCGATCTCCCATGATTTGAAAACGCCAATCACTAGATTGCGATTACGCGCCGAGCTGATTGATGATGAGGCGAAGATTGAGAAATTCAACCGTGACCTCGATGAACTTGAAATGATGGTCAAGGGTGCGCTGCAAACAGTTAAAGACACCGACCTTCATGAGAATCTGACTCAGGTCGATTTGTCAGAAATGCTGCGCAGTATAGCTGAGCGCCATAACACCAAACGGATAAAGGTGCATATTCCTAATTCCAAGATAGCCCCGATGACAGGTAAGCCACTGGCGCTGAAGCGTTGTCTGAGTAACCTTATCGACAATGGTGTCAAATATGGTCACGAAGTGAGTCTAATTGTTTCGGATGAGTCTGACGCCCTGGTGCTGATCATCAAAGATAAAGGGGAGGGTATTCCTGAAGAAATGCTTGAGGCCGTTTTTGAACCGTATTTCCGGATTGCCAAGGATGACGAAGGGCATGGTTTAGGAATGGGAATAGCCCGAAATATTATTCACGCCCACGGCGGTGATATGACTATTCATAATGCCAAAGAAGGCGGGCTGGAAGTGAAAGTCTATATTCCCCGCCTGCTGAAAGAATAGTGCCACTGGCCGTTTTGTAGTAAGAGCGAGATGATGAAACTAAAACAGACACTGTCAGCAATTACCCTGTCCTTGATGGCTGCCGCGTCCCATGCCGGTGAAGTGGAGGTACTCCACTGGTGGACTTCCGGGGGCGAGGCTAAATCGGTGTCGGTCCTGAAAGGGCTGATGGAAGAGCAAGGCAATAGTTGGAAAGATTTCGCGATTGCCGGTGGTGGCGGTGAAAGTGCCATGACCGTTCTGAAAACCCGGGCGGTATCGGGTAACCCACCGTCAGCAGCTCAAATTAAGGGACATGATATTCAGGAATGGGGCCGTTTGGGGTTTCTTACTGATTTGAGTGATGTTGCCAGGGAAGAAAACTGGGACAGCGTGTTGCCGGAAGTAGTGACCAAAGTGATGAAATACGATGGTGACTATGTCGCCGTGCCGGTGAACGTACACCGTGTTAACTGGTTGTGGGTCAATCCAGACGTACTGAAAAAATCCGGCGCATCGGTACCGACAACCCTGGATGAGTTTTTCAAGGTGGCCGATAAGGTCAAAGCGGCTGGTTTCATCCCTCTGGCGCACGGCGGTCAGCCATGGCAGGACATTACATTGTTTGAAGCGGTAGCTCTTGCCGTACTGGGTGCCGAGGATTACCAAAAAGCCTTTGTTGATTTGGACATGGATGTATTGTCAGGCGAAGGGATGACAGAGGTTTTCACCCAGTTCAGAAAAATGCGTGATTACATTGATCCTAAATACCGGGGAAGGAGCTGGAATTCGGCTACATCGATGGTGATCAACGGCGAGGCTGCCATGCAGATTATGGGTGACTGGGCCAAAGGTGAATTTGCAGCTGCCGATAAAACGCCGGGCAAAGATTATCTCTGTGTTTCTGCGCCGGGCACCCAGGGTCAGTTCACCTACAATATCGACAGCTTTGCGTTCTTTAAACTCAGCGAGGAAGCAGATCGCAAGGCACAGAAGGACTTGGCACGAACCATACTCGATAAAGATTTTCAGGAAATCTTCAACCTGAACAAAGGGTCGATTCCTGTTCGACTGGATATGGATATGAGCCGCTTTGATAAGTGCGCACTGGATTCGATGGCAACGTTTAAGTCGACATCCACTAATGGCGGGCTGGTGCCGAGTGTCTCGCAAGGCCTCGCAACAACGAGTTACGTTCAGGCTGCTATATTCGATGTGGTGACCAATTTCTTTAATGCCAAGGATCCCAATCCTGAAAAGACGGCCAGCAAACTGGCACGTGCAGTCAAAGCCGCCTTGTAAACTATTCCGGCCTTGGAGACCAAGGCCGACCTTCCTCTCATGCCTATTTCATCGGGTTTGTCTCTTTCCCTTTACCACGTTTTAAAAAGGGATCTATATACTTATACCAAACGGAATGAGTATCGACGTATGCGCAACGCTGGAGGGTATATTGAGAATGAAGCTACTATTTCTAGTTCGCCATGCAAAGTCTTCCTGGGACGATCCGACACTCGATGATCATGAGCGCCCACTGAACGATCGAGGATTGAAGAGTGCGCCTGAGATGGTGCATCGCCTTAATGCCTGGCAAACTGGCCCTCAGCTTATTCTTTCCAGTTCGGCATTAAGAGCTGCTCAGACCGCGTATTTCTTCTCCAAGGGGCTTTCCAGCGAGCCTAAACTGGAAACGCGTTCTGAACTCTATACCGAGTCGGCCTTCGATTTGCTAGATGTTATCAAAGACAGCTCGACACAAGTCGATCGCCTGATGGTGGTATGTCATAACCCGGCGATCAATGATTTGGTTAGCATGCTGGGCTTGCACATCGATAATATTCCAACCTGCGGCGTAGCGGTGTTTGCTTTTGAAGTTGACTGTTGGCAGGCTGTAGTTAGTGAACAGGCCGAGGCTATCTATTACGACTACCCAAAGCGAAAAAAGAAGGTATTTGTGATGCGGGATGACGAGTAAACCGCCCGTAGGTTGCTACTCTGCTGCAAACTTCGCCACTTGATAGATGAAGGCCTCAATGATGCTTTACAAGCTTAAATGTCCTCTGTATTATTCGCCGCACTTACGGAGAGATGGCTGAGTGGTTGAAAGCACCGGTCTTGAAAACCGGCATACGTTTGTAGCGTATCTAGGGTTCAAATCCCTATCTCTCCGCCACATTTGAAAAGCCAGCTTAATTGCTGGCTTTTTTACATCTGTTGCTTGGCAGAGAATGAGATAGGGTGAAGAAGCCTAGACGAGGGGTCACCTGAGCGAAGCGAAAGCACATCGGCTCTGCCGATAGCCCGAAGGGCGCGAGCTTGCGAGCAGTAAATCCCTATCTCTCCGCCACTTTTAAAGAAAACCGCTAAGAAATTAGCGGTTTTTTTATATCTAAAATATAGGGTTCAAATCCGTAATACCCTCGAAGCACTCCGCCACATTTGGAAGCCCAGCAGAGATGCTGGGCTTTTGTCTTTATAAGTATTAGGAATTACCCTCCATAGGATTGATTAAAGTTATGTACTACTTTCTCTGCTTAAATTACGCACACCATCACTATTGTGATAATTGTTATTAGTGGAGTTTATAAGAGTGCTTGCGTTATAATGAACACCATTTTTTATAAGCCCCCGAATTTCTACGATGAAACCTTCTGATTACGCCTTGATCCCTACTTTTGTCGCAATAGTCGAAGAGAAAAATTACACTCAAGCTGCAAAAAAGTTAGGAGTGAGTCAGTCTGCGGTTAGCCAAAACGTCAATAAGCTTCGAGAGCTTTTTGATGACACCTTGTTTGTTCGCCATCGCCACGGTGTAGAAGTTACCAAATATGCCCAGAGTATCTACCCTGATTTGTCCAGGGCACTAAGCCAGATCTCGCGTACTCTGCCTAGGTACCAGCGTTTCGATCCAGTTACCTGTGATAAAGAATTCACTCTTTCAGGGTTGAGTGTGATCAATAACTCGCTCTTGCTTGAAGTGATTAAATATCTCTCTGTGCATGCACCTTTAGTGAGGCTTTGTGTCGTACCACTGGTTTCAGAGCAAGTTAGTCAGAAGCTGAGGCTACAAGAAATTGATTTGGTGTTGGAAGCAGACTTAGGTCAGCATAAACAGCTCAATTCGCAAAGTTTATTTTACGAACAGATGTCCGTAGTTTGTAGGTCAGAACATCCGAGGTTGTCAGGCCAAACTATTTCAGATGAAGCATTTCTTTCGGAAAAACATATTGCTTATGCCCACAATCCTCAAGATGAAAACTATATGACGAATAAGGGGTTAGATGTATCATCAGTGCTTGATAAGAGAGAAATTGCTTTACGAGTCAACAATGCAACTGACATGCTGAATATGGTGAAAAATACCGATTACGTCGCGATGGTTCCATGCAAGTCATTATCAGCTTCTATCGAGTCTCATCAACTAAATCTTCTACAGCCATCGTTCTTTGATGAAGAAATATCGGTGTCCATGTTCTGGCATCCAACTCGTAATAACGATCCTCATCATCGTTGGTTTAGGAATGTGTGCAAATCCATTGCTAGCGATATGTATATGCATTAGAGCATAGCTCGGGCTTATGAATGTTAATTTAATAACAATACCTTTTCCTAATATCTAATATAACTCGGAGGGGAGTTAAATTTTTATAGAATTCTGGTTGAACATATACACATGGAAAACTGAAATGAAAACTATAAAAAAGCTTGGCTTACTTGGCCTTGCTATTACTCTAACTGGGTGTGGAAACGATGTAGAGTTTAAAGCTCATGATGATAACAATATGGATTTTTCAAGCTATGAGGGAGCGCTGCTTGATGCCAGTAAAATTAAGGGCTCATTCTTAGACAAAGAGTACGTATCAAGCATTATTTCGCAGGTATCAGCCGCCGAAAGTGCCGTTGGTTCACGTAGTTTTGCACGCAATACACAAGATCCAGTTGCTGAACTTGATAAACATATCAAGAATTTATCTGCTATCAAAGGTGTTGATACCACTCGCCTTGTAGAGCGAGTGAAACAATATAAAACGAATATTGAGCAATATCTCAAAGCACAAGAGCAGCGAAAGCAACTGACAATTGAGCGATTAGAGAAAGACATCAAACCTCTTCTTGCTGATTTAGACACCGCAACCGCAAAGCTTAACGAGCAAAAAGCCTTTCTGAAGGTTGCGTCAGCTGATTTTAAAACAAAAGATGCGGCATACAACCAGCATAAACAAACGGCGAAAGAGCTATTGGATAAAGCGAATAAGGCTATTGATCAACACATCATTGATAATGAGCTCCCAATCAGTGTGAATAAGGTAGGTGTTGACGTTGATTTCAGTAATATTGAAAACTTCAGAAATGGACAAACCTGCAATAAGAGCCGTAAAGAGAAAGCTGATTACCGCGGTACACTCATGAAGGCAACTGGCGGTGAAACCATCTGTGTTTACGAATATGAATACAATTTAAGCTATAACAAATATACTTTGCGTTTGGATGAGAAAACGAAAGCAGACCTAGATGCTATTGTAGAAAAAGCAGAAGCTGCTGATCGTGAGCACTATATTAAGCTTGGTTACGCAGAAAACCTAAGAGATCAAGCACGGCATGAACTACGCAAGAAAGAGACCATTGCGAAAAATAAATATGGGCGTTCGCTAAAAGATGCAGAATACGCTGTTAGCAGCATTAAACGGAATATATCTCGTTATCCAGAAGGATTGATCAATGAAGATCGTACCTTGAACTTGGAGTCTAAAGGCTTTGAAAAAGCGATGGGATATACACGAGGAGTGCAAAATGTCCGCATTAACAACGATACTCGAGTATTCAAGGACTACAACGGTGTTTCTGACCGAATATATGTTAAGAAAATCAGGCAGCAATTAGAACAGAGTCTAATTCCGTTTGCTGTGGAAGAAAGCGGTTTTGATTTACCTAATGGTGTAGAACAAGCCAATATTGCCTACCTGTTTATTTCAACCTCTACTTATGTTTCGGGTCAAAAGTCAGCTTACCTATGGAATGGATCTGCGCTTGCTAATTCTGAGGGAGAACTCCGACTACATGACAATATCTCGCTCTACTCAAACAGTAAGAGTGGTGCCTTGGACCGAATTCATCAACAACTTTTCTGATCACCATTAGTCGGCTCATCAGCGGGCCGGCTACTCAATTTTAGTATCAAAAATGACCGAACAGACTTCTATTGTGGCACTGATTAAGCGTGTCGTTAAATGGCCAAATGCACTATACGCGCTTGCGCCTTTATTTTTACTTTTCTCTTTGTCCCAACCTATTATTCAAGACCGAGACTTATCTCTGAGTCTGACGCATGTCTACCCGATATGGTCACTGGCATTTATATTGCTGCCTGCTTGTGGTGCTTACCTGATAGGTGCATCTTTGCGTTGGTGCCGTATTTTATTGCTGGCAGCAATTGCTTTAATTATTGCATTGCCTTTTATTGATCATTTCGTGGGTATTGATGCGCTACAGTCGGCGACAAGGTTATTTCAAGATGATGTTTACTTTTTGTCCAAACAAACAGGTTACGACTATTTTCGTAAACTTGATAGGCCAGAATATTTTAAAGAATATGTTGGCCTAGCATGGTTAACTATTCCAAGCCTAATCGCCTGTATCATCGCCTTAGTTGCACCCAAGTATAAGGTAAACAATGTTGGCTACCCAAGTGCTTCTGAGTTCAAGCAGGCATTGTCTAAGCAATCCATCGAACAGTTAGCGTCTCAATCACTCTCTGGTCTACAGGCAACGGTTGAAAAGGGGAAGTCTCAACTTAATCAACAGTTAGATAGTCATGGAGGCGTTGCTGAGATAGCAAAAGATAAGACGCAAAAAGTTACTCAGCTTGGGCAAAAGATCTTGAGTGACAACCAGCAAATAAAAGACAGTTTACAACTACAGACTCAGCAAGTTACCAATACTATCAATAGTAAAAGCTTACCTGTAAATAGTAAGCGGATGGTATTCATAGTTGCTAGTGTCGTGACAGTGGTATGTGCAAGTTTCGTTCTTTTTTCTTCAAGCTCCCCAAGAGCTAGTGAGATTGAGGATCAGGTAGAATTGATTGTCGATGAGATAGACTGGAAAGTGAATATTCATACGTTATCGCTAGATAACTGTGAACAGAAAGGGGCTGAAGATACATATCGGTGCAGTGTGACTGCCGATATTGAGCTCTTTGATCCAAGCAACAGAAAGAAACATATTCGTTCCACGATGCAGAACAAACCAAGAACTTTTGTTTATCAGGATGGAGAGTGGAAAATCACTTTAGATCATGTTTTATCCGCAGATGCGCAGTTTACTTTGGGCATGATGGCTATTGGCGAAGCACTCGAAGGAATAACAGGTAAGGAGCGACGCTGGTAATAATATTATGATATATAGAAAAGGACAGCTATTGCTGTCCTTTTTATTGTTTCTGCAATTGAGTCGTACACTTATTAATAAGAAGCTTAAGGTAAACATAGCCATTACTGTGATGTGAAACAGGGCCGAAGTACGATAATTACTTATAATACTGTCATTTAATGGACTGAAGTTGGCTTAGATTCTTATGGATAACAACTTATCAATAGAGAAGGCTATCAGTGAGTTAGTGGGGCAGGCGCGCCCGTTTGAACAGGTGTTATTTGGCGGTAACCAGCCAGCGCCGCCGGAGCTTGCCTATCAGGTTGATTTTCCGCGGATCGAGCTGGTGTTGGAGGGGCGTTTGCCGATGCAGATAGCGACCCAGGATGGTGAGTCTGTCGACATTGAACTGGTGCCGGGGAAAGTGTTGTATCTTCCTGACTTTTGCTGGAACAAACCGACTTTCACCGAGCCGGTGACCACGCTGAGTCTGCTGTTCGGTCGTCAGAGCCTGGGATTTAGCCTGTTGCATTGGAATGGCGAAGGGTTTGAGGCACCGCAAAAGCGTCATATACCTCGTCGCGGCCCACGTACCGGTACGTTTATCCTGCGGGCACTGGAAGAGCTGTGCTGGCATCAGGAAGAGCAACAAACCGCGCAGTTGTTAATCCATTCTTTACTGAGCAATTCACAGGAACTCCTCACTCACCCGCCCGAGACACCGTCGAAGGGTCATGCGGTATTTGAGGCTATTCGGGATTATATCGATCACCATTATCAAGAATCGATCACTCGGGAATCCGTTGCCAAAGAGTTCTATATTTGCCCGAATTACCTGTCGCAGTTGTTCTATAGCAAGGGTGGGGTGAAGTTTCAGGATTACCTTATTCAGGCCCGGCTGGAAAAGGCAAAGTACCTGCTGAAAAAATACGATATGAAGGTGAAAGAGGTCGCCCATAATTGCGGATTCAAAGACAGCAATTACTTCTGCCGGGCGTTTCGGAAAAATACCAACCGTTCACCGTCCGAGTATCGAGTCCACTACCGCAGTAAGCTGACATAGCTGTTGGCGGTAACACTCAGGCAATCTGTTATGAGTCGCTGAGCTTCCCCTGTTTAAGATGAAGCTCAGCGATATTACTTATTGTCACAACCTTTCTGATTAGTCCACATCCAGTAACCACTTTTGTGCCGGGGTCAGGCGGCTAAGTGTTGCTTCGGTGATCCAGCGACGCTGATCCTGCTGCTGCGGATCATCACGGCGGGTGAAATAGCCATGCAGCACGCGTCGCCGGCTACCAATATGGTTAATGGTGCCACCATGCCATGTGTGTGCATTGAAGATCATGACACTACCTGCAGGGCATTCGAGGATGATTTCGCCGGGGTGCGGGGCGTCGGGATCTTGCAAGGCTTCCTCGGGTAGTTCGGGGCGATTGTGCGTACCAGGAATAATCCGTGGTGAGCCGTTCTCAGCACTTAGATCATCAATGGCCCAAATGGAGTTGAGAACATGTACTCTCGGGAAGTCGGGTCTTGGCTGCTTCCAGTCACCATGGAGGGGCTGGTGGCCGCCGCCGGGGTGGGCTTCTCGACCATTAAGGCTTGATACCCGAAACTCGCCGCCGAAAACGTGCTTAGCCGCGGCAAGCAGCAAAGGGTGGCTCCAGACTTTTTCCCATACCGTTCCTTTGTTGATGAGATTCGCCACACGGGTCACTGTTGCCTCTGTGTGGTGCTCTTTTGCCAGATCCTGGCCTTCGCGCTCAACTAAAGCATCGAAGGTTCTGCGCATTTCATCAAGCCAGTCTGGCTCAATCATGTTGGGGACTATGGTAAAGCCGTGGGTGTCCAATTCGTCAACCATTGTTGGAGACAATGCAATATCGGCACCCAGGGCTGTTAGATGTTGGCTGGCTATCTTACTCATTGGCTGATCCTCTTTTTGTTATGGCTTGGTGTTAACTCAATCCTAAGGAATCATTCGCAAGTGATAATCAGCTCATAAGTTAGATTTACTGGACTAATGTTGACTTGTTTTCCATGTGTGATCTTTGTTGTATTTATGTTTCGTGCGTCGCTGCCTTATTTGCCGATTAATAAATACCAGCTTTATGGAGCTGAGTCAGGTTGATCACACCCAGAAAGCGTTGTTCGTCATCAAGTACCGGTAACGCCGTAATGCTGTTGTCTAGCATTATTGTAAGAGCATGACTGCAGAGTTCTCCTTGTCGGGATGAGATAAAGTTGCGGGTCATGGTTTCACCGACGCTCTGGTTCAGGGCAGATTCTTTGGCCAGCGCACGGCGTAGATCACCATCGGTGAATACCCCGACAACCTTCTCGTTCTCGACCACAGCGAGCAGGCCTAAGCCGGAGGCGCAGAGCAGCGAGATGGCTTCTATGAGCGTGCTGTGGGGCGAGCACTGCGGTGATGCCAACGCTGTGTCTATCACAGCATCGACTTTCAACAGGAGCTTGGCGCCCAGGCTGCCTGCCGGGTGAGAGCGTGCAAAGTCATGGTGATCGAAGTTACGCATTCTCATGGCGGAGATAGCAAGCGCATCGCCCATCATCAAAGTATTGACGGCGCTGGAGGTCGGAGCCAGGCCGAGCGGGCAGGCTTCTTTGGTTGCGCTAATATCCAAGATGACATCACAACTGGTGGCCAGAAATGATGATGGATTGCCGGTCATTGCGATGGTGTTTAGTTCGAGCTCCTGCAGTCTTGGTAGCATGAGCTTGAATTCGCTGGCTTCGCCGGAATAGGAGATCAGGATGATAAGATCGCCCTTGGTCGCCATACCCAGATCGCCATGCAATGCCTCGGCCGGGTGAACAAAGAAGGCAGGAGAGCCCGTCGAGGCCAGAGAGGCGGCAATTTTCTTTCCGATATGGCCTGATTTGCCGATGCCGGTGATGATAACTTTGCCATGGCATTGGGCAATGAGTCTGCAGGCTTCGGCGAAGTCTGTCTTCAGGCGTTGCAACAGCTGTTGGGCCTCGTTGAGCTCGGTTTGAATAACGTCCCGACCAAACCCGATAATAGTGTCATCATGAATGTCGGCAATAAAACGTGAATCTTGCATAAGGTCCCTTAATGTAATAAGCCCTCGATAGAGAGGGCTTGGTCGTAATAGTGGAAAAGTGTCAGTCGCGGATGGAGAGTTTGAGAGCTTTAAACGTCATTGTGCTAAACCTCAATTACTGGTCAGAGACTATAGTCGAAGACGATAATATTTTTGATGATCGGACGAAAAATGACTTTCAGCGCTTCGTGTTTTGGGTGAGGAAGGTAGACCTGTCTGGCAGTCTCGTCTTCAAAGGTCATCAAGACACAATGGGTGAAAGCCTGGTTTTTGCCTTCGGGGCTGTCATTTACTCCCCACTCGACATCCGTAACGCCCTCAATCTGTCCGGGGATCTGCTCGAAAGCAAGCCTGACGGCATCAACCTGCTCGTGACTGGCTTCGGGATTGAGCTCAATCAGTAGAATGTGGCGTATCATGCACGATTTTCCTGTGTTTCATGTGGGTCGAGAAAGCGCTCCAGTACATTGACAATAAGCCGGTGATCTTCTTTTTGCGGTAACCCCGAGACTGAGATTGCCCCAATGACGCCGGTGTTGCGGATCGTCAACGGAAAACTGCCGCCGTAGGGCGCAAATTCTCGCGGATCGATCAGAGCACTTTTCTCAATTGTACTTTCTTTTGCTTTGTAATAATTCCCCATATACCACGAACTATGCTGATAACGATGAACTACATTGCGTTTTCGACGTATCCATTCCAAGTTGTCAATGGTGGTATTGTGCATGGCATAGCTGAACAGGCACTGATTGTTTACCGTAATATCAATAGCGACACTGGCGTTAAGTTGCTCGGCCGCTTCCTTAAGCGCGCAACCGAGCTCCCATGCGCGCTGGTGGTTGAAATAGGCAAACTGCAGTCGACTTTCTTCAGCCAGCAGTTCGGTGAGTAGATCATTCATTATGGTGTTAACCCTTTTGACGGCGTAGTCTGCCTTCCGCGTCAGCTGCTTTCAGCGCGGCAAATACCATTTCCTTAGTGACCGGCATTGCCTCGTTGTGAATGGTCTCTCCCTCGGCACAACTTGCTTCTGCCACGGCCATGAGTTCTTCGTCAGTGACCTCTTTCAGGCCAATTTGCTCTAAGGTGACTGGCAGCCCGACAGCTTCACAGAAGTTAAAGACTTCGTTGATTTTCGCTGCTGGCTTGTCGGTCAGGAACAGAGATGAAAGCACGCCGAAGGCAACTTTTTCACCATGCAGGTAAGCATGAGTAGGCTCGAGTATCGTCAGGCCGTTGTGGATCGCATGCGAGGCGGCAAGACCACCACTTTCGAAACCCAGCCCGCTGAGCAGGGTGTTGGCCTCGATAATATGCTCAAGGGCAGGAGTCACTACGCCGGCATCATTGGCTGATTTTGCCTTGGCACCATATTCCAGCAAGGTGGTGTAGCAGATATGGGCCAGTGCATAGGCTGACATGGAGCCAAACCGGCCTGTCATATTGGTGGCAAAGCTCTGCTTGCATGACTCGGCTTCGAACCAGGTTGCCAGAGCATCACCCATTCCGGCAACCAGCAGACGAGTCGGGGCGGTAGCAATGATTTGGGTATCGACCAGTACCAGGTTCGGGTTGGTAGGCAAGACCAGATAACGTTTAAATTCGCCGGTCTGGGTGTAAATCACAGACAACGCACTGCATGGCGCATCACTGGCGGCCAGAGTCGGAGCAATGGCGACCGGTACTTTGGCTTCAAAAGCTGTGGCTTTTGCGGTATCTAATGTCTTTCCGCCACCAAGGCCGACAACAAACTGACCGTCGAAGGCTTTCAGCTGCTCGACCAGTCTGGCGATCTCCTCGTCACAGCACTCGCCTTCAAAACGTACGACGTCGATCTCTACCTGGCTGCTGATATAAGGTTCGAACTCATGGCGAAGGTTGTCATATACAAATGGATCACAGATGAGAAGGCCTTTGCTGCCGAAATGAGCGAGTTCTTCGCCCAGCAACTTACGAGAGTCTTTGCCTTGGACATATCGGCCGGGAAAAATCGTTGTTGAAATCATGGCAAAATCCTTATTAATGGTTAATTGGGTATGTTTCGAAATCGGTTCTTGTTGATTGTTTTATGTCGGCGAGCGTGACAGTTCGATACGGCAACCGCGCTGTTCGCTCAGGTAAGCGGCTTCTATCACTCTGATGACATTAAGGGCATCGCTGGGCTCGACAGGCAAGGGGGTACCATGTTGGATGGCACTTGCGATAAGTTGGTAGAAGGCTTCATAGCCTCCTTTGAAGGTCTTGAGCGGCTGTTCGTGGCCATTGCTATCGGTAAGTAAACCGTAATGTTCAACCGGATCGAGTCCCCAGTTAGTTGACCAGGGGCCTTTGTTCTGGCGCAGGTCGTCTTCCTGGCTGTCCATACCGTATTTGATATAGGTGCCTTTCGAACCAAAGACCTGAAAGCGTGGGCCTGGCGCTGTACTGAGACAGTTGCCATGGAGGATCACCTCCGTATCCGGGTAGCTGAGCACCAAATGAAAATGGTCAACGGCCTGAGCGCCGGGACGCTGATTACGAAGGTGAGCCGTGACGGAATCGGGCATGCCGAACAAGATCAGCGCCTGATCGATGAGATGGGCACCCAGATCATAAAGAATTCCGGCCCCCGGCAGATCTTGTTCGCGCCACCGATCTTTTATCTCGGGGCGATAGCGGTTATAGCTGGAATAGAAAGTGTGAATATCGCCTAGTTGGTTGCAGTTTTTGAGGTGTTGGATAGTCAGGAAATCACCGTCAAAGCGGCGGCTCTGGTAAACGCTGAGCAGGCGGTCTTTCTGTTTGGCTAATTCGATGAGCTCTTCGCCGTCTTCGCTGTCAATCACGAATGGCTTTTCGATCACTACATGGCGGTTTGCCTCGAGAGCCAGCTTGGCCATGGGATAGTGGAGGTCATTCGGTGTCGCAATAACAACCAGCTCTGCATCGCAGTCACTTAGCAGTGCTTCGAGGTTCGGGAAGACTTTCACACCGGGCAGGAAAGTGTTGACCTTGTCGGGATTGGTTGAGACGACGGCAACCAAATCAAGGCCATCAACCGATTCGATAATAGGGGCTTGAAAGCACTGCCCCGAGATCCCAAAACCTACCAGGGCCGTTCTAATAGAAGTCATAGCATTATCCGGGTTGAGGGGGCCGTGAAGAGTGGCGTAGGCCCCCGAAGTAAGTATTACCTAGTCGGCAATGGCGCTTTGAAGCAGCTGTTCGATTTCCTCGGCACTGGTTGCTTTCTGAAGGCTGTCTCGGAAGTCGATATGCATGATCTTCCGCGCCAGCTTGGAGAAGATCTTCATGTGCTGATCACCGGCAGCGTGCTTGTTGAGGGTAAGCATGATCACAAACTGTGCCTCGTCTTCGCCCCAAAGGATCGGCTGGGCGAGCTTGGCGACACTGATGGTCGATTGCTCGATATGTTCCGACTTGGTGTGCGGGATAGCAAAACCAAATCCGAGTCCGGTCGAGAAGACATCCTCACGTGCCCACAGATCATCGGCAAGCTTGTCGGGGTAGCGGCAGCGTCCGGCCAGATACAGGTTGTCTGAAAGTGTCTTGATCACCTCTTCTTTGCTGCCAAGATCCGCATCAAGCACAATGCACTCGGTGGTGATGAGTGGTGCATCGCTCTGCGCCATTCTGAACTGTGCCAAAAGGTGTTCGACTTCCATTGCGGTCCGGCATGCCATGGCTTTGTTGAGCAACTGGCGACACTCGCGGCTGTCGAGTTTGGACAGTCGCTCTTTTGTCGCTGGGATTGACGGGGCACTCATTGAGATTTCGTCGAGGCCAAGGCCAACCAGCAATGGCAGTACAGAGCCCTTGGCACCCAGTTCGCCGCACAGGCCAATCCACTTGCCGTGGCGGTGTACTTCGCGGACAACATGATCCAAGGTGCGCAGGAAGGCCGGGTTGAGGCTGTTGTAGGTTTTGGTTACCTTGGCGTTGTCGCGGTCTACGGCCATGAGGTACTGAGTTAGATCGTTCGAGCCAATCGAGAAGAAGTCGATTTCTTCGCAGCACTGGTCAATGATGAAGGCGACAGAAGGCACTTCCAGCATGATGCCGAGCGGGATCTTCTCGTCAAACGGTACTTTTTCTTTTCGCAGTTCCTGACGCACTTCGGCCAGTACGTCTTTGACCCACAGTATTTCTTCCACAGAGGAAATCATCGGGATCATTATCTTCAGTGAACCGTGCGCCGACGCCCGCAAAATACCCCGTAGCTGGGTTTTGAATAGCTCGATGTATTCCTCGTAGATACGAATCGCACGGTAGCCAAGGAACGGGTTGTTCTCGGTCGGGATATTTAAATAATCGACTGGCTTGTCGCCGCCGATATCCATGGTGCGGATAATAATCGACTTATCACCGGCGGCCTCAAGAGCCTGGCAGAATATATTGTACAGCTCGTCTTCATCCGGGGCGGTGGTACGATCCATATAGAGCATTTCGGTACGGAACAGACCTATACTTTCAGCCCCGTTGTTAAAGGCTGGCTCAGCTTCGATAGCATGGGCAATGTTTGCCGCGACTTCCAGCTTGATGGCATCCGCGGTACGGCCCGGCTGGTTGCGGTACTCGGCATGGCGGGCATCCAAAATATCATTGACCCGCTGCTCTTCCTGGTAATAACGCTCCAGCTCAGGGGTAATTGTGGTGATCACAACACCCTGTTTGCAGTCGATGAGTACTTCCTGATTAACAAAAGGACTCAGGGCACTTTCTTCAATACCGACCAGGGTCGGGATATTGAAAGAGCGAGCCAGAATCACGGTATGGGACGTGCTGCCGCCGTGTGTTAATACCAGGCCTTTGAGCAAAGATTTGTCCAGCTCAAGAAATTGGCTTGGCGTGAGATCATCGGCCAGGCAGATACTTGGTTCTGTCAGTGAGTTATCGCAACTAAACTGGCTCGAGCCGTAAATCATCTGGAGTAGCTGGAAGCAGACATCGCGGATATCAAGTTCGCGCTCACGAAGATAGGCACTGGATGATTGCTGCAACTGCTTACCGTAATGTTTTGCTGTTGCGATAATGGCTTTGGCAGCACTGTTTCCCTCGGAGATGCCGCTCAGCAGTTTGGCGCTGAACTCTTCGTCACGCAGGATGGAAAGGTGGGCATCAATGACTGCCACGGCCGTACCGTTGTCAGCTCTTTGCTGAAGCACTAATGCATTACGTAGTTGCTCCAGACCACTGCCCAAGGCGGTTTGCTCTTCGTCGATCCCTTTTGAGGTCGGCAGAGTGGTAAATTTGTCGAAGTTGATGCCGCCAGCCTGGATCAGCTTGCCGCGGCCCTGTCCTGAGCTTACCGAGTGGCCACGTA
The DNA here is from genome assembly GCF_050336885.1 of Photobacterium kasasachensis. Lineage (NCBI taxonomy): Bacteria > Pseudomonadati > Pseudomonadota > Gammaproteobacteria > Vibrionales > Vibrionaceae > Photobacterium > Photobacterium kasasachensis. The sequence goes on from NZ_JAKJSH010000005.1 coordinate 137,731, forward strand.
CAATTGCTGGGTTGAGGTTGCTTAGATTGCGGGGAAGCGGGGCAAAGTCACCCGTTTCTTCTGTTGTTTCCAGTGCCTCGTCACAGTGGGGGAATTCGTTTTTGATGAAGTGGGTAATCTTCTCTATAGCCTGCGCTTCATCTTCGCCGGAGACCGTGATAATGCATTCGTCTCCCTGAAGGGTATCAGTGCCAATTAACGAGAGAACGCTTTTGGCATTGGCGATATTGCCTGTGCGGGTATTTTCCCATTTGATATCGGCGGCAAAAGTGTTGCACAACTGCTCGACATGGCTGGCTGGGCGGGCATGAACACCGTTTGGCAGTTCACAGGTAAAAGTGAGTGTTTGTGTCATCGTCAGTACCTTTCATTGGGCTGTAGCCAGATTAAGAGAAACAACCCGTTTTTGATTTATGTAATGACAATATGCCGAGTTGCCAGTGTCGACTATGGGAAAATAATCACATCTACTGGATTATTGTAATATCCACTCGATTCTATGAACTTGAACAAGCTTTGATTTTTGATGAAATACATCGCGAATAAAAATAAATCATTATAATTCAGTAAATTGCTGTTGGTTTTGGCTAAGTGAAGCATGAACTAAGTGCGCCAGATCACAGCTTGATAGCGATCTAACAATAATCCAGTTTAGTGGTTTTTTTTCTACTCCCAGCCTCTCTGACTCTGCTCCATAGTTAATAGCGAAACGAAAGCTCTCAACGGAGAAGAGGTTATGAAAGATTTAATAACAATATTAAAAAATACCCGGCAGCACTTAATGACAGGTGTTTCCCATATGATCCCGTTTGTTGTTGCTGGCGGTATCCTGCTGGCGGCATCAGTCATGATTTACGGTGAAGGTGCAGTACCAGAAGAAGGCACCTGGCTACATGATTTGTTCTTTATTGGTGTCGCCGGTTTTCAGCTGATGGTACCTATTCTGGCTGCGTACATCGGTTTCTCGATTGCCGATCGTTCTGCTCTGGCACCATCTGCTATCGCCGCTTTCATCGGCGCGAATATGTATAACACCGGCTTCTTCGGGGCCATTTTTGCCGGTTTGCTCGGCGGTATTGTTGTCTTTTACCTGAAGAAGATAAAAGTGCCTGCATTTGCCCGCTCGGTGATGCCTATCTTTGTGATTCCTATTGTAGGTACCTTCATTACTGCAGGGGCAATTGTGTGGGGGATCGGTGAACCAATTGGTGCGTTAACGGCTTCATTGACTGATTTCCTTAAAGGCATGCAGGGCTCAAGCATTGTTGTTCTTGCCACCATCATGGGGATGATGATTGCCTTTGATATGGGCGGCCCGGTAAACAAAGTGGCCTATGCGTTCGTAATTCTTTGTGTCGGTGAAGGCTTATATGATGTGGCCGGTATCAGTTCAGTTGCGGTTGCGGTTCCGTCTATTGGTATGGGGCTGGCAACATTCATCGGCAAAAAACTGTATGACGCCAACGAACAAGAGGCAGGCCGTGCTTCTATCCTAATGGGCACCATGGGGATCACCGAAGGTGCGATTCCTTTTGCCGCCGCCGATCCGCTACGAGTTATTCCTTCCATCATGATTGGTACTGCTGCCGGTGCCGTGACCGCTGCTGTTCTGGGGGTCAAGAGCTACGCCGCATGGGGTGGTTTGATTGTGCTGCCGGTTGTCGAGGGACGCTTTAGCTTCATCATCGCACTCGCTGTAGGTTCTGTGGTGACTGCATTGCTGGTCAACTTTCTTAAAGCACGCCGCCCTCAGGAAAAAGTAGAAGAGACAGAAGACGATATCGATATTGATTTCGAAATCAACTAATTGATGGGCCAAGACAGTATCGGAAATGAAGTGATGTGTCTTGGCTGACTGAACAATTGAATAAGTATTTGTATTAAAGAATTGGTGATTAAGATGAAAAAGATTATTGCAGTAACCGCGTGTCCATCTGGTGTAGCTCATACCTATATGGCTGCTGAATCCATTTCCCAGTCGGCTAAAGGTAAAGGGTGGGAGTGCAAGGTTGAAACTCAGGGTTCTATCGGTATCGAAAACGAGCTGACGGCCGCTGATATTCAGGCCGCTGACCTGGTCATTCTGACTAAAGATATCGGTATTAAGAACGAAGATCGTTTTGAAGGCAAAACAGTGGTCCGAATTGGTGTTAGCGACGCTGTTAAACGTGCTGATGCGGTAATGGTGAAAGTCGAAGCGTTCTTCAATAAACAATAAGTGACCGCCAACTTCCCACAATGACATTCAGTAGAGAAGAATGAATTAAGCAGGGAGAATCTCCCTGCTTTTATTTCCTCCACGAGCAGTGGCTCAACCTGCAGGAGAGTGAACAACCATGACGACAGAACGTATAAACCGTCTGAAAAGCAATTTATTCGCCGCCCCGCGTGAGATATCTCTGGAAAGGGCGTTGCTATACACAGAAAGTTATCAGCAGACAGAAGGGCAGCCCACCATTATTCGCCGTGCCAAGGCAACAGCCTATGTCATGGATAATGTTGAGATCGCAATCCGTGACGATGAACTGATTGCCGGTAACCGCACCGTCAAACCCCGTGCAGGCATTGTATCGCCAGAGATGGACCCATACTGGATCGACAAAGAGCTCGATAGCTTCCATTCACGGCCGCAGGACAAGTTTGTTATCTCCGATCAAGACAAGCAGATCTACCGCGAGACGTTGTTGCCATATTGGTCGCAGCGTTCGATGAAGGATTTCATTAATAGTCAGTTCCCGGACGACATCAGAGAGGCAACCAGTCAGAAGGTCTTTTCGGTTAACCAGACCGACAAAGGACAGGGACATATCATTGTTGACTATGATCGTTTGCTGAAAAATGGTCTCGGCGCTCTGGTTGGTGAAATGACTTCTCTGGCAGAGCAACACCCTGATAACCATTTTTATAAGGCTGTGCAGATACTGCTCGAGGCCAGCACCCGGCATATTTGCCGCTATGAGCAGCTGGCGCATGAAATGGCCGAGCGCTGTGTACGCGAAGGTAAGTCTCAGCGAGCCGCCGAGCTGAATAACATTGCCAGAATCTCGCAAAAAATAGCCATTGCGCCGCCAGAGAATTTCTACGAAGCGTGCCAGTTGTTTTGGTATATGAACATTATTCTGCAATATGAATCCAACGCCAGTTCGCTGTCGCTGGGCCGCTTCGACCAATATATGCTCCCTTATTACCGCGCGTCATTAGCGGCTGGTGAAACGCAGGCGTCGCTGCAGGAATTGCTTGAGAGCCTGTGGGTTAAGACCAATGACATTGTACTGTTGCGCTCGACCAACAGCGCCAAGTTTTTTGCCGGATTTCCGACCGGTTATACCATTTTGCTGGGTGGCCTGAATGAAACGGGACACAGCGCCGTCAATGAGCTGTCGACACTTTGTCTTGATGCCTACCAGAGTATCCAGTTGCCGCAACCTAACCTCGGGGTAAGGGTCAATGAGCTAATTGACAGGAAGTTTCTGCAAAAAACAGCGGAGACTATCCGCCTCGGTACCGGGATCCCGCAGATCTTCAATGATGAGGTGGTTGTTCCGGCCTTCCTCAACCGCGGTGTGTCGCTAGAGGATGCCCGGGACTATTCTGTTGTCGGATGCGTCGAGCTGTCGATACCGGGTAAGACATACGGCCTGCATGATATCGCCATGTTTAACTTGCTGAAAGTGATGGAGCTAGTGCTCAAACGCAATCAACATAGCCCTGACGTCAGCTATGACAGCCTGATTGCAGAGATCCGCGAGGACATTTGTCATTACGTCAAGCTGATGGTCGATGGCTCGAATATTTGTGATATCGGCCATCGCGACTGGGCGCAGGTACCGCTTCTTTCGTCATTCATTAATGACTGTATCGATAATGGCAAAGATATAACCGAAGGCGGTAGTCGCTATAACTTCTCGGGCGTGCAGGGAATCGGTATTGCCAACCTGTCAGACTCGCTTCACGCATTGAAAAAGTTTGTGTTTGAAGAGCAGCGGATGGGCTATGCAGACTTTATCGAGATGCTCAACAGTAACTTCGAGAATGAAGGTGGCAGCAAGGTGCGGGCGCGTTTGATCAACCGCTACGAAAAGTACGGCAACGACATTGATGAAGTGGACATGATCAGTGCCGATCTGCTGCGCCTGTTCTGCAAAGAGGTGGAGCAATACGATAATCCGCGTGGCGGTAAGTTTACCCCGGGCTCATACACAGTGTCGGCGCATGTTCCTTTGGGAGAGGTCGTTGGTGCGACGCCGGATGGCCGACTGGCCAAAGAGCAGCTGGCCGATGGCGGGTTGTCACCGATGCTGGGGCAGGACCAAGTAGGCCCGACGGCAGTTCTGAAAACGGTCAGTAAGCTGGATAACTACCTGCTGTCTAACGGTAGTCTGCTGAATGCCAAGTTTACGCCTAGCACGCTTGAAGGTGAACAGGGGCTCAACAAGCTGTGTGACTTCCTGCACGCGTTCATGAAGCTGAAGCTACAGCACATCCAGTTTAACGTGCTAAATGCCGAGACGCTTAAGAAGGCCCAGGAGAAACCAGAAGACTTTGCCAGCCTAGTCGTAAGGGTAGCTGGTTACAGTGCTTTCTTCGTCGAGTTGTCCAAAGAAATACAGGACGACATTATCCGCCGTACAGCCCATGAACTGTAGGACTCAGGTGATGTCGCCTCATCCGGATATTCTCCAACAGCCTAATGAGCGAATGGGCAGGGTGTTCAACATTCAGCGATATTCGCTCAATGATGGCCTGGGGATCCGGACGGTTGTGTTCTTTAAGGGCTGTCCGCTGAGCTGCCCGTGGTGCGCCAACCCTGAGTCACGCTCCCCTAAACAGCAGGTGATTAAGCGAGAGGCGAAATGCATTCAATGTGATGAGTGCGTGCTTGATACCGGTGAGAGCATTGATGAGTGCCCTAGCGGCGCGCTTGAACGGGTTGGCAAAGAGATGTCGTATGACGAAATCATTGCCGAAATCGAAAAAGACAGCGTGTTCTACCGCACCTCCGGCGGCGGTGTGACGCTATCCGGTGGTGAAGTCATGGCTCAGGCGCCGTTTGCGATTGAACTGGCAAAGCGGCTTAAAGGGCTGAATTACCCCGTAGCCGTTGAAACAACCGGGCAGGGCAATGCCAGGCAGTTGCTGGCTCTCGGTAAGATGTGTGATGAAGTGCTTTTTGACTTCAAGATCATGGATCCTGAGCGGGCGAAGACTGTAACCGGAATCGATTTGCCCACGGTGCTTAAAAATTTCACATTGCTGGTTGAAGCCGGGATCAGTGTTATCCCGCGTCTTCCGCTAATCCCGGGTTATACCCTGGACCTGATTAATGTTGATAAAGTGCTGCGCTTTTTGCAGCCGTTTGATATCGAGGAGATCCACCTGTTGCCTTTTCACCAGTACGGAGCAAATAAATACACCAGTCTGAAGATGAACTACTTGTTGAAAGATGTGCAGGTGCCGACATCGAGTGAGGTTGATGCGATTCGCCGCCATGTTGAAGCCGCAGGTTATCGAGTCATTATTGGAGGATGAATCTAATGAAAAAGAAAATTCTATTAACAGGGGCCAATGGCTTTTTTGGCACTCGTTTTATTAAGGCATACCAGCATCAGTTTGATATTTATGCCACGGACGTTGAGCAGCTCGATATTACTGATAAAGAGCAAGTCATGGCGACCTTTGCGGAAATACAGCCGGATTACGTTATTCATGCCGCTGCAATTGCAGTGACGGACTTTTGTAACAAGCACCCGGATATCGCCCGCAAGGTTAATATTGACGGGGCGGTAAATGTTGCCGAGGCATGCCGCCAATACGGTAGCAAACTTGTTTTCATTAGTACCGAACAAGTCTTCAATGGCAATAAAGAGCCGGGCCCCTATAGCGAGACGGATACTCCGGTGCCGGATACTGTCTACGGACAAAATAAGCTGGAAGCCGAAGGCAAGTTGAAGGAGATACTGGACGAGCTTTGGATCATCCGGTTTACCTGGCTGTTTGGCTTACCGGAGCGCCAGACCTCGATTAATCCGAATGTGATCTGGAATACGCTGCAGAATCTGGTTTCAGGCACTACGCTGGTGGAGCGGACGAACGAATTCCGCGGGTTAACCTATGTACATGAGTTGATTGACCAATTCGACAAAATCTTTGATATCCCCTATGACACCTACCATGTGGGGGCCAGGAACGATTTGAGCCGATACGATATCGCTCGCCATATTTTGGTCGAGCTTGGCCAGGAAGCACGTATCGAACAGCTTCTGGAAGGTGTCGCCGCGCCGGCAACACGGGATGTTCGTCTTGATACCTCAAAGCTTGCCAAGCAAGGGATCATTTTTACCGAGAGCCCGGATGCCATTAGTCACTGCCTGAGTGAGTTTGGATTTAAGATTTAATAGTAAGTGAGTGGAGTTTACTGATGATTTATATGCTAGATACGGCCAATATCGAGGCTATTGCGAAGGCGGTTGACCTGTACCCCCTTGCCGGTGTGACGACCAACCCATCGATCATCGCCAAGGAAAATAGACCGCTGCGCGAAATATTGCTGGATATCCGCGAAGTGATTGGGATCGAACGGATGCTACATGCTCAGGTCATGGGCAAGGATGCTGAAGTCATGCTGGAAGAAGCCAAGGCACTACGTGAAATTGACCAAGACATTATCGTTAAGGTACCGGTGACTCCGCAGGGGCTGAAAGCGATGAAGCTAATTGCTGCTGAAGGTATTCGGATCACGGCAACGGCTATCTTGACTCCTCAGCAGGCATTGATGGCGGCCGTCGCTGGTGCTGAGTTCCTGGCACCTTACGTTAACCGTCTTGATAACATCTGCTCGAACGGTGCGCAGGTTGCTAGTGAAATGGTGCATCTGATCAATACTTATCAGCTTGATGCCAAAGTGCTGGCGGCATCATTTAAGAATGTTCAGCAGGTACACGAAGTGGCATTGGCAGGCGCACATTCAGTGACCATTGCCCCGGATGTTTTCGAACAGTTGCTGGTGCACCCTCTGACCGAATCAGGTGTTGCGGGTTTTGTGAGTGATTGGGAAGCTGTTTATGGTCATGATAAAACTGTTTTGGATGTGATTTAACAAACAGTTTGTATTATCAGGCAGATAGGCCAATAGGGTATAATGATATCGTTATACCCTATTTAATAAGGAATGTTATGTCGAAGCTTAGCCTTGTTGCTGTTACAGCTTGTGTCAGTGGCGTTGCTCACACCTATATGGCAGCGGAGCAACTGGAAAAGCTAGCCCAAAAGCACGGCTTTCGAATCAAAATCGAAACCCAGGGGGCGTTAGGCACAGAAAATGCGCTTTCCGAAGAGGATATCGCATCGGCTGATCTGGCGATTATTATTTGTGACATCAGCATTGAGGGTATGGATCGATTCAGCCGCTGTCGACAAGTGAAAATGAATATTCAAAAGGCGCTAGTGTCTCCTGACACATTGATTGCAGCCATCGAGCGCGCCAGGGTGCTTCCTTTAGGTAGTGTCGTTGAGCCGAAATAAAGAATCCCGCCAATATCCCCAAAAGTCTTTTTTCTTTTCGTACCTGTACCTTCGTATCTATGTGTCAGAAATTGTATTTTTATATCAGTATTTGAATACGGGTCTGCAGAAGCTTAATACCCGCCAGGATCTGTCTAACACGTAAGGGACGATTCTGCGGGGCACAGACTATGTCTAGCTCATTCAGCAATGACCTTAGCAAACAAGCCAGCAGAAATGCTGGCTTGTTTATTAGGGCTCACAGTTTGCTCAGGCTAGCCTATTTAGTGAGTGTAAATTCCAGTTGGTAAGCATCCGGAGTATCAGTGTAGATGTTTTCTCCCTGTTTCCACATTAGGAGCTCTGCTTTGAACATACCGTTTGTATCTGTTTATGTCATGAAGCCACTGATAAAGTTAATATGGTTTTATATCTTCTTTCCAACACTCCGCCATATAATCGATGAACTGGCGAACAACGGGAAGTTGGTAGCTCCTCGATAAATAGACCGCCCACAAAGAGCTGCTGGGTATGTTGTAATCAGTCAGCAAAGGAATAAGTTGCCCACTGCTAATAAGAGGGTTAGCTAAATCACAAGGTAAGCGAATCAGGCCTTTATCTCGAAGGGCAAACCTCAACAGCGTACCTAATTCATTCGCTTTAATATTGCCCTTCACATCGACTGCAATGTGCTGGTTGTCTTGAACAAAGTCCCACCTTGTAGCACCTAAGTGAACGAAGCAGTTATGTTCTCGCAAATCGTCGGGCACGACTGGTAGCGGGTGCTGCTTTATGTAAGCGGGTGAAGCACAAATGACCGAATCAATTGTCATCAGTCTTCTGGCGATCAGGCTCTCGTCTGGCTGGGACGTAAAACGAAGAGCAATATCGATCCGCTCGTCGACCAGTTGGGAAAGGCTATCAGATGTCAGGATCTCAATTATTACATCCGGGTTTGCCTCAGTAAAACCATCCACGACATCAAGCAATAACCCCTGGGCTAATCCAATCGGCGTAGCTACCCGAATGGTTCCCGACAAGTTCTGAGTCCGATGCAGTGCACTGACCTCGAGCTCTGCTGTCTCGTGAAGGATTTGCTCGCAGCGTCTTAGCGCTTCTTCACCGGCGACTGTCAGGCTCACCTTGCGGGTTGTGCGATGGAGTAGCCGCTGTTGCAGCCATGATTCGATCTCCTGAACATGCCGTGATACCTGCAGACGATTTAGCCCCAGTTGCTCGGCAGCCTTGGTAAAGCTGGCGGTATTTGCTACTTCCACAAAGCTGCGCATCGCTGTCAGTCGGTCCATAGAAAGCTCATTAGTTATGAATTCAGATATAATCTGCATCAATTATCGCCATTTATCCACAAATAGTCATCTATTAGACTGCAATTGTTGTCGATATTAGAGAGTTAATTGTCAGGAGATATGAGATGAAAGTTGCAGTATTAGGTGCCTCAGGCTGGATCGGTAGCCACATTGTTAACGAAGCGAAAGCGCGAGGCCATGAGGTGATCGCTCTTGTACGAGATACCAGCAAAGTTGATGATGCGGGTGTTGAAGTACGCCAGTTTGATTTACTGGATGCCAGTGCCGATCTGGCCAAAGCAACCAAAGATGTGGATGTGGTTATCTCGGCTATTGGTGGACGTGCAGCCGGTAACCATGAGATTGTGAGGAACACGGCTGAAAAACTTCTTACTCAACTTCCTGTTGTCGGGGTCAAGCGGTTGCTTTGGGTCGGTGGTGCCGGTTCTTTGGAAGTTGCACCGGGTGTTGAGCTGGTAACTGTTCCCGATTTCCCGGCGGAATATAAAGATGAAGCCATCGCAATGGGCGAGGCGCTAAAGGTATTTCGTACAACGAGTAGTGATCTTAACTGGACATTTGTCAGCCCAGCAGCCGAGATTTTCCCAGGTGAAAAAGAAGGGCCTTATCGCGTTGGGGGCGAGCAACTGTTGGCTGATGAACAGGGAGCAAGCCGCATTTCCGTGAGTGATTATGCTGTCGCTATGATTGACGAGCTAGAGGCAGGCAAGTATCCAAACCAGCGTATTGGTGTGGCTTACTAGATTACGCATATTTGCTGTCATGTTTAGCCTGTACATACAAAAACGCCTCCCAAAAGGGAGGCGTCGATGGTTAATTGCAGGCAGGATTAACCAAATAGATAGGTATAGAGGTAACCTGCTCCGATTGCCATACCGAGGATAACGGTAAGGAATGCGGCTATCATTTGGTTTTTGAAGATAGATTTTAGCAAGATAACTTCGGTTAAGCTTGCCCCCGCGCTGCCGATGATCAGTGCCATTACCGAGCCAAGAGCCATCCCTTTCTGTACCAACGCAGCACTTAGCGGAATAACAGCTTCTGCGCGAATGTACAGTGGAATACCAATGACCGCAGCAACAGGAATTGCATACCAGTTAGCGGCACCCGCATATTTTGCAATCATGTCCGTCGGAATGAAGCCGTAAATGAACGAGCCAAGTAAGATACCCGCAAGCAAGTAAGGAAATACTTGTTTGAAGTCCTTCCATGTTGCACGCCATACACGCATCCAACGACTTTCTTCTTTGACGGTTAGCACCGCTTCGCCACACGCATTGACTTCGACTGATGCGCTTGAATCACAGCATGATGTTGTTGCCGGTGTTGATTTTGTAGCGCAACTTGATACTGCCGCAGGCTTGGTATCACCACAAGAAGATGCAGGAGCTGCCTCACCGCAAGATGTACCACAGCTAGAGCCGCTATCTGCTGTCTCATAAGCTTCTTTTCGCACATATCGCTCGAAGCCCAGTTTTTCCAGTACGAAACCTGCTGTTACCGATACCACCATTGCAACAAGGAAATAGAAAACCGCGACTTTGACACCGAAGGTCACGACGAACAGACCGATAATGACAGGGTTTAGTAATGGGCTGCCAAACAGGAATACCATCATCGGGCCAAAACCTGCGCGGGCTCGGAGCAGACCTTTCAGGAAAGGGATCGTCGAGCAAGAACAGAATGGCGTAATTGCACCCAGCAGTGCTGCAATCACATACCCTTTGCCTTTGCGCGAGCTTAGGATCGACTGAATTTTCTCGGGAGTCAGGAACTCCTGCAAAATACCAACCAGATAGCTGACGACAAGAAAGAGAATGGTTAGCTCTGCGGCTAGGAACACAAACATGTCTGCCGCTTCTTTTATCATCGTAATAATTTCAGGACTCATAACCGTTGCCTTGTAAGAAAGAATGTTTCGACATGTGTGGAAATATAGAGTCAAGGCAGGCAACTGTCAATACGTTATTTCTAGATTTATCGAATTAAACGATGTGATAGATTTAATGCATTGAATATAAAGGAGTTATTATTTTGGTGGTTTTGACAGTCAGCGCCGATAATAGAGGTGATGCACTCTATATGCCTATAGAAAGCGAAAGGGCTGCTGGGTTAAAGGCAGCCCTTTCTCGAGAAGTTCTAGCAGTAAGAGTCTTTTTTAAGTGATGCTGTTGAACTGTGGGCAAAGGGTGAACAACTAGCTGCGAATAAGCCCCTGTATTTGGCTATTCTTTGCCGATTGTTCGAAGTTTGACAGATTGGGAAATAAGGCCTTTATGCTGGATTGCTTAGTACCAAACCACAAGGCAAGTTGCTCGTAAAGCGCGTCTATCGGTGTGGTCGGGATTAATACGCCATCTCCTACATCCAGCGGGTTATCTTTACCCAAAGCCAATGAAGGGTAATTCCCAAAGACTTGGCCGCCATTAACAGGCTCTCCCATTACCAGGGTATTGCCTCCCCAGCCATGGTCGGTACCGTTGCCATTTGAGGTGAGAGTACGGCCGAAATCAGAACCGGTAAAGGTGATTACTTTGTCTGCAAGGTCTAGTTTATCCAGAGCAAGCTGGAACTCACCAAGTGCTTTGCTCAATATATTTAGCATTCTTGCGTGGTTGTTTAGCAGCTCGTCATGGTGGTCCCAACCGATATAGCGCAGAAAATAAGTCTGCTGCTGTTGTCCGAGCGAGTCGGCAGCCTTGATTGATTGCACTACTTTTCTAAGCTGCTGGGATAGTGCTGTATCTGAAAACGAAGTCGGAACCGGTATTTTATCTGTCGCTCTACTGAATTTTTCATGTTGGGCCTGCGCTTCTCTCGTGATCGAGAGGTATGACTGTTTTAGTGGATCGCCCCTGTAGTTGAAGTTCAATGATTTCTCAAAGCTATCGAGTAGTACATTGTTCAGTGGTGTTTTGTCTTTGTTGACTATTAGCCCGACACTGCCGTCCTGAGTAATTGAGTAGTGCGAAGACAAAATACCATTTTGCATGATATTGCTGCCCGAGAGCGAGATATTCATCGGGATTTGATCAACAGCGCGGTTGGGTTGGAGGGCATCGGCAAAGTAGCCAAACCAGCCTCGGTTGATACGCAGTTCGTGCCTGGCTGTTTGCCAGTGCTTAAATTGATCGGAGTGGGATAACAGCCCCAAAGGCAGTTTCGCTTCACCGCTATAGAACTGATCTTTGGTAACGGGTTCTATCATTGGCCCCGTGTTGGCAACGAAAGCCAGCTTTTTTTGTTTAAACAGTTGTTGTACATCGCGCATACTTCCGTGCACGCCAAATGTCCTGCTCTGACTGTCCTGGTAACCATCAAGTGACAGCAGTTGTTGTTTGCCAAGGGCAAGGTTGCTTCTACTGGCTTGATATTCTTTGTAGTGCTTTGAGGAGGTAGGAACCAGCATATTGTAGCTGTCATTTCCACCGTCTAGCATAATGAATACCAAGGCTTTTTTGCTTGGCTTGATGTTAATCGCTTTCGCTTTATTAGCCTGCGGGGCTGCATAGCTTGGTGCTGCCCCCGAGAGCATCATGCTGGCACCGGCTGCGGCGGCACTGGCTTTGATAAAGCCTCTTCGAGAGATTTGTTTATCGATCATGGTTAGGCCTCCAGAACCGTGAACTCAGGTGAAATACTAATAAGAAAAACGATAGTTTCGACGACCCAGTCTGGGTGATCCCGGTATGTTGAAAATGCAGCTTTAATTTGCGGTTTAGTCGGTAAGTTCGTTTTTCCGGTTAAAATCAGGCTAAGTTCGTCGATTAGCATGTCATGGTTAGCGGGATTGGCAGCCAGTTCTATTTCTTGTTTGAAGTCGAACTTCAATCTGTCTTGTGTGTTTGCAGAGAGTGTGTCGATATCGAGTTCAGCAACGTTATTAATTCCAGGTTGTGAGCTGATTGCAGTGCTGACAGCTGGCAAGTAAGCACCAAAGAACCAATAGTACATCAGGTTTACGTGTGCAATGGATGTTGCAGAAGTATGCAGCTCGAACTCGGGAGCGAGCAGTTTCATCTTTTCAATTGGCCCATGCGGGGTATAGTCGGGTTTGTAGAAATTGAAAACAGTCGGTGATGATAGAGGATGCTGGGCCAACTGGTCCTGAATGTCGTCGCCAATCATCCAGTAGCGCCCCGACTCATTAGTTGCATTAAACGCCCGCAGTAACTGAGTGATACGTAATACAGGAGATTTCAGCTTCTGTGACTGGATTAATTTGCCGTCTTGTACTTGGCTAGCAGCAAAGCGTTTGCTTCCTACCGGGTGCTTGAGAGGAAAGGTCAGTACTTCTTCGACCGCTGCTTTGAGGTTACCGGTTTTGCCGAAACGTCTGGCAACAGATTCAATATACTCCGGGCTAGGGTTCGATGTAACCAGTTGGTTGATGAGCTTTCTGGCAATGAACGGTGCCGTACTCGGGTGGGCAACAAGACGCTCGACAACCTCACGAATTTCTTGCTGACCGGGCTGGTTACCGGCAAGTTTGATGTGATTGCCCAACAGAGACTTGGGGGCTCGGTCATGGTAAGCCTCGTCGACTGACATTGGTTTGGTCATTTCGACAAAAGGTACGGTTTTGTAGGTTTTTTCTATACCGTCCTCGAAGCTGACTTCATAGCCGTTAAAGTCACTGTTCCAAAAACTGTTGGTCCATTCAAACTGGTAGCTGTGTGCTTTCAGCCCTGTAAATACACGGGCTAATTCTTTGATATCTCTGTTGTCATAGGTTGGGATGGGTGCTCCCGATGCATCGAGTTTACGTGCGCCGTCAAGGTTGAGCTCATACAGGCCTATTGAGAACAACTGCATAATTTCGCGAGCATAGTTTTCATCCGGATGAATATTTGCACTCGGATCCGCTTTTCTGTTGTTCATATGAGAGAGGTACACGCCCATGCAAGGGTGCATCGAAACATCATAGAGAAGATCGACATAACTGCCGAACGCGTGGTTGTAGAGCAGGTCGTAGTAACTGGCCATACCGACAGCATCTAGCTCCAGGGATGAGTTGTCGGAGATCACCAGGATTTCACTTAATGCTTGGGCAACCCGCTGTCGCAGCAGGTGTTCCTGGTTGCCGAGGGTTTGCTGCCACCAGGCCATGTGAAAATACCACTTGTAAGGGAGAGCCGGGTTATTGCCGTCACCATCAATGGCCTTTTGGCCATGTTTGTTAACAAGCCTTTGGCGGAAATATTGCCATATTTCCTTTGTCTGGTTCTGATAGGTGTTGGATTGGGCTACTGGTGCCTCAAATTCTTTCTGGAGCCATTTTTTGATCCCAATTTTTGATACCTGATCGATCAATTGCTTGTCTGCGCCGAGGGTGGCTTGCATTAAGAAACGGCTAACCTTGGATGGACTATCTGTCATTTTTATCTCCGCTTTATGCCTTATCAGGCGAGCGTTATTCATTGTTGATTAACAAAGGTAATTTTGTTGTAGGGCAGGTATTGTTGATTATGGTAACTGCCACGCCACCTCGCTACCGAAGCGCTTGGTTTGACGCCATTTGCGTTTTAGGCTGTTGCTGGTCGAGTAATACCGGTTGACGAAATTATTCAAACCAGTTTCGAGTTCGCTGACAGTCATTTTTCCGGGCTGGTAGACGACATTATTACCGTCATATTTAGACCAGTCTTTGGTCAGGATCCTGCCTTGCTCGTCCAGTTCATTGAACAAGGGCGTGCCCGGGAAGGGGATCATTATCGTTGGGTGACAGACGTCGAGCTCTACGTCATGAATATAGTCCCAAGTGTCGTTGAAGATGGATGTCTCGTGTTCGTCAAAACCGAAAATCATGCATGAGTCTACGACGATGTTGTGATCGTGAAGCTTGCGAATATAATCGGCTGATTTATGGATGTTATTGAACCCCTTGGAAGCCTCTTTGAGTGCTGATTTCGATGGCGTCTCCAGTCCTACAAGCAGGTACCATAAACCGCTTCGAGATGCCGCGCTCAGTAGTTCGTCATCATCGGCAAAACGCAGGTTGGTTTCGGCTACCCAGTGTATATTCAGCTGTGTCAGCGCTTCGAATAACTCAAGGCAGTAATCTCGATCAGATGTTAGGTTATCTGCCTTTAGCTCAAAGACTTTCTGACCGCTCTTTTTGATCTCATCCACGATGTGACCGATTGGGCGGTAGGTTTGCCTTTCAAAGAAGCGAGGAACCGTGCAATAGTGACACTTGAAGCGGCAGCCTCTGGACACCATGACAGACCATACCCCGTTATAGACATCAGGCGTAATGATGTTCGTCGGATAGGGCGTCAGGCTAGATAGATCTTGCAGCTGTGTTGCTTCATAGACAGCTTTTAGCTTATTGGCGGAGACGTCTGCCAGAATCTCGTCCCAGAGCAAATCTGATTCGCCTTTGATAACAGCATGAGCATGTTGCAAGGCTTCTGTCATCATGAAAGAAGGGTGCAGCCCACCGAGGATCACCTTGATGCCTTGTCTCATGAAGCTATCGGCAAGTTCATAGCCGCGATAGGCGTCAGGTGTCGACATGTAGATAACAACAAGATCACTATCAATTTTGTTCGGCACTTTCATGCCTGACGTTTCGTCGTACATCTCTATTTTTGCCTTACCTTGCAGTGCGGCAGCCGCAGAAAAGATATTCTGAGGTGGTGAGCCCTGGTACTTTTTATAGGATTTGAAGTAGTTATCCTGGCTAGCTTTAATCAAAGTAACTTTCATGATGATATTTCCTGTTATGAACGCCAGCTATTGCCGATAAGCAGAGAAATCGCAACGGACAGGCCCAGCCCGATAAGTACATTAGCTGTGCTAAGTCCCCAGATAGCGACACAGACAGCAACAGTAACCATTGCCCAGATAAGTGTTTCAAGAATCCAAGTACCCATCTTTAAACCTCTTCGATAATGCGATATCAACAGAATATAAGAGGGTTGGTTAACATTTGGTTACCGCTTGCCAGGCCCTCAGAGAGCTGGATTTTAAGACTGGCTCGAAGTCGTCAGGCACAATCCAACAACCCCAAATACGGTGAGAATAATTGAAATAGTTTTCCAGAAGCTCAGTGTTTCATTGAACAAAAAATAAGAAATCAACGTAATCATCAGCAGCCCGATACCCATGAATAAGGCAAGTAGGCTGCCAAGGTCAAAGAAGGTCATTGCTCGGCCAAACATCCAGAAAGACACCACCGAACACAGCCACATTGCCAAACCGATATAACTGGTGGGCGGAAGTTTCAGGCTGAATTTAAGTAATACGACTGAACAGACGAAGAATAGCTCTGATGCGGCAAGGTATATCCAGCTTGAAGTAAACATCACACATTATTTCCTAGTGAATTGAAATCATTATTTGGGCTGTATTGGTATCGCTGGTTGAACTGTTGCTCGGGTAAGACTCCATGTCATAGCGATATGTTCTGTTCAAATTGAAGCGATTTATTTTGTCCCAACATGCAGCAACTTGTGGTGAGTGGCGTTGATTAACGTTGAAAATGGCGTAGCTGTGTCTGGGCACGGTAAGGGTGTCAAGGTCGGCTGGGATATCTGCATATTCTGATACCCGGTAAGCAAGAAAAACTGAAATATAGCCTTTGGGTAAGGGCGAATAGTCAGAATAAATAATGTAGACGCTGTTATTCACCTTGTTTTTAATGCCTATGGTCTTGGCGTTTCGGGCATACGCTTGCCAAGCGTTGGAAAGCTCTCGAGTAAATAGCTTGTTGTTTACATCAACTTTCTTTTCTATTCCGACAAAATGCATGGTCGGTTGTGTGGTAACTGTATATTGTGATGTTGCCTCAGTACTGGCGGGGAGTTGCAAAGGCAGAGGGTTGGCTTTTCTCGCTAAGGGATGGTTAATACCCAGAGCTGACTCTATGAATAGTTTGATGTTCGTGATTGGATAAGAATTCCCCCAGGTTGATTCGACAAGTAAGAAAACGAGCAGAGCTGAGAGTCCCAAAGAAAGCGGAGCAAGTAAGTGGCGATACATAAGGAAAGCCTCAAAATATGTGTATCGCCAGCTTAAAGAGGGAAGGGTTAATTTTAGGTTAACTTTAATGGCCCGGGCTGAAATTGTCAGGTGCTGAAGTTAACGGTTACCTTGAAAGTGTCTGCTTGGGGTTGAGTTTCGAAATGCCAGTGTTGTTTGGCGCATATTTTCTCGACTAGATAGAGGCCAACGCCGAAGCTTGTGCTTTCAACATCTGCAGTGTTATCTATGGTATCTGTCGTGGTGTTCTCGATGGATAACGAAGAGCCAGACAGTTTGATTTTGATTGTGTCTTGTTGCGAATGCTGAATAGCATTTCGGATTAAATTAACGACAACGATTCGTACCAGCTCATGAACCTGATCTTTTAGGAGCTGGCCAGTGATGCCTTCTATGCTTATTGCTATTGTTTTGTCACCAGCCAGATAGTCAAGTTCTTGAACGACGTCATCAACCATTTGATGGAGGTCGATATTGTCGATTGCTAGATCATGATGATTGTCACGTGAAATCCAAAGCAAGGTGGTAATGAGACTGTGCATATTGGCCGATGAGCGAGTAATCCTGCCGATCGCCCGCTGAACACTGGGTTTTGCGTCTTGTACAATACGTTCGAGCATCTCAGCACTTGCCGATATTATCGTAACGGGAGTACGCATTTCATGGCTGGCCGCCCGGAGAAAAAACTCTTCTCGTTCGACGACTTCTTTTTGTTTTTTAACACTGCTCGATAGCTGATCGGCAAGCTGCCCGAACTCAGAGTAGCGCAAATCTTGTGTTTTCGGGGGATCTTCGGTATTCAGAGTTTGAGCCCAGCTTAGAAGCCGGAAGACGGGTTGGGTCAGGCGATTGATTAGCACTCTGACGATGAGAAAAACGATGATGACCAAGATACCGGCAACGATACCGATCAGGCGGTTGTTTGACTGGGATGTGTTATGTTCTTCAAAGATGTTATAGAGAATGTTTTCATCGTATTGGGAAACGACATACAAAGTCTGCTCGGATGCTGAAAACGGGTGCATCATTGCATAGAGATATTGTCCGCTCTGCTCAGACGTTGGGTAGAGGTATCCTTCGTAGATGGTATCTGGCGCAAAGTTTTCCCAATCAAGTTGAACCCTATATTTTTCAGGGATTTGAGCAAGGTCGGTATAGACTTGAAATGTCTCTGCATTCTGAAAGACCGGTAATTTCCCGCTGGAGGTATACTCTCGTTCAAGCAAGGAAATCTCATACATAAAAACGTACTTTTCTGTCTCAACCATCCCCATTAAGTAGCTTTGATTCATTAGCAGGCTGTATATCGTAGCCAGTACCAATGCCAACCCACATAGAAATAGGTAAATATCTCGTTTAATACTTGGCATGTCGATTACTCTCTCAGGGCGATGCCGACACCGTGGACAGTGTGAATGAGTGGGAAGGGAAAAGGTTTGTCGATCTGCTGGCGAAGCTTGTGTAGATGGACTTTGAGACTATCCGCGCTAGGAAGGTCATCTCCCCAGACGTTTTTTTCTATCTCGTGCTTCGACACTACGTTCGGAGAGTGCTGCATCAGACAAACAAGTATTTTCCAGCATACTGGTGACAAGGATACGGGATGCCCTGCACGTGTTACTTCATGTTTGTCTATATCAATCGATAGATCAGCGACACTCAGTTTCTGAACTGTTCCGTGTGTTCTTCTTACCAGAGCTTGAATGCGCATTTTTAACTCAGCCATTGCGAAAGGCTTGACGAGATAGTCATCCGTCCCGGCCGAGAACCCTTTGAGTTTATCCTCCAGCGTGTCTCTTGCCGTCAACATGAGGATGGGGGTGCTGATCCCTTTTTGCCTTAATTGCTGACATACTGTCAGCCCATCCATTTTGGGCATGGAAATGTCCAGAAGAATAATGTCATAGCTGTTTTCAAGCGCGAGAGTGAGCCCGGCAGCACCATGGTAGGCAAAGTCGAACTCAATTCCGTCCAACTCCATGTAGTCACTGATGGCTTCTGCCAGATCTTTATCATCTTCAATGATGAGAGCTTCAATTGTCATCCGTTTATTCCTTGAACGAGCTCGGTATGTTTATAGGGAATGATAATAGTGAGTTTATCATGGCTGTTTGAGTGATTTAGTGCCTTTATTTTTGCTTATGGCTATCGGCTTAAGGCTAGCGCGTTGATGGTTAACGAATGGTTATCTTTCATGTTGCCACAGAGGGGAGGAAGATGGTTATGCTGTGTTTACTTATCCTGTTTTTCATAGCTTGTGGAGCAATGTCTATTTATGCGGTGAATAAATTCAATACAAATTGATGAATATGTGATAACTATTCTTTATCTCCGTCACTAAATGATTACAATTGCACAGCATTTAAGTGATTACTGAGGCTATTGTGACAACGCTTAAGGACACCGTAGGGCAACTCCACAGACAATTACTGAACTCTGGCTTGGATGAGTTAAGCCGGATCTCGATTGCTTTGCTTGACGAGGAGCATATTCGTACATATGTCGACTCAACGGTGGGAAGTATTCCCCTTAGCCACCATAGCAAAAGGCTCAGTACATCGCTGTCATTGACTCAATTGGTACAGAGCGGAAAATCCAGAATTGTCGATGACTATAGCTGTTACCTGAAAGGAAAAACGGACCGGGCCAATGCATGGTTGATAAAAAACAAACTGCTGTCATCTTATACAATTCCTGTCTTCTTTAGTGGTGATTTTCTTGGCTTTATATTCTTTAACTCAAAGAGAAAATCATACTTTGACGAACAAATGCTGGCGTTGTTGAGGGATGCCGTTGAAGAGATACAAACAGGTATCTATCAAGAAAGGATTATGTTCGACAAGATAGTGTCGCTGAGCCAGTTTGCTGATAAAGCTTCTGAGATCAGGGACAAAGGGACTGCGCTGCACTGTCTTCGGTTGATGGAATTAACTCGTATTATATCTTCCCATGTCGCCAACACTGTCGAGATTACAGACCGGGAAATGTATTACCTCATCAAGTTTTCTCCGTTGCACGATATCGGCAAGATAGGCATTCCCGATAACATACTGCTGAAAGCAGGGCCTTTAACGCCTGATGAGTATGCTGTCATGAAGCGGCATGTTGAGTATGGCCTGGAAATGGTCAATGCTGTTTGCGACAGTAAAGTCAGGCAGCATGATGCTTATCAGATGATCCACCATATTATTGGTGCCCATCATGAAATGCTTGATGGTTCCGGGTATCCGAATGGGGTAGAAGCAGGTGATATTAATATCTTTTCTCGCATTGTTACTGTAGCGGATATATTTGATGCTCTGACCAGTGAGCGACCCTATAAAAAAGCATGGTCGGTTGATGAAGCGCTTTATGAGCTAAATGAAATGGTCCAAAAGAATAAACTTGATCCGCTTTGTGTAGAAGCATTGATGCTTTACTTCGACAATCGAGACGAAGAAAATACTACGGCCATAAATCTTGATGATAAATGTGTTATTTCTGCCTGATAATTTCTTCTTGGAAGTAAAGTTAAATATAAAAACGGCATGTCCGGGATAGTGATATGCCGTGAAATTATTAATCTGTAAACACTTTGAAGTGACTGGAAATATTGCTTGGTGATGTGGTTTTATAACCAAGCACATATATAAACTACGGGAGTTTAGGTAGTAACTATTGATAAATTACAGGTAGGAATTCCATTTTTTGCTTTTATCAAGATAGGGAGGAAGCGGGCTGGAAGTTGAGAAAACCCATTGATTGTGCTCCCATTTGGCGACGAATTTCTCTAATTCGTCTACGTTGCGTCCTGTGCCGCGTAGTACTTTCCCACCGCAATCCGGGCACGGTTTTAAGTCAGACTGGGCAGATGCCATAGCCGTACGGTTACACTTAGAGCAAACGGTTACCGCCTTGTGCTGACCAATATGAATGTATGCATTTGGTTTTATTTGCTTTACCGGATCTTTAGAGTGAATGCAGCGAACAGTGGCCAAGTTGCTTTTTCTCACTTTATTAGAAGTGGCAACGTTGTCCTTTTTATTTTTCTTATTTGTGCGACCAAATAGCTTTGATAGCATATTGCATCCCTTGCATAGTCTGTCAGTTAATACTTTATATCTGCCCAAGATTTTGTATTTTAAGTAAAAATGCTTATTTAGCTTATCTCTGGCTAGGCTAAATAAGCATATGGTAGCGTTTAAACCTGTCGTCAATTTAATGCTGGGCTCTCTTTATCTGCTTAAAATAGTATCAACAATTCACATTATGGTGCAATGATAAATTACTCATTTCATTGAAAAATAGATTTGTGACGAAAAAGTATTTATTCCATGCTGTTTAATAATGATGTTTAGTGATGTTATTCTAAATATATAAAAAATAATAAGAAATATAGGTTAATGCCATATAGGCCTATAATGTGTAGAGTAGTTGCTGGGCGTCATCACGCAACGAGGCGAATACTATGCCTGTGCTTACTGTTTATCCTCCGACTGAACAACAGCTCCATCCGGTAAAAGTGTGGACCACTGATATTGATGTGCAGACTGGCGAGCAGCTTAAAAGAACCGCTTCTTTGCCGTTCATTTATCATCATGTTGCCGGAATGCCTGATGTCCACCTGGGTAAAGGGGCGACAATTGGCAGCGTTATTTCGACGGTGAAAGCGATCATACCCGCCGCCGTCGGTGTCGATATAGGTTGCGGCATCAATGCTGCTCGTCTGTCGCTGACAGCCTCGGATCTACCCGATAATCTCAAAGAGCTCCGCTACGCAATTGAGTCAGTTATTCCGGTGGGACCGGGCCATGAGCACCAGACTGCCAAGATCAGGGGAGATTCTGAATTGGCCAAAGGGCTGGACAAGATCATGCAGAAAAATCCGGAGTTACGAAAAATGATTAAACCGGGGCGCTGGGCATATCAAGCAGGCACGTTGGGAGGAGGAAACCACTTTTTCGAACTCTGTCTCGATGAGTCGGATAACCTCTGGGTAATGTTACATTCTGGCAGCCGGGGAATTGGCAATGCGATTGGTCGCTATTTTATTGCCCAGGCCAAACGGGATATGGAGCGGCATCATATTCACTTGCCTGATGCAGATTTGGCTTATTTCCAGGAAGGTGCTCGTTATTATCACGGTTACATCGAGGCGGTGAGCTGGGCACAGGAATATGCTCGTATAAACCGTGAACTGATGATGAAGGCTACGCTTCGGATCCTCGCTCGTTACCTGCCAGACTTTTCAGTAACCCAAGAAGCGATTAACTGCCACCATAACTATATTGAACGTGAAGTGCATTTTGGCCGAGAAGTATGGGTAACCCGTAAAGGAGCGATTCGGGCTGCGATGGGGGATTTGGGGGTGATCCCCGGCAGTATGGGCACCTGCTCTTACGTTGTGCGCGGAAAAGGCAATCCGGAGTCATTTTTCAGCTGTAGCCATGGCGCTGGTCGAAGGATGTCTCGCACTCAGGCGAAAAAGCAATACACGGTGCAAGATCTGAGAGAACAGACAGCCGGTGTTGAGTGCCGTAAAGACAAAGGTGTGATAGATGAGATCCCACAAGCATACAAGGATATAGATACGGTAATGAAAAACCAGAGTGACCTGGTTGAGGTGGTCCATGCCCTGCGACAGATAGTCAATATCAAGGGTTAATTATACTTATAACAAAGGCTGGTTACTCGACCGTCAAGTGATAGCGGAGCTGGTTATGGTATTACCGCAGCAGCAACTTTCATATACGCAAGGCGTGGATCATCTATTTCAAACATTATTAAAGCAGCATGAGCGAGTTCTGTTGTTCGGTCCGACAGGTGCCGGTAAAAGCTATATGGCGGCCGAATTGGCAAGGCGATTGAGTGCTGCTGATCAGTCGTGTGTATGCCTCAGTGCAGATCCCGGGTCACCGAAGTTCGGTGTGCCGGCGGCGGTTAACATCGGTATCTGGAAAGGTGACCAGTGGCGGTTAGCTGACTTTGAAGCTTTGTGTAGCCTGGATGCTGCACGTTTTCGTTTACCGCTGGCAGAGGCGGTGAGTCGTTTGCTGTTAAGAACCACCATAAAGCACTCCTTGCTTATTGATGCTCCAGGGATGACCAGGGGAGTGGCGGCGGCAGAGTTGCTAACTACTTTGATAAACCTGACGGCTGCAACGGTACTGGTTGTATTGGATGACAATCAGGACGGCTCAATTGATCTGGAGCCCGAGATTGGCAGTATCAACCTCCCTGTTATATGGATTTCAAGTTCAGAAGATGCCCGAGCTCCCGGCCGATTTCAGCGTTTAACGTGGCGTACACAACTGTGGGATTCCTATATGGACGGTGCGGAGGAAACCATTTTATCGATTGATAGCGTTGCTGTGTTGGGTACGCCTCCTCCGATTGAAGAACCGGAAAAATGGTGTGGCCGATTGATCAGCCTGAGTGATGAAGACGGATTGATCAGCATGGGCGAAGTGCTCGAACTGGAGAAGGAGAACGTTAGGTTACGGTGTCACGTTGTGGGGCGTTTGCCCTCTCAGCTATTGTTGCGTGACGCATGGCATTTACCGGGGCAAAAGTTGGTGACTGCCAATCACTGGAAGAAGGCAAAATCAGATACAACTGCATTTAAAGGCTCTTCGTTAGTGTACCCATCAGATCATCGAGAGTCAGTTAGCTGCACTCAGATCCGCCGCAGGGATATCACAGCGGAACTGGTAAATAGCCTGTTCGAAGATCCACTGTTATTGCTCAAAACCAACTGGAGTCGGCGCTGCCTGCTGTTTGATCTTGGCAATACCTCACGGCTCCCCATGCGCCACACTCATAATGTCAGCCATATCTTCATTACGCATGCCCACTTTGATCACATTGGTGGCTTCATGGGATTGCTTCGGGTTCGGCTGGGCGCACCCGCCTCTTGCACCCTATATGGCCCACCGGGCTTGGCACGACATATTACCGGTATGCTTAGCGGTATCTTGTGGGATCGTATTGGTGATAACGGTCCAGAGTTTAATATTGCCGAGCTGCATGGAGAAACGTTGCGCAGATTTCGCATCAAAGCCGGATTGGAGAAAATTGTTGCGATGCCAGACAGGCGTGTGAAGGACGGTATTATTCACCAGGAAGAGCGTTTTTTGGTACGCGCCGTCGAGCTGGATCATGGTACGCCTGTGCTGGCTTATGCTTACGAGCCTGTGTCTGCTGTTGTTGTCAGTGAAGAAGCTCTCTCAGAGCTTGAGTTACAGCCTGGCCCCTGGTTAGGCAAACTCAAGTACGCCTATATGGCGGGTGATCATGGACTCTCCGTTACATTACCTAACGGAGAAAACCGGCTGGTAGGGTATCTGGCAAGTCAACTGCTTTATAAGCAGGCAGGTAAAAAGCTCGTATATGCCACAGATCTTGCCGATACGATCCAAAATAGGGACAAGCTGATAGCTTTGGCACGCAATGCAGGCACACTGATATGTGAAGCTTCATTTTCCCGGGATGATCAGTTTCGGGCAGTCAATAACGGTCATTTGACGACTACTGCATGCGGTGAAATCGCCGCTGCAGCCGATGTTGAGCAGTTAATGCCGTTCCACTTTTCACGTCGTTATGAAGGTGATCCTGAAAGAATGTATCGCGAAATAGAAGATGTTTTTTCGCGGGTTGTCAGAATTTCCTGACCACCTTTGTTACAGAGTTCTCAGGCCGTGACCTGAATGACGCTCAACGGCCTAAAAATGCGTAGTGGTGCTACTTGTCAGCTGTGCCAATAATCAGCAGTATCAATTAGTTACTGAGCTTAATCCTTGCAAAGTGGCTATTGGCTTGGCTGATATTGATAGCGCTTAATTCAATGCTGGAGCGTAATAAGCACTTAGAGATATCAATACCAAACTCAGCCAGCACACTGCCCGAAAGCTTAGGGGTTATAGGAGCGTAGCTTAGCACCACCTGACGAAGAATATTACTTACCACAAAGCAGGTGTTTTTCACATGTTGGCTATCTTGTCCTTTGCTGATAAGCCAAGGTGTTCGCTGGTGAAAGAAAGTATTCAGCTGATCAAGGATTTGTTTCAGGACTAAAGTGGCCTGATATAAATCATATCCCTTGTAACAATGAATGGCTCTTTCAAGCTCTGAGTGGCAGGATGCCAACAGCTGCTTACATCCATCATCGAGGGTATGTTTGATGGTTTTCTCTAATTGGCCATCAAAGTACTTCAATACCAGGGTGTTATTTCTCTTCACCAGATTGGCAAGGTTATTGGCAAGATCGGCATTAACTACCTCGGTCAGTTCTTCGCTGGCGACATTGCCATCGCGGAAAAGGGGTTTCTGCCTTACCAGCGCATAGCGAAGACCATCAGAGCTAAGCTGGTGGCTGAAGGTATTGGGGTTAACCGTTGTTTCCGGGTTAGATTTTGATATTTTTAGCCCGTTTATTGTCCACCAACCATGAACCACCAGTTTTTCAGGTAAAGGCAGATCAAGAGCGAGCAAGAAGGCTGGCCAATATAACGCGTGAAACTTAAGGATGTCTTTTCCCAATACATGGACAGTTTGAGATATTGATTGGTTAGCGTTACCTGTTTGCTGGATAGCGGTGATATAACTGAATAAAGCATCAATCCAGACATACACCGTGTGCTCGTTATTGTTAGGGACTTTGATCCCCCATGCGTTGTTAATTCTGGATACCGAGAGATCTTCCAGCGGGCCTTCCTGAAGCAATGAAACAATAGAATCTTGAAAATGTTTAGGGGTAATGAGATCAGGGTGTGTCAGATAGTATTCCAGCAATCGCTGGCGGTATTTTTCCAACCGGAACAGATACGTCTCTTCTTCAACCGTTTCGACTTCCCTTTTATGAACCGGGCACAGGTTACTTTCCAACTCTCGAGGAGAGTAAAATTGCTCGCAGGCAACACAGTATTGCCCTGAGTATTTTCCCAGATAGATATCGTTATTCTCGAATAATTGTTGCCACACAGCGCTGATATGATCTTTATGCTCTTGCTGGGTTGTTCGAATGAAAATATCGGGATGAATATCCAGTTCCGGCCATAACCCCGAGAAAACAGCGGCTTTAGTATCAACAAACTCAGTGACCTCTATACCTGCTGATTGTGCCGTAGTAGCGATTTTCAGTCCGTGTTCATCGGTACCGGTAATGAATATATTTTGCTGCCCTGATAGTTGCCTGAAGCGATGGAAAATGTCGGCAATGATCCCACTATAGGCGTGGCCGAGATGCGGATCGCCATTGGCGTAGAAAATAGGGGTGGTTACAAAAGATGTCATCAGTGTGTCTCCTTGGGTTAACTTTCAAAACCGGAAGGGAACAGACACCTATTTTGCCAACGAACCATTCCAGTTTGTGATGATTGGAATGGTGTTGCTTTTATGGTTTGTTAGAACAAGCAGCCCATCCCTCGCAGCATTCGCTGTGAAGGCATGTGCATCATTGAAGTTTGGCGCAAAATTTTCTCGTTCATGTTCTTTAAGCTATCAGACGCTTAAATGTCATACAACTATTATGTTACTGATTTCTTATTAATTTGATGAAGTTGCACTAGTGTAAAGAAACAAAGTATGAGGTAGAAGTAAGCCTTTCATTTTATATGTTTTTAAATTTAATTGTGTGATTTTTCACCACTTAGTAGCGATTAATCCGCATGGATTATTTATTATTGACTGATTTAACATTATATTAACCTTTCTTGGTTAGACATGGATGTAGTACCTATGAAATTTTCTATCGCCAGAAAGCTGAGGATTAGCTTTTTGTTGATTACCGCACTGTTTTTATGTGCAGCGGTTATCCTTTACCAACAAATCAAGCAAGTCGAAGACAATGCCCACTACCTGCTCAATGAGGATTTGCCGACGGTGGATGCCAGCCGCTCGCTTCAGCAGTCTGCGCAGTCATCCTTATTGGTGCTGCAGGCCTATATGCTGCAGGGCGGGGATGAAGCCTCCGGTCAGGCTCTTAGGCAGCAGCTCACAGATACCTTTGCCCTTGTTGAACGCCAGTTAGCCGAGCTGAAGAGCCATTTAACCGATGAACAGTATGACAAGGTGGGGCAGAGCTGGCAGGCACTGATGGAAAGTGAGCAGGCTATCGTTGATATTAGCCATACGCCAGACAACCTCCCGGCTCATGCCCTGATGCTCAACGAGGTCGCCCCTATTGCCGAAGTAGCGCTTGATCAGCTGCAAGGGTTAATCAACGAAGAAGAGAACAATGCATTCGGTGGTGAGCGGAAAAGGCTCATGAAGCTTTATGCTGATAGCTATACCTCGCTTTCGAACGCGCTGGGTGCACTGCGTGATTATCTGTTTGACGGTAATCAGGATCATCTTGATAAGTACAAAGAGCTGATGACGAAGCATTCCAAGTCGGTTGCCGAAGTCAATAATCATCTGGTATTGCTCAGCGATAGCGATTTAAGCCTGTGGCAGATCTTTGAGGAGATGCAGAAGATGTATCTGCCGCTAGCCGAGCAGGTGATTATCTTGCGTCAGTCACCGGAATGGAACAAAGCCAACTATTTGATGGCGCAGCAGACCGGACCTGCGGCAGCGCAGTTTACCGAGCTTCTTGATGCCGTCGTGGTTGCTCAGCAGAACAATGCCCAACAAGGCGGTATAGCTATCAGCGATAGTGTGTCGCGGGTGATCACCACTTTGATAGCGGTGGCGATTATTGCTTGTGTCTGTTCGCTACTTGTTGCGACTTGGTTGGGACGGAGCATTGGCTCGAGACTCACTCTGGTCGGCCAGAGGGCCGAAGAGATTTCCCACGGTAACTTCTCCGGGGAAGCGCTTGAAAACAAAGGCGATGATGAGATTGCTTCGTTGGTGGGTGCAGTAAATCGTATGACAGCATCGTTGTCGGCGTTGGTAACCGGAGTTACGGACAAGGCCAAAGACGTTGATTCAAGTATGAACCGATTGCTGGAGAACAATAGCAGTACCGCGAACGAGGCAACGAATCAGGCCGAGAAAATTCGCTCAATGGCAACGGCGATTGAGGAAATGTCGGTAACAGCCAGTGAAACGGCGCAGCATACTCAGGCGGCATCGGATGATCTGAAGCACTCTTCACAGCTGCTTGGTAACGGTGAAAAAGCCTTAGAGCAAAACCAGCAGACGGTGGGTGAGCTTAACGCCCTTATCGGCCGGGCAAGCGAAATGGTTCAGCATCTGAGTAACGAGAGTGATCGCATCGAGCGAGTCACAGAAGTAATTGAGAGTGTTGCTGAACAAACTAACTTGTTGGCGCTTAATGCTGCGATAGAGGCTGCGAGGGCCGGAGAGCAGGGTAGGGGGTTTGCCGTGGTTGCCGATGAGGTTCGATTGCTGGCACAACGCACCACGGAATCTACGACTGAAATCAACGCGATTGTTGATGCAATTCAAACCTCGACCGGGCAAGTGGTCAAGGTGATCAGTGAGAGTCAGTCGCTGGTCAAGGCAGGCACTGAACACACCGCGCAGGCCAATACCATGCTGCAAGACACTATTCGCTATATGGACGATGTGGCTGACAAAGTCAGTGATATGACGACCGCGACCGAGCAGCAATCTGATGTATCTCAATCGCTGGCAGATTTAGTGCACCAGTTGTCTGATTCGGCTGCCGATGTGTCGAGCAATTGCGATAGCGCCAATCAGACTTCGCAGGCGATCAAGGCTCAGGTGGATGATCTCAATCAGGAGATGCGAAAGTTTTCGGTTTAGGTGGTGTGTAGGTTAGTAGCAAGAGTGCCTTCCTTGTGGAGGGCGCAACTGCCAAATAATGCTATGTTGCTCAAGGTTTAATCATATAAACGGAGTTTTTGAAAATCTGCTTTACAAGCAACAGCTAGCCTCGTATCATGCGCCGCACTTACGGAGAGATGGCTGAGTGGTTGAAAGCACCGGTCTTGAAAACCGGCATACGTTTGTAGCGTATCTAGGGTTCAAATCCCTATCTCTCCGCCAAACTCAAAAAAAGCCAGCTTAATTGCTGGCTTTTTTACATCTGTTGCTTGGTAAAGAATGAGATAGGGTGAAGAAGCCTGGATGAGGGTTCACCTGAGCGAAGCGAAAGCACATCGGCTCTGCCGATAGCCCGAAGGGCGCGAGCTTGCGAGCAGTAAATCCCTATCTCTCCGCCACATTCAAAAAAACCGCTAAGCAATTAGCGGTTTTTTTATGCCCAAAATCTAGGCCCCTACAACTTAAACTTGCCTGTAATTTCAGATAGGCTTTCTACGACACTCGATAATTGCTTTGTTGAGTGCTCTGTACTTTCCGCATTCTCGTTGGTTGCTATAGCAAGGCCATTTACTTCGATAACCGATTGATTGATCTCTTGAGCTACAGCATTCTGCTCTTCTGCAGCTGTTGCTATCTGAGTATTCATATCTTGTATCTGTCCAACTGAGGTCAAAATAGCATTCAATGACTCTCTGGCTTTTGTTGCCATTGAAATAGCCTCTTTCCTATTGCTCTGGCTGTGTTCCATTGAGTCTACAGCTGATGTTGCAACCTTTTGTAGCTTATCAATCGTTAGATTGATTTCTTCGATACTATCTTGTGTACGGCTCGCCAGTGAACGAACTTCATCGGCTACAACGGCAAAACCCCGGCCTTGCTCTCCAGCACGAGCGGCTTCTATTGCGGCATTCAGTGCAAGCAGGTTGGTTTGGTCGGCAATACCTCTAATGACTCCCAGTACATCTCCCACATTCTCTGTTTCCACCCTTAGTTCATCAATTGTTTGAGATACAGAGCTAATATCTTGGCCCAATGAATCTATAACTTGAGATGTTTTCTTCGTGATATTGGCACCACTTCTCGCTTGCTCAAATGCGTCGGTTGCAGAGCTTGAAGCCTGTTGCGCATTTCTTGAGATTTCTTCTACTGTAGAAACCATCTCGTTCATCGCCGTTGCGGTCATCTCCATCTGGGAGATTTGTTGATCTGAGCTTTGCCTTGTTTCTTCCGCCAACGACGTCAATTCACCCGAAGTATGCTCAACCTGAGTTGATTGGTTGCTGATACTACCAACTACCATCTTGAGCTTTTCGACCATGGTAACTGTCGCTGCATAAACCCCTGTGTCATTTCCTCTGGATACAGCATTAACGGTTAGGTCGCCTTCTGCAACTCGTTCGATAATGGCTTGTATTTCTTTAGGTTCACCACCAATAGGGACGTAAATCAACTTAACAATAATCGTGTATATGGCCACTAGAGTGATGGCTATAAACACGGCTGCAGACAGTAATGATACGCTCAACATATCTTCACTAGGCGCTAAGATCACATCTAATTTCTCGAAGGTGTAAACGTTCAATCCGTAGTTCGTTGGACCGTTTTTAGTCGCTACGAACTCTTTTCCATCATCTGTTTGGTATTGCAAATGGGAATCAGGAAAGTTGCGATACATTGGTCGAAATTCAAAAAAGTCTTTTCCAAGGAGTTCGGGGTAAGGTGCGTACAAGACTTTGTTTTCGGTATCGGTAAGAAATATTTGCCCATCAGTTACATTTTTTGAGACGAGCTTTTTCCATACATCGGATGATATATCAACGCCAACAACACCGATAAATAGTCCCTCTTGAGTCAGAGGCACTACAAGTGAAGATAGAAGCTTTCCTGTTACCTGATCAATCGATGGCTCGGTAAGAACGAATGGCAATCCAGATTTTGGTCCGGTATACCAATGCTTATTAAGTTGTATATCTGTGTATTGTTCTCCAGAATGCTCTAGAGATGTACCATCCTCAAAAACAATATAAGTTGCAGTACCGTTTGCAGAATTGTTTAGTTTGGCTAACAAGTTCACCACCGCAACTTTGTTAGTAACTACCCCTTCTTTATATTGGATCGCTTCACTGATCATGCCTAGCTGCTGTTCAACACCAGAAATGTATTGATCGACTTGAATGGTGACCGATAAACCTTGTTGCTTTCTAAAGTGGAGTGCTTCTTGATAGTTAAAGTCCTGGAAGGTTGTAAAACTGATTAATGATAAACTCAGAACTATAACAGAAAGCATGGTTCCGATGATTGATGTAAGCAACTGCTTTAAACTTAGTTTTCTAAACGCCATTTATTCATACCAAATTTTATTATTATTAGTAACAAATAGAAAATAAGCTACCAAACGTAGCTTATTAAGGCTACTCAGGGCCCCTTATTTTCATAAGGTCGATATGGTTCAACGACCTCTTATATTGTTTAGCTGAATGCCTGTATTAGAGTGAGTTACTGCTAGCTAATAAATAACCTTCAGTATATTGCTGTCGTTATACTGCTTAGGGGTTTCATTCTGAATCGACTCTTTGACAAATTTTGGGGATGTAGATTTGAAGATAAGATTCGGTAAGACGTACCGCTTCTTGAGCTAACTCTGGTGTGATATAACCAAATTTCCGGTAGGAAAGAGAATAGATTTTATCGGCAACTTGTAGTGATATGGCAAAAATATTAATAGGTTGCGACAGTTGAGGGATATCGAAAAAACGTCTATAAATCATTTCAACCTGATGACCTAATTCAAGATCATGTTCGGTATCGGCATGGCCTAATTCAGAGAATGTATGGCGACCTAATATTAGCTTCTTCGCAATAGGATTATTATTGTAATAGTCCACATAGGCAGTTTCTATCATCTTGTTAATATCAGTCCAATGCGAGACTTTTTCTTCATCTATACATCGTTCCAATAATAGGTCGAACTCGTCAAAAACATCCTTTAATAATGTATGAAACAAGTCTTCTATGTTGGGGTAGTGATGGTACAACGTTGATGTCGCCATGCCACATTCTTTAGCGACATCATACATAGAGATATCCGTTGCTTCACGCCTATCCATCAACTGGACAACAGCTTCGTGAATTCTCCGTAATTTTTCTTCTGTCTTAACTTTTCGCATATGCTTGCCATACATTAAGTCTAATACTAATTAGAAAGATAAAGGAGCGCTTGCCAAAGATCCATTGAGAGAATGAAAAGTTTAGCCAGCTCTCCTTTAAACTGCTTATCAAACAGTAATGGTTTTATCGACGGATATGAGTACCGGATTTTCCTTCAATGATCTCTAACGCGCAAGTCAGGTCACCGATATGTCCTTTTTGACCTGTTTTTTTGACAAACTGACAGCATGCATCCACTTTAGGCCCCATGGAACCTGCTGGGAAGTTGTACTGTTTCATTTGCTCAACGGAGACATTTTCCAGTTTCTCTTCGTCTGGTGTTCCCCAGTTCAAACACACATGCGTGCCGTCTGTCAGAATAAGCAGGTGTTCGGCACCAATTTGCTGAGCAATCAATGCGGCAGTCATGTCTTTATCGATCACGGCTTCAAAGCCCACATAGGCGCCGTCTTTTTCGACCACGGGTGCACCACCACCGCCACCACAGATGATGAGATGCTCCTTCTCTAATAGGTCCTGAATAGCTTTGATCTCTAATACTTCCTGTGGCATCGGAGACGGCACAACACGACGCCAATGCGCCCCATCTGGTTTTACTATCCAGCTATTTTGCTCGGCAAGCTGCTTGGCTTGTTCTTCGGTATACACAGGTCCAATAAACTTAGAAGGATCTGCCACCGCTGGGTCATTTTCGTCGACGACAATACGCGTCAGAATGGTGGTGGTATAACGGTCTTCAATGGCAGCATTGAGCCCTTGTTGAATAAGGTAGCCAATCATTCCTTGCGTTTCAGCACCCAGGACATCAAATGGGTAGGGTGGACAATCTTTGTAAGCATCATTTTGCAACGAAAGTAAGCCCACTTGAGGGCCATTGCCATGAACAATAACCAAACGATAATCTTTGCTGAGCTCTGCTAATGAGCTTGCTGTCTGCGCGATGCTTTTCTGTTGATTTTCACAACTCATGATTTCACCGCGTTGTAGCAAAGCATTTCCGCCTACAGCGACAACAATAATAGGCTTAGACATATCGAGTTCTCCAAATAAGTGAAGTCAAAAAGACTTATCACACTGTATTGAAATAAATCCTTGTGATTGTGGATAAAAATCACAAATCGACTCTTGTCCAAAAGCTGGATTATTAAACCTTACCTAAATCACAAAAATATCATTAATCCACTTTCCAAGTTGGATATGTGATCTCGTAGACATTTTAATTATCCAGCCTTTTATCGATATCCGAAAAGGCAAATATTGATAAAAATCAATTGTCCGGTCTATTGGGTATATTTTCTCTATTTATGTTGAAGCCATTTTATTTTTAATCCTAATTAATTTGACCAAAACCGATATTCAGTTTTCATCAAAGTTCTTTTCGTAATTTTCTCCTTTAATAACTAGCGAGTTGGAATTAAGGAGAGAAGAGCGATGAGTAACGAAACTCAAGGTAAAATGGGAGTCACGGCTATTGCACTATTTACTTTATGTGCAGTGTTGGTAGTCGACACATTAACCGCCTCTGCCAGTATCGGTGTTAGTGCCATCGGCTGGTGGGTGTTGATGTTAATCTTTTTTGTCATCCCTTATGGGTTGATCACATCCGAATTAAGCACAACCTACCCAGGCGACGGGGGGATATACGATTGGGTAAAACAAGCGTTTAATTTCAAATGGGCAGTCCGTACCACGTGGTTCTATTGGATCAATGTTGGTTTATGGATGCCAGCGGTTTACATCATGTTTGCCGGAATGTTTGCCGAGCTATTTATGCCGGATCTCTCCCTATGGGGACAGATCGCCATCTGTATCTTACTAACCTGGTTAACCGTTTGGATTTGTAATGTGTCTGCTGATATCGGCGTCTGGGTAACAAACGTCGGTGCGGTGTTGAAAATCATCGTGATTAGCACACTTGGAGTGGGCGGCTTTGTCTATGCGATGAACAATGGTGTCGCTAACGAATTTAGCTTCTCAGCCATGATTCCAAATATGGATTCAGCCGTTTCCTTCTTACCTGCGATTGTCTTTAACCTAATGGGCTTCGAACTGGTTGCGACCATGACCAAAGAGATGAAAGATGTTCGCGACATGCCTAAAGCGGTCTTCCTTTCTATTGGCATCACGGCCTTCCTCTACATCTTCGGCACCGTTGGTATTTTGATGGCTCTGCCTGTTGAAAGCATTGGCCTTGTCGCCGGCCTTATCGATACCTTCAAAACCTTATTTGGTGACGGCGTATTGGGTACTGCCATGGTGTACCTTTTCGGCACACTCGCCCTGCTAACTCTTATCGGCAACATGGTGAGCTGGACAATGGGTGCAAGCCGAGCTGCTGCAGAAGCGGCACAAGAAGGCGAGTTGCCAGCCCCAGTGGCAAAAGTGTCAGAAAAAGGCTCACCAGTCGGTGCAAACAACATTACTGGTATCGTTTCTACCGTGGTGATTTTGTCTTACGCATTGTTTGCACAGGGCAATGATGACTTATTCTGGTCAATCTTTGCTTTCTCTAGCTGTATTTTCCTACTGCCTTACCTGTTCATGTTCCCGGCTTACCTAAAGCTGCGCCTCGTTGATGGCGAGCGTGAGCGTCCATTTCAAGTGCCAGGTGGCATGGCTGCCCAATGGGTAATGTCCATTGTGTGCTTCTTTGTCATCTTCCAGGCAGTCGTACTGTTTATCTTCCCGGAAGCACTTGACCTTACGGTCGCAGATTGGAGCTATACCGGCCCCGTATTGGTAGGTGTTATCGCCACAATCTTGATTGGTGAGTGGATTCTGCTAGGTGCACTAAAACGCAAAAAAGAACAAGTAGAACAGCAAGAAGCGAAGGCTTAGTTCAGGAGAAAAATCATGAAAAAAGTGTTTACAACGACTCCAAAACAAGATGGTTTCAGAATGCCCGGTGAGCATGAGCCTCATAGTGAAATTTGGATGGCATGGCCAGAGCGTACAGACAACTGGCGCAATGGCGCCAAGCCAGCACAAAGAGTGTTTACCGATGTCGCTAAGCAAATTAGCAAAACTACCCCAGTGACGATGCTGGTGAGTTCAGAGCAATACGATAACGCGGTGTCTCGCTTGCCAGACGATATTCGGGTACTTGAGATTTCTACGGATGACTCATGGATGCGTGATATTGGCGCGACATACGTCACCAACGACAAAGGTGAACGCCGTGGTGTCGACTGGGAGTTCAATGCGTGGGGTGGGTTTGTTGATGGCCTCTATTCACCATGGAATCGTGATGATCAGGTAGCACAAAAAATGTGTGAAGCCATCAGAGATTCACGTTACAGAGCGCCTATCGTTTTGGAAGGCGGTTCAATCCACGTTGATGGTGAAGGCACGCTCTATACCACTGAGGAGTGCCTCCTTCATGAAAGCCGCAACCCAGACTTAAGCAAGGAGGAGCTTACCGCCGTTCTGTGTGAACACCTTAATGTTGACAAGGTGATTTGGCTGCCACGAGGGCTGTACAACGATGAAACTAACGGCCATGTCGACAACATTCTTCACGTTGTGAAGCCAGGGGAAGTCGTACTGACCTGGTGTGAGGATGAAAATGATCCTCAGTATGAAATTAGCCATGAAGCTTACGATTACCTGTCCAGCCAAACCGATGCCAAAGGACGAAACATCAAAGTGCACAAATTGCCGATGCCTGGCCCACTGTTTATGTCTGCTGAAGAAGCGGCAGGTATTGATATCGCAGAGGGAATGGAGCGAGAGGCAGGCGAACGTTTGGCGGCTTCTTATGCCAACTACCTTATTACCAATAAGCAGATAGTCCTGCCTCTGCTTGATGAGCGATACGACAACGACGTCAAAGCGATATTAGAGGATATCTATCCTGGCTACGAGGTTAATGGTGTACCTGCCCGTGAAATCTTGCTTGGCGGCGGGAACATCCACTGTATTACCCAACAAGTACCAAAAATTTAATTTAAAT
This sequence comes from Photobacterium kasasachensis, assembly GCF_050336885.1. Taxonomy (NCBI): domain Bacteria; kingdom Pseudomonadati; phylum Pseudomonadota; class Gammaproteobacteria; order Vibrionales; family Vibrionaceae; genus Photobacterium; species Photobacterium kasasachensis. The sequence goes on from NZ_JAKJSH010000005.1 coordinate 173,398, forward strand.
CTACTCCAACAACTTTCAATGAAACAAAAGGGGATGTTCGACAAGAAGATCCCCCGGATAAAACAAGGAACATTATCATGAAACTACCTTCTTCAAGCGCGACTGAACTAAACAAAGCAAACATGGAACACATGGTGTCAATGAAAGACTTCTCTGTTGAAGAGATGGACAACATGATGGAGCTGATGACATACCTCAAACAAGCGCGCAGAGATAACGCCATCCCTCAGCTTTTCAAGGGTAAATCAGTAGGGATGATTTTTGAGGCGGGCTCTACGCGTACTCGTGTTTCTTTTGAAGTGGCAGCGACGTTACTTGGCGGACACGCACTGTTCCTGTCTCCTAAAGACATCCACCTGGGCGGTAAGGAGTCTATTGATGATACTTCACGTGTATTATCACGCATGTGTGACATCATCATGGCGCGTACGAACAGTCCTGAAACACTAGATGGCCTGTTAGAGATGTCAACCGTGCCGGTAATCAACGGCCTGGATACTCGCTTCCACCCGACTCAAATGCTTGCAGACCTTTATACCATCAGAGAGCACATTACAGATGGCCGCAGACTGTCAGACCTGACTCTTGCCTTTATGGGCGATGCGACAGACGTATGTCGCTCACTGATGCTGACATGTGCAAAATACGGTATGGGCTTTAAGCAAATCGGTCCTAAGAAATACCATATGGAGCCAGAGTGGGTAGAACTTGCAGAGTCTTTCTGTAAAGAGTCTGGTGGTCATATCGAGATCACTGATGATGTAGATCAGATCAGTGAGTGTGATGTGGTTTACGGCGACAGCTTCTACTGGGTAACACAAATGGATGAAAAAGAAGAGCGTCTTGCTGCCTTCATGCCAGATTATGTGATTACCGAAGAACTGATGGTGAAAGCTCGTCCAGGCGCAATGTTGTTGCACTGTCTACCAGCTAACGACAAAGAAGAGGTGACCCGTGGTGCGCTAGAAAGTGAGTACTCTGTCGCGTTCGATGAAGCTGAAAACCGCTTAACGGCTCAAATGGCCATCTTGGTATACTTCACGCACAAGCATGCGGTCATTCCAACAGAAGAGACCATTAAGCATCACGAAGAGAAGATCAACGGCTTCTTAAAAACACTATAATGCATAGCGATTAACCAATATTAAATAATAAAGGCCTCTATTTATTAGAGGTCTTTTTATATTTATGGCAACTACAGAAAGAAGATAAGAAACAGCTTTAGCAAAATATCAGTCGCCTCTCTAGTGATAAAAACGCACTATCGGTTTTTCTATGTTATTTCTTTAATATATTTAAATTAAGCTAACACTTTTTACTCGGAATCAGTGTTTAATCCGGAATGTTGACTCTAATCAAATTAAATTGTACGTCACTTTATCTATTATAAAGTTATTAACCATTCGCAATTTTAGCTATCCGAAATTACTTTTCATTTAAATAATACAAGAGCAAATAAAGAATTAACCCAAGCCAATACGAAGAAAATATTCACTTACTCTACAACAGGATAAACGCCGACATGACCAGCAAGATCATAAAACTTTCAAGAAATACTGAGAACGCACCTAAAGACTTGGCCTCCACACAGACCGTTGCATTTTCTCACTATAATAATATTTCAGCTCAATTACCGATAGACCCTACCACAGGCCTTATTGTAACCGGTGGCATCAAAGAGCAAACCAAACAGTGTTTAGACAATATTAAAGCCATTGTTGAAAGCATCGGCCACATTATGGACGATGTGGTTAAACTCAATGTATTTGTTAAAAACATTGCTGATGTTGACGCTGTAAATGATGTCTACTCAAGCTTTTTCAACAGTTACCTTCCGACTCGAACAACTGTTGCGGTGGCTGCGCTGCCAATAAATGATGCGTTGGTTCAAATCGATGCCGTTATTTCTAATGGTGAAGGTACCCCATCACAAGAGCCGTGTGACCTCATCAAACTGGTAAGAAATACAGACAATGCGCCACAAAGTGCTGTGTCTACACAAACGGTGGCGTTTTCTCACTATAATAATGTGTCTGCTCAATTACCGATTGATCCGGCAACAGATCAGATTGTCTCTGGCGGAATCAAAGAGCAAACAGGGCAGTGCCTACAGAATATCAAAGCGATTTTAGAGAGCATTGATGTTCCATTTGATGATATCGTCAAAGTAAACATCTTCCTAAAAGATCTTAACGATATTGAAGCCGTTAACGAGATCTATAGTACCTACTTCCCGGATTCCGCAATTGCGAGAGCTGTTGCCTATGTGCCTGCTCGCTCAGTGGTGGTAGCTTCGGCATTACCAATGGATGCGTTGGTACAGATAGACGCAGTGGTATCACACGGTGACGGTACTCCACCGCAAGAAGTAGAAGATCGTCATGGCATCGTTATCAAAGCCAACAATACAGAGAACGCGCCAACAAGCCCGTACTACACTCAAACGGTCGCGTTTTCTCATTACAACCATATCGCAGCACAGCTGCCCTTAAATCCTAAAACAGGCGAAGTTGTCGCTGGTGATGTAAAAGCTCAGGCCAAACAATGCCTGGACAACATTAAGGCGATCGTAGAAAGCATTGATCATGTCATGGACGATGTTGTGAAAGTGAACGTTCAACTGACAGATGTTGCTGATATTGATGCCGTTAATGATGTTTTTGTCACCTACTTCCAAGATGAACTACCAGCAAGAACAACGATTGGCGTTGCGTCTATTCCTATGTCGGCATCAGTTCAAATTGATGCCGTTGTTTCTAACGGTGAAGGGACACCACCTAAACTATAAAAAGCAGCAACTAGTATAGTACTACGATAGAACACCCATTAATCTGAGGGCTGCTTGGTTTAATGGGTGTTCAGGTTTTGAAGCCAGTCCTGTGTCGTTTCAGACATTCTAAACCCAGACTAATAGCGGGGGTATTCGACTGGATTTAGCCTGCTTTCATATACACTCGCCCCCAAATGTATCCCCATGCTAGTACAGGCATCACAAAATGGCCTTGTAGCGTAATTTTGGTTTATAAAGTTTGAGTTCTTTACGTTATTATCCACCGCATGATTCGACCATGATGACAAATTGCACTGGAAAGATAAGCTCATTAAGAGCTTCATGTTGCTCCGAGTGTGGTTAACCCGCATAACATTAGAAGAGATTAGGTTTTGCTAGAGCTAGTTACAGAAGTATTAGGTTGGACGTCAGTTGCGTTCTATATTTCCATCACTGTGTTTAACAGTATGAAGTTCACCCGCTTTGCTGCATTTGGCTCTGCTGCGAACGACATTATCTGGTCAATTCTGATGGGCTGGTGGCCAAAACTGATCCTCAACCTGTCTGTAGCGGCCATTAACACTTACCGTTACGTCAATGATTTTACCAAGGCTGCAAAAGTGGTGGTTAACTTACTGGCCGCGGTGATGGCAGCAGCAATCATGTACATCGTGTATGTTGCTGTTACGGCGTTTATTGCCGAGCCGACACTGCCTGTTGCCTTGCAATTTATGGACTTGGGACTGATTGTTGCAGCCCTTTATATGACAACGCTACGTAAGTACCGGGCACTGATGCTGGTGTCAGGTTTCATCGGAATGGCAGCCTACTACGGCAACCCGCAAATGATGGTTATCAAAGCCATGGTCATCGGCATTATGTCTTACAAGCTGATTGCGCCAAGCCAACAGGAGAAAGGTGAGCTTGTTGCCCAAAATTAATCATTGCTGAAATGATGTAGGCTAACGCCGATCAGTCAACACCAAACAGTTAGGTTCATGATCCGCTGAATAAATCCTGAGCTTGGTAAAACACCCTCAAGCATTTTGCTTGAGGGTGTTTTTTATGTTGGCTCTAAGCGGCCTGGCTAAGGAATAGCTTAGCCAGTTCGGCGTCTGCCAGGACGCCTTTCAGGCTGGTATTGCTTGAGTTCATCAAATCCTGCATTAAGCCCAGGCGTAAATCGTTCGGTAATACATCCATTTTGAGAAAAGCCTGGATATTGCCCATTTGGGTCTTGTTGACCTTTAGCCTGGACACCTCAAGGTAGTGGTGCAGTCTGGTGCAGAGTGTTGCCAGGATATCAATACGCGGGTTGCTGCTGCCGACAGTTTTGACGATCCGCGGACCAATTTCTTTGTCGAACTTTTTATTGTCTACAATGGCCTGTGGTGATACTAGTTTGCTGAGGTTTTGCTCAACGAATGCGATAAATGCCGCGCAGGTCGTTTCGTCGAGGCACGATTGTGCCAGCATGTTTACCAGCGGTAGCTGCTCTTTCAGATCGTCGATTGGTGCAATGCTCTGGAAAAACTGTACCAGCGAGCGGGGAGTGGTTCTCTCGCCATCGACCAGTTCCGGGTAGGTCAGTACAAAGTCGATACCGCGTGGATCTACGCCGCTCTTTTCTGCCCACATTGCCCATGCCTTGGCATTAAACTCCATGGTCACATGCATCATACGGGTTAGCATCGCATCATCCATTGGTGTGACTGAATAGTCACCGCCATCCGGGTTGGCAGTCAGTACTATCTGCCAGCCTTCTGGCAGCGTCCAGCTGATCAGTTCATGGTTTTGCAGTAGCTGCATGATGCCCCGCAGGATTCGCTCATCGGCTCGGTTAACGTCATCGATGAGCAGAATGCCAGGCCCCGGATCGGTCGGTACCCAATGAGGAGCGGCAAAGCGGGTGACCGTTTCACCGCTTTCCAATGTTTCGGTAATTGGCATTCCCAGCAAGTCTCCCATCTCTTCAAACTGAGCCGGCGCAATCGCGCGCCATTGCATCCCTTGTTCTTTGGCGATCTGTTCAACGAGTTGGGTTTTACCGATCCCATGGCGACCCCAGATACACACAGGAACGCTGCGTTTGCCATCGACAGGCAGAAGGTGTTCGACAAACTGGCGGACTTCCGGTGCCTGACAGCTCAGGCCGTAATAAGTGTAATTGTGTTTGTGGCTCATAAGAACTCGCTTAAGGGTCAAATTCAGGATGCAGACATCGGGATCACGCGGCCGCTGCGGCGTAAATCGTTAGACGTATGTCCAGGTTCAGGGCTGTGCAGCAGCCATAACAGCGGCATTCGTGGGGCGATCTCTGGTGCCGGAGCGCCTCCGTCAGTGAAGTAAATAAGGGCGTCGAATTTGTGCTGATTGGCGTAGGCGATAGGGGCGTTAAAATCAGTCCCTCCTCGGCCACAAACGTTATCCGGGGCAATGCCCTTATACGGGTATGTCTGTTTTATTTCGGTATCGCACTCTTGTACGGTGATCTCGGCACCTGCCCGCCAGATGTGGCCAATTTCTTCAAAGAAGGCACTAAGTTGTTTGTTATCGACACTGGCAGACGTGTCCACGGCAACTAACAGGCGCTGATGCGGCTGGATCTTTGTGCCCGGGGTGGTTCCGTATCGCTTGGACGGACGGCGCAGGGTATTTTTGACTGAAGTACGACGGCTGCTGTTGGCAAATAGGCGTAACAACCGGCGCCAGTTCACCGTGGCCTGGCGTTTTTCCAGAAGCTGGGTCAATACATGCAGGACCGCGGCAGGCAGGTTACCTCGTGATTTCGCATCCAGCTCTATTCGCTGTGCTGCCTGGCTGAGTTTATTCTCAAGCTGTTGCTCCAACAGGGATCGTTCTGATTTAGCCGCATTGGTGAAGACTTGCCAACCATCGTGGCCCAGATTGAAGGTTTGCGATGTCTTGTCGTTATTGTCATTGCCACGATCATTACTGCGTTCACTATTGCTAATGGCAGATCGCCATTGCGGTGGAAGTTCTTCTGCTGGTTGCGCTATTGCCTGATAGTAATAGGCGAGCTCGCGGTTAGGTTCTAGCGGAGGGAGTTTGAGCTCTCGACGCCAGTTATTGAGGTCTGAGAGCGTTATCGCCGTGTCGACCAGTTGTCTGGCCTCAAGGTATTGATTGACGACGAGATCGGCGGCCAGGTCAAAACGGGCTTTATCAGCGTAGCGGCCACGCGCAAAGAGATGCCCAAACACCAAGTGCAGAGCTTCATGCTTGAGTGCCCCCAACCGTTGATCTTCGTCCAGTTTTTGCCAGGTTTCACTTAGGCAAACCAGTTGAAGGTCGCTTTTTCCCTGTGGCTTTAGCTGAAGTGGCGGAGCATGTTCAGCACAGCTGTCCACTGTCGATTTATGAAAGCCTCCCAGGTAGTGACCATAGAAGGGCTCACGCAACATAAGTTTTACCAGTATGCGTGACAATGTGTGAGAACTAATGTGGTTACACCGTTTAACTGTATGATTTTAAGGTGATTATCCATATAATGCGTGGATGGTCAATCGGTACAGAATAATGATTAATAAGGAATAATTCGTGACGAATGCTTGTCTGGATGATTACGACGTTGAAGAAGTGTTGGCTAAGGTGCACTCCGATGTCACCCACCTGAAATATGAATGCAGGAAAGAAAAGCCGGAATGGAGCGATGTTGCGAAGGCATTTCCCAGTCTGAGTTCGATTGAGCTTAACTGCTACAGTTATAGGGCAGACCAGAGCCGGTTAATCGATGCTGTTTTTTTTGCTCACTTCCCTGCACTGAAGCAACTGCTCGCAAGAGGTTGCCTTGTGCAACTGGAAGGCGTTGATCCTGCCAATCTGTCTCAGTTGGAAACAGTGACTATCTCTTCAGTGCTGGATGCGGAATATCTCAGTGTGTTTGGCAATCTTCCTAAGCTGAGCCACTTAGAAGTGTCCGTACAAGGTACGTCTCTGGTGTTTGATGCGACATCGGCATCGGCGCTTGAATTCGTGAGCCTTGTTCTGCCATCGGTTGAATTGCTGGATATCGATCTTAGGGCTGTACGATCCCTGCGCCAGTTAGATCTCAATGATGAAAGCTACCATTACGACAAAGATACCCAGCTGACAGTGAAGCGGCTAAGTTTGCCCGACAGTCTGGATGAGCTGCGACTGTCATTGCCTTGCGTGGATGGCTTGCCCGAAAACGTGCTGGGTGATACTCCACATATGAGCAAGCTTGAGATGAACATTACGACAGCGGCATTGCCGGAAAAGATGTTCGGGAATCTGCTTTCTGCCGATGAGCTAACAATCATGCTCAAAAAGCCGACGGCATCCTTACCGGACGGTTTGTTTTCTCAACTGAAGCGCGTTGATCGTTTATCTCTTCGCATGAATAACAGTCCATGTAACATCGGCTGCCTGTTACATGACGAGCTAACGGTTAAAGAGTTGGCATTAAGTAATGCCAAAGGGGTAATGAGCGGCTTTGCACAGGTAAAGCAGCCAGCCCTTGAACAGATTGATTTATTCGGTGCTTCCATTGATGATTTGGGCTTTCTCAACCTTTGCTCCGATCTCCAACACTTGTCATTGGGTTCTATTCAAGGTTTGATGGATACCGCAGTATTTCCACAACTGCCGAACCTTAAAGCGTTGGCTTTATATCATTGCGACGGCACTGAACTGCATCCTGCAATCCGGACATTGGCTCAGATAGAGCAGCTCACTATTCAGACGTGTCGATTGCAGGCGCTTGGTGATCTCTCTGCAATGAGCTCGCTTGAGAAGGTCGTCATTGACGATGTTTCAATGAATCTAAATCCGGCAAACTCGCCGGAGCTGAGCGGGTTGCTTACTTTGCCTGCGTTCAAGTCTTTGGAGTTGGCGATTAACCCTGATGAGGAAGAAGGTTATAACCTTGAAGCTTTGGCAGCTCTTCCACCAGGGAGCAGTGTTGAGATTAGCCTGTATGACAACGGGCGTCGCAGTGAGATGCTACAAAAACAGCTGGCGGTATTAATTAATGCGGAGCTGACGGTAGATCAAAAACGTAATTATTGGCAACAGTTGCTCCCGCTGAAATTCCCCCGAGAACTGCCGATAATGGACGGGCGTTTCTACCTGACCTTCATGGAAGCGCGCTATACACCGTATAAAAAACAGGCGCTGGCATGGTTGCGACAGGTCGCCGAGTCAACGGTGGCCAAACGGCCGTTGGACAGAAATAGCTGTATATTCATTTGCGGCCGCAGTGGTTTTAAGTCTGCGGAAATCAAAGCTAAATCGGCTGAGCTGGGCTTTAGCATCAGTAAAAAATTGGATGATAAGGTTACTCATATCCTGGTGGGTAATAATCCGAAAGGTACAGCGGCTATTGATCCTGAACAGCACTTACTGGTTGACGATACCGCCTTGCAACAGTTTTTCCAGCAAGAAGCGCCACAGTTTCTGCAACAGGAGAGTGCTGTGGATAGCGGCATGATTGACAGCGTGCTGGAAATGCTGAATTCACCGGATGAGGCTTCTCACCGGGTTGCGATTGAGATGCTGGCTCAGGGCGGTGTTACCAGCGCTATGCTGATGCCGCTGTTTTTGATCCTCAAGATGACTTCAGATAACGGCCTTCGTGCTCAGATAAAGGCGCTGCTTGCGGGTCATGGCAGCGAATTGTTCCAACTGGCAGTCAATGATCGCATTTTGTTTAACGCGGTGCGTGGTGATAACGGTGAAGGCTGGGATATGGGCGAAGGGCCGATGTTCAAAAAGCTTAAAGGGCAGCTTAAAAAGTGGGGACCAGAGCTTTGCTTTGATTTTGCCAAGCACTACTTCGATCGCTATGGTGAAGGCCTGCTATTGGTGCTGACCCAGAAAGAAGACTCACCTCAACGTCTTGCTATCATTAGCGAATTGATCGAAGGGGAGTGCCTGAACTGGAATAAAGGTTGTGGATTCAATGGTCAGCTAGAAGGTGCCAGCGAAAAACGGATGACTGATAGCCATCGTTATCCGGATATTTATATGCAGCACCAGAATATGTTGGGAGAGCCTAAAACCCGCCTGCCGAAGACTTTGCCGGCTTCGTCTAAAATTACCGAGCTAAATTTGAGTAACTGTTACCTTGGTGCTTTGCCATTCGGTTTTGAGCTGTATACCGATGTGACAAAACTGAGTCTTAGGTTTAACCACCTTGAGGGGCTGCCAGCTAAGCTTGCCAAGTTAACCGAGCTTGAAGAGCTGGATTTATCTTATAACCACTTCGATGAGTTCCCTAAGGTACTGTTCAAGCTCAAGAAGCTGAAACTATTAGATTTCCGCCGTCCGAGCCAGCCAGACTACCGTACCGGTTATGGCAGTGGTTATGAGTCGGTCGCTGTACCACAGGTGTTCCGTGATGCCTTCCCGGATTGTGAAATCCTAGAAGATTAACGTTAAAACCGAGAGGGCTTAATCGCCCTCTTTCCAAATCGCTGAGTAGCCTGCACGGCTCGGTCAGAAGCCAAGTAATTCTCGCTGAAACGAGCAGCTTGAGCTAGCTTAGGTATAAGTATGTCAGCTTATTATCAAATATAATGGGAGCTTTATTTCAGTATCGTTCTTAATCGCTCTATATCAATAATCCATTGCTTGCCTTGAAAGTTCTCAAAGCCCATGTTTTTTGCAAAATTGGCTAAACTGTCATTGGCACCTTCGATGCCGATATTATTGGTTTGATATTTATTTGATACTTTAACGATGAACTTGAGTAGATCGGTACCATGCCCAACACGGGTATGCTTAAACCCTATTTTTGCAATGACGATAGTATTGGATTTCCACATATCTGTAGTCGGCTTGAATCTTAAATAGAGATCAAAGTGTTTCCTGCTGGCATCAATAGTGAACATATTAGATGTGGCTGGGCCGGTTTTGTAATTGAACCTTTCCATGAGATACATATTTAAGTCTTGGCAAAAAAGCTGGATTTCCTTATTTGACATCATAGGTTCCTTTTTCTTACCCCCATCTTACATGATTTTCATTTGGCCGAAGTATCGAACAGTTCATTATGTTTCATCGAGATGAACAAAAGATGCATTTAACTTACATATAATCACCCGGGATGTCAATGAGAGTTATTCTCATCTTTGAACTGTGGCACTTGATGTCTATGTGCGATCACTTCTGCCGACTTGAGCGGTCATTGTGTACTTTGGAAGAGAATTGGGTGCTGAGTGCGTTGCCCTATCTTTCCTCATCTCACACACTAATAATTGGTCATTATGTAATTCCGTGAATCATCGTTTATATAATTGCGAAGTGTCCCGAAAAATTGCGCGCTTACTTATGTCTAAGTTTGATGGTAATTGTGATCTTTGTTGTTTCAGGGGAAACTGTTTTTAAAGTTAAACCATTATATAATGGCTGGGAATAGATTTATAAAAGGGGAGGTAATAAATGGTTTATGACCTCTTTTTATCGTTCTTTTGAGTGAATAATATAGCGATTCGATACAAGAAGTTTGCTTATATGATTCCGCCATATTTAATGAAATAGAATATCGAGCAGTTACAATAAGGAATTAGATGAATGAGAAAGTTGGGTATATCGGTTTATCCGGAATTAGCAAGCCTAGAGCGCAATAAGGAATATATCGAAACGGCAGCCAAGTATGGTTTCAGTCGTATTTTTACCTGCTTATTGTCTGTTGACGGTGATAAAGAGCAGATCATTGCCGAATTTAAAGACATGGTATTGTGTGCGAAAGAGCATGGCTTTGAAGTCATTGCGGATGTTGCACCACATATTTTCGACGATCTTGGCATTAGCTACGAGAACTTGAGCTTCTTTAACGAGATGGGCGTGGATGGCATTCGCCTTGATGAAGGCTTTACCGGTAATGAAGAAGCCCTGATGACATTTAACCCATATGGGTTGCAAATCGAGCTCAACGTCAGTGTGGCGAATGGTTATCTGGACAACATTTTGTCTTTCCACCCTGATACTGATTACCTGATTGGCTGTCACAACTTCTATCCTAAGCGCCGCTCTGGTCTAACGCGTGAGCACTTTATCAAGGGCTCAAAAATCTATAAGAAACACGGTTTGCGCGTTGCAGCCTTTGTTGGGTCGGCAGTTGAGGGGGCGAAAGGCCCTTGGCCGTTGGCTGATGGTCTGTGCACCATCGAAGAGCACCGTGATTTGCCGATTGATGTACAGGCGAAAGACCTGTTTTATACTGGTGTGGTTGATGATGTCATTATCGCCAACTGCTTCCCGAGTGAGGAAGAGCTGAAGAAGCTGGGTGAGCTTCACAAGGGGCTGGTAACACTGGATGTCGAGCTGGAAGTCGAGCTTAACGATGATGAGGAAACTATCGCATTTGAAGAGCTGCACTTCTTCCGCGGAGATTGCGGTGAATACACTATTCGATCCACCATGCCTCGCCTGAAGTTTAAGGATGCAGTGATCCCTGAGAAAAATGCGCGCCAGATCCGCCGGGGAGATGTGATCCTCGATAATGCCAACTCGCCACGCTACAAAGGTGAGTTGCATGTTGCGCTGGTTGATTTCGACAATGACGGCAGCAGCAATGTTATCGGCCGTGTCACTGATACCAACTTACGCTTCCTGGATCAGATCCAGCCTTGGCAAAAGTTCAAGCTGGCCAAAGCGTAATTGCGTTTAATAGGATTGCTATCCTATTAGCCAGACTAAAAAATTTCCTGACAATGATAATAAACAAAGCCGAGCAACTGCTCGGCTTTAGCTATTTAAGTTATTTGAAATTGGCTGTTAACCAAGCCATGAAAGCCAGTTTTCACGCTCATTGCGTGCAATATTCAACTTGTCATGAAGAATATCGGCAAGCGCCTTTCTGGCTTTGTTGTTGGCACTACCGGCAGCAATCGCTTTCATGCACAAGACACCGAACACGCCGAGCAGTGCATACGGGATCATCAGTAACTCTTGCATGTAGTTGGCAGAGAAGTAGAAGTAGAGCCCACCAGCGGCTGCCAGAAGAAGCAAGTTTACTGCTTTTGTTGCCCCTGTTTTGTTAAGCTGGGTAATACACTCTTTCTGCCACAGATCATCTTTAGTCAGGTTAAAGTAGTACTGCTGGAAGCTGGTCTTGTCCTGTTCACCGAAGTTTGCTTCAGCAAAACCAATCATTACATGGTCACCAACATCGGTGCTGCCAAGTTGGGTACTACCAGGATTATACGGATACTCCTTACCATTAAGTGTGCGAATGACAAGGTAGCCGTTGATGTTAGAACGACGGTGGTTAACACTGCTCACTACACGTGACTCAGTACGCGTTGTATGTCCGTAGCCATTTTTATAGGTCGTTGTTTCAATCTGCTCTTCAGTCCAGCTGTTAATGTTGGATGTCAGATCACGGTCGATCACTGTGCCAAACAGCACATGGCCGTTCAGCGTACCAGCCGCTGAGCCAATGGCGTATTTATGCGTATAATCAGTCGCTTCTGAATACAGGGCTGGAGAGACTTTTTCAATTAAGCGCTCTTGCGCTGAAATTGTCGACTTTTGCTGCACTGTTACTTCAGTGCTTTCCCCGCTGTCACAGTTTGCTTCTGCTGTTGGCTCTGGAGCCACATTGCTGCTGCTACCACATTTAAAGCAATAGCTTGATGAGGATGGAATGCGGGTATCGCAGTCAGGGCAGATACAGTCGTTTGGCTGGTAGATACGCTTGATGTGCGTTGCCTGTAGCTCGTTGGTCTGGCAGCCAAGCATACGTTTCAGATAATGCTTGATTGTACTATGGAGCTCGGTTTCTTCCTCGAAGCGCGCCTTATCTTTTCGAATGGATAAGGTTGCCAAAATACCCCAGAGTACAGCGCCGATAACAAGTAAGCTATCCGTGGTCATGTAGATACGCTGGCTGTCAATAAACCAGAAAAATAATCCCATTAGAATCGCACTACCTAATAAGGTGCTGAAAATGCTGCTGGAAATATTGCGTGGTGTTGGATCATAGATAGGATCCAGGCTTGAACGCTGACCTTTGTCGTTGTGAAGAACGACAGCTGGTGCCCAGTCATCGTTGGTGACAATTTCCTTGGAGTCTTTGCCTAATACTTTGTAGGTTTTTGTTGCCGGGGTTGGGCGGAAAACAGTAATAATGTCGCCTTTGTTCAGGCTGTCGAGGAAGTCATCTTCGGATGAAAGTGTAAGTTGACGTTTGTTTTCACCGTCATCAAGGGTTACCCACCAACAACCGACTTCTTTGTTATTTGATTTATTCCTTAAGATACGCTTATAGCGGTGCGTGTCGGTCATGACACCCGTAAACACCTCGGCGTTTGGCAGCTTATCGTGAATCTTGGCAATTTCAGAATCAATATCACGACACTGGTTGATGGTCATTTTCGTTTGATGCTGATCACCGCATTGTGGGCAATATGAATCGGAAAGATAACGTGCAGACTCGCACTTTGAACAAAGCATACAACTCCTTGGTTTTACTTAATATGCAGATTGTTATTAAGAAATTGGTCGCGCATAGTATCAGTGGGGCCTTGCTATATCAAATATTTCAATAGCTTATGTGTCATATATAACATTCTGTAAAGTGGCGAGTAATATCAAGATTGTTCCCGGTAGCGGAATTTATATGCAATTGTTATACAAGGGCGGCTAGGTATTTACCTGTTGTGACCTGACAATTTCTTCGTTTACCCAGTTCAGTAGCTGCTTGATTGCCCGAGACAGTACCTGATTTTGCCTAACGATATAGCCGAGACTGGTGGTCGGGAAATCGGGCAGTGGGGTGATGGTTGTTTGTAGGTTAAGCTTGGGATGGAGGGAGAATTCCGGCACTATCGCCACCCCGAATCCGGCTTCGGCCCAGTCAATTTGGGCATCAACACTACCGACTTCCATGACACGGTAAGTTGGCAGGTTGAGGGTTGGCAGGGCGGCATCAAGTAGGTCACGGGTACGGGTATCGTGGCCGAGCAAGATCAGTGTGGGCTCTTCCTGCTTGTTTGTCTGGATTCCTTGCTGCCAGCTTTGCAATCCATTGCCGAGCGCGCACCACTTAACCTGTTGTAATTCGGTAAAATGCAACGGTTGGCTTTCCTTCTGCGCCATCACGAAGCCCAGATCTGCCTTGGCACTTTTCACCAGCTCGGCGGCCTGTGATGAAGTCGTGTTGAGTAGCGACAAATCAATACCGGGAAACTCCTGCTTAAACGACTGGAAAGGTGAAATCAGCAGCAGCCTTGAAATGATATCACTGGCGGCTATCGTCAGTGTTCCCTGACACAAGTCGTTGATAGCATTAAGATCGGCCTGACAAACCTGTAGTTCCATCAGGGTATTTTCTGCACTTTGCAAGAGTCGTTCGCCGGCCTGTGTTAACCGAAACGGGTTACGTTCAATCAGCTTTACCCGGGTGGCCTGTTCGAGCTGCTTGATGTGAAGGCTGACATTGGGCTGGGTCATGTGCAGTTCAGTAGCCGTTTTACCGAAATGTTCTAATTTTGCCAAAGTAACGAAGGTATTAAGCCAGTGAATATCTAACATGCTGCTCCCTGATAGTTGTCGCTATGCTAAGCGTTATTCTACGCTGGTTAGTGAAAAATCCCATATGGAATTCTTATCAAGCTAATAACGATTATTAATTTTTCTTATTTCAAGCTGAGGAATAGGATAGTGGCATCGCTTTTAAGGAGAGTTAATCATGTCGTCTATTGTTGTTGTTGGTGCGAACTGGGGTGATGAAGGCAAAGGCCGTATCGTTGATTATTTAGCCGATCAGGCTTCAGCGAGCATTCGCTTTCAGGGCGGAAACAATGCTGGCCATACCGTAGTTAACGAGTTTGGCACATTCAAGCTGCACCAGCTTCCAAGCGGCGTATTTAATCCTGATTGTATTGCGGTGCTAGGCCCAGGCATGGTGATCAGTCCGGCGCCATTAACCGAAGAATTGGCTGAGGTGAAAGCAGCTGGCGTTAACGTCAACATGCGTATCTCAGACCGTGCGACGCTTTGTCTTCCACTCCACGCTATTGAAGACACACTTGAAGAAGAGCGCTTGGGTGATGGTGCCTACGGGTCGACACGTCAGGGCATAGCGCCCGCTTATGGCGACCGAGTCATGAAAAAAGGCATCTTGGTCGGTTGGTTGAAGCAGCCAGAAGTATTGCGAGAGCGTATTCAGTTTATGATGGATTGGAAACTGCCTCAGCTTAAAGCTTTGTATCCATCCTTTGAATTTGAGCAGACTGCTGAAGAAATGACGCAGTGGCTGCTTGAGGTATCAGCACCTTGGCGTGATGCAATCTGCAATGTCACCCTGCCGCTGAAAGAGCTACAGGCAAAAGAGCAAAATCTGCTGTTTGAAGCACAGCTGGGTGCTGGCCGAGATTTGGTTTACGGCGAATACCCGTGGACGACATCATCCAACGTGATCTCAACCTACGCAGGTATTGGTAGCGGTTTGCCGGCACTGCGCCCAGAGCGTGTCATTGCGGTTGCTAAGGCATTCAGTTCATCTGTGGGCACCGGTACCCTGATCACGGCGATGGAAGAGCAAGATGCATTCCGTGAGTCAGCCAACGAATATGGTGCAGTGACCGGCCGTCCGCGTGATATGGGCTATTTTGATGCAGTTGCAACGCGTAACGGGGTGGAAATTCAGGCAGCTACCGAGATTGCGCTAACTAAGCTTGATTGCCTGAGCGGCATGGCTGATCTGAAGATCTGCGTTGACTATGATGGCGAACACAGCGAGAACCCAATTTGGCCGCAAACTGCGTCATTGGCGCCGGTTTATGAGCAAATGGAAGGCTGGAGCGAAGATATTACCGGATGCCGTACATTCGAAAGTCTGCCAGTTGCCGCGCAGAAGTATGTACTGCGTATCGAAGAACTCATGGGTGTACCGGTCAAAATGATTTCGGTAGGCCCGGAGCGTGAGCAAATGATTAATCGCTAATACAGCGGTTAAGAGCTGTTCACATACCCAGGGAAGCAATCAGGCTGGCCAGTAATGGTCAGCCTGTTTGTCATTTGGCGCTTTTTGCTATTTGAGGCTTGTTAACTTTGAAGCTTAAATATCATCCGTAACAGCCAGTACTGCCGCCAACACATCCTGGCCGAAGGCTACGCTGCGCTCAGGCGACCAGCCGTAGAAGCTGTCTGGATGAAGGATATGATCCTTAAACGGCATTTCAACGGTGTAAGACAGGCACTTGAACTGCTCGGCCACCCAGCAAGAACCGATAGTCAGGTTAGCTTGGCCCGGCTTATCTTTGTCATACCCATGTTCGTCCTGAAATTCAGGAGTAATGGTCAGCAGGGCCTGCTTGAATTTACTCTCCAGGCTTGCCAGCCTTTCGTCATAGGAAGGAATGCCTTCACTACCGGCAACAAAGTTGTATGGTATTGCCTCGTCACCGTGAATATCCAGGAACATATCAACACCGCTTTTCAGCATTTGCTCGCGAACCAGGAACACTTCCGGGCTTTTTTCCATTGATGGCGTCTGCCATTCGCGATTCAGGTTCACGCCGACGGCATTGGTACGTAAGTGTCCGCGAATACTGCCGTCCGGGTTCATATTCGGAACGATATGAAAGACCGCCTTGTCGAGCAGGGCGCGACCGACAGTGTCAGTGTCATCCAGCAGGCGCTGCAATAAGCCTTCGATAAACCATTCTGCCATGGTTTCGCCTGGGTGCTGGCGGCCAATGATCCAGATATTTTTCTTCTCATCCGACGGTTCGCCGATTGTCAGCAAGCTCATGTCGTTGCCGTCTAGGGTCGAGCCAAGGGTTGTTAGCTGACAGTTAAAGTGAGTTTGTGCCTGATGCAACAGGTCTTGGTGGCGGTCATAGCTGTAAGGAGCAAAGTAGGCAAAATACATCGAGCCGTATTCCGGGATCACTTTAAAGCTCAGGGTATCACCGTCAAACTCGGCAGGAATACGGAACCACTCTTCGCGATCATACGACGCGACCACATCGTAGTCCTGCCATCCTTCTGGATAGGCGGACTTGGCCAGGTTCAGCAGCTTGATGTGGTGCTCAGTCTGAGCTTGAGTTTCCAGACGAAAATGAAACCATTGGTAGAACTCAGATTGGTTGTCACAGGGAATGGTTAGCTGGATATCTTCGGGGGTGTCGGCTTTGACAACATGGATGTTGCCACTTTCAAAGTTGCTGAATATTTTCATCGTTGTAGTTATCTATTTTTGAGTGAAGGTTCGAGGTTAGCATAACTATAGCCGCTGCATAATCAATTGGGTGTGATGAAGAGGGGACTCCGGCGTGCAGTTAAGGGCTTCCAACAAGTATGAGTTGCCGCAGGATGTGTGTGAAAAATAACCGTGATAGACATGTTTTGCCCTGAGCAGAGATAAATAAGAAATAAATCATCAAAAATGGTTATCTGTTGAGCAGTTAACTATGTTGATTCTTTACAACGGCCCAAGGGCTGCGTATTATTCACCGCACTTACGGAGAGATGGCTGAGTGGTTGAAAGCACCGGTCTTGAAAACCGGCATACGTTTGTAGCGTATCTAGGGTTCAAATCCCTATCTCTCCGCCACATTCTAGAAATTGGGCGCAAGCCGGGTTTCGTACAGAATTGGAGCGGTAGTTCAGTTGGTTAGAATACCGGCCTGTCACGCCGGGGGTCGCGGGTTCGAGTCCCGTCCGCTCCGCCACTACATTGAAGGCTCAGTCGAAAGACTGGGCCTTTTTTGTATTCCCGCGACGAGAGTCCTTCGGCCTCTTGGTCGCGGCACTGGCCGTGCGCGTTGACTCCCGTCCGCTCCGCCACTACTTTAAGCCCGAGTCGAAAGACTTGGGCTTTTTGCTATTTGCAGGTTAGAGGATGGAACTCTCACTAGCCTTCGGCTTGAGTCCCGGTCGTGCGCGACCCCGGCCGTTCCGCCACTACACTGAAGCCTCAGACTGCGCGCCCCGGTCAAAATGACGAGGCTTTTTTGTATGCGTTGAGCTAGGTTTGCCCTACGGTTGATTTCAAGCCTGGTCGCTTCGCCACTGATTTAAGCCTTATTCGAAAAAGCGAGATTTTCTTTAAGTTTATTCAGCATAAAATGAATGTTATTTATCGCTTTTCTATGAAACCTATCTAGTAACTTCTTATGCATATAATCTATTTAAAGGTATACGAAGCTTCTAGAGTTACCAGTGTGCTTTATTTACCTATTAGCATATAAAAAGTTATTGGATCAGTGATAGCCCACAATAGAATTGTATTTTTATTCAAATTATCTATACGTGTGTTAACGAAAGCTCTAGTGAAAATTCATCAATATGAAAGAGTGTTAATAATAAAGCGACAAGATAAAAAAGAGAAAAAGTATTTAAGTTTTTTATCAATATGACGCTAGAATAAGGTACACAACATTAAAAGTTTTCACTATGATCCGAAGTTACGCTTTATTTAGCCAAAAATATAAGAAAAGTCATTACCTTATAGTCAGTGCTCTACTGCTCGCTATTATTGGGAGTATGATAATGCTTCTATCAGAGGAAAAAATAATCTTCTCGCTTGGCTTAGTCATACCGGCACTTCCGTTTGTCATTATTGCACGAGCCTCTGAATATAAAAGAAAATATCTTAATGATTAGCACACAGACTTGCTTCTCATACATATTCAAATGCGAATAAGTCTATTCTACGGAATGCTTGCATGCATTCAGCGTAGCTCTGCTTTCATAACGTCACTTTCAATTTCTAACTCTAACTTATTGAATGTACTGGTATTTTATAAGAGGGTTTATGATGTAGGTAGATGGTAACGATTAACGTTATTATTTTACACGGTTTACCTCGCCTAGTATTATCATGCTGAAATGAATTCGGAGTGACTGCGTTTATTGTCCCTAGGCTTGTATTGGTTCAAAATGGACATTTTCACACCAAATAAAACACATCGTTCAATATGAAAATTAGAGCCATCCTTTTGGTGGCTTCCACAGCATATGGATAGTTTTATGCGTACCTAGCGCATACTTATTATTTTGGCTTGGTTTCGATTATTTATCATCCATAAAGTCTAAGTTTGCTGCAGTTTATCCAATGTAGTTTTATTGATTAACAGCACAAATTTGTCATTATCATTGATTTGCTCAAAATGTTATTTATTTTCTTAATGCTCTCATTTTGTCTAACTAAAGGTGACGGCTATCGCGAATTGTTGGTTTATCTTGTAAGTCAATTAAATAATTAGACTTACAAAGAGTGACTCTCGTCAATTCTTTAGTTTCTACGCCTCTACTCTCATCCCCCTATCGGCATCCTGATAGGGGGAGGAAATGTATCCCCTTGCTCTTATACCCTTTTTTTATGTGTAAAGGTGTACAGTGCGCAGTTTCCTTTCGTTCTCGTTAGGGCGTGTTTTCACCGGTGCCTTTTATAAATCAATGGGTAGAACAATGAAAACGAACCTAACCAAGCTGACCGTTGCCCTAGCATCGCTCGGTGTGATAGCGGGTTGTGGCGACAATGACACTGGTTCAGTGTCACCTCAGCCGTCAACCCAGCCGGTAACACAATTAAGTGTTCAGGCAATGGATGGCTACTTGCAAAAGGCCCAGGTATGGCTGGACGTGAATGGTAACTTCAAGCTAGATCCTAACGAGCCACAGGCGATAACTGGTGCAGAAGGTAAAGCGACCTTGGATTTGACCCAGTTTAATGGTGATCCGGCGCACTACTCGCTGATGACCAAGGTGCTTAAAGGGCAGACTATCGACGAGGATAACCCTGATATTGCTGTTACTCGTGACTATGTAATGATGGCGCCGAAGGGTTACCAGAAAATCAGCCCGGTAACGACCATGATTGGCCTGAAAATGGCAGAGGGAGCCTCGGAAGAGGAGGCCTTGACTTCAGTGCGCAGTGAACTGGCTCAGCCTGATCTGGATCCAAAGCAAGACTACATCGCATCTAATAATACGCTGCTTGCTCAGTCGGCACGTGCTATTGCCCAGCTGTTACCTGAGCAGATAGAAACAAATACTATTGCCGAGCAGAAAGCGGCGCTTTCTCAGGGTGCAACAGCGCTTGGACAAGAGATTGATACCCAACGTAAGAATAATAAAGAACCGAACCTGAAAGATAAAACGTTAGTTAAAGATAAAGACGGAAAACCGGCTGTTGCTGTTGACAGTGATAATGACGGCTTTGCTGACGATATAGATCTTTTTCCTAATGATCCGAAAGAAAGTGCTGATTTTGATAAGGATAAAATTGGGGATCATGCCGATCTGGATGATGATAATGATGGCTTCAATGACACTGTTGAGCTGCGTCTGGAATCGGATCCTTATGATTCAAGTTCAACGCCGCCAGACTTTGATGGCGATAAGATTGCCGATGCAGATGATCCTGATGACGATAACGATACGTTCAAAGATACTAAAGAGTTAGAGGTTGGAAGTGATCCTAAGAATCCGCAGTCCACTCCGCTAGACTTGGACGGTGATGGTTGGTCGAATGCTGATGAGGAACGTTTAGGCTCAAGCAGCAAAGATAAAGCGGATCAGCCTGCCGACCTTGATGGTGATAAGATTGCCGATGTGGATGATGCTGATATCGATAATGATGGTGCAGACAACAAGAGCGATGCATTTCCACGTGACCGATTTGAGAGTCTTGATACCAATGGTGATGGCCTAGGTGACTTTGCCTCAAGTGATGACGATGGTGACGGCATTCCTGACAGTATCGACCCTGATCCTAAAGGGACTGACAGCACGCCGGACAAACCTGCGCCTGAATACACGGAAGCGGTGATCCACTACAAGCGCGCCGATGGCAATTATGATGGCTGGGGCCTGCATATCTGGAACAACGACACTTGTGACAGTATTGCCGATAGCGCGCTGGAAGGTGTGTCTTGGGGAGCGCCTTTCCTTCCAACCGAGATAAGCAACGAATACGGTGCGGTGTATAAGCTGCCGTTGAAGGCCGGTCACTCTAGCTGTATGAATTTCATTGTCCACAAGGGTAACGACAAAGCGCTAGGCGGCAATGATCTGCAGCTTGATTTTTCCAAGGGCGACAAGATTTACACCTTTGATGGTAACAGCACGCTTTATTATGAAGCGGTTACCGAAGTTCCGGTGAAATTGTCCGGGGCATCAGCACATTGGCTGGATCTCACTACTTTTGCCTGGTTCGAAAATAGCGACGCGAGCCGTTACGAGCTGTGGTCTACAGACAAGGGTAACGGTGATATCACTAAACCCGATGATTTTACGCGAGCAGCGCTTAGCCAGTCTGGGGTGATTAAGAATTCGAAGTTCCCACACCTTGCCGGTCGGACGGCGTTCACTCTTGATGTCGAAAGCGATGCTGCCAAGACGTTGTTGAAGCAGCAGCTTATTGCTGTCGCGATTGATGATAACAACAAAGTTGTTGCAGCAACCAAGGTTCAAATACCGGGAGTGGTTGATCAGCTCTACACCGCAGGCAAGCAGGATGCGGATGAGGCTCGACTGGGATCATGGATAGAGGCCGGTGAGGCCAATTTTGCGCTATGGGCCCCAACAGCCACTGACGTTGAGTTGTATTTATACGGTGCCGATAAGTCGTTACTCGCAGAATCGCCTGTTGCCTTGACTGAGGATCCGGCTACCGGGCTCTGGCACTATAAAGGCAATGCTGATCTGAAAAATGCCTTCTATCGTTATCGGGTTAAAGCCTACCACCTTAAAACTGGTCATATTGAGTGGATGACGACGACGGATCCGTACTCGTTATCATTAAGCACTTCGAGCCTCTATTCGCAGCTGGTTGATCTCTCCGATCCGGCAGCTAAGCCTGCTGGCTGGGACGCTCAAATGATCCCGACTCTGGCAACTCCGGAAGAGAACATTATCTATGAACTGCATATTCGTGACTTCAGTGCCAGTGATAGCAAGGGAAGTCCTGAATATGACGGTAAGTATCTGGCGTTCACCGAAGAGGAGCGTGACAGTGTCAGCCATCTTAAGAGCCTAAAGGAAGCTGGCCTGACAACAATCCACTTACTGCCAAGTTATGATTTGGCATCAATTCAGGAAGATACTGCCAAGCGTGTCGATCTCAACGATACCGTCGAGAAGCTCTGCACAGTGAATCCTAAAGCCAATCTGTGCAGTGACGGTACTTCGCGCTCATCAACGATTCTTGAGCTTTTGGAGAAAATCGACCCGACTACCGGCGGTGCGCAGGCTCTGCTGGCAGATATCCGACCGCTGGATGGCTTCAACTGGGGCTATGATCCATTCCACTACAATGCGCCAGAAGGTAGCTATGCGGTAGAAAGTGACGGCGTCAGCCGGATCAAAGAATACCGTAGCATGATCCTGAAACTGCACGAGCTTGGCTTCAGAGTTGTACAGGATGTCGTCTATAACCACACCTTCTCATCGGGCCTTTATGATAAATCGGTACTGGATAAGACCGTACCTGGCTATTACCACCGCCTGAATCCGGTAACGGGTGCTGTCGAGAACTCAACCTGTTGTGACAATACGGCGTCAGAGAACCGGATGTTTGAGAAGCTGGTTGGCGACAGCATCATGATGTGGGCGCAGGACTATAAGATTGATGGTTTCCGCTTCGATCTGATGGGCCATCTGATGAAGTCGAGCATGGTCAAGGTTTATGACCAGGTGAAAACGGTTGATCCGGATAACTGGTTCTATGGTGAAGGCTGGAACTTCGGCGAAGTCGTCAATGGTGCTCGTGGCGAGAATGCCACCCAGTGGCCAATGGCCGGGACAGGGATCGGTACCTATAACGATCGCCTGCGAGACGGTGTACGAGGTGGTGGTCCGTTCGACAGCGGTCTTGCCCTGCTACAAACGCCGGGCTTTGCCAATGCCGGTGATCGCTTCGATGCCAACCTGAAGTCAAAAATGGATCTGATCCGCTACGGCATGACGGGCAATCTGCAGGCTTACCCTCTTGAGACCTCTACCGGTATCACCGTAAATGGCCGTGATTTTAAATACGGCGATCAAGGGGCGGCTTATACCTTGGATCCACAGGAATCCATTAACTACGTTTCCAAGCACGATAACCAGACATTGTGGGACTTCAACCAGTACAAGGCAGACCCGAGTGTGATGGTTGAGGATCGCGCGCGGATGCAGATCATTGGTCTGGCACCGGTTATGCTGGGGCAGGGGATCCCGTTCCTGCATATGGGCTCGGAACTGCTTCGTTCCAAATCTATGGCGCGTGATAGCTACGATTCCGGTGACTGGTACAACAAGGTTGATTTTAGCAAGCAAACCAATAACTGGAATGTGGGTCTGCCACGGGCAGACAAAGATCAAGCCAACTGGGAGGCGATCAAGCAGGTTATTGCCAACCCGAACACTCAGGCTCGCCCGCAAGATATCGAATGGACCGATGCTCGCTTCAAAGAGCTGCTGAAGATCCGCTCGACGACACCATTGCTTAAACTGAACACTGAAGACGAAGTACTGAAACGTGTTCGCTTCCACAACACCGGAGCATCATCCGCGCCGGGAATGATCGTGATGAGTGTGGATGACGGCGTTAATGCGGGTTCTGATCTTGATGTCAATTATCAGGCGTTGGTCGTGGTGATTAATGCCAATATCAATACCCAGTCGGTAACGATTGATGGCACCACCGGGTTTGAGCTTCATCCTGTGATGGCGAGCTCTGCCGATAGCAAGATCAAAGCGTCGAGCTTTACAAATGCTACCTTCGAAGTACCGGGACTGACTGCGGCAGTGTTTGTTAAACCACAAAGCGGAGAGCAAGGTGAAGGGCTTGGCGGCGACATTAAACCTGTCGTGAAAGCCCCTTATGGCAGTGAAAAGATCTTTGTTCGCGGTTCTTTCAATAGCTGGGAGCAAGATGCCGAGATGCAATATATCGGCGACGGAAAATACTTGTTTGAAAGCTATTTTGAGCCGGGAGTGTATGAGTTTAAGATCGCCTCGGGAGACTGGAGTACGGTGAACTTAGGCTTTGACCAGGTTAAAGCCGGTGACGGTTCGGTCAGCTTTGAAAAGAACGGCGATAACATTCGCATCACAGTAATTGAGCAGGGCGTGTGGCGCTTTGAGCTTGACGCCAGCAACAAAGATCAGCCTTCCGTGGTGGTGAAAGGTACCGGTACTGACTTTGCCTGTTACGGTGGCGACAACAAAGCTTGTGACCTCAGGGTGTATCAGGTGATGGTTGAGTCATTCGTCGATGGCGATAGCAACGCCGATTATAACGAAGGGTATGGTCCGTCCCACCACCGTGGTGACCTGCAGGGTATCATTAATAGCCTTGATTACATCAAGAGCCTTAATGTGAATGCGCTGTGGCTGACTCCTGTGTTTGACTCCTGTGCGGGTACGGCAGGGGATAACAAGCTGGATGCAACAGGCTACTTTGCCTGTGACTTCTTCAACGTCGATCCGAGTTTCGGAACCAATGACCAGCTGAAAACCTTGATTAACAAGGCCCATGAAAAAGGTCTGTATGTCTTCCTCGACGGCGTTTTTGGCCACACCAATAAGGTAACGGTGAAACCATCGCCAACAGGCAAACTGCCGACGTTGAAATCGGGTGGGTCGAGCTATCCGGGCCAGCTGGTAGTTTACCCTGACAGCGATAGTCTGGCGTTCTTTAAAGAGGTGGCAACGCACTGGATCACCGAGTACGACATCGATGGTTGGCGCTTGGATCAGTCCTACCAGTTGCCGTTAGCTGAGTGGCGTGAGATTCGTACCGCGGTTGAAGCAGCTTCGGCTGACAACAAGGCTGCAGGCAAGACTTGGGGTACCTTGGGTTACATGGTTGGTGAAGTATGGAAAGGGGCTGGCGAAATTGCAGCGACAACCTACGGCACCGACAAAGAACCGGCGCTATCTTCAGCATTTAACTTCCCGCTACGATACGGTTTGGTTAAGGCTCTGGCTGTAGAGGAGTCAGGAAACTCCGGTAATGCAACTGAGATCAATGCATCCTGGAACAAGATCGAAAACTACCCATACCATGCAATGCCTAACCTGATGCTGGGCAACCACGATTTGGTTCGCTTCGGTGATTTGATCCAGCGTGGCAATAAGGGTGAGTATTTCCAGCGTCATAAGGCGGCGTTTAGCTTCATGACGGCTTGGTCTGGCCCGATCACCTTCTACTACGGTGACGAGATTGGTGATGAAGTCGACGGCTTTGCTGCCAAGGTCTCTGATGACTGCGCAGCGCAAGGGCTGTGTGATGATCATGTCGCACGTTCAAGTGCCAAGATTGAAGGGGTAACAGGCGTCACATTATCGGCTGAACAGGCAGATTTGAAGGCTTGGCTTAGCAAGGCGATGGCTGTACGTGCTGCTACTCCTGCATTGTATAAAGGTAAGCGCCGTAATCTGTTGAGCTCAGAGACTGTGTATGCGGATCTGAAGCAGTACGGTGATGAGCAGGTTGTGTACGTACTGAATACCTCTACCGACGAGCAGAATTTCGAGCTGGATATGAGCAAGGTGAAAGCGACCGGCCAGCTAGTCGATCTGTTAACTGATGAAGTGATTGCAACGGGAGATCAGAAAACGACTATCACAGTCCCAGCCCTAACAGGTCGACTGTTGAAAGTTAATTAATCGAACTCTTTAACACAGCTATCATCTTGATAAAAAAGAAAAAGGTCTGCCTCGGCAGGCCTTTTGTTTTAGGTAGTCTGCTCACACATTGTGCAACGGAAATGCTTTAAGCTAACTCATTGACACAGTTGATTATTTACTGATGATTAAGCCTCTAATTAGGACGCTCTGATGATAAAACGCGTAATTGCTCTGATTATATTTTGTTTATTCCCGGTGATGGCGAATGCCCAATATAAAGGGGAGACGGTTCAGATCCCGATGGTAGACGAAGGGCTTCTATGGGATTCGAACATCACTCTGGAAGCGACGCTATACAAACCCGAGGGGGATGGCCCTTTTCCTCTAGTGATCTTTAACCATGGATCTACGGGCCCGGGGGTTATTCCCGAGGACATGACTATCAACCCATGGGGTTTTGGTGATTATTTACTTAAAAAAGATATCGCATTGCTTATTCCGATGAGAAGAGGGCGAGGGGCTTCTGGCGGAAGCTATGATGAGCAATATACCTGTAACCCAAAGGGGATCACCGAGGGTATTGAGTATGCACTGGAATCACTTGATGCCACATTTAACTTTCTAGACTCTCAGTCGTGGGTTAACAAAGAGAAAATTGTCCTTTCCGGTCATTCCAGAGGAGGAATGCTTTCACTTATCTATGCTTCTGAACATCCTAAATCCGCGGTTGGCGTACTTAATTTTTCGGGTGGTTGGGTGTCGGATATGTGCCAAGTTAAAAGTGAGTCAGCCAACCTGCCTATGTTCAAAAGTGCCGGTCGAAGAATGCAAGTGCCGAGCCTGTTCATTTACGGGCATAATGACCCTTTCTATGCCGATGAGAGTATTGAAGAGTTTGCCGAAACTTATAAAGCCTCTGGAGGCGATCTCACATTTAAATTTTATCAGTTAGGGCAGCAAGTCAGCGGTCATAGCGTATTTGAGTCGTACTGGTATCTATGGACTGGTGTTGTTGATGACTTTCTGTTTCAGCAGGGCATGATGGAAAGCCACTAGCTCCATGATTAGTGGTGAAACAAGCTCCGTTCCAGTTCTTGGTATGGCTGCGGCAGGGATGGTAAATGCTGCTGGTCAGCACCGAAGATAATGCACTAGCACTTAAAGCCTTCGGCGAGATCTTAGCTTCTATGCCGAAGCATAATTGGCCGAGGATATTTAAAGTGAAGGGTGAGGCTGATTTATACTAATCAATATGTTTCATAATGTTGGCTCAATTTAAATCGTTGGTTGAGAAAATGTAAATACTCGTGCTGGATTAGCATTGTCTCTTTATTTATCATATACAACTAAATCGATTATTTGGGGTGAACTTAATGAAATATACACTTGCAGCCTTATCCATTGTTCTACTCCTTAGTGGATGCGCTGAGACATGGGAAGGCGTTAAAAAGGACTCATCTTCGATTTGGACTGAAACGAAGCGGACGACAAATGAAGTGGCTCAGAGTACAAAAGAGGCGATCCACGAGGCTACTGAGTAATACTAAATTAAGAACGGACGCCCCCGCAATAACTCCAATAGATTATTTAATTTGTACAATTTTACTGATCTTGAGTATGACGCTCGGCTTGTCTAACACCGAGCATCATGTAGCTTAGTTGTACTAATACAGCTTAGCCGATTGCTCAAAGTTTGAATTGCCCTATTAAGGCCTTCAGCTCTTGAGTCATAGTGGCCAATTCTTTGTTTGCGATGGCTAACTGTTCCATACCTGCTGCCGACTCTTCACACACATTGTTGATGTCTTCCATATGGAGGTTAATCTCATCACTTGTATGACTCTGCTGCTCAATTGCAACGGCAACGTGACGGTTCATTTCACTGACGCATTCAACCGTTTTAGTAATGTCATGCAGCGAGTGGTTAGCCATCTTCGTCTGCGATACTGCACTTGTAGCGAGACCTTCGCTGTTTTCCATCACCTTGGTGGCGGCTTCAGCGTCTGTTTGAAGCCCGGCGGTAATAGTCAGGATTTCTTTCGTAGCTTCCTGCGTTCTAAATGCCAAGGAGCGAACCTCGTCAGCTACAACGGCAAACCCTCTGCCAGATTCTCCGGCACGAGCGGCCTCAATAGCAGCATTCAGCGCTAGCAGGTTGGTTTGATCTGCGATGCCTTGGATAACGCTAAGTACTTCGCCGATATTTTCGCTATGTATAATCAATGTCTTAATTACATCAGTAGCACTTTCTACTTCATTGGCTAATAGAGTGACTCCCTGGATACTTTGTTCTGCCATTTCGCACCCTTGCTCGGCTTCTTGATGGGCGTGCTCTGCTGCGTTATCGGCTTGGATTGTGCTCTGTTTAACTTCTTGCACGGAAGCATTCATTTCCTCCATGACAACAGCAATTTGGCTAATATCTTGCTGCTGTTTGAATGCGCCTGTTTTCGCCTGCTCCATAACAGCCGACATTTCCTCTGTGGTTGAGGCCAATTGCAGAACTGAGTTTGCGACAACATTGACTGTGCTATGGATCTTCCCTACAAAAGTGTTAAACGCTAAACCCAATTCAGCAATCTCATCATTGCCTTTGGTATCCAGTCTCACACAAAGATCACCGTCACCATGCGAAATGTCGTTCATGGTTTTGGTTACTAGGGATAAGCGGCCAGAAATCCGACTCGCGAAATAAATCACTAAGGAAGAGATGATGATCGTAATGCCAATACCAAGCATGAGAAGGAAAGATCTCGCTTCATCTTGAGCCTGGCTTATCTGGCTTTTAAGCTGGCTCGCTTCCTCTGCCAGAAGAGATTCAGTTCTTTTAATCGAACTTCTTAGTTCGCCAATTAACCCTTGATTATCAGTTAAGCCCTGTTGGTGTGATAGGGATACAAAAAGGTTAAACGACTCTTGGTATTGCGCCAACACAGGGGTCAGGTTAGTTCTTACTGCAGCATATTCAGGTAATAACAGGTGGTGCTGCATGTGTTTTAAACGTTTAGTAAAGGCGT
The DNA here is from genome assembly GCF_050336885.1 of Photobacterium kasasachensis. Lineage (NCBI taxonomy): Bacteria > Pseudomonadati > Pseudomonadota > Gammaproteobacteria > Vibrionales > Vibrionaceae > Photobacterium > Photobacterium kasasachensis. The sequence goes on from NZ_JAKJSH010000005.1 coordinate 201,745, forward strand.
CAGCATATTTATTCTGGCGCTGCAGCATAAAGTCCTTTTCCTGGCGACGAAGAAGAAGCAATTGAACACGCAATTGAGCGTCATCAATAAGATTTATTTGTGTTTCTAACTCATGGGCCGCAGTTTTCAGGGAATTAATAATACCGCTGTTATTGTTTAGACCAATTTTCTGTTGAACTAACACAACCTCATTAAAAATTCTGTTGTATTCGCTAGTAATGGATTTTAGTGTTGGGAGACTATCAAACGAAATATCGGCATTGGCTAATGAGAGATTTAATGCCTGTAAATCGGCGTGAAATTGACTGAAACTTGAATCAAAACTCTCTTTGTATTTCATATCCCTGCGGGCTAAAAAGTCCTTTTCGTCCTTACGCAATGCCAGCATGTCAGCTTCGACTCTATAAACGAGTTGAGAGGCATTTATTACAGCTTGTATTTTTCCAATAAAATAATGTGAGCTTGAAATCATGGCAACCATGGCGAGCATTAGAATGATCACCATGCAGTGTAGCGTTCTCTTTATTGACATTGTTGTAATTTAATCCTATCTCTTGTAACTAAGCAGCATCTCTATACCAATCAGAGTAAGTCGTCGTTCAGGTAGTTGCCCAGGAAAAATCACTTAGAACAAGGCTCGAATTACAATCTAACGAGTTCTTTAATTGTAAAATCATAACGCAGTTATAAACGATTTTTACCAGCATAATGATCAAATACTTACGTTGCTTGGTATTCATTCCGATTAATTTCAATGAATAACCGTGACTCCTCTTCCATTTGTCATACAAATGTATTTACAGCGTAGTATAGGGCAAGTTACGGACAATACAAAGGCCTGCAAAGCAAAAAAATAGTTCCTTACTCCTTGAAAATTCGTATAAATGATCACGTAGCTTCGCTAAAACAGGGGGGGAATTGACAGTGGCTTTTAGATGGAGCAAGTCAGCAATGATTTGCTGACTTGTTGTTGGAGAGGGGTATATGTCAGCTTATTTATAGGTAAGCTAGTTGAGATTTTCTTTCTTTGTTCACGACACAGAAATTGCCACGTTTGGTGCGGCATTTTGAGCACCTTTCGCACTCTACTGGTGTTCTGTCGCCTTCTTTCCAGCGTTTAATTAAATGCGGTTCAGACAGTAAAGGTCTTGAAAGAGCAAAGTATTGAATGTTGGTTGTATTTGCAATTTCTTCTATCGCATCAATATCCGTTAATCCGCCGACGGTAATAACGGGAACATTGATCTCTTGACTGATAACATGCCCATATTCATGGAAGTAGCCTTCTTGCTGAATGGTATAGCCGTCATAGCACTCGCCAATCATGCTATTCGCCTTACCATGGATATTACCCGAGATGATGATTGCATCCACGCCAATTGCTTCTAATTTTTTACAGATAATGCGTGTTTCATCGAAGGTCAAGCCACCCTCAAAAAATTCAGATGCCGTTAATTTAACTAATATTGGATATTCATCACCGACAAGTTTTCGTATTTCGGCATAAATCTCCAGGAGAAATCTCATTCGATTGTCTAGGCTGCCACCATACTGATCTTCTCTTCGGTTGTAATAAGGACTTAGGAACTGATTGATTAAATAGGTATGTGCTGCATGGATTTCGATACCGTCAAATCCTGATTCTTGCGCTCGTCGGCTTGCTTGAGCAAAGGCCTGGACGATGTAATCTATTTCATCCTGGGTCATCGCTTTGCCTGGTGTTTTTGTGCCTCTTTCACACACTTCACTTGGCGCATAAATCACTCTTTCGCCGACATTGTAAGTGGTTTTTGTGCCACCGTAGGCAAGCTGCATGACTATTTTAGAGTCGTTGTTGTGTACCAACTCAGTAAGCTTTTGGTATTCAACGATAAAGGAATCATTGTACATTCCCATCATGCCGGCATTGGGCTTCTCTTCCTCTACAATATTGGCGTAGCCCGTTACAATCAGACCGACATCTCCTTTCGCGAGTTCTTCGTAGATGGCGTATAGCTTATCCGTCATATGACCTTCTTCAGTCGCCATATTTTCCCACGTCGCGCTTCGAATGAAGCGGTTTTTTAATGTCATGTTGCCAATACGGGTTTCTGCAAACAGAGTACTCAAGTCCAATCCTCTTAAAATCGTTTTGTATTATTCATCAGCCTTATAAAGAACAGCCTTACTTATGTATGTCAGTCCTTTTATCCACTATTGCTATGTGCAGTCGGCAGCGGCAAACATTACCGACTATATAGATGACAATCCTTAATCTGGATTAAGTTAGTGCCATATATATGATTTAAGATCTGTACTTAAAGCGTGATTTCTGCTGTTTAAAAGAAGGGAGGGAGGCTTGTAGTTGGTGTTGATTCTTATTTCGGCTTTTTTGCGCCATATGGAGTGGCTTCGAGAGGGGGCTTGTGGATCTTTTTCTGGTTCCCATTGTTTAAATAAATCAATATCATCGCCACAATCATCAAAGGTATAGGTTTAAAGTGAAATTCAATGGCATATAAAGTACAGGATAAAAGCCAGTGGTCACGTGCAGAGCATTTCAAGTTCTATCAAGGCTTTACTCATCCTTGGTATAACATCTGCACAAACCTCGATGTGACTGAGCTATACAATTATTGCAAGCAGTATGGTCATCGTTTTTCCCATGCTTATCTTTATCTAACGCAACAAGCGCTTAACCAGTGTGAGCCGTTGGCATATCGCATTGTTGGGGATGAAGTGCGCATCTATTCACCAATGTGTGTCAGCGTTGCTTTGCTGGCTAATGACGAAACAGTAAGATTTTGCGATTTACCTCATAAGCCTATTTTTAAACAATTTACCCAGAGCGCGACTGAGGTAGAAAAAAGAATCAAGGATTCATCTTTTATTCTGGAACAGTTTATTGGCAAAGAAATGCGTCAAGATACTATTCATATGACTGTACTGCCTTGGGTCGATTTCACCAGCATGACGCACGCAAGGGATACGAAACATCCGGACAGTATTCCCAAAACAGCCTTAGGGAAGTTAACGCAAGATGGTGAGCACTGGAGAATGCCCTTTTCGATAGAAGTGCATCACGGGTTGGTGGATGGCCTACATGTTGGCCAATTCATTAATACCCTGCAGGGACTGTTCAATCAGCCATCGTTGTTAGATTTGAGTAATTAAAGAGCTGGAAAGTAGCTGAACAGTGACTCATCAGAGCCGCGAGTGCGGCTCTAGGAGTGGATGCTACTAATGGGCACGGACCTGAACACTTTGTTATGCGTTACGAAGAACTAAGTGTCGAAGGGACTGAGACTCTTGGCACCAACTCATGGATTGACTTCAACGGTGATGTGCCTAAGCCGCTGGATTAAGGTGAGCTTTTTATAGCCTAGAGTTGAGATAAGCGAGCTGAGGAAATGTCTGGCCTTGCTATATTAGTGAGGCTAGATAGTAAACGTCTATACATCCTTAGATAGTTTCGTAAGACGTAAAGTAAATAGTTTTTGAAAAAGAGTAAGATCGAACCATCGGATGTGATTTTTATATGTGTCTCACAAATTTATTTCGATTGATTTTACTAAACTGTTGTTCTAAGTATTACATTTAAATGGCAATGCAGTTACTAGGTTACGGCGGTTTTATATGAAAGTAATGGTTCTTTTTACTTCATTATGATAATTGTATTCATGCTTGGTTAGTAGCTGGCTTAATTGTTTGAAGCTATACTTAGTAATGTGTCTTTTAGCATTTGAATAGACATAAGGTTAGAACAATGAAAGGTAAAAAGAAAAGTAAGAAATTAATTATTGCAGCGTTAATAATATTGTCTTGTACTTCGGCTAGTTTCAGCATTAATGCTTGCCCAAATGGTTGGGTTCCTTGTAATAACGGCCATTGCTGCAAGGTTTAGATAAAATGGAAGGGGCGAGTATGGCCTCTTCCATTTTTAACGCTCTGTGAGTATTTTCTATTTCTATTCTCATGAATTTCAAATTACTGGTTTACTCATCTATTAAACTATCTTAATATTTTTGTTTCTAAGCTAATTGTATAATGACAAAGCTAACATGCGTAGTTTAGCCACCGTTAAGAGAATCTAGTCGTATAAATGATATGACATTGCTTGTTAATGAGTCCCATCTTGTTTGTTCTATATTTATTGACATTCTGTGTGTTGTGTAGATAGTAAGTTATTTACTATGGATTTTCTTATTTTTGGTTCAAGGTATTTGTCATTAGCTATTGTTTTAATATATTCATCTCTTATCTCGGTAAAGATATCTGCATTTTTCTTATTATAATGAATACTAATTCTGTATTTGTAGTAGCTGCAATATAGTTCGCCAATATACTTTAAATATTCACTATTCTCGGATATGTTTTTATTTTTTGTTTTGTTGTTGTGGTTGTATTGGTTTATAATGTTGATTATATGAGCATGCGTTTCAGGGTTGTTATTACTCGTCCAATGGTTCTCATTAACTTTTGATGAATTTTCTTCTTTGGTGGTCTTTGTTTTATTAGTTTTATCCTTATTTAAATTAATTGACATGTGTTTAAATTTTTTAGTGATGCTATCAATTTGATTTTCATTGTTTTCATATATCTCAAATATTGAGCTGTGAATATGGTAATCATTGTTTGTATAATGTTCTGATGGCTCAATATGAAATTTTAGCTTAAAGTTATTCTTGTCAGTTTTTAATAATTCGTTTCGGTCTAATAATATGACAGGGTGGTTATCATTATCTTTAGTGTATAGATAGTCTTTAAAGTCAACTATAATGTTGGCAATTTTGTTTTGTTGGAAAATGGATGGAGACAAATCATAAATACTAACATCACACTGGCAATTTTTATCAATTTGCATATCATTACTTTCTTCCAGCATTTTTAATGAGCATGAGAAGTTACTCTTATACATTTTAGAATTGTTGAATGAAATATGGCACATATCTAGTTCTTCAAGCTTAGAATTTGAGATGGTAGAATCGGAAATGTTTGTGTACTTCATTTTTGATTTGTTAATAACAACATGAACTAAATCAGAGCCTTGGAGTTTAGCGAAGGAAAGATCAGCTTCGATAATATTACTAAATTTTACAGTGGAACCTTCCATGTGAGAATGGGTGAAGTCGCTATAGCTTAAATCACTGTTTGTTATTCTTATTTGGTACATTCTGCTGTTTTTGAATTTTGAAAAAAGTAAATTTCTATTGTTGATAGTTATAGGCTCTATAAAATGACAAATTTCTCCACTAAAACTGACACACTTTTTTAGTGTTTGCATGTTTTGTAAATATTCTGAACCTGTTGAATGGGTGATTTCAAATAACTGTGATGACTTTGATAAATCAAATATTTGTTTTTCTGAGACATTAATAAATGGATAAGCTTTGTTAATAAAAGAAAGGCTTTCAGAATAAAACTTTCCTTTTGATAATAATGTTATTAATATTAGTGTTAGAATAATGGCTGATGTTAATGCTACGGTTGGTGCTGATATTTCAATAAACTGCCAAATGTAAATACCTTTAAATTCTTCAGGATTTAAAAATCTCTTGCTGATGGGGCTGTTTTCAGTAAAACACTTGTTGATTATTCTTCTTACAGGTTGTGTCTTCAATGATATCAATGATAGTGCAAAGAAAAAATAGACAATTTCGATATGGTCTAAGTATGAGTAAATGTAATTTAAGTTTGATATAATTTCTAGCTTATATAGAAAAAATGGAGTTTCTATTAAGAGGTATAAGATTAAAACAGAAATGACAAGTGAAGATATTCTTCTACAAATTAAAGACAAAGTCGCTAAAGCCAAAATGTTAATTGTTAAGTCTTCGTAGTCTTTTATAATCTCATGACTTATTACTCTTAAGTTCTTGTCTTCTAAAAACTCAAGATCTATTGACTTTTCTACTATGTCAAGCCATTGATAAATATATGGATGTAAACATACAATTAGCAAATAAAAAATCATAGTGGCAATTATTAACTTTGCTAAAGAAAGGTAAAGAATCTTCGGCTCTTTAGAGTTACTATCAGCACTATCAGCACTATCAGCACTATCAGCACTATCAGCACTATCAGCACTATCAGTACTATCAGATCTAAAGTATACAACTCTCCTTAATACTTCTTTTAATTCGTTAATATTGTCATACTTTTCATGTAAAAGTTCTGGTGTAGATATTCTTTGCCAATAAAGAATTGAAATAAAGTAAGTTGTAGTTACCATTGATAAGTGAAAAATAGTAACTAGTATACTTTGGTAGTCAAGAAAGCGAGCTAATAAATATAGCTGAATAAATGTGGGGATAAATGATATTAAAACTGATATGTTAATGTGAATTAGTAATTGCTCAATAGGCCTGTCATTGATGTATATTCTGTTTAAAAAGTTTGAAGTGATGTTTTCCTTATCTATTAAACTCTCTGTTTGCTTTAAATATTTACAATGTACAAATAATGAAGAGTTAACATTATATGTTAGAAATAACACAAATAATGGGCTAAATATAAAAAAGTTAACCACATCAACATTAAATCCAAGAAAAGGGATAGCATAGCTATCATTTCTCATTAGAAGCTGTAAATCTGTAATGCCTGAAATGGTTATAATAATGAACATCTCTGCAATTAGAAGAAAGATAAATAGGATACGAATATCGTTGGCTGAGCTATTGATTCTATCCTCTATCTCTTTAGGGTTAGAGCCTGATCCATCACTCATGATTATAACCAGTTGTATGATATTTAATATATTACTGTATTATGTCTTATACATTCTTTCATTCTTAATTATGAGACTTACTAATAATATTAGGGTTATATCAACTAACAATATGAATTGCCGATGCTTTTAATATCATTCTGAATAATATGAAAAGTATAATATTTTCTTTATATGTTAATTTAAGCAGTTAACCTTACCTATTCGTTGTTATTCTTTTATAAGGCGTGTTAGAGGTCTAATTGCTAACATATTTTTCCAGCTGTGAGAGTACATATCTCTATGAAAATTAATATCATGTAGATGTTTTACTCCACCATTGAATCCAGAATAGTACGTAAGTACGCAACTCTAGCTCTGCCTCTTAATCAATGCCAATAAAATCATTTTACCTGTTCAGCCCCAAACGTATTACGTTTAAAGCATGTAGTTCGTCATTTCTTATATGAGAGCAGAGGTATATGCGAGCGGAGGGGCGACTTAACTCTAACGATCATTCGAACGAAAAAGATCGAATTGATCACTATTCGGTCTCATTGGTATTGCTTTGGTATTATCTAAGTATTACTTTTGGTCTGCCCTACATACTAAAGGAATAAGTAATGACTAAGACAAATGCAAAGCTGTCATTCATGATGTTCATAGAATGGTTCATCTGGGGAGCCTGGTTTGTTCCTCTCTGGCAGTTTCTCAATACAAATGGTTTCACACCGACTGAGATTGCGTGGTCGTATGCCTGTACGGCAATTGCGGCAATCATTTCGCCAATCTTGGTAGGCTCTATTACCGACCGGTTCTTCCCGGCGCAAAAAGTGCTGTCCGTTATGTTGCTGGCAGGGGCGGTGTTAATGTACTTTGCTGCTCAGCAGACCGAGTTCTCGAGTTTCTTCCCGCTGCTGCTGCTGTACTCGTTAACGTACATGCCGACCATCGCGCTGACGAACAGTATCGCATTCTCCAATGTTGAGGATGTCGAGCGCGACTTCCCGCGGATCCGCGTGCTAGGCACCATTGGCTGGATTGCTTCAGGTATTGTTTGTGGTTTTTTGCCAACCTGGTTGGGTTACGGAGAGATCTCTGCGACCAACATCCCGCTATTGGTTACCGCGGCAAGTTCTGCCTTGCTGGGTGTGTATGCCCTGGTACTGCCAAATACTCCACCAAAGAGTACTGGCAAGCTCAATCTAAAGGTGATGCTGGGCCTGGATGCGTTGGTACTGCTAAAGGATAAAAACTTCCTCGCCTTCTTCGTTTGCTCGTTCATGTTCAGTATGCCACTGGCTTTCTACTACATTTTTGCGAACGGTTATTTAACAGAAGTTGGGATGTCCAATGCGACAGGCTGGATGACGCTGGGACAGTTCTCTGAAATCTTCTTTATGCTGGCACTGCCTTTCTTTACCAAACGCTATGGTATTAAAAAGGTATTAATGCTTGGTCTTTTCACTGCGGCTGTACGCTACGGGTTCTTTGTCTACGGCAGCGCCGATCAGTGGTACCTCTACTCGCTGCTGTTTGCCGGTATTTTGCTTCACGGTGTGAGCTACGATTTTTACTTCGTCACCGCTTATATCTATGTCGACAAGAAAGCGCCTAAACACATGAGAACAGCTGCGCAAGGTCTTATCACACTGTGCTGCCAGGGTATTGGTAGCCTGTTGGGTTACCGCTTGGGCGGCGTATTGATGGAGAAGATGTTTGCTTATCCTGAGCCTCAGAACGGATTGACATTCAACTGGGCAGGGATGTGGGGATTTGGTGCCCTGATGATTGCTGTAATTTTTGTCTTCTTCATGATTTTCTTCCGTGAACCAAGCGGCGAGATCAGTGAAATCAGTGTCGAGACCGACAGTGATGACAAGCAGAAAGCAGTAAAAGCGTAATTACTATTTGGGACCGTCCAGCGTTAGTGGGCTGGGCGGAACTCTTTTATTTTTAAGGTGTAATTGAATGAACAACAATACAGAAAGTCGAATTCTTGGTGCGTTTTACGGTCAGGCCCTTGGTGATTCAATGGGCATGCCTTCTGAACTCTGGCCGCGCACTCGTGTTAAGGCACATTTTGGTTGGATTGACCGCTTTCTGCCAGGGCCTGCGGAGAATAATGCCGCTTGCTATTTTGATGCCTGTCATTTTACCGATGATACCTCGATGGCGCTGGCACTGGCCGATGCCATTATCGAGTGTCAGGGTGAGATAGAGCCTGATGTGATTGCACGTAATGTGATGACATGGGCCGAAGGGTTTGATGCCTTTAACAAGAACGTCTTCGGTCCGTCGTCCAAAGCCGCGATGAAAGCTATCAAAGAAGGGGTACAGATTTCTGATCTGGAAAATAACGGGGTAACCAACGGGGCGGCGATGCGTGTTTCGCCACTAGGCTGCCTGATGCCGACCAACTCGCTGGATGATTTCATTGAGCAAGTCGCTCTGGCATCCAGCCCGACCCATAAATCAGACGTTGCGATTGCCGGGGCAACGGCCATTGCCTGGGCAGTTTCTAAAGCTATTGATGGTGACAGCTGGCAGACTATCTGCGATCAGCTACCAGCTATCGCCAATGCGGCGCAGACCAAGAAAATTACTACTTTCAGCCCGTCGATGGGGGCGCGGATCGAGCTGGCATTGTCGATAGCCCGTGAAGATATCGGTGTCGAAAGTGCAATGCAGAAAATTTACGACTTGGTGGGCGCAGGTACCAGCACTATCGAGTCTGTCCCGGCGGCGATTGGTATGGTGGAGCTGGCAGGTACCGATCCGAATCGCTGTGCCATTTTGTGTGCCAACCTTGGCGGTGATACCGATACTATCGGCGCGATGGCAACTGCGATCTGCGGCGCCCTGAATGGCATCGAGAGCATTGATGCCGGGCTGAAAGTTCAGCTTGATGAAGCGAATCAGCTGGATTTCGGCAAATACAGCACGTCCTTTGCCAAACTGCGTAAACAGAAGGAGCAAGCCTATGCCTCATAATGCGTTATTGCAGCTCATACCGACGCTGAAAAATCAGCGTCAGCTCTGTGTCGTCGGTGCTGCGGTCGTTGATATTGTGGTCGAGACGCCAACGCTACCTGCGCGAGGCGGAGATACCGAGGTGGCCGAAAAGGGGATCCATGTTGGTGGCTGTGCACTCAACATTGCGATAGCGCTTAATCGTCTGGGTATTCAGTCATTGAATGCTTTGCCGATTGGCAAGGGAAACTGGGCGACACTCATAGAAGCTTCGATGGCCGAAAAAGGCGTTATTAGCGAACTTCGCAATGATCAGGCTGACAATGGCTGGTGTATGGCTCTGGTTGAGCCGGACGGCGAGCGGACGTTCCTGTCGGTGAGTGGTGTTGAAAACCAATGGGATCAGGCATTGTTGAATTCATTGCCATTGCAAGAGGATGCGCTGATTTATATCTCAGGCTATCAGCTGGCCTCGGCGTCAGGTGAGCTGCTTGTTTCCTGGCTGGAGTCATTGCCTCGAACGACCGATGTGTTTGTGGATTTCGGCCCGCGGCTTGCTGAGATCCCGGCAGTATTGCTTGAGCGTCTGCTGGTGCTAAAACCAATCGTGTCGCTAAATCGCCAAGAAGCGCAGATTTTGGGTATGGACGATGCCGAGAGCTTTACTCGTTCTTGGTATCAGCGCTATCAATGCCCGCTGATTTTACGCATTGACAGTGATGGCGCGCTATTTGCCGATGCTAACGCCATTGGCTGCGTACTGCCATTTAAAGCTACGGTGATTGATAGCATTGGGGCGGGTGACTCCCATGCAGGTGGAGTATTGGCAGGATTGGCTTCCGGCTGGGATCTTGCCGATGCGGTGCTGCTTGGCAACGCTATTGCTTCTTATGTGGTGAGTCATCGCGGCGGAGATTGTGCTCCTGGTCAGAAAGAACTCGCTGATTACCTTTCTCAATACTAAATGTCGGCGACCATAGTTGCAGAGTGATCACTTCCCTGGGCTCGAAGATTCATTAGCTGTTCATTGGGCCCACCTTATTAAGCAGTAATTAAATGAGCAGTAGCCAACCGGCTACTGCTATTTCTTCGGAACAATAATATGGATTATAAAAACAAAGCCGTCAGAGTTTTGCTGGCGAGTTGCGGCGTGAATTTGTGCATCGGCATTTTGTACGCATGGAGTGTCTTTAAAAATGCGCTGGTGGTTGAATCGGGTTGGACAAATGCTCAGGCATCCTTTCCCTATACGATTTCGATTATCGTGTTGTCGCTCGCCTTATTGGCTGCCGGTTTTGTCCAGGACCGAATAGGACCGCGGAAAGTGCTGATGGCCGGTACCTTGCTTGCGGGAACAGGACTTATTCTCTCGAGTTTTACGCTTTCGCCGCTGCTGTTGAATATTACGTTTGGGGTGATCACCGGTTGCGGGATAGGTTTTGGCTATGCCTGCCTTAATCCTGCTACGATGAAGTGGTTTCACTCATCGAAGAAAGGGCTGGTCAATGGATTACTGGCCACGGCTTTTGGTATTGCATCGGTATATCTGGCTCCATTGGTTACCTTTTTGATTGAAACCTACGGGATCAGCCACAGCTTTCTGGTATTGGGATGTGCACTGATTGCGATAGCCTTCCCGCTGGCATGCACGATAGATAACCCGCCAACCGGATACACGCCCGCCGATACATTACAACAGGGCATCTCTTCAAAAGAGAAGGGGTTATTACAAGACTCTGGTTTGTCTAAAGTGTCTGGATCATCTTCAGCCAGTCAGGATATTCCCTGGCACCAAATGCTGAAACAGCGTGAGTTCTATATGCTGTGGGTGATGTTTGCTTTCGCTTCTGCAGCAGGGTTAATGGTAATTGCCAATATCACCTCGATTGCTGCTAATCAGGCTAACATTACTAGCGCCTCCTATCTTGTGGTGGCATTGGCCTTGTTCAATTCGGGAGGTCGTCTGGCAGCAGGGGTTTTGTCGGACTATCTGGGCGGTGTCAGAACGCTGACTCTGGCCTTTTGCCTGCAAGGCATCAATATGTTCCTGTTTGCCGGGTATGATTCGAATATTCTGATGCTAGTTGGTGCGGCGCTGGCTGGGGTTGGCTATGGCGCTTTGCTGGCTGTGTTCCCATCAATAATGGCAAGCTTTTATGGCTTGAAGCACTACGGGGCAAATTACGGCGTCTTGTATACCGCATGGGGAGTAGGAGGCTTTATCGGCCCGGTATTGGCAGCCGTCGCGGTTGATTTCTCTGGCGAGTATGATGTGGCCTATTATGCCTGCGGTGGTCTGATGCTTATTGCGATAGGTCTGTCGTTGCGGCTTCAGCCGATAAAAGGAAAGCCGATTCAATCTACGCATGTTGCAAAATCACTCTAATTGATGAGCGAATTGGTCCTATCATGGTATGCTTCCCTCAAGACAATCAAATAGTTGGCGACAGTTTATGCCAAAGCTTCGGTTTGGTTGCACCAACCGAGGTGATGAAAGCGAACCAAGATAAAATGAACGATTACAGTAGCTTGATTGAGAACATTAAACAGCGTATTGCGCAGGGTGATAAATCCCCGCTGTATGTGAAGGTAGCTGAAACGGTAAAACAGGCGATTGAGCAAAAGATGCTGGTCGGCGGTGATTTTCTGCCGACCGAACGTGAGCTCAGTGATCTGCTCGGCGTTTCAAGGATCACTGTACGCAAGGCGCTTGATGTGCTGGATAAAGACGGTGTGATTGTTCGATCAAGGGGCTGCGGCACCATGATCAGTGAGACCATGGAATATTCGTTGAAAGAGGCCAAGGGGTTCTCTCAGCAAGTGGTGTTGAAAGGGAAAAAGCCCGATACGCTCTGGATCAAGAAAGATATTATTCCTTGTTCTGAAGAGATTGCCTCGCACCTGAAAATTGCGGTTGATGAGTCTGTCTTCCTGCTAAAGCGTATTCGTTACATTGATGATCAGCCGGTTTCGGTTGAAGAGTCCTATGTTCCTGCCTATTTGATCCGCGATGTCGATGATATTCAAATGTCGTTGTATGACTACTTCCGCAGTCAGAATATCATCCCGACACGCACCCAAAGCCGGGTCAGTGCGCAACTGCCTACCGATGAATTCCTCGAACACCTTGGTTTAAAATCTTCTGTGCCTGTCTTGGTGATTAAGCAAGCGGCCTTTGATACCCGTGGCAAGCCTATCGAGTACAGTGTCAACTATTGCCGTGGTGATATGTACGTGTTTGTTGCCGAAGATTGATAATTTATTCCTCTGGCAAAATCTACCATCCAGCTGAGCTTCATATGCCGGATTGATATTTGTTGTGAGTATCATTCAGAAAATAGAATTATTCACGTGAGTGATACCTGTTGCAGTGCTCTAATTTAGAGCAAAAGCACAACTGGCTAAATATATTTGCATTTCATTGCAATTAATCTCCCTGACCTTCCTGGCGGGGAAACTCCATCACAACAAACTATAAGTAGATAATAATGAAAAAACATATCTTGTTACTCTCTATGCTACTGCCGTTTGCATCACAAGCGTCTGCTGATGCAACGATAACCCCAGAGGCAATTACAGCTGCACAAGTCAGCAGTGTTCAGGCTTCGGAAACCTACACCTATGTTCGGTGTTGGTACCGCCCGGCGGTTAGCCACGATGATCCGGCAACGGATTGGGAATGGGCACTCAATGACGATGGCAGCTACTATACAGTTTCCGGTTACTGGTACTCTTCCGTCTCGTTTAAGAACATGTTCTATACCGACGAGTCTCAGGACAACATCAAACAGCGTTGTGATAAGACCTTAGGTGTCACTCACGATACGGCAGATATTACGTATTTCGCGTCCGATAACCGCTTCTCATATAACCACTCAATCTGGACTAACGATAATGTGTTCCAACCAACTGCGATCAATAAAATGGTCGTGTTTGGTGACAGCCTGTCAGACACGGGTAATATGTTTAACGGCTCTCAGTGGATTTTCCCAAACAGTAACTCTTGGTTCCTTGGCCACTTCACGAATGGATTTGTCTGGACTGAATACATAGCGCAAAACAAGGACATCCCGCTTTATAACTGGGCTGTAGGTGGTGCGGCAGGCACCAACCAGTACGTTGCCCTGACGGGAGTTTATGATCAGGTTACGTCTTATCTGACCTATATGAAGATGGCCAAAAACTATCGCCCGGAAAATACGCTGTTCACCCTGGAATTCGGCCTGAACGACTTTATGAACTATGACCGTGAAGTGCCGGAGGTTAAATCTGACTTTAGCGCTGCGTTGATCCGCCTCACCGATGCCGGTGCGAAAAACATCCTGTTATTTACTCTACCTGATGCAACCAAAGCGCCTCAGTTTAAGTATTCAACTCAGGAAGAAGCGCTGAAGGTTCGCCAGAAGATCGTCGAATTTAACCAGTATATTGCGGAACAAGCTCAGTACTATCAGGACAAAGGCATTAACGTACAATTGTACGATGCTTATTCTCTGTTTGAGCAAATGACGAGCAACCCACAGGAGCATGGCTTCCAGAATGCCTCTGAGCCTTGTTTGGATATCAACCGTAGCTCGGCGCTCGATTACCTGTACAGCCATAGCCTGACAAACGAGTGTGCCTATTATGGTTCTGATTCTTATGTATTCTGGGGAGTGACTCACCCGACAACGGCAACCCATAAGTATATTGCCGACAACATTATTGAAACGGTACTCAAGAAGTTTACCTTCTAAGTAAGCCAAGCCTCTCAATGAAAAGCCTCAGCCGTTGTGCTGAGGTTTTTTTATATCCCCAGGCTTCTTTAAATCGCTGGCCTCACTCTGAATACTGCACCTTGAGGTAGCTTGGATATAAGCTCTGAGCCTCAAAAAACTCTCAAATAACCAAGTAGTCAATAAGTTGTGAAATAAACCAGCACCTTAAGCTTGCTTGGTATTACGGCTTGCTGAGAACACATCAATAATTCAGTGATATTTCCTGTTTTTATCCTTATTTGATGAAACTGATTAATTACTCTAGCGCCTTATTTTATGGGAGGTGTTAGATGGAATTAAAACAGTTGATGGCAGATTTTTGTCAGGACTACGGTATCGATCTGATTGAGCCTAACGACGAGGGCATTGTTACCCTTGCAATCAACCAAGATAGTGTTCGTCTGCATTTGCAGGAGCACAAGGGCTATTTGGTTTTGTTTACTCAGGTTGGCATTTTGCCTGAGGACATCACGGTGAGTCAGCTTAAGCAAATCCTTGCGGCCAACTATTTCTGGCTGGGCACCAAAGGCTTTACGATCTCACTGTCGCCAGAAACCGACATGCTGATAGCCAGCCGCCAGGATTCAATGGAAGTTGTTCAGTACGAAGGATTTGCAGCAATAATTGAAACCGCGGTCGAAGTGGTCGAGCATTGGCGGAAGGTGATGGCCGACGGGTTTAAATCGGTAGAAAGCCAAACCCCGCAACCTGATGTCACAACCATGATGGTGTAGGAGACGACGATGAGCCCTGCACAAGTTGGAAATACCTCGTCAAGTGTCCCGCTGCAAGATTTTATGCAGTATGCCAAGAACTCAGATACTCGCTTGCTGGCCAAAGATGGCACTGTGGTTAAGGCCGATTCAAAAATCGACAGCATCACCAGTCTGGTATCAAGCAGTAAGGCCGAAGCGCTAAAGCAAGAGAATATCACCACAGGCCGCGAGTTTAAGGCGGCGCTGCAACGGGAGCATTCTAAAGATGGTTTGGATGCGTTCAGTCCGCTGGAATACAACCTGCGTAAAGGTGATCCGATTACCCGCCGCAATGTCCAGGAAGTGAAACAGGTGCTACAGCAGCTGAAGATAGATCCGGACGCGTATAAATGTCTTTCCGAATGCTTTAATACGGCGGGCCGGGATCCGCGGATGATTGCGTTGCTGGAGGATTATAAGCCGGGCTGTTTCGACGGCAAGGTGAAGCAGTTTGCCAAGGAGCATGTCGGCAAGCCTGCGACAGATGTCTGGAACGACACCAAAAAAGGAGATATCAGCGGACCGGTTAAGAAGGCAGCCAAGTATGTGCCTGTGATTGGTAATTTTGTCGGTATTGTCGATAAGTGTGTAACTGCCTCCAAAGAGTGTGACAAAGAACTGTTTGCCGGACGTATCGGGAAACTGGCCGAAAAACCAGAGACCCGCAATACCTTCGCTCACAACCTGACCGATGTTCTTTATGAAGGCCATGAAAAGCAGGCGCGCAAAGCGATGTTCTCGACAGCGGTCGATTTTATCTTTATGCCGCTAGGGGCGTTTAATCTTGGTCCTGTCGGTAAGGTGGGCATTAAGCCTATCGTTAATGGCGCTGTTGATTCTGCAGTTACCAATACGGTCGGCAATTTTGCCGCCAAACAAGCCTATTCGCTTGGGCTGACAGGAATTAAAGCGGCGGCGAACCATGTAATACCGGAAGCTGCGGCCAATGAAGACAGTGCCAAGCGGATGGAGATCGGTATTTTGCCTCGTTTGGAAGCAACCCATAACGGCAAGGAGAAATCGTTCGAGCTGACCGACACCAGTACCGTTCGGGCTCTGCTTCGGTATCTCGGCCCGGCAGAAAATACCCACATGAGCAAAGACGACTTTGGTTTTGAGCCGAGCGATGAAGACAAGGAGCTGGAGCTGAACCGGATGGTATTGAAAACCATGCTGGGCTCAGAGCCGTCTGAAGAGCTGGAGTTTGGTTCGAAAACTGGCCGGAAATCAGACAAGGCCTTGCTGTCATTGATGAACGATCAAGACGGTGTGTTAGGCCGAGTTATTGATGGCGTGAACACCGGCAAGGATCCGCACTTTGTTCGTGACGAACTTAATCAGCAATTTCAGTATGTGAAGAAGGATGGGGTTCCAAGCTATCTTCGCATGCTCTACCTATCAGAGGGATGGATGCGCCCCTAACGGATTATACGGAAGCTGTTCGTGACACAACAAATTCGCCCCGTTAGGCGTTTCAAATCTTTGTAGCCCAAAGCGACCACAGGCATTGCCATTGGTCGCTTTTTTTTCTCAAAACATGATTCCAACTTATTTGAGGTTTTTTTGAGGATTTATGAAGTGGGCAATGTTGCAATAACTTCTTGAATAATCGGGGTGAATTTATCAATGGCGACACTGGCATCAAAGCTCGACGCGTTTGTTGAAACACATGATATAGCCGTGCAGCAACTTGACGGTATCGAAGTGTTATTAATCCAAAACACCCTGGTGCAGGTGGATGTCAGTAAAGGCGTTGCATCGGTCGCATTTATGTTGCTGCCAGATGAAAGGCAGCAGCCTGATAAGCTCTGCCGCCAGTTATGCGCAGTACTAAAAAAAATGGCCTGGGTGGCACAGCATACTCAGGTCGAGCTGATGGTGGAATCGGATCACTCCAAGCTGACATTGCTGCAGCGCCTGACAAGAGACGGTGAGCTGACTGGCGATCGCAGTGAGGCCGTTGATCTGGACGGGAGAATAGAGCAGTTGTTGTGGGTTGTAGACGTTATGCATGAATTGACGGGGTCGGAACAACAACTGACGGTGCCGTCAGCTACCTCTGTGGCAGCTAACAATATGGTGTTCGTCTGATGCTTGAGTGGGGATCGAAATGCTTGTCTGAGCTTTTGTTTAAACGGTTGTCTAAATGGTTGCGGTTATCACCAAGGAGGCCGAGGGCATTATCCATCTCTATTTTGCTGTTGCTCTGTGTGGGGTTCTTATCTTCAACACCGGCCTGGCCACAATCTTTACCGCGTAGCGGTTATCAGCATATCGGACAAGACGAGCCGCTGGCTGATGTGCTGAAAGGGTTTTCAGCCAACTACCGATTATCAGCCGTTGTCAGTGAATGTATTAGTGAAAAGTTCAATGGACAGGTCGCGGCCTCAACGGCGGAGCATTTTTTAAGTCAGCTACAGGCTGCATTTGGCTTTATCTGGTTTCGCTATGGCAACACGCTTTATTTTAACTGCGGCAGTGAAATGCAGACAAAGGTGCTGACCTTGAAACGGATGTCACCGGCTGCGCTGAAGCAGGCCATGGGGCAGGTTGGTTTGGATCTGGACCGTTTTGGCTGGCGTTCATTGCAAGACAAGGGGCTGTTGCTGGTATCGGGTCCGCCGCGGTTTGTAGACATTGTCGAGCAGGTGGCCACCGGATTGGACGAGCAGGCCAAGGTCAAACAGGCAGAAGAGCTGCAAACCTATGTCGTTCCTCTGTACTTTGCCTGGGCGGGGGATCGTCAGGTCGGGGATGGCAAGACAGTACCTGGGGTCGCAACGACACTGCGAAAGCTAATGGGGTACAACTCGCAGGACTCTATCGGCCGGATCGAATCGGATGAGAGCCGTAATGCGGTATTGCTAAGAGATACCCAGTCAAATATCGATCGCTATATTCGAATGATCCACGCAATGGACAGGGCCCTTAAGCAAGTTGAAATTGGGGTCACGATCATTGATATCAAGGAAGACGCACTGGAGGAGTTCGGTATTGACTGGGGAATCAATGGCTCGTCGGGCAGTTTGAGCTATCAAGGTGGCGTCATTAGCGGCGTACTGGGGGACGGGCTCAATCTCTCCACCATTATCGGGGCCAATATTACCGGTGTATTGTTCCGCCTCAAGGCGTTAGAGAGCCAGAGCAAAGCGCGGATGCTGTCTCGGCCTTCCTTGCTGACCCAGGAAAATACAGAAGCTGTGCTGGATAACAGCGAGACATTTTATGCCCGAGTGACATCAAAGGAAGACGCGCAACTGGTGCCATTGACTGCCGGGACGAAACTCACTGTTACCCCAAGGGTTATCCCTGATAAGACGGGCGATGTGGTCAAGCTTGATATCCAGATCACGGATGGCAAAACCACTGACGAGCGCGTCGACAACCTGCCGACAATTAAGGGCAGTTTCATCAAGACGGAAGCGATGGTGAGAAAGGGCCAGAGCTTGCTGATTGGAGGATATTTTGTGGATTCGGAAACAATGGGAACGGACAAAGTGCCTGTGTTGGGGGACATACCGATGATTGGGGCGCTTTTCAGCCAAGAGAAAACCACAACCAGCCGAATGGTTCGCCTTTTCCTGATCCGGCCAAAAGTGTTGGAGCCCGGTTTGAATAACCTGGCCGAAGCCCGCCAGCAATATCCTGAATTAAGGCAAATCGTGCCGGGAGTTGCCGAGGTCGAGGCGCTGGAGCAAGCCTTTGTCTCTGGTTCTACACATCATTTATATAGGTAACGGGCATGACAAGGTGGAAATTAAAAGTGCTGTCCGGCAGCCATGCCGGGGCCGAAATGGCAACCGAGCAAACTAATATTGTTTTGGGTTCAGACAGTGCACGTGCCGATTGCGTGTTGTCTGATTGTGGTTTTGCCGCCGTTGCTTGTCAGCTGACCCTGACGGATACCGATCAGGTAATAAAAATCTTGGCAGACCAAGTCTGGTATCTGAATGGAAAACGACAGTCAGCCGGTATTGCCCGTATCAAGCCTTATCAGGTTATTCAGGTCGGGGGAGTGGCGTTTGCTTTCGGGCCATCGGATGTTGTGTGGCCGGTACTCACTGTTCCTGTTGTTAGTCGCCGCCGAATCCCTTGGGCTGGTATTGCCTTGTCTGGGGTTTTGGTAGTCGGCAGTTTGTCGGCATCGCTGGTGGTGTCGACAAAGTACGCCAAAGCACGAAGGACAACAGCGGCTCAGCTATTGGAACAGCTGGACTATTCCTCGGTTTCCCTGCAGCCACTCAACGACCGCTTGCTGTTGTCAGGGTATGTCGAAGACAGGGAAAGTTTGCAAGTGTTGAAAAATACTCTTGCCGAGTCTCAGCAACCCATTGAATGGCAAGTTTATCGCGTAGATAGCGTACAAAACGCCGTGACGACCTGGCTTGCCCAGCATGACATGGCAGGCTTGGATGTGGCGGTTGATACCCAGGGTGTCGCCCACATTAAAGGGGTGCTGAAAGACGGCCTTGAACTTGCCAAGATCTCTAACAGTCTGCAAGACGATGTTCAGGGGCTTACCCGGACGGATTGGCAGACCGCCCGTATATCAGGCTTGATCGGTTGGCTTCAGCAAGCTATCCGACAACAGAATTTACCGGGGTTGATGGTGGCTGAATCTGACGAGCATATCTATCTGACGGGTAAGCTGGCAGAGCAGGAGAAGCCGAAACTGACAGCGTTACTCGAGCGAGCTGCCGAGCAGTTTGGGCATCAGGTGCCAGTGAAATATCAGGCTTTCTTATTGCCAGACAGCCCATTGCCGTCTATCCGGGCGGTGAGCCTGAGTCGAACACCGTATGTCGTGATGTCCGATGGTCAAAAATACCTCACCAGCGCTGTGATCGGGGATGGTTATACGATTCGGGAAATTACCGATGAAGGGATCGCAATAGCCAAACATGGCAAGCAGTGGTGGTTACCGACAGGAGGTTGAATGTTTTCAGATACCACTTTATTAGAGCAGCATTTTTGTCAATTTGAGCGGGCATTGGCACAGGTCGAAAATCGGCTGCTTGAGCCTATGCTACCTGCACAGTTTGCTCAGATGGTGCGTTGGCAGCAGGCATTGAAACTGGCTGTCAGTCATATTCTCGACCAAGAAATAGCGAATAATATCAATGATAAAGGAAGGCTGAATTATGAATTTCGATACCATCAACCAGGGGCTCGGCAAGATAATGGAAGCCAAGGATACCGAGCTGACTCGCTTCTCGACAGAAATGGATCCGGGCAAGCCGGAAGATCTGATGAAATTTCAAAAGATGGTCAGCGAGTGGTCAATGGTGATGGGGCTGCAAAGTGCGACGATAAAATCAGTACGCGATGCGCTGCAGGGCATTATTCAAAAGATGTAGTACAGGGTTTGGCCAATCTCGCGTTGCTTTTTGGCGGTCAGGCTCGACTCAAGGATGCCGAGACTTTGCTGGCACCGATACTGGAAAACCATGGTGATGACAGCGAATTGTCTCCGGCAGACAGCGAACAAAGGCGATACCAGCGCAAGGTTGCCACCATCATTCAGGCAATGTGCCTGTGTGAAGTCAATGAGATGCATCAGGCTCAGGCGGTATTGAAAAAAGAAGGCGGTCCTGAAAATCAGGTGCTCATTGCAATGATCCACCTGTTAGAAGGTGAACGCTATTTGGCTGGTGAAGTCCTGGGAAGAACAATATTGCCGATGGCAGATGCGTTAATTCCCGTTAGCGAGCAATTGATCAAGGAGCTTAACCATGGTTGATCCCGTCGCCCCGCTGCAATCATCATTTGTGTTACCGCAACAAAGTGTTTCCAGTGTGAACCTAGAGCAGTTGTTCACCCAACAGCTTGAGCAAAGCACCCAGCCGATGGGCGATGCCATGGTCGAGGGAATTCAGACAATTCGCAACGATTTGGATGTTCAGGCAGACCAGATCCAAAGTCGCCTGAACGACAACCCTGAAATGTCTCTGCATGATTTGATTCAGGTCCAGATGGACTTGTCGCGTCTGGTTTTGGTTGAGGAAACGCTGGCCCGCTCCGTCAGCAAATCGAGCCAGAATATAGATACCCTGCTAAAGAGTCAATAGTTATGTCAGCTGTTTCTTTTCTTGGTCCACGATGGCTCCGGTGGTTGTTGATCGCATTGGTTGTCTGCCTTTTACAGGGGTGCAAAGACAACCTGTATTCCAACCTTTCTGAACAGGATGCCAACCAGATGTTGGCGCTGCTGCTTAACCATGGCGTTGATGCCGAAAAGCAGGGAGCCAGCAGCGATACCATTAGCCTGAAAGTCGAGAAGACGCAGTTTGCCTATGCGGTTGAGCTGCTAAAGCAAAATGGTTATCCGCGCCAGCAGTTTTCCACGGTAGAAGACTTGTTTCCGCAAGATGGGTTGGTGGCAACACCCACCCAGGAAAAGGCGCGTTTTGTTTATGCGCTGTCGCAGGCGCTGGCCGAAACCCTTAACCAGATTGATGGGGTGATCAGTGCCAGAGTGCATTTGGTGGTACCGGAAACCGTCAGGGGAGCGACGTTAAAGCCCTCGTCGGCAGCCGTATTTATCAAACATGCGCAGAACACCGATGTCGGTCAGTTGATCCCGCAGATCAAAAGTCTGATCCAGAACAGTATCGAAGGGCTTAAGTACGATGATGTTCAGGTTGTGATGGTTGCCTCGCAGGTATCGGCGCAGCTGTTAGCACCAGTCGTTGCAGAAAACCTGCAGCCGACGCCAATGGTGCTATACGGTGTGATTGGGTTGCTTGGCACTATGATGTTGGTACTCACTGGCGTCATGATTTGGCAAAGAAGGCAGCAAAAGCGGCGCGATCTGGAGGTGCTTGAGCGTGTTACTCAGAGCCAGTGATACAGAGCAGCAGTTGGTAGTGAAGCATTGTTTGTGTTTGCATCAAGTGATCCATCCTACCCAGGCAGCGGCAGCACTTGCTGAACTCGGATTAACGAAAGCAGAACTACCTGATAGTGAAGGCTCTGAGTCGGGTAATGCGGGATTAAATAGCAGCCAGTGGTGGACAGAGGATTTATCAGCGCCTCAGCAAGCCTGGCTCAATCAGGGGCTGCTTGAGCACTTTGATTTGATGCCGCTGTTGTCCGAACTGGCTCAGCTGCAGTATTGGGCACTATTACCGTGGCAGGTACTCGAAGAAGTGCTGACACTCTGGAGTGCGTGGCTTCACCTTGATGCGATCACCCGGATAATCTGTCGGAATGACCTGCAAGCAATCAGAGATAATCTTGGTAATGATTACGATTGGCTGATGGCGCATGGGCGGCTGCATCCTGCCAATCCACACCCTACAGAGCTATCTAGCCACTCTTATTCCTCGTTGTCCTGGCTTTCCAACCTCACCAAGCGTTCTCGCTCCAAGTCTGCCAGGACTCCATATGCAATTACGGCATTGAATTGGCAGCAGGAAAAAGCGCGAACACGAAATTTGATAGTGGGAAAGCTCACTCAGGATTGGCCCGAATGCTGGCGGCGGCTGATGCAACTGAAGTTACCGATTTGTTCGGAAAAGGAATCTATACCTCCATCTGCACTTTCATCATTGTCGATAAACACGGCAACCCTGAATGCTCTCTCTCCTAGCTTAATGGTTTGTCTGCAAAGGAAATCCCCTGAATGGTACGAGTGGTTACAACGATTCCAGCCCTGATGTCGGCAGGAGCGGGAAATAGAATCATAACGGCATCGGAGCTTGAGCAGCACCAACAGGCAGAAGAAATACTGGCGTCTGCACATACGCAAGCCGAGGCGATGATTGCCGAAGCGAAGTTAAAGGCTGAGGAAATGCTCGAGCTGGCAAAAAAGGAAGCCGAGGCCAGACAAGCCATCGTCGTTCTTGATATCGAGCAGCAACTGCGAGAACGCTGGAAAGAGACCTTGTCGGCATTGGAATCCGAGCTGGCTGGAATAGTCAAAGAGGCTTTGATGACAATGATTAGCCAATATCCGGAAGCCGATCAAGTCAGATCATTGGTCAAACTTGCTCTGAGGGAAGTGCAAGACAGCCAGAACGTGATAGTTCGCGTACCTACTGAGCACCTCAGCGTGATGACTCGTGATTTTCCCGATATTCAGTGCGAGGGGGCTGACCATTTACACAATGCGTGTGAAGTTGAAATTGGTGACCAACTGTTTGTGGCATCGATGGGGCATGTCATCGAACAGCTTGAAACACGACTTTCAACGGCATCGCAATAGATGATAACAACAAGAAGAGGTAACTATGAACAAAGAAGCATGGCAAAAAGCGTTGGCCGAAGTGACGGGAAGTCCTTTGGGGTTTGATGAAAATGATGTGGCATCAATCAATCATCCTTCGCTCTCGCTTACAGTCAATTTCTATTATCGCCCTGATGGCGTCGTGCTCTATACCCAGGTAGGGCGTGTAAATCATGATCAACAGTTGCGCGAGTTACTGTCTGCCAATTGTATGTGGCAGCAGACAAACGGGGCGACCTTATCTGTGTTTGAGGGCAACCAGGTATTGCTTGCCTATCTGTTCACCGCCGAACAAGCACTGCAATGGGCACACCAGTATAACCAGTTTTTACAGGCCGCAGCGTTCTGGGCTGAAAAACTGATTTCACCAGATGGGACGGTTCTTGATGAGACAGCATCTGATGAGGCTGTATCTGCATTCGCTGATCTAACACCATCGGCAATCGCCAGCGCGAGTTTCGTTTGATAAGGAGTTTCCATGGTTAATTTCAATGCATCAGCGGTTGGACAGACGCGAGCGCTCGATCAGACGCAACATGTTCAGCAGCAATCGACATCATCAACTTCCGGAGCTATCCCACCTCCTGCAACACCATCAACGATACCGAGCCATAACATTACTCAGCCTGCCGACCGGGTGAGCCAATTGTTCTCTCAATCACAGCTCGCGCAGTTCCACCAACTTCCAGAATCCTCACGCCATTTATTACTCGAAACGCCTTTTCTCAAGCAGCAGCAAGAACCGCTGAGCAAACAAGCCTTTCATCAGGTGATGGCAGCAGCCGGTCAGCTAGAAACATACAAAGGTTCAGACGAGCGACTTCAGTTAACAGCCAATGCACTGTTGGGGAAAACTTATAATGCGGGTGATCAGACGGTTGTAGCCAAAGCACTGGATCACCTCAGCACTCGTGCCTTGCCGGCAGAGGCAAAAGCCAATCTCGTCAAGGCGCAACAGGTGGTAAAGAATCTGGCAACTCAGACGGACGCGAAAAGTCACAGCCAGGCCTATGAGGCGTTAAGAGATCTTGCATCGTCAATGCCGAAAAGTGATCCGCAGACGCTTTCTGTTCGCCAGCTTGCCGAGCAAGTAAGAAGCGGCGGGATGGAACAGCTGAGAAATGAGTTTAAGCAGAGTCTGCAAGACCAGTTCCACCATCTGACCAAAGGAGGCACAGAGCGTGCCGTGTCTTTAAAGTTTGATATCGGACCGGCGCTGGGATTATTTAACCTCAAGGCGGCATCTGCGACCGTCGGGTTTGGGTATGACGTTAAGGTCACTGGCAACGACGATACCCGGATCCGGGCATCTCACAAGGGAAGCTTGAGTGTCAATCTGGAGGCGGGTGGCGGTGAAACGCCTGTCAAAGTCGCGCTGACTGGTAGCCTGGCACTGGGCAAGACACAGGCATTTGCCAACTTGGACAGTTTTATTGATTACCATGCCAATGACATGCTGGTTATGTTGGCAGGGGAGGGAGCCGGTAAGCTAAAGCATAATTTCAAGGGCATGATCCAGGCGCGCAGGGCGGATGCCCAGATGCGGAATGTGGTTAGTCACAACCAGCAACTGACGAAGCAGTTAATACAGCAGAATATATTAGGGCAGGGCGATAAGATTCAGGTCAAACCCCGTCAGTCAGCGACGCCGATCACGGCGGTTGGTATGAGTATCGACGGTAGTGCCTCATTGGAGGCCGGCATTCACGCGTTAGCCAAACTAAAAGGGTCGCTACAGGGTTCTGTTGTTCATACCACCTTTACCAAACATGCCAACTTGCTTGATACCCTGATGACCGAGCCCGATCGCATAGAGAGTCGGCCCGGTAAGTTCTTCTCGGTATCGGTTCCCCTGAAAGATACGGCTGTGATGGATTTGTCTGATTTTCTCGGTGATCGTCAGACCAAACAAGGCGCGGAAGGAAGGCAGTGGATTCAGGAGACAGAAAATGAGCTGATGAGACTGTCGACAAAGCTGAGTGAGGAGCCGTTCGGTCAGGATCATGACGGGGAGATGTATCAGGACAAACTGGCGGCCAAGCGCAGTGAACTGAAGGATGTCATTGTTGCTCTCAAGCTGGAATATGATTCATACCTGAATGTGGTAAATAGTTATGATGCAGCGCGAATTGGTGGGGAAAGTAGCGCGATAAAGCGCGATCTTGGCCATATCAAGCATGCATTTGAAGGAAGCCGGGGAGCAGAAGGGCGCGGTGAGTATTTAAGGGCAGTAATGTGTACTCATGCCAAGCTGAATCAGGCTTATATGGCAAGCTTCAGGGAAGGGGAAGTACCGCATCTTAATCCTCAGGAAGCACCGTTTAGCCAGTTTCTGAAAAGTGTGGCTGACGACTTCAGGACGCCTCAGTTAAACCTCGAACAGCAAAAGCATATCGATAAGTCTCTTACGCTGACATCAGGTGCCATGAGTACCAATACTCAGTTAATGGGGACCGTCTCCACCTCGGTTCAGGTGCCCGTTTTGGGCGAAAAAACCGTTGATCTCGGGGTGAAATACAACAAGATCGACGGTGATATCAACCCTGATAACGATGGCGAATATATCAATGCGTCATTAAAGCTTGATATCCCGGCGGTGAAGGATAAAAGCTCTGCGATCAAAGGGATCCTTAAAGAAGGCATTGGCCGGTTCTTGAGTGAAAATAGTCTGGAGTTGAGTGAAATTGACGGCCTGGATGATTTGGCATTAAGTGGCTCACTGAGTGCCAGTACCCAGTTTGAAGGCAACTTTGTTAAAGGGGAAGACAACAAATACCACCTGCAGTATATCCGTGCGACAGAATCGACGTCGTTAGGCGGAAATGCATCGGCCACAGCCGGAGCGGTTAAGCTGGGGGCGGGTATCACTCACAGCAGCAATGATCACCTTGCCGAGTGGATCAGTGATAACACGCTGACTTACCTGCAAACAAAGTTCAATGGCTGGCAAAACGGCCAGCAGCCTGCACTGTGGGATCAGTATGCATCGCACCACGAAACAGGCATCGGCAAAGCCTTCGATAAACTGACAGAGAGTGATTCGAATATTGCCAAGGAGCTGGACAAGCGGGCGGGTGATATACCAAACGGGCAGCACCTGAAGGAAGTGCTATTAGAGAAAGCCGGACAATGGAAGACTGAACACAGTAAGGAAAACTTTCAGCAAGCGATGGGCGCTCTTAATGACTATTTCGATGCGCAGTACCTGACTTATAAAAGCGAAAGTGCCGAACGGCTGACGCCGAAATATAATGACTAGCTTTAGCAATAACTAGTCGGAACTAATACAAATGAATTGAATAAGTTTGGGCGCAAACTGTCAGATCCCATTAGGCTTCGGTCTTGCCTGACATGTTGCGTCTACTCGTTTTTGCCCCGTTTCTTCTATGGAATCCACGTGTAAGGGGGGAACATTCGTACCCTGTAGATACAAGTCTCCTTACGAAAAGTTATCCGAAATTGCTATTTAATTGACATCTTAGACCGAGTAATCGATTTATGCAGAATGACCTTACCTTTAGAGTCAACGACATGGGTAGTAAAATGATTTTTTGCTAAATCGATACTGCCAAAATAAGAATAATCAGACAGGGAGCCTCCAGTGTTAATAGTAACCACTACAGTGTGGTAGATCCCCTGGAAGGGGAATCTATGTCATCCGTTAGTTTGTAATCAGCAAAAGCAACCCAAAGTAAGATCATAGTTCATAGCTCAGGCTATCCGCCTGTGTGTTTATAGCCCGTCATGGTCTTTCAGGTGACACATGGAGCTGAGGGCTCGTTATGGTTTTGGCGTTTACTGTGACTTCTTCACTTTGGTTGCCCTGCATCTTGTTTCTTTGTTGCTGAAAACCGTTAAGACACAATGAATTGATTGTGCTCTGTGGTTGGTTCCAGTGAAAGCATTCTTTGCAATATAGGGTGTAGCAACTGGTTGAACTAATATTGAGTAACGTTTCTTTGACAAGTAGGTTTATCGGGTGTGTTCAATCAGTCAGCTAACCTACATACGATAATACAAGGACCTTTCTTCATTCTTATAGAGAGAGGTTGACGATAAAGATTGACAAAAACCTTGAAAATGCAAACATACTCCACAGAATGAAGTGATTAATGTTGCATATTGCCATTACATTTGTTCAGCTAAAGTGATAACTAAAATTAAGAGATAAAAGTTTGGTTTGTTTCAACGATATTATTGCCTTGATACTTGAACAATTTTGTTAACGAAAAGGATTTAATATGACAGCTTCACTTAAGATATGGCATTTTTTTCTTGTACCATTGTTGGTAGTAAGCCTTGTTAGCTGTAAAACCATACCAGATATTCCCATTTTAAATGATAGAAACATATCGCCAGAAGCAGAACAGCTCAATAATCAAGTAGATGATTTTAGCCAAACCGTCACCGAGGGGGCTGTAATCGGCGCGATAACTGGCACACTGGTTGGTTTGGTTGCAGGTGACAGCAAGGAGGCCGCATTAACAGGATTAGTAGTTGGGGCTGCTGGTGGTGCCGCTTACGGCTACTATATTGCTGGAAAGAAGCAAGAATACGCAGATAAAGAATCAGCTCTCAATGCGTTAATACAAGATTTAAGTGATAAGAATGAAAATCTCTCAGCAATGGTTAATACCGCTCAAAAGTTGCTAGCAGCAGATAGGAAAAGGCTGAGTGATTTGGAATCTCAGATAGCGCAAAATCAGCAGCAACAGCAGCAATTTGAAGATCTTGTGGCCCAAATTCAAAACGACCGTAAGGTTATTGCTAAAGCTATTGAATTAACAGATAAAAAGTATGAGCAGGCCACGAATAACCTAGCAAATTTTGAAAAACAGTTTGATGTGCAGGGTGAGGCAGGATTGCAAGCAATGTTGACTAAATACAATCAACAAAAGCAACAATTAGTTGCAATCGATAAAGAATTGTATGAATTAGTAGATAGGTCTTGATTGTGCGTAATATTCTGATAGTTACCACATCGTTATTGGTAGCGGCGTGCTCTTCTGTTAGTACTGACCCTAATAAGGGCGGCTTTATTGGCGGGCTTAAAGGTATCGTCGGCGGCGAATATGACAAGCGTCTAACACAGAAACAGAGCGAAGTTGATGAACTAAGCGCGCTTAATGACACACTGGCCCGAAGGTTAGACCGGACGAACAATGAGCGCTCTATTGTGGATGTGGAGATAGGCAAACTTAGTGAACGCTTGAAAAAGTCTAAAGTTTCGCTTGATGCAAGCCGAAGGCTTTTAGAGTCAGAAGAAGCTACCAAACTCTCAGAGACAGAAGTACTTGCAGATATAAAGTTTGAACAGCAAAGATTAGAAACTTTGATGCTGGATCTTACATTAATTACAGCTCAATTAGAAAAAGATGAATTAAAAGCTATAGAAGAAAAGGAAGTAAGTATTTCTCCATCGATTTTGAGAAATGACGCCTTGGATAAGAACATCAAGCTGGCAAAATTAAAAGAAGAGAAGATATCACAAGATGTAAGTAAACACTTGTCTATAATTGATAAATTATTTAACAATTTGAATAACGCAGGCCATTAGTTCATATGTATTTTGTGAGCTAACCATATTTGGCGATTTAATAATTTGAAAAGAAAGAGAGCTATAAAATGCATATAAAAGATAAGTTAGAGCTGTTGCTCAGAGGTTTTTACTTTCCAGACGAAGTAAAAGAAGAAGACTTTGATTATCAAGGTATCTTTAAAGGTGAAGGTGCAAGGAAAGCTGAATTTGTAATTAGTAAACTACATAGCGAATTTGAACGTCCTAACGAAGAGTTATCAAATTATATATTTGTCAGCATAGGTGGAGCGGATGGGTCAGAAGTTGAAGAAGTTTTAAACCGAACAGCAATTCAGAAAGCCATTTTAGTTGAGTATGACGACAAGGCAGCAAATGCAGCTAGAGCGCGTGCTGTGAATTTACAGAAAAATAATAAAACTCTACAAGTTATTCAGGGCGATATAACTCAGAAACTCGATGAACTTGTGTCTGAATTAAAGCGAGAGAAAAAGAATAATCACATTCATGGATTAGTATTATCAGCCCAAGCAGTACTGCATGAGTTGCCAGATAGAAGCCCAAACTATAGGCACAATACGTTATTTGGCAAGCTGTTAAATGTGTTTGATAACTGCTTTTATTTTAGTCGTGAGCCTATTGCGCCTCAGGGCTGGCCTGAAAAAGTGGAAATGAAGATCGAAGGTGTAAGTAGCGATCGGCTTTCGATTTTTTCTGGCTTAGTAAATGACAAACTCAATATAACAAAAGAGCCAATCATACCACTTGAACCTTATGCCGAAGGATTTGTGAACCTTTGCTCTACGCTTGCCGTTGAAACACTTCACAAGTTACTGCGTTCTGATAATGATAAACAGCTTGCTTATGAGTTACAAGAGCAGTTGACCAGCATTCAGCCTAGTCATATTCAAACGATACTGGATAAGTACCTTGGACATCTATCAACAACAGTTGAACCTACCTCTACAGATGGCTTTGTCAAAGCTGTTAAGTCAGCTAAAGTGTTTGTGAGGAATGAACAAAATGCGCCACTACAATTGCCTCAAACACATGCTCGTTTTATTGCTGAGAGGGTAAAAAAAAATAGTCGAGAATGAGCAGGTCAGTCAGCCAGAAAAGAAAAATAGCTATTTTAATGAAAAAAAACAGCCATCTTCGTTTGATGAAAAATATAATCACCAAATAAGTCAAAAAATTGACATCCCCATTAAATTTGGTGGTAAAAGCTATACTGAGACTTTTGTTTTTGTTGCAGCTACTTCAGCTAAAAGTAGTTGCGATGCAAAGAGTGGATTCTGGATTCAGCAAAGTGTCATGCCAGCATTCGACAAAGGAGACGGCTCTACTCCATTTTTAGGGAGTAGCTTCGAAAGGGTAGATCAGATAATTGAGCAACTACAACAAGAAAACTCGTTGGAATTTCAATTGCCAAGCTACGAACAATGGTTTGATGCTATCACAGCAAACAATACGTATGAGCTTCTAATAAAAGGCCAATATCAGAGTATTATTCCTCGGGTACTAGACAGAGGATCTGCCGAAAATAAACATCCTCTAGAAATCAACTTAACGCCAAGAGGCCTGTATGAATTCTGCAAGGCAGAGACACCAAAACGGACGAGTGCATATGCCCCTGTATACTCCCATGCTGGAGAATTACATAGAGAGAGTATGCATCATCGACATTACCACTCAAAAGCTACATTTAGGTTGGTATTGAGCTACTTACCTGCACATTTAGGATAAAGAAAATGGATTCTCAGGATAATCAGAATCAAGACAATATTGGGCAGGCGTTTAATGATTTTCCAACTGATGAACAATCGGAGGTTATCGAGGAAGAGATTCTAGATCCTCAGCAAAGTGCTTATGAAGAGTTGGGCAAAGCGAATGAAAATAGTCAAACCGATCGAGGCGAACACCATAACTCAGGGCAAAGTAGTGAAGACCAAGAGCTTGATGAGTTTGAAGACGCAGACATGCAGTTGCCGGTGGGGTTTAAAGAGCAGCTAAATGGACAAAGCGCTTACCTTGTTGACGCTGATGAAGTCCACCTACCTGAACTTGATGAAGTTCTATACTCTGAACAGTACGTGGCTGCCTGTGAGGTGATGGACAGCATTGAAAGTTCTATTCTGGTTGTATATGGAGAGGCATATGTTGAGGATGTGAGCCTAAGCATTGCGACAAGAGTTGAACAGGAGTTTTCGAGTCTATTTCCGGGAAAACTTCATTTCAGAGACATTCCACAAGACGATGTGCTGTTGCATAGCCCGGTGGATGAACTGTTGGAGCTATTTGAACGTGAGCTAAAACAAGGTGACAACATAAGGGTAAATATTCAATTAAATAGTCACCCTAAACTATGCCGCTGGCTCATTGCGAAAGAAAACTTTGAGAGACTGAACACACTGATTACCAACAGAGAAGCTTACTTGCTTGTTTGTATTTATCGAGAGCAGTATTCCATCGAAAAAAGTCTGGATAGTAAACTTAGCGCAATGGCCGAATCTATCTATATTGATTGGACAACTATTCTAGTTAATAAGTGGCATGACGCGATAAATCTTGAAAGTAAAAGTAAGCAATACTTGCTGGGGCTTTTCCCAAAGAATCGCTCAAACTGGTTGAATAAAGCGCCACGTGCAGCGGCATTTTTGTGCTCTCAAGCTATCGAATCAACCGCTGAAAAATCAGATGAGGAAAAAACTAATCATATCAAGAGCTTGATTCAAAAGGCATTTCAGGACAGCCAGAAAAAAGAGTCTCAACAGTTAAAGCAAATTGTTGAACAAGGGTGGCAAAAGCCATTAAAGAAAATGCTCCTCGCGATTTATTGCTGTTTGTCTGAACGCCAGCCAGTTCGCTACAAAGAGCTGAGAGCATGGGGGTATTGTTTTCTTCAACAGAAATGTGTGAGATATCCAGTTATTCAGCAAAGAACCCATGAACAGAGCGAGGTGAGTAACGCGGCTTTGGGAGAATCACCTACGACCATAAAATCTGACCACCAGTATGTGGATACTGATGCGAGTGCTTTATGGTTGGAATACTTCGATGAGTTAATCGATAACTGTAATCTTTCTATTGAGCGCACGTCTGAATATGGGCTGACAATAGGGGTAGTAAACTTAAGTGAAGATTGGTTAGTTGAAGAGTTTTATCGTCGATACCCAAGCATGACTCAGGAGATCTACGATTATATTATAGACCGGAATATGTTGTTCCCTGGGCCTGAAGGGAGCAGCGCACCATCCATTTCGGAGTCCAATGGTTTTTCACATTTACTTATGTGTGTAAATCGCTTCAACAGCGTGGACTTTCCTATCTCCACAACTCTCTTTTTGCTGCTTGAAAAAGGTACCCAAGTAGTTATTGCCAGAGAGCGATATATACGAGCTAACACTAACGGGAACCTGAGCAGGACAAAGTCCGAAAACATTCTTAATTATGTTTCTTCAGGTATTGCATATTATATTCAAGCAATTCAAAGAAGCAGTGTATCGCAGGAAGAGTATAAGCTTTTTCTCAGTGAATCTTTAAACGCAACAAAAGGCGATCACCTTAAAACTAAGCTGTTAATCAATGCATTTGGCCTTTTAGCGGTTCAAAAAAAGTTCGCGACTTTGGATTATATGTTTGAGTTTTTGCGCTTTAGTCAGAAGCAGAGTATTTCAGAGGCCGCTAAGTGTTGGTTAAACATGCGTCGTGTCTTTGCTTACCATATGAGTGCTTCCCTTACAGAAAGGTGCCGCGTACTTGAGCAAATGGGAGACATGACAAAAAAGCAGGAGGAAGAAGGCATTATACACATGACCTACTCAAGGCTATGGTTTGATGCAATACGTTCTGACTTCTCTAATTATAGTAGCAATGTGAAAGGCAGTTTTTCTGAAGTTATTGCGAAAAAAGACTATCAAGAGATCTCTCGGCTATTGTCTTACTACAAAATGGTTAACACCGAACTGGTGTCTTTTAGTGTTCGGAGTCAGTATCTAGTCCAGTACATTGCCAACATGATGTTATCAGGGTTACAGAGCGCTTTAGGTGACACCATGACCTCTACTTTTGAGACCCTTCATCTTAAGTTGAGTGAAATTCTTTTTACTGAATATTTAGTTCAGGTCGCCCAGAAACAGCATGCGCGATATAGCCAAAACCCACTTGTGTTGATGAAGCAGTACAAACAAATCTCTCAGGTCAAGGCACATGACAAGCTCAATGCCACAAAGCAGAAGGTGTACGTTCAGTACTTTTCTACCGCGCTTGCCGAGTGGGGCTCTGGGGCTGCAGGTTTAAATAAAGATCACAGCACACAAGAGTCTTTGGACATCCTCACTGTATATTTGGAAACCCTGGATGAAACGTTTGAGCCAGAAAGCATTCACCAAATTTGTGCTCATTGGAAAAGTACAGCGAGTGTTTTAGAGCAGCTTGAGCGAGAAACAAGCCGACCCGACGGGGCAAATCATCATTTAGAAGTTATTTATTTAGAACTGAAAAAACTGATGCGATTCAAAGTGAATAGGTATCGCAAGATGGCCGAATATCTTGGTGGCTTGCAACAGAAAACAGGAAAGGAAATAACCAGATGAGTATTTCAAGACCAATCGATGGCATTTGTAAGAAACTTACCGGAAAGGATGAACCGGATAGCTATCAAAAACTAGTACGATTAGGCAGGGGGGGGGAAGTGCTTACCGGCTTTGGTGCTAGGTTAAAAACGTCACATCGATTTGCCGTTCGTAATGACTACCGCATTGAAGGAGGTATATCTACAGTGCGAATTCGTGATTTTATCGCAGACAAAAATGTCGATATTCCAATACGCTGGGCGGCAAGTTTGGTGAGAGATGGCGTGGCATTAATCCGTGAGAGCGTGAACACCAACGAATCTGTGCACCATACTCTTGAAAATGTAATGCAACGTGTTTTGCAGGCTGAAGCAGATCAGCGTGGAACTGAAGACTTAGGCTCTTGGGCCCATAGTCAAAACTCTGCATTAACAGCTCTGGTAACGGCAAAGTTGGAAACGCTGGACTTGGAAGCCGTCTGTGTTCTTGAGACTAAGAAGTTTGTTTCTTCAAGCATGGAAGTAAAAACGCCCTCTTTCTCTGTACGTACTTTAGATTCAGACAGAGATATCTCTGTCACTATTGATATGCGGATTGATCCATTACAAGGCAAAGGCCAATCAGGGCCCAAAAGCAAGTTGGATTGGGATCTGCAAATAAGAACTTGGACCAAAGACTATGTTGAACGTAACGAAATTCTTAATAAAGTCTACTTGGATTCAAATTTTGACCGCAGACTGGAAGAACACTTAAACGAAAAGTTAGCTAACATCGGATGGACTATCCAGCGGTTTACATTGAAAACACCGCGCATGGTTCAAGAGGAAAGTTTGTCAGACATATTTCATGTTAATTGGACAAGCGCCAAGGGGCAAACGTTTAAGTTTGATGTTAAGTTGGCGATTGTTATTCAAGATCTTGGCCTATATGACAAAATGGACAAACCCAGCTTAAAAGCGTTTGCTCAAGGAGTATTGGACAAAAGCTTTGAAGACGTGTTGTTCAAACGTGATACGGACAGCCTGAGTCCTGATAATTTCAAAGAGGTTCGAGAAGCTGTCCACAATATGGTGAATCAGACAGCCAGCCGTTATGGTATTGGTTTAATGACGCTGGTGCCAGACCCTGCAATTCCTGAATGGGAGCTACTTAAGTCTAATATTTATGACTTTACGCCGAGGGACTATGAGACCAGCGATCCAGGTAGTAAAGCTAACTTCAAAATTAACTTAGAAGGACGGATTGCTTCAATCGGCTCAGCGTTCTTTGCGACCTCTATCAAAGGGGTCTCGGTCGCGCAACAAATTGAAAAAATTGCAACAGATAAAGCTGCTATTGTGATGCGCGAAGTGGAAATAAGTGATTACTTCGAACATTTTTACGAAGGCGCAGGAAGTAGTCCTTCTGTAAAAGAAAAGCTTGAAGGTGCGATAAAACAAGAGCTGAAAAACCGATTTAATTTCGAAACGCAATACATCTCTATTTTACAAAATGATCCAGAGATGCGTGAAGATCTGCGAAAACTAAAAAATGATGCCGTCAAACAGACAGATATTGAGGTGATGCCTGGTTTGGCAGAAGGGTATGTAGGAGACGATTACCTGATCCCAATTGCTATTCGTTGGCGATTTGATGAGCCGAGTAGAGGTAATGCTGTCAATTTGAACTATAGGCAGCTCAAATTAGATGAGTTGGTCGAATCGCTGCCAGATAAAATGAAAAGCATCTTGGCTGGCTTACCCTATTCAGAACTAACCGCTTCAACTTTTGAAGAGAAGAAGACGCTGCAAAAGAGATTGTACGACAAGCTTAGTGCTGATCTAGGCAATCAAGGTGTTGGAATATTTATTGAGTCTGTAGTCCCTGGTGTCAGTGAGTGGGCTAAGTTGGATTATTGGAAAAACAAGGGGCACCTTGTTGAAGAGGTAAAATTAGCCAAAGAGCGACAAGCGCTAAAACATGCCAAATTGAAAGAGTTTAATACGGACACGTTAGCCATTGAGGCAGACTATGAAACGTACCAAGCTCTGAAAAAGCGCAGAATTCAGAGCATCGAAAACGATGGCCAGATCGAATATGAAGTTGAACAGAAACTACAACAACTGGAGCATAAATTAAGTCAGCGTAACCTGGAAGATCGTTCCTTTGGTTCAGACCTTCGAGATTGTACTCCGGCAAAAACTCATCAAGGCCATGAGGCTAGAGGATTTACGGAAGAGTAACACTTCGTATCAACAGGATTTAAGAAGGATTTATGAAAACACCATTTACATTAGGCACAACCCTCAGGTTTCAAACCTGGGGGTGGTGGGCTTTTCCACTTTTGTGTTTTTTGCCCGTTGCAGTACTGTGGGGCAATATTCCCGATAATATACTTAACGGAAATATTACTCAGTTGGTTATTAGCATATTGGTCTATGTTTTACCACTAACCTGGGCTTACATACAGAGTTGGCGTGCACGTAAACGTTACAACCTAGAACATCGCCTGTTAAAAGGGGTCACTAAAAAAGCGAATAAACAAAGGCAAAGCATTATTACTAAAGGTGATAAGCAAATACTCGACGTGACGGACAGTGAACG
Source organism: Photobacterium kasasachensis (assembly GCF_050336885.1). NCBI lineage: Bacteria > Pseudomonadati > Pseudomonadota > Gammaproteobacteria > Vibrionales > Vibrionaceae > Photobacterium > Photobacterium kasasachensis. The sequence continues at coordinate 237,835 of NZ_JAKJSH010000005.1, forward strand.
TGAAGCTGACTATTACCTTGGTAATGAAGGTGGTGCGGCAGGTAATGAGACCATTGCGTCTTTAATGGTACAGCTGTTAATTAAAAATGCAAAAGAAATGCGGCGTGACTCAGATTTAACTTCACAGGTTTTTGTTCGCTCTCTTGTGCCTTTCAAAACTGCGGTACAGATACCACAGCAAGTGGCTTTGCGCGTCGGTATCTTATTTACATTTGTCGGGCTGTTAATTGGACTCGAACCCGTCGCTAGCATGTTTCAAGGATCGGGTGATCAGCGGCAGGCCATTGGCGAGTTGATTTCAGGTCTGACCGTTGCGTTTGGAACTAGCATTGCTGGGCTTGGGGCCGCGTTGATGATTCAGTTCCTAGTTACTTTAGTTGATAAAGAATATGGTCGAACGACACGTCAACTTGAGTCCGCATGGATGGATCTGGGACATGTATTAAGTTTTATTAGGTTAGAGGGTGATTTACCCGCAAATGTCGACAGGCTCTCAGATGAAATTGAACGACATCGTGAAAATGTAAATGTACATACCCGTAACCTGATTGAACAGGTTGAAAAGTTGCTTGAAGAAGGGCGCGAGCAACGCCAAATTGTTGCTCAAACCTATCAAAAGCTAGATGCTAACCAGTACGCTATCGATACTTTGGGTCAGGCGCATGAAGCTCATTTGAAAGAGCTTTGCGCTTTAACAGGTAATATCAAATCATATGAGTCGAGATGGAACTCAACTTTAAATGATGCCTTGGCTCAGGCTGATGAATTGGGGCGTGAGCGCAATGATAAATTGATAAAGCAGGTTAGTTCGAGTGTGGACAATTTAAGTCGCTCTATGGAACAAAGCCTAGCATCCATAAAAACGGAGCTAAATGGCGCGCAACAAGTGACGCCAGAGGCCCTAGTTAGTACTTTTCAAGTGTTAACGGAAAGGTTAGAGCGGGCTGTCATTAATGATGCTCAAACACATGCAATTCAGCAGCTAGTTTCTGAAGTTAAAACGTTAGCTCAGAGTCGTTATGTCACACCTGAGGTGCCCAGCGGTGGCCAGTTAGATCTTGTTATTAGCAACCTAAATGACAAGTTTGATATGTTGGCAGTGCAATCGATTGATCGGAAGCCCAAAGGTCGGAGTACGCTCGGGTATTTATCAACGAGTTTGTTGGGAGGGGTAATTGGCAGTATTGTGTTGTTAATGGGAATGGCCGCCATTGGTGAACCTGCGCAAAATACGTTGTCGCAAATCCACAGCTATTTTGCTGAAAGTGGAGAGTAGTGGTGCTGTTTGAAAATACAGAGCTAGATAGTGACAATGAAATGGGACCAGGGACGGATCTCGTACTTTCATTGCTGTCTGTTGTTATCACTATTTTGGCAGTGGTTGGAATGAGCTATTCAGTTACAGACATTGAACCGAAAGTAGAGCCTGTATGCCGAGGTGATGCTTGCCAGTCAGCACCTGATCTTGTGTCTGTACGACAGGAGTTACAGGATGCTCAACGACGAATTCAAACTTTGACCTTTGAACTAGAAAACCTAAAAGCAACCTCTCAAAAACAACCGAGTATTGTTTATGGTGGTGTACTAGAGTTACATGAAGGAACATTAGCAATTTTTGAAAGAAATCAGTCGCATGTGCGTCAACAGGACCTTCCCGAATTGAAAAAGCATTTAATGCCGTTGTATGACAATATCCGCAACAATAACGCTAATGTTATCAGGATCCACGGTTATGCTTCTCCCGAACCCCGATTTACAGGAGTTGATAAAAATCTAGATAGCAACATGGATTTATCTGTTAACCGCAGTTTGACTATACTTCATGCCCTACACAGACTTGGTATTCCTTATAAGTGCATGGTAGTTGAGGGGTATGGTCGCAACCGTTCAAGGTTCTTGCGTAACTATTTGAGTCAACGTGATATGACAATAGCCCAGTGGGATGAGATGTACTTACAAGGGTTTGATGAGTCATTGCTGCCTGCTGAGCGAGAGAGGCTCTTAAGTCAGTTAGAGTCCATGTACCAGCTGGATCGTCGTGTCGATCTCATTGCTGCTATAGAGGCTAATTCACCTTGTTCACCTGCACAGTTAACATCATATTTAAAGTTCGCTTTTAAATAGAGGGTTATTTGAGTTACTCGAAGTTATGGAATAAATCTTGCCCACTCCCCCGAAGATGCAAAGCTAACTGATGCAAAAGGATACACTAGGAAAGCCGCTTTTGAGTTAAGTCAACTGGAGAATAAGCTCACGGTTGACTCCAGCAGAAACTCCAAGAGTTTGAGGTCCGCATCAATCGGCTAGAAAGTGAAAAAGAGATTTTAATAAAGGCCACAGCTCTCTTGATGGTGGATGAGTTCGAATGTACGCCCTGATTGACCAGTTGAGAGTGTAAGAATCCACCGAACTGGTCTGCTCCGCTTTCGATATTTCCACGCCCTGTTTCTATGAGTACAAGGCTCGAAAAAGCAGTGTCGATCCCGAGCGACTGAAGCTCCGTAGTGAGCTTCGAAGCTTGTTCAAGGCGAGCCGTGGTTCCGCTGGTAGCCGAGCGCTAAAGTCAATGATGTAGGAGTTGGGATATCTGGTTGGCCGTTTCAAGGTGCGTAACCTGATGAAAGAGGGAGGGCTGATGTCGAAGCAATCCGGCTCTCATGCATATAAATCGGCGCAGGTGGAACGATCGGACACCCCAAATCGACTAGAGAGGCAGTTCGATATTGCCAATCCTAATCAGGTTTGGTGCGGAGATATCACGTATACTGGGCTGGTAGCTGTTCACTACTTGGCTGCCGTTATCGACCTTCATATGCGGCGAGCCGTTGGTTGGGCCATGTCGGAAAGCTTGATGCAGACTTGGTCGTGAAAGCTTTGGATATAGCTTATCATCAACGAGGATGCCCTCGAGGTGTCATGCTTCACTCAGACCAAGACTGCCAATATGCGAGCAGGAAGTTCAGGCAACGGCAACGACTATGGCGTTATCAAATGACACAGAGTATGAGCCGAAGAGGAAACTGTTAGGGCAGTGCGCCAATGGAGCGCCTGTTCCGTAGCTTAAAGACAGAATGGGTTCCATCACAACAGGTACATGACTGCTCGTGAAGCGGGACGAGACGTCGGTATATACCTGATGGATTACTACAACTGGCAGCGCCCACATCAGCATAACGACGGGTTGCCGCCTGCTGAAGCCGATGCCCGGCTTTAGTTGACTACTACACAGCCAGTGGTGCTTGGCTGAGACTTGCTAGTTGGTCTTTTTGTATTAGCTCAAATTGCTTAATCAGACTTTAAAGTATTTTAGCTCAGTGGGTAGCTGATTCAATGAGTTGACCGTGTTCAATTGCATCAGCTATATCACTGACAACATTCTTCATAGGCAACAACGGCAAAACCGCGTTCCGACTCGCCAGCGCGGGTTGCTTCACTTGCAGCATTTGGGATGAACAAATTAATTTGTTTGGATATGCCGCTAATTACATTGACAATGCCATCGCTCTCTTTAATTCTAGGCTCTAAGCTTCAAACCATTTTGAGTACACCAACTAAGGAACTTTCGAATTAAGTATTCATATGCAACTACGACCTAATGTTCGTAGTCGTTGGCTTTACTGGTGTTTCCGTTATTGACGATGACTAGCCACATTAACAGCTCAAATCCTTTACTGAGCAGAACGTGAAATCCAGCCGGTACGACAAAGAAGGTCAGAAAACATAAGACTTCACTTTGTTTGGACAGAGGCTCTGTGATAGTTGTTATCACTTTGATGGAAAGAAAACTGGTAAGGCCTAATACGAAAACGTTTCGTAGAAATTGTATACCCAAGCTACCTCAAGATGCTCGTTTCAGCGAGAGTTACTTGGCCTCTAGGCTAGGCTCCGATTAGAAGATCTAGTGGTTCTAAATCAATAATCGGAAACAACGCATAGTGGCCAAGTAAACTCGCCCTTTGGGAGTGAGCCAGCGAACCCATTTCTGTGTCAAATGACGTTGAAAGGGGCTACCATTCCTACCGTCATTTTCCTTGAACTGAGCTCGCTGGTCTCACTCTGAATCCTGCATCTTGAGGTAGCTTGGGTATATATCTAGAGCTCGTCCCATCTCGTCAACTTACATTGTTTAAATTTCCAGCTGTAATACCAAGCCGTTGTCAGTCCGTACAGCAGGCCTCCCACCAGAGCTATAATTGCGGATTCCATTATTGATTTTCCGTTTGCCTGCCAACCAAAAAAGTACATCAGTACTCCCCACACCGGTGTGAAAAATACAAATGAGGTGAAAAAATTTGATTGGAAGCTTCGATAGTAAGGAGGGGGTGACTCAACACCTAGCTTTCTTAACACCCGGAACAACGGAGGATTAAAGTTTGATTTCCAGATGCCAGCTTGCTTCAACTCTTTATGTGTCGCTATAAGTTTACTTTGATAAGACATTGAATAACCTGATGTAAATTAAAATTAAAATTAAAATTAATAATGACTGGGTAAATATGTATGACAAAACATATCCCATCTCATCCTCAACAGTTTATGAGCTCAGTCACAAGTTTTTGATGCGGCATATGCCTGTGTGGGATATGTGGTGGATATAGTTACCTTTATTCAAGGCTCTTCATCCAGCGGATCACTTCAGCGACAGGTTCAAATAAGTGGTACGGGATCGTCTCGTACATTTCGGCCTCAGCATGAAGGGTACGGGCGAGGGGAATGTTTTCCAGTACCGGGATACCTTGTTTTTCGGCCAGCTTTCTGAGTTTTCTTGCCTGAACGCCACGATATTTAAGAGAGACGGCGGGGATTTTACAGTCTTCGTCGTCGTACCACAGGCCGACGACCAAGTGGGTTGGGTTGGCTACCACGACCGATGTTTTCTTTAACTGTTTAGGCATTGTGTTGGCCTGTAGCTCGCGATGAAACTCTTTGCGTTTGCCTTTAATCTCCGGATTTCCCTCGCTGTCTTTGTATTCCCGTTTTACCTCGTCTTTGCTCATTTTAAGTTCTTTTTCGTGGTTGTAGCGCTGGTAGAGCAGATCCAGCATAGCGATCAAAATTAACGGTGATATCACGAACAGGCACAGCAATAAAAATAGCTGCCCGGCCACAGGAAGCAATGCCTGAATCGGGTTGTAGGGTAGCAGCAAAATATCCCGGAGGTGAAAGCGCAGTACCAATGTCACCATTAAGCCGAGGATCAAGATTTTCAGCAGAGATATGACAAATTCCACGACGTTCTTGACCGAAAAGATCCGTTTCGCCCCAGATGCCGGATTGAGCTTGTTCAGGTCGATCTTCAGGGCTTCCGGGGCAAATACTGGGCCAAACTGGCCGATATTGGCAATGATCCCGACAACGGCAATTGCCATTAGAAAGGGGGCGAGTAATTCGAAGATCAAGGTAAAAGTGTGTTCAAGAGCGACTTCGGCAGCTTTATTGAATGGCAGATCCAGCAGGCGGGTAGGCAGCGTGAACAAGGCTTCGAGCTTGCCCATGATCCTGTTATGGTCAATGACCAGCCACATCATCGTGACCAGCATGATTGCCAGCGATGGGATCTCCTTGCTCTTGGCAACCTGTCCTTTCTTTCGGGCGTCGCGAACTTTTTTGGGAGTCGGTTTTTCTGTTTTTTCGCTCATGGTAGCCAGGCCTTAAGTTGCTCGGTAAGCAGGAAGATATCGGCCAGTTCGAGTAAGAAGGCATCAAAAAACAGGCTGATGTAGAGCAGCAGAACCAGCAGGGCAATCCCGCTTTTGATGGGCATCGCAAGAAAGAAGACATTCATTTGTGGTGTGAACCGGTTCATTAGGCCAAGGCCGAATTCACTCAGGAACATAGTGATGACAGCCGGTGCGGCCAATCGCCAGGTGATATTCATTAGTTCTGAGAAACTCTCGAAAACCAGTGTGACAGAGTGAAAAACCAGCTGTGGCGGGAAGTCGGTCATGGGCCAGAGCAGAAAGGTTTTGTAAAAAGCGCTGAGCCACAACAAGACACTGCCGGTGATGAAAAACAAACTGGTACCGGCATGGTTGAAAAGGATACCCAGCGGTGAGGTCTGGTCCCCAGAAAGTGGATTAAGGGTGCTAGCCATCGAGGCGCCTCGCTGGTTGTCGATAACAAAGCCGGCACTTTCAATGGCCCAGAACGGTATCGCACTGATGAAACCGATAAAGAGGCCAATAACGGCTTCCTTGGCGATGAGTCCGATCAACATGGCGTTGGATTGCACCTCGTCAAGGTGGGGGATCACGCTTGGCAGCAGGGGGAGGGCAAGTGCTGCGGCAATACTGCTACGTATAACGGCCCCACCAAGCAGTTGTTTGGCAAAGCCGGGTATTAAGATCAGGGCAACAAAGAAACGTGGCAGGCAGAGGCTGAAAGCCAGGATCAGATCGGAGAGTCCATTCATAGCCAGTTATCTCTAGAGTACATCGGGAAGGGAGTCAAAGAGATGGAGGCTGTACTGATAGAGCTGTCCGCCGAGCCAGTGTGCCGTGAAGAACAACACCATGATCACTGCGATCAACTTGATCACAAACGACAGCGTCTGTTCCTGTACCTGAGTCAGCGCCTGAAGGAGGGCGACCAAGGTGCCCACTAATGCGGCTGCCACAATAGGAGGCAGTGAGAGCAGCAATACCAGCTGAATCGCCTGCGCCGTCATTGCAACTAATTCAGCCTGTCCCATGTTTTTCTCCTTGCATGATTAACATCAACTCAACTGGTAGCTCAGAACAATGCCATGAGTCAGGCGGGGCCAGCCGTCGAGCAACACAAACAGCAGTAGCTTAAAGGGCAGTGATATGGTCATCGGGGAGACCATCATCATGCCCATTGCCAGCAGGATGTTCGAGACGATTAAATCGATGGCAATAAAAGGCAGATAGAGCAGGAAACCAGCCTTGAAGGCGGCGGTAAGCTCGCCGACGGTATAAGCCGGGATCAGCACCAGAAAGTTTTGTTCGGTGATCACATCTTGCTGATTGGCAGGCCACAGCTGCTTGGCGGTATCGGCGAAGAAGCTGACTTCCGACGGATTGACTTTATTGAGGAGGAACTGACGGTAGGGCTCGAGTATGGTGCCGATGGCACCTAAGGCCTGTTCGGTATTCTTCCAGTCGACAGTGAGATCTAACGCTTCGTAATAACACTGGTAGCCGACCGGCGCCATGATGAAGATAGTCAGGATCAGAGCCAGACCGTGCAGGGCCATGTTAGGCGGGACCTGCTGCACCCCCAGCGCATTGCGGATCAACGAAAAGATGACGACCAGTTTGACAAAGGAGGTGGCCATCATGGCGATGAACGGAACCAACCCCAGCATTGCCAACCCGGCAATCAGAGTAAAGGGATCAGGTATATTGAGCATCTGTCAGCTCCTTGTTGTTCTGGCTAGTGGATACCATTGGATGAGTTGCAGAGCTAGCTGATCGTTATACTCGACGATTTCGCCCTGCCCGCAGCATTGCTTATTGGCGGCTGAAACCAGATATAAATCCACGACGGCATTTGGACGCGAGTGGTTGCTATGAAGGGGAGATATTCCTCTAGCTTCTGACGTTAGCCCCTCTGCTTGCTTGGCTGTTAACAGCAATGGCGCTGACTCCATGAGCAGCCAGTAGCTGTCTGGTTCCGGGGGGCTAATTTTGAGATGAGAGAGATCGAGTACTTGTATGTTTGAGCTGCCAGATTGCTCTGACACTAAGTAGCCCTCTGAAACTAAGTACCCCTTGTAATCCCTTTCGCTGTTGTTCTTATTATTGTCTTCAATGCAAATAAGAGGCTGCGGGTAGAAGTACACTCCTTGGCACAATATGGCTCCGGCGTGTAGCTGCTCACACTCATGCAGTGTGAGCCATTGATATCCGGCTAGCAAGTTGGCTCGAACCGGAGGCTGAGGATGATCTGCGATTGGTCGAGGGGGCCAGCCAGAAAACAGTGCTGACAACAGCGGGTTGGTGTTTACTTCTTCAGGCAAAAAGAAAAACTGCGCGGTGCTCGTTTGGACATTAACCGAAGTGTCCGAATTCAGCAGGGTGGCAGACAGGCAGAGAAGTGAATCTGTTGTGTCGTCGCTGAGAGGCTGGCATGTTTCGACGATGACAGACTGTGGCTCCGATTGGGCCGGGACTGAGACTGAGGCTGGGTTAGTGACGGTGGCAGTTGCAGTTGCACTAAACCAGATCTCGCAAGCTTGCTGTACCAGTAACATCTGAAATGCTGTCGGCAAGGCAGTGAACACATCATGAGTGACGGCGGGCTTGATAAAGCTGAGCAACGCCTGCGGATCGCAATGAATTTCAAAGGCTGCGTTATCGATTATGCCGCTGACCAACCAGCATGGTGATTGTTTTGCTATCGAAAGCTGCCAATGCCACTGGGAACTATTTGCTAGGACTTCGCAGTGATGGTTTTGGGCATATTGCCCGACCCACTGTTTGAGGTGTTGTTGGTTATTGTTGTAAAAAAGCTGATTCATACCTGTATTTCCTCAATATCACCTTCTGACGATAGCGAAGAATCATAGGTAGGCGGCTGTTGGTCTAGCTCTTGGTATCTAATGCTGGTTCTGACATGTTGGAGACTGGGCTTGCGATCCAAATGACGTTTTTCTGCTCGCATCTTGTCGGTGAATGTCGGATCGGCACAGTAAATCGTAATATTGACCAGGCCTTGCTCAACGGCTGATTTGACCGTGACTGGTGCCGAGCCAATCGATGTTGTCAAAATCAAATTATCACGCTGTGCATTAAGCCACAGGCGATCAGCCCACTGCCTGATCTGTTGAATTCCCTGATTTTCCCTTACTGCTTGATTGGCCGTTAGTGTGGCTTCTGCTTCACTTGGTGCGCTTACCACGGGTGTTATTGATTGTGGTGTTGTCACGCCTTCCACCCCATGGAGCAACTGCGAAAAAAAGCCGATATCGGCAGGGTGATCGCCCATTGCCTCAATCTTTTTATCGCCCCGGTTCTCATTATGTTGCTTGGCATCACATTGCTTTTGGTTATATTGCTTTCCCGGTTTTTTGCAGGCAGCTTTTTGACTAGAGCTCGAAGCCTGCTGAGCGTCGGCGAAAGGGGAGTTCGTCGAGGGCGTTGTCTTCCTGCTGGCGTTGCTGGGCAATATCGGCATGTTCATATAGCTGTTTGATCTCTTTTGATTTCTCTAGCTTAAATTGTGCTTGTTGGTAATCAGCCCGACGCTGGTCTAACTGTGTTTGTAACCGGGAAATCTGCTGATGCTGTTCACTTATCTGTTGGGTAAGCGCATTAATATGTTGTTGCTCAATTGCCAGTTGTTGTCGCCAGTTATCAAGGGCGTGCTGCGACATCAAGGCTTGTTCGCTAAACGGGGCAACGGCCAGTGTCTGATAGCTCTGCTGTATTTGTGATTTCTGTTGCTCCAGTACTGCGAGGTTTGCCTGGGCCTCTGCAAGTTGGGAGGTCGCTTGGCTAACCAGTAACTTGGCGGCTTGTTTTCGTCGGTCTTTGATATCAACGAGGGTTTGCCACATGTTTAGCGGCTCACATTGAGTAGATGCTGCAGGCTATCGCTGAATGGACTGCGCTCATGGGTGGCTTGGCATAACAAGCTCCGAATATCAGGTTGTTTGCTTATCGCCATATCGGTAGCAGGATCGGTACCGCGTTGATATTCCCCCAGTCGAATCAATAGCTCGCTCTTTTCATAAGTCGCCATCCAGTTTCGAATTTTCTCGGTTGCCAGGCGGTGCTCAGACGTGGTGATTTGGTTAATTACTCGGCTGGCACTTCGTAGTACATCAATTGCCGGGTAATGGGCTGCGGCAGCGAGTTCGCGAGATAAGATAATATGTCCGTCAAGGATGGAGCGTGTTTCGTCAGCAACGGGCTCTGTCATGTCGTCTCCTTCGACCAGCACGGTATACAGCGCGCTGATTGAACCTTGCTCTGTGTTGCCGGGACGTTCCAACAGCAGCGGTAACTGTTCAAAGACCGAAGGCGGAAAGCCACGTCGTGTCGGGGGCTCGCCTGCCGCCAATCCCATTTCACGCATTGCCCGGGCAAATCGGGTAAGTGAATCCATCATCAATAAGACTTTTCGCCCTTGCTCGCGATAGTGTTCGGCAATGGTTGTTGCGACAAGTGCAGCCCGGGCTCGCTCCATAGAAGGGCGATCGGAGGTTGCAATCACCAATACCGCTTTCTTCCGCACCTCTTCACTCATGTGTAACTCGACGAACTCACGGACCTCACGGCCACGTTCCCCAATTAAAGCCAGTACGATTATGTCGGCTTCGGTGTTGGCAAGAATCATCGAGAGCAGCGTACTTTTACCCCCACCGGCAGCAGCAAACAGCCCCATTCGTTGTCCCTCGCCCATGGTGAGCATGGCATCAATCGCCCTGACTCCTAAGGCGAGCGGTGCTTTGATAGGGGGCCTTGTCATCGGGTTGGGCGCGGCATTAAAAACCGGGCGCCATTGGCCGTTGGCATTGAGGCTTGAAGGGGCATGATGAAGTGAACTGCCGTCCATCGGCATGCCTAGTCCATTGAGCATTTTTCCCAGTACGGCATCACTGACCCAAATTTCATGCTGGCGTTTTTCGTTGATGACCAGAGTTTGATTCGATATCCCTCGTGATTCACCTAATGGGGTCAGCAGGGCATAAGGGGATTGGATCCCGACAACCTCGGCATACAGGGTTGGTTGATGTGGTGTTTCAAGACGGCACATATGACCGATGGCTGCACCGGGAAGCACCGAGCGGATGATATTGCCTGTTACCCCCGTTACTTTGCCTGCACTTTGGCAAGAGTAAGGACGCGTAACAATGTGACGAAGAGATGCGAGTTGTTCAGCCAGCGTCTTTGGAAGTTTGTCTGCGCTTGGCCGATCACTCGGTATTGAGTCTGTGGGGTTCTGGCGGTTTGGCAATCGGTGATCCCATCAACAAAACGTGGTTCTTGGGCGCGATTGTGGCTCAGTTGGAAAATAGAGTCTTAATAAAACTGTGAATCACTCCTGAAGCGCAATAACAGTGATTTTTGAGGTTTTTTTTAGGCTTTTTACCTGCTTATTTCATACAACATGGAAGTTATGTAGAGGATGTTGTGTAGATTGAGCAAGGGGTTGGCGTGGCAGATATTTCAGGACACATGCCGGGTAATTTTTCTGCTGCTGGCGGTGTACAGGCCGGGCAGCCGAACGGGCAGCAGAGAGTTGTGCCCGGTAATCAGGCATCTGCTGGCAGTTTCACAGTGTTAGCAAACACTAGCCTGGCTGACTCGGCTGAAGAGTTGAGCTTTGCTCTGGCGGAAAAACGCCCCAAGTCGATGGCGGAAAGAAAGTCGGATAAAAACGATCAGGCGCGTCTGGCTTGGATACAGAAAATTCAGCAGTATCTGGAACAAGCCCCTGATTTGCAAAAGCAGCATAAGTTGGTGGATTTTGTTTCTGCCAATCTGGGCCGCTCGCAAACGACAGAATCTTTCATTCAAAGTCTCAAGTCATTCAGCCAAGATGAATCGCTGCAGTATTTGGCCGGTCAGGTGCTGGTCGAGGCCAGTGATCCTCAAGATAAAGAGCATTATGAAAATGCCCTCAGTGATTTCAAGGCCAAAAATGCCAAAACCATCTTGGCTGGCCTGAATACCTCTCATGTTTTCTCCGAGGCTTTACCGGTGGAGCAGCTGTCATCTGCGAGGCAATCGTACCGGGAGCTTATTGATTACCAGAGCCACGGTAAGGTGTGGCGTCAGCTTGTCGCTATGGTGAAGCAGCACGGCACCTTTGACAATGCTGTCGATGTTCAGCAACGGGCCTTGTCGGCAGACTACCATGCGCTGGAACCCAGCCTGGAGCGAAGTGTGCTGGCAATGGTAATGCAGAACCTTAATCAGCTTAAACAGCTAAAGGGGATTTTTGAGCAGGTGAATGATTTGGCTCGCCAGGTACAAAATCAGTTTTTTTCCCCCGTAGAAGCCGAGCAACTGATGGAGCAGGTGCTTTCTATTCCTGATAGCCAGTTTGTAACAACCCGTCAGATGGATCAGGCGATGCAGCGTCTGAATGTTGCCTCTTTGTCTGCACAGGTTGTGATGCAACAAGGTATCAAAACACTCGCCGCTGAAATGCCGGATGCCCTCTATCCCTCGCAAGAACAGCGGAGTCGGGTGATGGACAGTTTGCAGCAGTGCATCGACGAGACCATAGATAAAGAAGAGATGTGGTTGGATGGACAGTAACGCTCAGCTTGCAGTTAAGGAGTTTCTGGCAGTATTGGAAAATGTCATTCCGGATCACCAGTCTGCAATATTCGATCAGCCCTCGGGCGTTCTTAGTATCACACTGCCTGATAGCTACTCGACTTGCCCTTCGGTCAATAATCATATCGAACTGCGTTGGGAGCAAAATTGGCTGTCTCTGGTGGCTCCCGTCAATGACAGCGGACCGGAAAAGAAAGCGGCAGATTTACTGCTCTTGCTTGCCGCTTCACCCCTGCCTGTCCAGGTTGTGATCGACAGGCAGGAGCGACTGTGGCTGGTAAGCCAACTTCCCTTAAAAAACTTACGTACCAGCTCCCTTTGTCGGCATTTTCATTGGCTGACAGAGAAGGCTGCTAGTTTACAGAACAGGTCACACACGACGTATGGTTAACTTGCCTCTCCGGTTCCGTTTTTTCCGTTCAGATGCGCCTGGGCAAGCCGGGCAAGGTGTGCCAGGCGGACACGATCGAATAAAGACGTTACCTGTTTCCCGCATGCCGTCTGCAGTCCGTCTTACTTCAATTCAAACTCAAGGCCAAGTTCAAAGCCAGGCTCAACACCAGACTCAAAACCGGGCCAAAGCCAAAGCCAAAGCCCTCTCTCCGTTGTCCAGTATTGCTTTGGGCCAATGGTACCGGGCAGAGCAAGACACAACCCCTGCCACGATAAGTGCTTTGCATTTTCAGCAGCTTGGTCAGTTTCTGACAACCCAGACTACGCCAGAGGCCAGGCAGGCGCTTGAAGTTGTTCAGGCATTATGGCTTGTGCAACGAGAAATCCACTTGATCAAATCTGGCTTGATGGGTCCTTAGCGAATGGGAGTTAACGTGGTCACCAGTCAAATGGACTCTGAACAAGCAAAGTCTGCGATGCAAACCTTGCTGACAAACTTTCTCGAGCAACAGCAATGGGCGTTGGCGATGCCTGTTGCGCATTGGTTAGCCGCCAATGGTGATGACATGGCCTGTGCCTTACGTCCACAGCTCCATAACTATCTTGATGAGTATGAGTCGGCGCTGGAAGCCTTGTCAGTGGTACCTGTTGTCTTGCGGCACTGCCTTGTGGTTCGCAGGGCTGAAGCTTCTGCCTTATATGCACTGGGATATCACCAGTTGGCCAGAGAGGTATTGCTTCGTTGTCCCCCTGAGGAGCTGTTGTGAAAATTATGCTTAGCCGCCTGACCGGCCGTAATGATCTACTGTTGGCACTGCTGTTGATAGCCGTAGTCTTTATGATGATCCTGCCAATGCCAACCGAGCTGGTGGACGTACTCATTGCTATCAACCTGGGCATTGCGGTTATCTTGATGATGATGGCGATTTACATCCACACCCCGTTGGAATTTACTGTCTTTCCATCACTACTGTTGCTGACCACATTGTTTCGTCTGTCGCTTTCAATTACCACCACGCGGCTGATTCTGCTACAGGCGGATGCCGGGCAGATAGTCTATACCTTTGGCAACTTTGTGGTGGGTGGCAACCTGGTCGTGGGCGCGGTGATCTTCTTAATCATCACGATTGTGCAGTTTCTGGTGATCACCAAAGGCGCGGAGCGGGTTGCCGAGGTGTCGGCACGTTTCAGTCTGGATGCCATGCCGGGCAAGCAGATGAGTATCGATGGCGATATGCGCGCCGGGGTGATTGATATGGAAGAAGCCCAGCTTCGGCGCAATCGAGTGGAGAAAGAATCGCAGTTATACGGTGCTATGGATGGTGCCATGAAGTTTGTTAAAGGGGATGCGATTGCCGGTTTGATTATTATCGTGGTGAACTTGCTGGGCGGGATCACGATTGGTGTCGTGCAGCGCGGTTTGCCTGCTGGGGAAGCCCTGTCTATTTATGCCATTTTGACTATTGGTGATGGTTTGATTTCACAGATCCCGGCGCTGTTTATTGCGATTACCTCCGGCATGATTGTGACTCGGGTATCGGCTGAGGTGTCGGCCGATCTGGGTAAAGATATCGGTAGCCAGATCACCAATCAACCCAATGCCTTGATGATTGCCAGTATCATCTTGCTGTTGTTTGCGTTGGTGCCCGGTTTTCCTACCGTCACGTTTCTGATCTTGGCGGCCGGGCTGGGAGTGGCGTCACAATGGCTAAAAAAACAATCAAAAAACGCTCAAAAGAGTGGCCAACATTTATCCTCTTCAGCACCTGATTCACCGGCCAATGAAAGTGGTCAAGAAGGCTTCTCCCTGACCGTGCCATTGTCGCTATCTATTGTTGAGCTTGAAGGCCACGGATTTCAAGCTGATGCTCTGTCTTCTTCACTGGCTGAGCTGCGTCAAAACCTAACTCGAGAACTCGGTGTTCCTTATCCGACCATTCACTTGTATTGTCAGTCCGGCATGGCCGCCGATGATTCCTCTGAACAAAGTGTGAGGCCAAAAGGCGAGTTTCAACTGCATGTGCATGAGATCCCCGTTTTGTCGGGAGAGTTACTGGGCGATGCGGTGCTGGTACATGCCGAAGAGCAGCAACTGCAGATCCTCGGCCTGAACTATGAGCAGGCGCTGTTTAACCGCCGGCAGTTATTCTGGATAAAAGGCAAAACAGAGCAAGAAGTGGCAGGCCTCGGGTTAGTCTGTATGCCTGTTGTTGATGCTGTGCTGGTTGATATTCACCAGGTGTTGATCAAGCATGCGCAGGATTTTATTGGTGTACAGGAAACGCGCCAGTTGCTTGAACATATGGAAGGCGAATTTGAGGAATTGGTTCGCGAGGTGCAGCGTCAGTTGCCGGTTTTCAAATTGACCGAGATCCTGCAACGGCTGGTGTCAGAACAAATTTCGATCCGTAACCTGCGGGCCATATTGGAAGCTGTGGTCGAATGGAGCCAAAAAGAGAAGTCGGTGATTCAGCTTACCGAGTATGTCCGTATTTCACTGAAGCGCTATATCAGTCATAAATACAGTAATGAACAAAATATGCTGCCCGCTTTTATGCTGACGCCGGAAGCTGAGGAAACCATTCGCGCGGCGATCCGTCAAACATCTGCCGGAAGTTATCTTGCGATGGATCCTGCGCAGTCTGAAACTCTTACCAATAACCTTGTGACAATTATCGGCGATCTGCAATCCCGTCCTCACATGCCGGTGGTCATCACAGCGATGGATATTCGTCGCTACGTGAAGAAACTGATTGAACCTAAGGCCTATGAGTTGCCAGTGCTGTCGTTTCAGGAGCTCAGTGATAGCGTCAATGTCCAGGCCTTAAACCGAATAGGGTTGTGAGCAGATTAATTCCTTAAATTTGCTTTTTTTCATGTTTTTCATTTCCCGATTCTGCACTGTTCTCGTGACTAAATATCTTTTGCTTTCTTGATAACTGAATCCAGATAAGCGAATCCAATTGATTTCAGGGAGGCCGAGAATGCCAATTGATGGGGCCAATTTTGAACCCGAACCGCTGGCTTCCACCTTAACCAGTAGCGAGAACTTGCTTGCTGATGCTGCCCAACAGCTGAGGCAAGGGGGAAGGGTTGTGGCGAATTGTCCGGTGACGGTTTCGCGTGCAACCCAACTACTAAACACTCATACGGCTTCGAACGACTTACAACAGGCGACAGCACAGGTTGATGCAATGGCTGGTACTGAACCTGTCAGCTCAATGCAGCAAAAGACAGATCAGCAAAAGCTAGGTCGTCAACGCATTGGACGAAGTAGTGGGCGAGTGTTTATCTAATTTTTCCATCCATAAAAAGGAGCACGAAATGGCAACTGTAAATGCCCTTGCTGGGGCGCAGTCCGTCAGCATGTATGCGAATGATCACAAACCGGAACTGAATGATTTGATGATGGCGGTGATGATTGACCGGACCAACATTTTGGACGGTCAGATCCGCGACGGGATCAGCAATATCAACGATCAGAACCAGAAAATGCGTGATCTGCAACAGCATATGGCTGAAGCACGTCAGGCCCAACAAGGTACCAATATTGTTGAAAACCCGACATGGTCGGTTGATGACAAAACCATCAAGCTGGATAACGGCTATGAAATTTCCCTAAGTGGATCAAGCCAGGAATGGACAATCAAAGATTCGGCAGGCAACTCGACTCGGATATGGGGCGACCCGCATGTGGCTGAAAAAGATGGCGGTAAATGGGACTTTAAAGATGGTGTGACGTTTGCCTTGGGTGATGGTACCAAGATTAGCGTTGGTACCACGGGCAATAATAACGGTATGACCTACTCGGATACGCTCACGATCACCAAGGGCAACCAGCATATTCAGGTGACAGGCATTGCTAATGATACCCCTAAGATATCGGGCCCTAGCCTTGACGGATTGAGTGTCGACAGAAATACCAATGACGGAACCGTCTTCTATGAAGCAGGTAATGCCAGTGATTGGAATACCAAAGCTGGTACGGAAATTACGTCGGATCAGGCTATGGCCGGGCGCACTGTCATTAATGAGGACTCGACAATCGGGGCATCACCGCAAATGAGCGAGGCAATGAAGAGCTTCCTAGAGGCGAACAATATTGAGATCCCGACCAACGAAGATGGCTACCTGAGCAAAGATGACTGGAAAAATGTCCTGAGCTCTATGCAGTCATTCGGTGACAGCCTGACCTCTGTATCACAGCTGGATATGGCCAAGCTGCAATCTTCGATGAATAAGTATAACCAGTCTTACGACATGCTCTCTAACTTCACCAGCAAGTATGCCTCAAGCATTGATTCACTGGTTGGTAATCTTCGTTAAGGTCACAACATGATGGAAGAGACACGTTCAATTGACGCTTTTCTCGCCGATCAAGATGCTAAATTAGCCGAAATAGCCGATACCTTGCAACAACACCAGACTCTGGTCGAGCGGTACAAGCTGGATCGCCTCCAGGTCATTCTTGACGGGCAGTTGACAGCCAATCAGAAAAAACAGCGAGATGACGAGCAACGTCAGTTCTTGCAGCAGCTTGAAACGCCAGTGCTCATCTCAAGCGCTCAATCTACTAATCATTTACCGCGTCGTCTGCGTGGTATTTCAATTTAAGGAAGAAACATTATGTCTGCGATTACACCTACGTCGGGCGTTACCGGCAATACATTCAATCCGTCCGAAGCCTCGTTGGATTCTTTGATGATGATGGTAATGATGGATCGCTCGAACCTGCTCGATGCCCAGGTACGTGAAAAAATCGAGAACATTAATTCGAAGAACAAAGATCTTCAGGGCCTGAACGGCATTATGACCAAACTGCGTAACGATATGAGCAAGGTTGGTACCAAGGATGACGATACAGGCTCAATGAGCCCGGAAGTTGTGTCATACCTGGAAAATAACTTCACCAAGTTTGAAACCAAGGGAAGTTATACCCGTAAGGACATGGAGCTGCAGCTTTCCAACCTGAAAGACAAGGCCGAGAGCCTGACATCATCGTCTCAGCTTGATATGGCTCAGCTGCAATCGACGATGGGCAAGTACAACAACAGTTTCGAGATGCTATCAAACTTTGTGTCTAAGTATGGTTCTTCTATCGATTCTATTGTCGGTAACTTGCGTTAATTCGAGGTGAGTGAGATGACGACAGCAGCTGAAACAAATCAGGCCCTGCTTGGCGAGATCGAAAAGTATCTGAGCGGAGGTGGTACCTTCGGTGAGATATATGACCTGAGTCCGGATACGATCGAGACGTTTTATCAGGTGGGCTATGGCTTGTATCAAGGAGGAAGCTATGCAGAGGCGGAAAAAGTCTTTCGTTTCCTGTGTCTCTTTGATCATTACGGGTTGCGCCACTTTATCGCGTTGGGCTCATGCCTTCAGATGCAGAAAGAGTATCAGTTGGCTATTGAGTCATATAGTTATGCCGGTCTGCTGGATGGCAAAGACCCAAGATCGCCGTACCACGCTGCCGAATGTTACTTAGCTCTTGGACAGCGCGAGAAGGCAAGCAGTGGTTTTTATGCGGCTAGTCAGTTATCAGAAAAGCACTCGAAATTTGATGAATTGTGCAACAAGGCTGCCACGATATACCAGCAGCTAAGTGCATCACTTCAGGAGACAGAGAATGAATCCAATGAATCCGCTGAGTGACAAGTTTGCGGCTCCGGGTTTGCAAACCAATCAACAAGCATTGGTTGAAAACCTCAAGCAAGCGGTGACTCAAGCATCTGTACCCCAGGCCGTTGAGGTGAGTAGGGGAGCGGACAAGGCGCAGGCTCCCTCTGCGATCCGACCGCCCATACTTGATATGCCACTGGCCGATCAGGAAGACGTCAGCCGCGCGCTGATGGAAGTGCAGATGAAACTGCAAGATCAACAACTCAAACTCAGTACCAACGATATCAAAGGTATGCAGGCCAAAAACAAGGCCATGCACGAGCAACGTATTGAAAAGCTTCAAGAGTCCATTGAAAAAATGGCTGAAGCGAAGAAAGGCGGTCTTTTCGCCAAGATTTTCGGCTGGATTGCAACAATTGCAACAGTCATAGCTTCGGTTGCCCTGATTGCAACGGGAGTGGGTGCCCCTGCAGCGGCGATGATGCTGGCAGGTGCGGCACTGATGCTGACACAGCAAATTTCCTCTGAGACAGGGAATTGGATGAACGATGCTGTGGCAGAGGTATTTCAGGCGTTTGGTATGGATGAGAAGTCGGCGCAAATTGCGGCTAATGTGGCAATTATGGTTGCTGGTATTGCGCTGAGTCTTGGTGCGGGGGCCACAACAGCGGCGGCTGCAGCCACTACGACCGCGATGAAAGTTGCCAAAATCGTCAGTCAGGGGGCCAAGATTGCCGCCGGGGTGTCGGCTATCGGGCAAGGGACGGCGCAGGCTGTTTCGACAGAGGCAAAATACCAGTCCGATATGAGCAGAGCCGATGCCAAAGAGATCAGTGCCTACCTCAAGCGTTTGCAGCTTATGATGCAAGAGGAAATGGACCGGGTGCAGGAACTCCTTCAGAAAATGCAGGATAACGTTTCTGACGTGATGGCGATTCTATCCAGTGGCCAGGATTCAAGGTCACAGATGGCGCGCTATATCAACGCATAAGGAGGAAGGAATGATAACACCAGTAAATACACAAAGCCCAAGTCTCCATCAGCAGGGTTTGACTCTTGATGAAACAGCCTCCTTAACTGGCAGTAGTGCGGCTAAGAAGGTTAATACCGTGCCTGTTCTGGTGCAGCAGACGAGCACTGGGACGGCCAACCGGCCAGCTGGGGCTGTGTCGTTGGAGTTGCCAGTAGCGAGAAACGATGCGGACTACTCGCTGGCCATGAAGGACATAAGCAAACTGGATCATGAAGATACGATGGTCCAGATCAGTGATATCTTGACCTTGATGCACCAACTTGCGACGACGCAGCGCCAGCAGGCACGCGAAAGCAGGATGACTGAACGAGAGGCCGCTGTCGGTAGTATTCTGGGGCAGGCTGATAAGATACGCGAACAGGCTGAATTAGAGCGCCTGTCAGGCTGGATCTCAGCTGGTATTTCGATTGCTTCTGGGGCAATGCAGGTGAGCGGAGGGGTGAAAGCGCTGAAGATGAACATCTCTGATGCCAAGCTGCAGACGGTGAATAGTATTCAGCAGGCCAAAGCTCAGATCCTGACAGGCGTTGGTCAGTTACTGACGACGCAGATCGATTACCATGCCAAGCAGAAACAGGCTGACGGCAAGGTGCTGGAGGCTGATCAGAAGGTGCATGAGACGGCAATGGAAGACGAAGGCCAGCAAATGCAGTTCTATCTTGATGTCATTCGGGACGCCCGCCAAAAGCTGGAAGAAGTTATGCGAAGCCAGCAGGAATCGATGAAGAGTATCGTCAGAGCCTAAAGGGATTACTCACCAAGTTGTTGATGAGTAGTTTTTGGCTAATAAGAGTGATAATGTTTAGTGACAGTGTCACATAAAAGACACCTCATTAGAGGTGTCTTGTTTTTTAGGCAGGGTGTTCACCTAGTTGATTTGGTAGCGATTCAGTGCCATTAAGTACCCGTCACCATGGTTGGTCGCAATCACAATGTAGTTATCTGTCGAGTCCACCACTTTCCATTTATTGTGGCCTGGAAGCTTCCTCGCTGCACTGAGTAAGTCATTGTACATGCGGATGTCGCTTGCAGAGGCAATCAATCCTTTGCTGTAGTTTTCATCGATAATGTTCATTGAGTACTGACCATTGTTGTCCTTTTGGAGGGTTCCCTTCGTATGCACTTCTACGATGTTTTTTAGCCCTGATTCTGAGAATATAGTTGTAATATCGATATTTTGATCTTCAATGAACACTTCGAGGTTTTTTTTACCGTGGTAAGAGCTTCCTGTTGTTTTTAAATCATAGGTACCACTATATGCCATCGCTGGTTTCTTATTCATGAAGTCCCAACTACTGACACTAAATACAGCCATTGAACTAACGAGAAATAAACTTTTAAGATACAAAACGACCGACCTCTTTAATTGTTAGTTTTTCTATTTCAGATATGGATTCATTGTTTTCAAGAAGGATAATCATATTGTGTGGCAATTTATTACTATCAATAATTACGATTGATAGAGAGTCTTTTTTCAACATCAAATAAATTGATTTTGGTCTTTTTTTATTTGATGTTGAAATTAATACATTATTAATAGAGTCTGAAATACTATCAGTGAACTCATCATTATCTGAATAGATCTTTAATATGCTATCCGAGTAAACTTGTTCAGGTGTAATTGATTTACTAGGCTTAATTTCACTAATATATGGTAAGTATGGAGCATCTCCTATTAAATAAAATGAAATCATAAAAATTAGAGAACCAGAAAAATAAGGCCACTTTTTCTTTGCAATATGAAGTGGCTCAATATTTATCTGTGATGAGGATGCCTTTATAGGTGAAGCAATAGCTGCACTATCGTTATTCTTATCTTCGCAAGTATCTTCTTTTGAGATGTCTTTGACTATTTCGCTCTCGAGTTTATAACCTACTTTTGCGATGGTTTTAAGCCACTTTTGCTCCTTGCCGTTGTCACCTATTAGAGTACGTATATTACTGATAGCCTGAGTAATAGAGCTGTCAGAGACTATCTTCCCTGGCCATGCCTTTTCAAGGATTGTTTCTTTAGAAACAACCATTCCAGCTTCAGAACAGAGTGCCAATAAGACGAGAAAGTCATGGCTACCAATACGCTTTTCTTCATTGGTCTCGGAATGGCGCAAAAGTGATGCATCTTTGATGAGAATCCAATCTTTTATTTTATACATTAAAGCTCTCACTTCTTGTTCAAGTCGCAACGTAAGAGTTACTTTTTGTTGCTTTATTAATCGTATGCCAACTGACTTGTTCGATAACAAGAGTGCCCAACATTACCATTATTAAATTAGTTTGATTGCTCCTTGAATCATAATTGTTAATTTTATCATGTTTTTTTGATACAAATAGGAGTAGAGTAAAAGCTTCATCTCGTTAGGTGTCATTGTTATTTGAGCTTTCTTATTCATAAATTTGAATTGTTCAAACATTTTAGTTTGAAGTTGTGGTAACTGTGATGCATATAGAGTAGATTCAAAAGTCTAACTCGGTGTTCAATGAAAGTGCTGTTTTTTTGAATGAATGTCTTATATTAGCAATTGCAAATATTAGCGTTTCATCATTTATATAGCACAGACAGTTACCGCTGATAAGTGAAGTGGAATAGCACTATCGTTCTTTTATGTAGAAAATGAGTTCATTTATAAAAAATGAATTTATTAAATGAAGCAAATTATAATATGATTTTTTTATGTCAACGTAATTTTTAACTTGGTAATATTTTTAACTTTTAATTCTTTAATACCATTTTGTTGTACTTAAATGTATATGCTTTAGCTCAAATATATTGATGAAAGGTGTGTTATGTTCACAACGTTTCTGTGATTTAAATCCGTCTCAATAGCTGAGTTGAAATTAGTCGGATATGCGTATTGAGAGTAATTGTCGTACGTCATCACGAAGATGGATAATGGCACACGACCTATGCGCGATCGGAATATATTTTATACTCAAGTTGCAGTGCTCTATGTTGCTTCGCTGGAAATAAATTAATCAATGCACATGTATCCTGGCATATCCATACCTTGAAGCTATGAATCCAAAAAATTGTCTGGTCAGCGGAATTAATTTGAAGTCTGAATTAATTATAACGTGCATATCATTTAAATGTTTGTGTCTGATAAATCAGACTAATTTACCCTTGGTTAAGCTCTTGTAGTTAATAATTGAGCCGTGATTTTCTGTTTAATTGATTTTCATTGGCTAATGTTAGTGATGGGAATTGATATCAAAGAAAAATCTTACTTGTTAGCTGTTATCAACTAGATGCGAATTAGGGTGGGTGAGTAATGGAAATGGACTGGGCCAATGGGGTCTTAAAGCTAAGTTCTTTTTTTGCAGTGACGATAGGTATTCTTGTTCTTTTTGTCGGTCGTCGCCTCAACAAGATGTTCGCGCCGCTGCGCGAGTTTAGTATTCCCGAACCAGTTACTGGCGGGATCCTTTTTTCAATTTTGATCGCGCTAGTTTACGTCGTCGCTGGTATTGAAATTGAATTTGATCTGATGGCAAGGGATATCCTGCTGGTGTACTTTTTTACCACTATCGGTATCAATGCCAGCCTCAAGGATCTGCTTAAGGGCGGGATCCCTCTGGTAGTACTGCTAGCTATCACAATCGGTTACATGCTGGTCCAGAACTTTACCGGGATCAGTGTTGCCGCTATGTTTGGTCTGGATTCTGCCGTTGGTATGCTGGGAGGTAGTGTTTCTCTGATCGGCGGTCATGGAACGGCAATAGCCTGGGCTCCCCGCATTTCGGAGGGGTTTGGCATTAGCAATGCTATGGAGATTGGTATTGCCTGTGCGACCTTTGGCCTGATCCTGGCCAGTTTGATGGGGGGACCAATTGCGAAATTCCTGATCACTCGCTACGATCTCAAGCCTGATCACAAAGAGCAGCTGGATGTCGGTGTTGCTGACGAGTCGCAAAACGGTGACGGAACAATAACCGGTTTCGATTTTCTCGATGCGATTTTTGCTATTCATGTCTGTGCTATCTTGGGTTTTATACTCAACGAAGCCATTGCTGAATTAGGTTTGCAGCTGCCATTGTTTGTCACCTGTTTGTTTGCCGGGATTGTGATCACCAATCTTGTTCCTGATGCTTACCCTCGGATCTCCGGCACTAAGTGGCCATCACGTAAACCTGCAATAGCCTTAATTGCTGACGTGTCATTGGGTACATTCCTGGCGATGTCGCTTATGAGTATGCAGTTGTGGACTTTGGTGGACTTGGCAGGGCCGATCTTTGCGATTCTCGGTGCGCAGTTCATTGTGGCGATTGTGGTTAATATCTTTATTGTATTCCCTGTTATGGGTAAAAACTACGATGCCGCTGTTGTGTGCGCGGGCTTTGGTGGTATCTCGCTTGGTTCGACCCCGACGGCAATGGCCAACATGTCTGCGGTATCCCAGCGTTATGGTAACTCGCATCAGGCGTTTATTATCGTGCCGCTGGTGTGTGCATTTTTTATCGATTTGGCCAATGCGCTGATCATTCCGTACTTCCTGGCGAACTTCTAATTTGGCCTTAGGAAGATAAGGTAAACAGCCACTCCATTTTTTTGGGAGTGGCTGTTTTGATGGGGTGGCTTTGTGCCTAGCTAGCTGGGCTTCTGGCGGTTTTTTAGAGGAGCTTTGAATAGAGAAACGGTTGATGGCCTACATTTTCCAACAAGGGTAAGGTCAACTCTTAATCTTATGGGGTTGATATAACTTTATAGAACACACCTTTCATTGAGTGTTAGCTATATGGTTAGTTTTTATGATGCATCACTTCAAACTTGATACTAAGGAGCTGTACTGCCACAGAAAAAGTTCTGCTCTTTTGCTACTCACTACTTCTAAGGTGTATCGCTCGCTACTGCTTACTATTACCGCGAAAGAGTAAAAGGTGATACGACAAGAAGAATAGAATGATAACCTCAGTCCAAAGTTTAGAAGTTGATTATTCTTCTTGAAATAAACAAGTATAATTTTTACCACTTTTAAGGTGGGGCCTGATGCTAATTTATCTCTAATATGTATATGACAGAAATGGGATACTCAACACTGAATCAACAATATCAGTTAAAACAAGATCGTGATTTCATTTTTGAAAATATTCAATTTATATAACGATAATGAAGGAAACAGAGACACTTAATACTTCAACTTATACTTCTACTTTATAACTCTGTTCTTGCCAGAAAATTAAACCTATCTATAGCCTGCTGCTAATACTCGATATGGTGCTCTCCAAAGCGAATCTTGATATTTTGTCAGTGCACCAGCTGGTAAGAGCCTGAACTAAGCTGTCAGGTTGATAGTGTAAATAAGCGGATGGCTGTTGTTTCTTCGTTTGTAAGTGTTTAATAAATAAAGATAAAGTAATATTCATCAATTTGCATTGATAGAGTTGCATATAATATGGTGGAAATTTAACGAGTTGATAGGATTAATTCGAATATTACGAAAAGCTTTATAAGTAATAGCTAAAATTAAAAGAGAATTATATTTGTATACATAATGTGATGCTCATCTTATTACTGTTGTATTAATATATACATGCGATTATTTGCTGTTATATTTCTGAATTCTACTATTTGTGGCTGGTTTGAAAGATTTCCTCGAAGATATAATCAACTAATAATTTATAAAGATTATCGAACTGACTTGTAGCTATATCTATACTCCTGATGCCTTCGATTGGGGGGGATAATAGCTATTTGAAAAATACCCTTATAGTTGAGGTATATCATTTCAATCGCTGTATTGATAGCTTGCACAACAATCTTACATCTTCAAAGCGATGTGAGCTGATTTATAAAATATAAGTATATATACAAATGAAAAAGCTATTTGGATCATCGCATGACTCAGAGTGTTTATATTCTGCTTTAGCTTGTAGTCGAATGTTGATACTGCTTTCTGGTGGGACTCCTTCAGATGTTGTACTTGATAATTCTCAGGCGAAAATACGAAAAGCAATAAATGAATATGGGAAAGAAAACGGTGTTGAGCTTACATTAGGTCAACTTAAGCTGAGTCAGCTAACACCAGACAAATTACCGCTAGCCTATAAAAACAAACAGGGTGAATTTGTTATTGCTGCACGCATTTCTGGGCGAGAGGTGTTGGTTCAGGAGACCGAAAGTGCTTCACCGAAAATCCTTTCTCTAACAGAGCTGGAGGAGCAGTGGTGCGGTGAAGTGATCCGTATGCAGGGACCGTCACTTCGGTTTGATGTCTCCTGGTTTATTCCTGAGTTTGTTCGTCACCGTCGCTTGTTTACCGAAGTGTTGTTGTTTTCCCTGATGTTGCAATTGTTGGCGCTGGCAACGCCGCTATTCTTCCAGGTGGTGATGGACAAGGTTCTGGTGCATCAGGCGTTGTCGACCCTGGATGTGCTCGTGGTGGTGTTGGTTGTCGTTGGGATATTTGAAGTCGTACTCAAGGGGCTTCGCGAATACCTGTTTGCACACACCTCCAACCGGATTGATATCGGCCTAGGTATCAAGTTATTTCGCCATCTGCTGGGCCTGCCGTTGCTCTATTTCAAACACCGGCAGGTCGGCGCCATTATTACTCGGGTGCAGGAGCTCGATAGCATTCGTGAATTCTTGACCGGTTCAATGCTGACCTTGTGTGTTGATGTAGCGTTTACTTTTGTGTTCTTCGGAGTCATGGCCTGGTTGTCGCTGCCACTGACCTGCCTTGTTCTTGCGGTGCTTCCGTTTTACTTCCTTCTGGCATGGCGTAGTACAGGTCGGTTGCAGGCATGTATTGAAAAACAGTTTCAAACCTCGGCGCTGAATACGTCTTTTCTGAATGAGTCAGTCAGCGGAGCCGAAACGATTAAAAGCCTGGCTGTTGAACCTCGTATGCAGCGTCGCTGGGAAGCTCAGACAAGTGACATGGTGGAGGCGGGCTTTAACACCCAGAGCATTAATAATTTGATCAGCCACGGAGTGATGCTCCTGCAGAAGATCACCAGTGTCGGGGTGATCTGGTTAGGGGCAAACATGGTGATGTCACTGGAACTAACCATAGGTCAGCTGATCGCCTTTAATATGATGGTTTCCCATGTCAGCCAGCCTATCACCAAGTTAATAGAGCTGTGGCAGCAGTTTGTCCAGGTACGTGTTGCGGTCGACAAGCTCGGCGATATGCTCAACCTGCCTGTTGAGCAAGAGCAGGGCAATGTTTTTCCGGCTTCCCCGCTTAAAGGCGACTTACAAATTCGTAATTTGCTATTTCGTTATCAGCCGAACTTAAATCCTGTTCTTCAGGGCGTCAACCTGCATATCAAGCCCGGCGAAACCCTCGGGATCGTCGGCCCTTCCGGCTCGGGGAAAAGTACCCTGACCCGGATCCTGCAAAAGCTGTACACCCCGGATGAAGGGGAAGTGCTTATCGACGGTAATTCGCTCTATAGCCTGGATCCCGGTTATCTGCGCAGCCAAATCGGCGTGGTACTGCAGGAGAATTACATGTTCAACCGCAGTGTGCGCAATAACATCGCGATTAAAGATACCACTGTACCGTTAGAGGCCGTCGTTGAAGCAGCAAAACTGGCCGGTGCCCATGACTTTATCCTGCAGCTCCCCCTTGGCTACGACACCGTATTGGCAGAAGGCGGCAGCTCTTTGTCTGGCGGTCAGCGCCAGCGTATTGCCATCGCCCGTGCGTTGATGGCTGATCCGAGGATCCTGATCTTCGATGAAGCAACCAGTGCGCTGGATGACGAATCCCAGGCGCTGATCCAGGCCAATATGGCGAAGATCGCCCACGGCCGAACTGTCATCACCATTGCCCATCGTCTGTCAACCGTCCGTCATTGCGATCGGATTATTACCCTGGAGCAGGGGCGGATAACTGAATCAGGCAGCCATTCGCAGTTATTGGCCCTGAAAGGCTGTTATGCCCGCCTCTGGCAGTTACAGCAGGAATTACGTAAGGAGTCTGCCGCATGTTAATCAAGCATTTCAACACTGCCCGAAAGGCATTGCAGCAGGAGCGTCAGGCACCGTCGGCCTTGAAGCGTTCGCGGGACGAATATGAGTTTCAGCCCGGGTATCTGGAAATTGTCGAACGCCCGCCAGCTCCGTGGACCCGGCGGACGGCGATGGCATTGACGCTGCTGGTGGTTATAGCGTTGCTCTGGTCTGTTATCGGCCGGCTCGATATCCATGCAAGATCCGCAGGACGGTTGATCGTTTCCAGCCATTCCAAGGTGATCCAGTCGCTGGAGTCAGGGGAAATTTCGGCGATTAATGTCCGGGATGGCCAGCGAGTTAGGGCCGGCGACATCCTTATCACCCTCAATCCCATCGGCGTCGAGGCCGAAGTGCGCGAGCTACAGGAGAAACTGGTTTTCCGCCAGCTCGAGCAGTCACGGCTGCAGGCTCTGCTGACAAGCGATCCGCTCGCGTCATTCAAATTACCGAATGGCGTTTCTCCTGTGCAGGCGCTTACTGCTCATGAACACCTTCAGAGCGAGTGGCTGGAGGTTACCAATAACCTCGACAGCCTCGATGGTGAAATGAGTGTCAACCTGGCCAACCAGCAGGCTCGGCGTGCCGATATCGCGGGGTTGGAGATGCTGATGACAAATATCCGTGCTCGCCTTCACGCTCGCCAGACTTTGGCGGCCAACAAGCTGATCCCCCGAATGGAGCTTCTGGAGCAGGAACGAGAACAACTGGAAACAGAGCGTGCCCTCTCCAAGCAACACGCCGAGATTGATGTGTTGAAAGCGCAATACCTGAGCCTGAAGGAGCAACGTGAAAGCTATCTGTCCAAAATTCGTCGAGAGTACTACGACAAACTGAATCAGGCGCAGGGTGCAATAGCCGAGATCAGGCAGGAACTGGTCAAGGCGAATGAGAAACACCGACTGCAAACCCTGCTATCGCCGGTGGATGGTGTGGTTCAGCAGCTGTCAGTTCATACCCTCGGGGGCGTTATCCAGGCTGCCCAGCAATTGCTGGTGATTGTACCGGATGATGCCGCGCTTGAGGCAGAAGTGATGATATTGAATAAGGATGTCGGTTTTGTTCAGGCCGGACAGCCAGTGGAAATCAAGGTGGACTCGTTTCCATATACCCGCTACGGCACGATTAGCGGAGAAGTGGCCCATGTGTCGCGAGACTCAGTGGAAGATGAGCAGATGGGCCTGGTCTTTCCTGCCCGGGTACAAATAGATCGCCATACGATTGCTGTGGATGACAAAGAAGTCCCGCTACAGGCGGGGATGAGCATCACCGCAGAAATTCGTACCGGTGACCGCCGAGTGATTGACTACCTGCTGAGCCCTTTGCAGCAGTATCAGTCTGAAGCTATGAGGGAGCGGTAATGGCTGTAGCAGAAACGGTTGAGACAGATGATCTGGCTGTGAATGTTGACCGAGCAACAGGGGATCTGGCGCTACTTGCCTTGGTACGGGCTGCACGTTGCTTTGATTTAGCGGTAGAGCCCGAGCAGTTGGTACATCAGCTTGGCCGAAGCGAGGGGGCGGTGGACAGCCTTGATCTTTGCCGGTGTGCGCGTTGGATAGGGCTTCGGGCGCGGTGTATTTCCACTCAGTTGGAACGCTTGTCGGCACTGCCGTTACCGGCGTTGCTCAATACAAAGCAGGGTTGGGTTGTGCTGGAGGCAGTTACTGACGATATGGTTACCCTGTATCACCCTTCTACCGAGAACAGTCGGAGCTACCCGATTAGTGTGTTTGGTCAGCACTGGCGCGGTGAAGCCCTGTTGCTGGCCGATACCGAGGAGCTGCCCAAAAAGCAAAAGTTTGGTTTTGGATGGTTTGTCCCCTCCATTCGCAAACATGTGATTCAGTTTCGACGGGTGTTGCTGGTGTCGCTGATGTTGCAGCTGATTGCTCTGGTTACTCCTATATTGTTTGAGAACGTGATTGACAGGGTACTGGTCAGCAGAAGCCTTTCCAGCCTTCAGGTGCTGGGGATTGCGATGCTGGCTCTGGCCGTGTTCGAGCCCATTTACGGCTTCCTCCGATCCTGGCTGTTTGCCAACCTCGCCAGCAAGGTCAATTCAGAGCTGTCCAGCCGTTTGTACGAACACTTAGTCGCCCTTCCTCTCGGTTATTTCCAGCAGCGACAAACCGGGCAAATTATCGCCCGAGTGAGAGAGATGGGCCAGATCCGTCAGTTCCTTACCGGGTCGGCACTAACCATGGTGCTGGATCTGGCTTTCATCAGCTTATTTCTTGCCGTGATGTTTGGCTATGCCCCGAAGCTGACTTGGCTGGTACTCGGTTCGTTGCTGGTTTATTTCTTTTTCTGGCTGGCTGTCGGCCCGGTACTGCGAGCCCGCGTGACCCGGGAGTACGAATTGGGTGCGGATAATACCGCTTTTCTGGCCGAATCTGTTACCGGGATTGAAACCATCAAGACAACCGCTACGGAGTCCGGTTTTCTCCATCAGTGGGAGCGCCAGCTGGCAAGTTTCGTGAAAGCCTCGTTCCGGGCCAAGGTGGTTGGGATTTGGGCCGGACAGGGAATCGGATTGATCCAGAAGCTGACGTCGGCACTGCTGCTGTGGTGGGGCGTCACCCTGGTGATGGACGGCCTGCTGAGCCCGGGTGAGCTGGTCGCGTTCAATATGCTGTCGGGACATGTCACTCAACCGATCCTGAGGCTTGCTCAGGTCTGGCAGGATTTTCAGCACACCCTTATTTCGTTGCGCCGGATTGGCGACATTCTTGACGAGGATGATGAAGACGGCAACGGCGGATTGGCCTCCGTCCCCAAGCTGCGTGGTGGTGTGTGCTTTAGTGGCGTGCGTTTTCGCTACAGCGAAGACAGTCAGGAAGTGCTGCGCAACTTGAATCTGGAGATAAAGCCCGGCGAGTTTGTGGGGATCACCGGCCCTTCTGGATCAGGAAAATCAACGCTTACCCGTTTGTTGCAGCGTCTGTATGTGCCCCAGCATGGACAGGTTTTGGTGGATGGTATCGATTTGGCCATCGCCGATCCGGTGGCATTGCGCCGCAATATGAGCGTGGTGCTGCAAGAAAGTCTTTTGTTCTCGGGTACCGTAGCCGAGAACATCCGTCTGTGTTGTCCGCAGGCGACTGATGCTGAGGTGGCTGAGGCCGCAGCCCTGTCAGGGGCCGATGAGTTTATCCGTGAATTGCCGCAGGGCTATGAGACCCAGGTGGGTGAAAAGGGCGGGCGCCTTTCTGGCGGCCAGCGCCAGCGTATTGCCCTCGCCCGGGCGCTATTGACTGATCCCGGTATCTTGCTGCTGGACGAGGCCACCAGTGCATTGGACTACGAGTCGGAAGCGGCAGTGATGGCAAATATGGAGGCTATCACCCAAGGTCGCACGGTGATCAGTATTGCCCATCGACTCAATACCTTGCGCCATGCTGATCGCATCCTGGTGATCGATGGCGGACAGATTGTCGAGCAGGGAACCCATGATTGGCTATTGGAGCAAGGAGGTACCTATGCCCGGCTCTGGAAGCTACAGGTAGCTTCATAGCTGCTCTTTGATGTGGGTGCCTGATCTCGCATCCATTTCGTCTACTGAATGTTCCCATCACTGCGTATGTCTGTGATGGGTCATACCTTGCCTTTAAGGCGAGGATCACCTGCCTCAGGTTGAAGAACAGGAAGCAACCGGGGTGCAAACTTAACAATAAGAGGATTGAGCACGATGGAGCAAGTTACTTCATTCGGTAATGCAATCAACAATACAGGCGACAGTATAAATACCGCGATGCAGGCCAACTTCATGGAGGGCTTTACTGAGTATCTGACAACGGCAATTCGGGGAATGGTATCAGGCCAGGGAGACAGCTCATCCCTGAGCCCGACAGATATGGCTGATGTGGTGGCGGAGGCTGCTCGAAAGTCAGGCGCGGATCCTGAGGTTGTCAGCCAGCTTAAGAGCCTGGCAACGGATCCTGAGATCTTGTCTGCGCTGACGGCTTTTGATCAGGGGCTGGAGGGTACAGCTGACATGGCTGATGTCGGTGCATCTGGTGAGCTGCTTCCCGATTTTGAGTCGGCGATGCCGAATCCAAACCCAGGCCCTACCATTGATCCCGGCCTGAACGGCAACGTCAAGACCCTCAACCAATACAGTGATTATATCTCCGGAGCAGGATCGACTTTCGGAGGAACTATGGTTGGGTTGCCTTCCGATCTGAATGATGGCGCTTCCATTGTACTCAATGGAATGTTGCTGAAGCACGATAACCTGGTCAATGAACTGGACGGGCACCTGAAGAAGTACCCTACGTCAGTAACGGCTCATAATTTGCTGAAAAACGCTGTCAACGAAAGTACCGAGTTAAATAGTAGTCGTCTTTCAGCCCGAGGTGTATTGAACAACATCGGAACCGGTACCACGGTTGCCGGCTCCTTGTTCAGCGTGGTACATGGCGGCATTAATATCGCAGCCGGGGCAGATATGGGGAAGGACCTGCGTATTGCCGGTGGGACGATCGGCATGGCAAAAGGGCTTTACTCCCTAACCAATGTCGTTGCGACTCAGGTTGCTAAGCGAGCAGGAGGAGGGACGGCGAAAAATGTGGCGACCTTCCTGAGTAAGACCATGGTGGCGAAGGAAGTGGCAGATGTGGGACTGGATGCTGCTTCTGGCCTGACAAAAGCCGGTGTTGGTTTTGCTATTGGTGTTGGTAGTGCGTTGGCTATCGGTATGGGGGCTGTCAGCATTGCAAAGAATGCGATGGTCGCCGATGAGGCACGTCGTGGCGGGAATCATGGCCGTGCCGCGATGTATGGTGTGATGGCCGCGCTCGACGGCGTTGGCATGGTCCTCGATGTCGTTAGCTTGGTGTGTGACTTTATCCCTGTGATCGGTAACTTGGCCTCTTTGGTGCTGGATGTTGTTAATTTCGGTTTGAGTCTGATTAATACCGTGTTGGGATTCTTTGCGGATATGGTCGATACCCGTACGCCAGAGGAGAAACTGCAAGCGGACTTCGACAGCTATCTGGACTCCGATGCCTTCAAGGAGTTTATGACCAAGCAAGGTGAGTTCTACAAAGAAAAAGGCTACGACATCTTTAAATATATGGTGGATGCCGAATCGGCTGGTCTCGGAGAGGAAGGTGTTGATGGTTCAAGCATCTGGAAGGAGGAGACACGTGCGCTGACTGATCAGGCTAAGAAAAACCTGGAAGATCAACAACTGAGAATTGCCTTGATTGATGGTTCGAGTATTGGGCGTACCTTAAACGGCCGGGAAAATGACGATTACCTGGATGGGCGCAGTGGCAATGACATCATCAATGGCCATGGCGGCAATGATATCCTGATGGGTGGAGCCGGGAATGACGAGCTCAATGGTGGCGACGGTAACGACAACTCCAATGGTGGCAGCGGTGACGATACGATCAACGGCGGAGAGGGTAACGATACTGGGCGTGGTGGTCTTGGTGCTGATGTGATCAACATGGGACCAGGTGATGACGATGTCATCGGGTTGCTGGGTAGCGATAGTATCGATGGCGGTGATGATACAGATACTTTGTATACTGAAGATTTGTTCAAGAACCTTGAGTCCCGCGAGCTGAATCCGGATTGGAAGTCTTCTCAGGATCAGCTTGCCGAAAAGGTGGCAAATCAATCCAACTGGTCGGCCTATGCGCCGGACCACGAGCCCGCAATTGGCTATAACGTTGATCTACAGGCTGGAACAGCGTCGGGAAATCCGAATCAACAAGCGATCAGTGCGTTGGATGCCGGGCTGTATAACACTACTGTCTTTGCGAAGAAGGATGGTGCCTGGAATGATTATCACCGTGATTTTTCCAGCCACTATCTACTGGACAGCCTGCCAGATATTTCTGTGATGACCCAGCTCCGGGAAAACTCGGTCGACAGCTATATCGCCTATAACCATCATGACAGCTGGAATACCTACCTATTCTCCAATAACCCAGATCCGCAGATTAAGTCCGCTTATGACAGTTTTGTGCGTCAGGCGAAAGAACAAGGGCGTGAGGTTTATCTGCTAGGGGAGGCTCTGACTAAATTTGATCCAAACTTCGGTTACATGAAAATGGAAGTGCTGACCGATGGTAAAGAGGTGATGCTATTTGATCCTGTTATGGGCTATGTGAAGCTCGATGCATCCAATTTGCAGCAGATGTTGGGGGGCGAAGAAGGCAATTACCGTTCAGCAGCAGGGTTCTTCCTTTATTTGATGGAGAAAGTCGGCGCGAATGCAACGCTGACGGGAATGGAGAATGTCGCTGGGTCGGAGTTCGACGATGTGTTGAAGGGAGACGACAACAATAACCAGTTGTTTAGTCGAAACGGTAACGACAAGTTGTATGGCCGCGGTGGTAACGATTTGTTGGATGGCAGCGGTACCGGCAACAATACCCTCGATGGTGGTGAAGGTACTGATACTGCAAGTTATGCTGTTCATAATCAGGGAGTAACAGCGAACTTGCAAAGCGGCCAGGCTCACAAAGGCAATAATAATACCGATACTCTGGCAGGGATTGAAAACCTGATTGGCTCTGCACATGGCGATACGTTGACAGGTAATGACTCAAACAATCAGATTTTTGCCCAGGACGGAAATGACACGGTACGCGGTGGTGGCGGCAACGATCTGATTGATGGCGGTAAAGGTGCCGATGACTTAGATGGCGGAGCCGGAGTCGATACGTTGGCCTATACGGATCGTGACGGAGTAACCGTTGATCTTGAAACCGGCGAAAACAGTGATGGTGATAGCCTTAAGGGGTTTGAAAACCTTATGGGAAGTAACAGTGCCGATACCCTCAAGGGAGATAATGAGAGCAATATTCTGTTTGGCAACGCTGGTCAGGATACCCTAGAAGGACGAGGAGGTAATGATACTCTGATTGGCGGTGATGGCGCGGATACGTTAAGAGGTGGCAGCGGCAATGATCGTATCTCGGCGGGTGACGGGGTGGATGTTATCGATGGCGGCGAAGGCGCTGATATTCTGGACTATAGCCTGAATGGTCAAGATAGTAAGAACGCCCTATATGTCGATCTTGCAGAAGGGATCTCTTATGCCGTTAAAGATGGACAGAAAACCGTGCTAGACCGTTTCAGTCATATTGAAGGGCTGGTTGGCGGCGAGATGGAAGATACTCTCATTGGTGATGACGGCAAAAATGTGCTCTATGGCGGCAAAGGAAACGATATTCTGCGCGGCGGTGGTGATAACGATGTGCTGGTGGCGGATGGAGATGTAGATCACTTGTTTGGCGGGACAGGTAAAGATATCTACCAAATCAAAGTATCAGAGGGTGGCAGCGCGATTATTGATGACACGGACGAAGGGAATGCCATTATCCTCGAAGGGATCAGCAAGGCCGATGTTGGTTTGAGGTTTGATGGGCAATCACACCGGATTCAGTTATTTGATCGTCGCAATGGTCAAACGTTGGTGGAAGATGTTGCCTCCGGGGACCAATTAACCGAGTGGGGTGGTCAAGCGTCCAGCGAACAGACGGTCGAATTACTGAGTGGTTTCATTCGTCGCTTCTCAACAATCCGTATTGGCGATCGGGTACTTTCGAGCCAGCAAACGATTGACTGGTTGAGCAGCCAGTTGGTTGAAGCACATGCCGGGCAAGCGGATTCCACCCTTCGTGGTAACGAGCTGTCAAATATACTGACTGCTGGCGTTGCCCTGACGAGTATCAATGCCGGAGGGGGAGATGATCAGCTACTAATCGGTGCGGGAACGCCGGAGGTTCATACCGGTAGTGGCAACGATTACGTTGATTTTAGCGGTAATACTGATCTGGCATCTGCGCCGCAGGCGGGAGAGCGCTTTATCGAACTGCTAGATGATCCTAATTCCCTGAACGGCTGGCAGGTACAAAATGGTGGTAATGGTTTTGCGGTTGATGCTAACGGCCTGACATCCTCTTACGGTTGGTGTAGTCGGACTCGTCGTTTCGATATTTCTAATCTGGTTAGTACTTATGGTAACAATGCCATCAATATCAAGGAGACTTTCCGTAAGGTCGGTTATACCGCCGATAGCTATAAGTTGACGGTTAGGCTACTGGACAGTGACGGTAATGAGTTACATCAATGGAGCACCGGGGAGCAGACGGTTACCGATGTTGCCGAGGTGAGTCACACATTGCAAAACTACAGCAGCCAGACTCACTATGTTGAAGTGACGGATGCTGGTAAAGATCAGGAATATTGGGCTGGTCAGTGGGGAGCTCGTCTCGAAGGGCTGTCATTGCAATTCGATTCAGGTGCCACTAATCAGGCAAAAGTTTATATTGAAGGTTTCGATGCTATCGAAGTGGATGCAGGAGCGAACCTGGAGGTGCTTAAGTCAAAGCCAGATGCAACTTTCTCCTTGGTACTCAATGCTGATCTTAACGAGTGGACTCCGGGACAAGATGGCCTGTCACTTATCCATCAAGACGGCGGTCAACTGACGTTGCCGCAAAAACCAGAGAGTCTGATTTTTGAGGATAACGGACGCCGAATATTAGTTAAGGATGTGAATGCTTACTATGCGGCAAGAACCAAGGGTGAGGCGTTTACTCACCGCTGGGAACTGACGCCGGATAATAGTGCGATCCTGAACCTAGCTGGCGTCGATGCAGCATCGGTGACTGTTCATCAAGACACTGTGGAGGGTAAAAAGTATGTCCGTCTGCAGGCCGGAAGTGACGTGCTTTTCTCTGAAGCGATACCTACAACCAGTGACGGTACCTCACAAACTGCGGGTCAATACCTGTCAGGAATCCTCGCTGGAGTTCGCTTTGGTGATGTCGGGCTTCACGGCGATGATCTGGCTAACTTTATCGACCATGGTGAGTTACCCGGTAATGAAGAGGTTAGCAGTAATGCCTTGCTCTCTGAGCAGATCGCGAGCGTAGCGAATAGCGATGCTGATAGCATTCGTCTGGCCAAACTGACTGGAGCAATGGCTGCCTTTGATAGCAGCAATGACGGGACATCGAGTGGCAACGAAGTGCTGGATGGCCGTTATAATTTGCAGCCGGAACTAACCGCTGCAGTTGTATAATTAGCCTATAGGATAATGGGGAGGCTTGCCTCCCCTGTATTTTAGTGACAAACATAACTTGTTCAAAATAGTTGTGTGCGAGATGACTTACCACAGAGATATATGTTTTTCCTTTCTGATTCCTTGACTATCTCCACCGGATCGAGACAATCACCCTAAACACCGTTATCTATAGAGAATTTATGAGAATCGTTGCGGTTACAGCTTGCCCGACCGGGATTGCCCATACTTACATGGCAGCTGCCGAGCTAAAGAAGGCGGCGCAGCCATTGGGTATCCAGATCATGGTTGAAACACAAGGTGCGATGGGGATAGAAAATCAGCTGAGCTTTCAGGATATTGGCCGGGCCGATGTGGTGCTGATTGCTTCCGACATTGAAATTGAACACCGTGCCCGCTTTACCGGCAGCAAGATCCATTGCGTTACCATTGAAGAAGTGCTGACCGATCCGGCGAGCGTGTTGCGCCGTTGCCAAGAACTTTGATTCAAACTCCTGACTAACAAGTTATGACTTAATCGCTATGATCGAACGTCGTATCACCTTCATTATTGGTGATGAAGGTATCCCTTCCTGGAAACTCAATCAGCTGAAAACCTTGGCTGGGTACTTTCGTGCCGTGGTGGTGATGCAAAATGTCACTCGTTTGTGCCAGGCTAATGCCGAGCAGCCGGTTAGGATCATGAGCTTGGGTTGTATGCCGGGAGATTTGTGCCAGCTGGTTATTGAGGGCTCTGATGCCGAACTGGCCTACATGGTGCTAACTGACTTTGTCGCAGAGCAATTTCTATTGGTGAAAACCAGTGGTAAGAAAAAGAACCGTAATGCCTGCAGTGTCGATAGCCGTGATAAGACCAATACGGCCTTTTATTTGCCGTTTGAACTGGCAATTTCAACCCGCGATTTGCAAGTTGAAGAGATAGGCCTCGTACAGCCAACAGAAGCAAAAGAGATGGTTCTAGCCCGCCTTTGCAGGATGCTTAATCCGGAAAATCCAGACTTGTTGCGTCAGTTGATGCAAGAGCGTGAGCGCGTCTCGTCGACCTGCATGGGGAACGGAATTGCATTGCCTCATATCATGTCATCAGAAATCAAGCTGCCTGCAATGGCGCTTATTCAGATACCGCAAGCCATAGAATGGGGCTCAAATCGTGGCCCGGTGACGAGAGTGATCGCCATGGCCTTGCCTTTTCCTGCTCAGCGCCCACATATCGAGGCGTTTGCGCATTTTTCACAGGCGTTATTGGCCCCCGAGTATTGTCGTTTGCTGACGGAAAATATTCAGGCCGAGGCGTTGAAAGCACTGTTGCTGCATACTTTGTCCCGCCCGTTTACAGCGAACTGCGATACTCCGAAGGGGTAAGCCCTGTTTTATTCTTAAATACCCGGTAGAAATAGTTCACATCTTGAAATCCGCATCGGGTAGCCACTTCGTGTAATCGGAAGGTGTATTTCTTTAGCATGAACTTGGCTCGCTCGATCCGCACCCAGGTAATGTAATCGGCCAGGCGCATATGTCCTTGTTGACGAAACAGGCGCGAGAGGTGATTGGGGCTGATATTGAATCGTGTGGCAATGCTGTCACGGCTGATTGCCCGGTGAAAGTTTTCCTGGATGTAAATACAGATCCCCTGATAGAGATCCTCGCTACGCTTTTTAGTCGAATTTTCCGGCACTGAAAGCATGCTCTGGCAATAGCTCATCAGGGCCAATAGCAGATGCTCGTCCATTGGTTGCTGGAGTGGTTCTTTGGACAGGGCATTAAGTGCCGACAGTATATGGTCAATGGCATGACCGGTACGTGTCTGGATACTGTGCTTTTGAATATCATGAAAGTTGGTTTGATCTTTTGCCTTACTAACCAGGCTAAAGCCTAGCTGGCGACGACCGAATAATAGACTCAATACTGAACAATCCGTATCCCAATTGGGCTTGTTCCAGCTGTTTGGCGGGATATAGAGCGCATCACCAGCCATGATTTTGACTTCTGTGATCCCAAGCTCCGGATCTTCCAGCTCGTTAATGTACTCACCGTTGATCACCAGCTCCAGGCGCGGGAAGTTAACCTGATAGCTAAATGGAGGCGGCGTGACCTGATCCCCGGCAAACCAAATGCGGTTGAAGTGCTCCCTTTCAGAAAGCAGGGTATCGATAAGGTCATGGAATACCTTGCCCATGGTAATGGTACCTCCTGGCGGGATTGGCTCAGCGTATTGGTTAGGTTATTGTCGGCATTATTATTCATTGTCCGGTGTAGAGTTGCTACCCGGAAAATAGAATTGAATATTATCCGTGAGCTGGGTCACGTAAATTTTCTGGTCGACCTCGTTTTTATGGTTACTACTGTCTAGTCTTTTATTATTTTTGGAGTAATCGTAGTTGTCGTTTTTGCTGTGGAAAGTAGATAAAATATGCATTTAAACCATTAATTAATAACGAATATCATGTTACTCCCATTAGTGTTGAACTGAGGTTGGTGAGGTGAGGGTTAGATCACAAAATGGTTTTGATGTTACAAATATCCAGTAAATGCCTCTCTGGTACACTATAAGAGTGGAGCCGGATCGCTGAAAATATCCCCAACGGCAACACGAATGCTGAACTTAAAAGTATAAATACAGGGGGAACACTCATGATCACCAACTTGATTAATGAGCAGTTGATTTGCCTGAACCTTCAGGCGACGACCAAAGAAGAGGTTTTTGTCGAAATGATCGACTTGCTGCACAAGCAAGGCCGAGTGAACGACAAGGACCAGTTTTTAGCGGATATTCACGCACGTGAAGAGCTGGGGAATACCGGTTTTGAAGAAGGTGTTGCGCTGCCTCACGCGAAAAGTGGTGCTGTGTCCGAACCTGCGGTAGCCATTGGTATTAGCCGCAGCGGTATTGAATACGGCGCGGAAGACGGCCTGCCATCCAAACTTTTTTTCATGATTGCTTCTCCAGACGGCGGCGCAAATCACCATATTGAAGTGCTGGCCGAATTGTCTTCGAAGCTGATTGAGGACGGTTTTATTGATGAATTTATGTCGGCAAAAAGCGCGCAGGAGGCACTTGAGCTGTTGCTGGCAAAAACAGAGCCGAGTGAAACAACACCGGTAGCTGACAAAGGGTTGCTGATTGGTGTGACTGGCTGCCCTGCAGGCGTTGCCCATACTTACCTTGCTGCGGAGGCGCTGGAAAAAGCCGCTGCCGAGCTTGGTTACGAAATGAAAGTCGAAACCAATGGTTCGATTGGTGTAAAGAACAGCCCGACAGCCGAAGAAATCGAGCGCGCAGAAGCGATTATCGTCAGCTGCGACAAGCAGGTAGATATGACTCGGTTCGCAGGCAAAAAGCTGGTTAAAACTGGTGTGAAAGCGCCGATCAAAGATGGCAAGGGGCTCATCAACCAGGCTCTGCAGGCTGCGACTTACCAAGTGTCTGGCGATGATGCACCTGCACAGACTGAGAGTAAAGTCTCTCAGGCCCGTTCAGATCTATACCGCTATCTGATGAATGGTGTATCGCACATGATCCCATTCGTGGTAACCGGTGGTCTGCTTATTGCCTTGGCGTTAGCCTTGGGCGGTCAGCCATCTGAAGCGGGAATGGCTATTCCTGAAGGTAGCATGTGGCAGAAAGTTCTCGATGTCGGTGTGGTGGCCTTTACGCTGATGATCCCTATCCTGGCCGGTTACATTGCCTACGCGATTGCCGACCGACCTGCACTGGCTCCGGGCCTGATCGGTGGCTGGATTGCTAATAACGGTTCATTCTACGGTGCCGAGGCGGGTACCGGATTTATTGGTGCGATAGTCGCTGGTCTGCTGGTAGGCTACTTTGTTAAGTGGCTGGTGAGCATCAACTATCACAAATTTATCCAGCCTTTGGTGCCAATCATGATTGCACCGATTGCAGGTAGCCTGTTTATCTCTAGCTTGTTCATCTTTGTTATCGGTGCCCCGATTGCCAGCTTGATGGATGGCCTGAACGCCATGCTAACCAGCATGAGCACAGGTAACGTGGTTCTGCTGGGTATCGTACTGGGTGGTATGGCCGGTTTTGATATGGGCGGTCCGTTTAACAAGGTTGCCTTCCTGTTCTCGGTCGGCATGATTGCCAGCGGCCAAACACAATTCATGGGTGCGATGGCGTGTGCTATCCCGGTTGCACCGTTGGGTATGGGTCTGGCAACCATTATTGGCCGTAAGCTTAACCTGTTCGAAGAGTCTGAGCTTGAAGCCGGTAAAGCGGCAAGTGCTATGGGCTTGGTGGGTATCTCCGAAGGTGCAATTCCGTTTGCTGCGCAAGACCCGATGTCAGTGATTCCGGCCAACGTACTGGGCTCGATGGTAGCCGCAGTAATGGCATTCTCTTTCGGTATTACTAACAGTGTGGCGCACGGTGGTCCGGTTGTAGCCCTGCTGGGTGCGATGAATAAACCACTAATGGCCATCGTATGTATGATTGCGGGCTCTGTGGTAACAGCACTGGTAGCAATTTCTCTGAAGAAAATGCGTCAGGCTAAAGCGCAGGCGGCTCTGGCCTAAGTCAAGATTCGCTTAAGTCAATAAAGAGCAAACCATTAAAGTGTAATAAGAGCATGCCAGTACACTGAGTGATATGTACTTAACCCCCACGCTGGCATGTATGCTCCCTTCTTTCCTCTCTTAATGGGGCAAGAAGGGCGTTTTTTATCTGGTAATTTACTCGGTATGAGTGCTCAACAATTGACAGACAAATCCCATTTCAAAATCATCAGATTCTGCTAAAATTTCGCGTTGCTTAATAGCGCTGTAAAATAGCGACTGATACTGATCCCATGAGTAATTGTACTGATGAAATCAGTATTTAACGTAAGGTAAAACAATGACCGTTTCCACATCTCCTTGTTTTTTCCGCATGCACAATGTTATCCAAGATTATGCATGGGGAAGCACGACATCCATTGAATCCCTGTTTGGGATTGCCAATCCTGAGGGTAATCCGCAGGCAGAAATCTGGATGGGTGCCCATCCGAACGGTTGTTCACAGATAGACGTTGAGGGTGAGATTACCCGCCTTGCCGATTTTATCGCAGCAGATAAAGCCGCGACTATTGGCGTGGATACCGATAACCAGTTTGGTGAGCTTCCGTACCTGTTTAAGGTGCTGGCTGCCGAGAAAGCGCTGTCGATCCAGGTTCACCCAAGCAAGGCACAAGCCGAAGTCGGTTTTGCCAAAGAGCAAGACGCTGGCATCCCCCTGAGCGCCGGTCACCGTAATTACAAAGATCCTAATCACAAACCTGAGCTGGTCTATGCTTTGACGCCGTATCAGGCAATGAATGGCTTCCGCGAGATTGATCAGATTGTTAGCCTGTTCCGTTGTCTGGAAATTGCTGACTTGCACGAGTTGGTTGTTGCACTGGAAGAAAACCAGAATGAAACAGGTTTGCGCCAGTTCTTCGAGGCAATGCTCTCGCTTCAGGGGGAAGTGAAAGAAACTGCTTTGGCCGGGCTTCTGGCATACGCCGAGCAACATAAAGACGATGAACTGTTTGCTTTAATCTTGGAACTTGCCGGGCAGTATCCGGGCGATATAGGCCTGTTCTCGCCGCTAATGCTCAATGTGTTGACCCTACAGCCGGGTGAGGCAATGTTCCTGCATGCCTGTACGCCGCATGCTTATATCAATGGCACGGGCCTGGAGATTATGGCGAACTCCGACAACGTATTGCGAGCGGGGCTAACCCCTAAGCACATCGACATTGCAGAGTTAGTGGCAAGTACGCGCTTCGTACCGATGCCGGAAGATAAACTGTTGCTTGCTCCGGACGTATCGGAAGGTGGTTTGCATTACCCGATCCCGGTTCCTGACTTTAAATTCAGTGTTTATCACAGCCAGCAGAATATCGCGTTGACAGCTACCAGCGCTGAAATACTGTTCGCGATTGATGGGGCGGTAACTGTTACACATGCAAGCGGTGAGACTCTGACTATCGAGAAAGGGGAGTCCGTGTTTATTCCGACTAATGCCAAGGGTTATACCGCAAGCTCAACGGGACGATTTGCCCGTGCTTACAATTGAGTTTTAGAAGATATTTTCTTTAATAATCGATTGTTTGTTCTATAGAAATCGATTCAAAGCCAGTCAAAGTGACTGGCTTTTTTTAGTTTGTCATTCAGGTGTTTTTTACTGACTTATCCATACTGATACGGACCCACCGTTGACCGGGAAATACGCCCAGCCATCGCTGTTGGTCCAGACACTTTCCGTTCTGTTCGAAAGGTGATCTTTGAATTCGGTACTTGGCTTGCCGGCATACATCCACTTGCCGCCCCCTGCTGCATCCGTCATGATAACTGCCATCGATTTAGGATGTTCAGCATCGCCTTCACGGGTCCAGCCGATGATGTTTGCATCATCCATGTAGCTATGTTGTTTGCCGTACGCATAATTCTTCCTGGCCGTGATGAGCTCTTTTAAGTGACGTACCGGGGCCATATTAATGTCGTGTCCCTTGTCGGAGTATTGCGCACCGTAATAATCGGCGTAGAAGACATTCGGGTAACCTTCCTCCCTTAGCAGGATGAAGGCGTAGGCTAATGGTTTGAACCACCAGTC
The DNA here is from genome assembly GCF_050336885.1 of Photobacterium kasasachensis. NCBI lineage: Bacteria > Pseudomonadati > Pseudomonadota > Gammaproteobacteria > Vibrionales > Vibrionaceae > Photobacterium > Photobacterium kasasachensis. The sequence continues at coordinate 280,735 of NZ_JAKJSH010000005.1, forward strand.
AACCGGTGACTCTAGTGCTTGTAGTGGCTGGGTATCATGGTTTTCTACAATTGTGACAGCCTTGACGGGGTTATCTTTCATCAGGGTGCCATCCATCAGGCGTCTCATATCGTAGTGACCACCAGAACGTGACGCTTGATAAAAGTTCATGTGCAATGGTGCATCAAATAACGACATTGTGCCCTGGGTTTTACTGATGAAGTTGTGCAGGTTGTTGACGTCATAGTTCCAATATTCACCGACGGTGAACAACTCTTTGCCCGTCTTGCCTCTGAGGTATTGGATCCACTCCTGTAGATACTGATATTTAATGTGCTTCACGGCATCTAGCCTAAAGCCATCGACGCCCGTTGTATTGAGATACCACTCTCCCCAGTATTTAAGCTCCTGTTTTACTTCAGGATGGTCCATATCTAAATCGGCATACATGAGGTAGTCATAATTGCCTTTCTCGGAGCTGACATCCCAGTCCCACGCCTTGCCGATGCCTTTAAATTTGAAAATGGCTTTCTCTTTACCAGCATCATCCCAGTCTACGCCGTCAAAGTGATACCACGTCCAGTGGAAACTTGAGTATTGGTCGTTTCTTCCCGGGAAGGTAAAGTCGACCCAGGCCTCGATCCATTTATCGCCTAGCTCTTTGTTTCTGTCATCCCAGTCGACCCTGACGGTATCAACCCAAAGCTTTTTGTCAGCGCCACCACGGTGGTTGAAAACAACGTCACCATAAATTTGAACATTGTTTTTGTGTGCTTCGTTAATTGCAGCAAGGTATTGCGCCTTGGTGCCGTATTTGGTGCGTACCGATCCTTTTTGGTCGAACTCTCCAAGGTCATACATATCGTAGACCCCGTAGCCTACATCATTACTACCGCCTGCGCCCTTGTATGCCGGTGGAAGCCAAAGTGAGGTAATACCATTATCAGAGAGTGAAGCGGCATTGTCTTTAACCTCGTTCCACAAGCTACCGTCATTGCTGTTGTACCAATGGAAGTACTGCATCATGGTGCCATTTTGTGATGCACAGGCGTCATGGATATTAAGCGATAACAGTAGAGTGACGGATAGGGTGAGGCCGTGTTTTATTTTAAAGCATGTCATGTTCTATACCTTTGTTTTTTATTATTAACGCGCTTTATAAGTCATTGTTTTTTTCTTTCATATATCGCTGTGGGAAATGCTTGATAGATCAAACATTTGGTGAGGGGATTAAAAGCAAGTTTTTGATCTTAGTGCAAATTTTGACCAATGTGCGGTAGGGCTACGAAATGTGATGTCAGTGTGAAATCTAGTCATTCGCTCACTTACCACGGGCAGGCTTTGAACGGCTATCTGCAATGTTGCTAAAATTCATTTCAAATAGATCTTGATCACACTTTTAAGCTCGTATATAGTTAATCTGTAATTTAATTACGGAATTGGGTTACACAATCGAACTGTTAAGTAAGAATGCCAATCAGTTTGAACTATTAGTTACAGATAAATACTTGGAGCTTAAAATGAAAAAACTACGTAACTTCATGTCACTATTTTCAACTCAGCTGAACTTTGACCGTAGCCAGTTTGCGGTTCGTGCGAACAGTACATTTCAGCAATAGTATCCCGTTGTATTTCTACTGTTTCTGATTGAACACAGAAATAGTAAGCCGTCAGGTCAGTGAAAACTTGATTCAGTAAATGCCCAGCATAGAAGTGGGGTATTTATGATCAAGGTTTTCATAGGCTTGATGAAAAAGATTTCTTTCCTCTATCTCAACTTTCTTTTATCTGATCCCAGATAATCTATCCCCAGCTTCTGTTGATAACCCTCGAAAGCCACGTGTTTCGGGTCGGTATAACTTTTACCGCTCAATGTCTAAGTAGATAACGTTTTGCCTTTAATAGGCTATGTTTGACCTAAGATAAGAGGTCGTTATTCATGGTCTATCGCATATTGGCTGATCTGGTTGTTATCTTTCATCTCGTATTTATCGTCTTCGCGCTATTGGGTGGGTTGCTGGTGATCTGGCGAGGCTACCTGTTACTTTTTCATATTCCTGCTGCGCTGTGGGTTGCAGTGATCAGCTTCAAAGGTTGGATTTGCCCATTAACGCCGTTGGAAAACCGGTTAAGGCACTTAGCTGGTGGCGAGGGATATTCTGGAGGCTTTGTCGAACATTATTTGATCCCCATTATCTACCCGGTCGGGCTACGTATTGATGTTCAGGTTGTACTGGGTGTTGTTGCAGTCGGGATCAACATTGCAATCTACTTGCTCGTCTATTATTGCTATATGAACAGGCGAGCTGGGTAGGGGAATGAAAAGTATATTGGTAACCGTTGTGGTGCTCTATGCACTTTTCGCTCTCACTTTCTGTTCCCTGCAACGGAAATTTCTGTATTTTCCTCAGCCTGCCAGCAATGTATATGGTGAGATGAATGTTAGCTTTGTCGTGGATGGGGTACAACTCAATGGCTGGGCGTTAAACAAGGGGCAAACGAAGGCATTAATCTATTATGGTGGCAATGCCGAAAGCATAGAAGCGAACATCCCCTTCTTCGAGGCAGTGGTGCCCGACTATACCGTTTATCTTATCCCCTATCGAGGCTATGGCAGCAATGCAGGAAGTCCTACTGAACAGGTGCTATACAGTGATGCTGTTCATATTTATAAGACAGTAAAAAGCCAACATGATTCGGTATCTCTGATGGGACGAAGTTTGGGCACCGGTGTAGCGACTTATGTGGCGGTAAACCGGAACGTGGATACGTTGATCCTGGTTACCCCGTTCGACAGTATTGAGAACGTAGCAAAGGATATCTACTGGATGTTTCCTGTCTCTCTGATGATCAAAGACACATTTCGTTCAGCGGATCGAGTTAAGGATATAACTGCCCAAACCTACATCTTTATAGCCGAAAATGATCGGGTGATCCCCCGTGCCAGAACCGACCAGCTAATCGCTCACTTTGGCGATCAGCTGGTGGAGGTAGTTATTGTGGACAATGCAGGCCACAATACAATTTCTCAGTTCCCTGATTATGTATCAGGGCTTAAGCGGGCGCTGGACTAGCCTTCGGCATGTTCCGTAAGGGCTTTTTTGGAAGCCTCGACGTCAGGTGCAGCCTTTTCCGGTGTCACAACAAGAAACTGCTTTAGCAACTGTTCGCACTGACTTTGGCTCAAGTAACCCGGAACAGGGTAGGTACCATGGGCTTCAGCCAGTGCCCGTTGACTGATAAGTGTTATATCTTCGGCTTTTAATTCAGGAAATCCATTCGGAATGTTGAGTTTTTTATTGAGCTCAACCACCGCTTCAATGAACTCACTGCCGCTGCTTAGGCCAATGACTTTCGCCAACTCTTCCAAGCGCGCCTTACAGTATGGATGCAGCAAGCGTAGCACTTCGGGCAGTAGGATCGCGTTCGCCTGTCCGTGCGGGATATGGTACATACCGCCGAGCTGGTGGGCGATAGCGTGCACATAGCCTACAAATGCGCGAGTAAAGGCGCAGCCAGCCTCATAAGATGCCATCGCCATTTGCTCTCGCGCTTCCAGATCTTGGCCATTGTTATAGGCTTTAGGTAGGAACTCGAAGATTTTCTCTATTGCCTGCTTGGCATATTTGTCACTCAGTGGCGTGTTATACGTACCGATAAATGCTTCTATTGCGTGGGTGAGTGCATCCATACCGGTTGCTGCTGTCATATCTTGCGGCAGCCCAATCATCAGCTTGGGATCGATGATCGCATAATCAGGCAGCAATGCAGGATCGACGATCGCGAACTTTTGCCGTGCTGCTGGATCGGAAATAACTGCGGCGACAGTGGCTTCCGAGCCAGTGCCAGCCGTGGTCGGAATCGCAAGAAATAGCGGTAGTTTTCGTCTGATTTTGAGTTTTCCGGCCATGGTTCTCACTGGCCTGTCTCTGACCACTTTAGCTCCGATCACTTTGGCGCAATCGATGGGTGATCCACCGCCGAGGGCGATAATTGAATCGCAGTGAAATTGCTTATAGAAATCGGCACCGGTTGCTACTGTTGCGATTGTCGGGTCGGGCATCACTTGGTTGAAGATAGCGTAGTCGATGCCATGTTCATCCAGTGAATCACAAAGTGCAGGAATGATGGCTGCAGAACTGCTCCTGCCGGTAACAATCATGGCCTTCTTCGCCCCGGCCGATGCCATCAGTTCGCCCGCTTTTTCGAGGCTGTTTATCCCAGCTTCAAGGTGAGGGAAGGGGATGGTAACGAGTTTGTTGAGCTGTTTGTTGACGCCTACCATTGCTTTATATATCAACATATCAAAATCCTTTTAAACAGACGTTTGAATTATAGGCGTCAAGCATGGGCTTGTATTAGATAGGGTTCATATTTCTACGCATTAGTGATAAGTATTGCTGCAAAGTCGCTTTAAACTAGAGCGGCTATATAAACGCGTTTTTTAGATTAAGGATATTAGACCCCTAACTCTTTCTTCAGCATCGCTATGATTTCTGCATCGTCTTTGCTGGATCTGAGCTGATCGCGGAAGCTTTGATGGATCAGTTTGCGTGCCAGGGTTGAGAAGATCCGCATATGCTGATCGCCCTGAGCCTTGTTCAAGGTCAGCATGATGATAAAGTCGACGTCGCCAGAATCTGATTGCCAGTCTATCGGTTGGTTTAGATGGGCAATACTGATGCTCGAATGACGAATGTTATCGGATTTGGTATGCGGAATGGCGAAGCCATGGCCAAGACCGGTAGAGAATACCTTCTCGCGTACCCAGACATCCTCTTCCAGCTTGTAGGCATTGTCCGTGCGGTCAACCAAACCGAGGTTGCCAACCATTGCCTGAATCACTTCTTCTTTGCTGGCAAAGTCGGCTGGTTTCATGACACATTCTGTGGCCAGCAGAGGCTTGCTTTCCTGGTTGGCAGAGGCGTTATCAAGTAGTGCCTGAACATCTGTAATTGTCGGACACTGACAGGCTTGCTCAAACAGTGCTTTACAATCTTCGCTGTTGAGCTTGCATAGCGTTGCTTTGGTGGCGGCAATTTTGGGTGCGCTCATACTGATCTCGTCTAAACCGGCACCAATGAGTAGTGGCAGTACCTTGGCATCGGCACCGAGTTCACCACATAAGCCGACCCAGCGGCCATGCTGGTGGGCGGTCTGGACAACCTGGTTCAGCATTCGCAGGAATGCCGGAGCGAGACTGTTGTAGAGCTTGGCAACACTGGCATTGTCACGATCAACGGCGAGCAGGTATTGGGTCATGTCGTTGGAACCGATGCTGAAGAAATCAACTTCCTTGCAGAACTGATCGATAATAAAGGCTACGGAAGGAATTTCAACCATGATCCCCAGCGGGACTTCGGCGTTGAATGCCAGGTCTTCCTGAGCCAGCTGTTCTTTTATGATCTCAAGCTGCTCTTTCACCCAACGGATCTCTTCAATGCTCTGGATCATTGGGATCATGATTTTGGCATTGCCATGTACGGCAGCCCGCAAAATAGCACGCAGCTGGGTGTGGAACAGAGCGAGAAACTCTGGATAGATACGTACCGCGCGATAGCCAAGGAACGGGTTGTTCTCCTGAGGCAGGTTCAAATAGTCAATCGGCTTGTCACCACCAATGTCCATGGTTCGGATGATCACTGGCTTCTCGGTTGCCGCTTCCAGTGCTTCACGGTAATAGCCAAACTGTTCGTCTTCATCCGGCGCTTCGCTGCGATCCATAAACAGCATTTCGGTGCGGAATAAGCCAATACCTTCAGCCCCTTTTTCAAAGGCGGCTGGCGCTTCGATCGAACAGGCAATATTGGCGGCAATTTCAATTGTTTTACCGTCTGCGGATTGCGCCTGCTGGTTAGCAAAAGCGTGCTGTTTTTCGCTCAGTTGCTTGTTTAGGGTGATGGCACGGTCGAAATAACGACAGACACCTTCGTTGGGCTGGGTTGCGACAACGCCAAGGTTGGCATCGAGATAGATCTGGCTATTGATGGCATCGGTACATTGCTTGGCTTCGATACCAGACAATGTCGGGATATTGAAGGCGCGAGCAAGGATCACCGTGTGCGAGGTGCTACCGGCATGGGTGAGCACTAGGCCTTGGAGCAATTCTTTATCAAGACCGAGGAATTGGCTTGGGGTTAAGTCGTTAGCAATAACGATGCTTGGTTCGGTTAGGGTGAAGTCGGTATTAATATCAATACTTGGGTATGCTGCAGTCAGCAGCTGAATGGCTACATCACGGATATCCAATACGCGCTCGCGCAGATAGGCGCTGGACGACTGGCTAAGCTGGGTGGTGATTTGCTCTACCACGGCGAGAATGGCATTGGCGGTTGAGTTGGACGCTAAATTATCCTTGATACCGTCGACAAAAGTGCAGTCATTAATTATAGAAATATGGGCCGTGATGATTTCTTTTTCATGTCCGCTAGTCTTACTGGCTGCCTGCTCAAGGAAGGTACAGACCTGGAAATGCGCTTGTTCAAAGCGGGTCACTTCGTCATTTTGAATATCAGTAACAAAGGTATTGAGATCAATATCGCGATAGCCGACCAATACCCCTTTGCCTATTCCCGGTGCCAGTCGCTTACCTTGCAGCAAGGTTGGCTGATGACGCAGCAGAGACTGCGGTAAGGTGACAGATTCATCGTCAGCCTGTGTATCTAGGGCTTCGTCACAGTGGGGAAACTCATTACTGATATAGTCGGCCAGCATTGCCATGGCCTGCTGGCTGTCCTCGCCGTCAAAAGACAGGGTAAAGTCATCGTCCAGCAGGGTGTCAGTCCCGACAAGCGCCAGGACACTTTTTGTGTCTGCGGTGTTGCCGTTACGCAGATTGGTCAGGCTGATCTGGCACTGGAACTGGCCACATACTTTTTCTAGATGGCTGGCTGGGCGAGCATGGATGCCGTTAGGGAGAACACAGCGGAATTGAATCTGGTTTTTCATGGTTACTGCCTTATTACTGATGCGCTAACAGCTGCTTACATTGGGAAAAAATACGCTTGGGTTGTTGAAGGGCATCTTGGATATTCACCTTCAGGCATTTTTTGTTGTCGAAGCGATCGCTATGCTCGATATTGATATCGGTTGCCATTACCACCACATCGGCACGCTGGACGTCCTGTTCGGTCAGGCGATTTTCGATACCCATCGCACCTTGGGTTTCAACTTTGATCGTAATGCCAAGTTTCTTGGCGGTTTCGGTGAGTTTGTCTGCTGCCATATAGGTATGGGCAATTCCGGTAGGGCAGGCGGTAATTGCGACGACTCTCATCGGTGTCTCCTTACATACAGTATTTATTGGTGATAGTGCCAATATAAGAAGTTGCCTTGTTATACGGTAGAAGATAAAACAACCCTTTACTGGACATTTGTAACCACGATAAATATGCGTGATGGTGATCACTCTCGTGTTCTTAAGCCGTCGTTATTTGTATCGACTGATGAAGTAGCACAAAACGTGCGAAAAACAGTGTAAAGAGTTCTGTTTCGGTAATGGATACTGTCTCTTTGCTACTCGAAGGAAATCTTATGTCAGAGAATTTTTTGATAAGAGGGTAGTGATTGAATTAGATGGGACTAAGATATATTCAGTCAGTAAAATTAACTATGTTACGTCTATATTAAAACGTAGGTTTAATAGCTTCGGTACTCCGTCGGTGTTTTGCCTGTTTTGCGTTTGAATACTCGACAAAAATAGTTGGCATCATGGTAGCCACAGCGCTGTGCAACGTCTTCAAGCCTGAAGTTGTAACGCTTAAGCATAAATTTTGCTCGTTCGAGTCTGACCCATGAAATGTAATCGGCAAAGCGCATGTGACCTTCTTGGCGAAACAGGCGTGATAAGTGATTGGGAGAAATATTAAACCGCGCTGCGACCGTATTGCGGTTAATGTTACGGTGAAAGTTCTCTTGCACGTAGATACAAATCCCTTTGAACAAATCTTCACTTCGTCGGCTGGTATCTTCAGATGGCTTTTCAATCATCTCTTTGCAGTAACTAAGCAGGGCTAGCAATAAGAATTTATCGACAGGCTGCTTTTGTTTCTCATGTGCCAAGGTGGTCAATGCCGTCAGGATGTGATCGATGGCGTGCCCAGTGCGTTGCGGCACACTGTATTTCACTACATCATAGAACCCTTCTTCGTTTTTATGTTTACTAACCAAGCTCAGTCCGAGCTGACTTTTACCAAACAATAAGCTGAGCACAGAACACTCATGATTCCAGCTTGGCTTGTTCCAGGCGTTGGCCGGAATGAACAAAGCATCACCATTTTCCAGAAAAATATTGTCGAGCTTCTGCTGGTGGTTTTCGAGCTGGTTTTCATAGCGCCCATTGAATACAAGCTCTAGGCGTGGAAAGTTAACTTGGTAACTGGCTTCTGGCGGCGGTGTTGTGTCGCCCGCAAACCAGATTTGGTTGAAGGAATCACTGTCAGAGATTGCATTGTCGAGTAGGTCAGAGAAGGTATTCTTCATTAGTGTCTTTTGTCTTTGATAAAGCCGCTTTAACGGCATTTTTTATTTCATGTTAGATATTTGGTTCTCTTTCTTTCGGTAATTTAATCATTACTCTGCTTATTGTGATTATCATCATTAGACTTGTATTATAGCGATATACTGTTCTGTAAAGTGTCACATTAGTGCCATTTTACGAAATGTGTATCAAGTTTCACATTAATCACGAGGCTGATAAATCAGCCTCGTGATGTTCAGGGTGGCAATGTTTTAGGGGCGCATCCTAGGCTTGAGCCTGTGCAAGATGCGCAGCAATTTTATCCATGATTTGTGGTGCTTTCTTAACAGCATCAGCCACGCCGACACGAACGATTTTCTTTCCTTTAAAACGTTCTTCGTTTTTGATTGCGATATCTTTGGTTAGAATAATGATGTCGGCGCTGGCGACTTCGTTTGCTGTAATTTCGTTTTCGATACCAATAGAGCCCTGAGTTTCAATTTTTACTTCCCAGCCTTTGTCTTTTGCTGCGGTTTCCAGTGCTTCTGCTGCCATGTAGGTGTGTGCAACGCCAGATGGGCAAGATGTTACGCCTAGTACTTTCATGTGATGTCTCCCAACAAATTATATTAATCAAACTCTAACTCAAGGCTGTCTTCTTCAGCATCTTGGGTTTTCTCTTCGCGTCCAGTGATTGGTTTTTTAAGTGCGTTGACAACAAGGGCTGTTGTTAACGCACCTGCAACTGTAGCTAATAGGTAATACAGACGGCCATCAACGACAGGTAGCACAATCAAGCCACCCCAAGGGGCATGGTTGAGAACTCCCAGCATAAAGGCGGTAACGTTACCGACAATACCACCAAGCACTATGGATGGAATGACACGTAGAGGATCGGCAGCCGCGAAAGGAATTGCACCTTCTGTAATACCGATACAACCCATGATACCTGCTGCTTTACCTGCTTCACGCTCTTCTGGTGTATAGCGTTTTGGTGATAACAGGGTAGCCAGGAACATGCCTAGAGGTGGAACGCAGATTGCCACACCGACACCGCCCATCAGCCATGGCTGAGTACCGACTTGGGTTTGAGCAAAGAGTGTGGCGACTTTGTTAACTGGACCGCCCATATCGAAGGCTGTCATACCACCGAGAATGGCGCCCAGGAAGGCTTTCGATGCGCCTGCCATCCCTTGTAGCCAGAGGTTCAGGCTTTCCATTGCCATGGCGATAGGTGAGCCAATAACCCAGATAACCAAACCTGAGACAATAAAGGTACCGCCGATAGGCAGGATGAAATAAGTCGAGATCGCCTTCAGCTTATTAGACAGTGGAATGCGCTTCAGTTGAAGGACGACATAGCCAGCGATAAAGCCGACAATAATGGCGCCAAGGAATCCGGCGTTGACCTGGTTGGCAAGGTAGGCGCCAATCATACCCGGAGCCAGTGCTGGACGGTCAGCGATGGAGTACGCAATGTAGCCGCCTAATACTGGTACAAACAGAGTAAAGCCTGCGATACCCATGTCCCAGATACCGGTTAGGAAGGCCCCTTCTGGCTGAGCACCTTTACCGTTTAGCATGACTGATAAAGCAAGTAATACACCACCGGCGACGATAAACGGCAACATATGACTGGTACCAGTCAAGAGATGTCGTTTTAACTCCGAAATTTTGGTTTTCATCAGAATCACTCCATTTCCATTTATAGTTTATTTTTCAGTTGGTGCGAGCACCAAACACATTGGGTTGAGGTAAGCATTGCGAATGTTCGCTGTTTTGTTGGCTGTAATTATGGTGCTGAACTGAGTGGGAATATATTGGAGAAATAGGGCATTAACTGGACATTTGTATCTAGCAATAGCAGATGTGATACAGCTCTCATGCTGAGTTTGAAGGGGATCACAGTGTGGTAGGCTGGATATAAATATCAGAATGATTTAGGGATTAAAAATCCAGTTAGCGAAGATAAATCCAGTTGTAGACTTGGGATTTAGCGATAACGTGTATTGAATGTGTAATGGTGAATGCAGTGCCATTTCCATCCAACTCTCATGAAAACGTGATAAAACGCGCTGAATTTTCCTCGGATTTGTTATATAAGAACTTGAAAATATAGTATTTTTGATTTGTTTATTAAGGTTAGGCGTTATTTATAATGAAATGTACAAGCTGCAAAGTCGGTGTTTTATCTCCAAGCTTTATTGATGATTTATTCCGTGCCCATACATGCACGCATTGTGGCGGTAACTGGGTACTTGTTGAAGACTACGTATCTTGGAAGGAAAACAATCCTGAGTTTCAATTCTCTGACAGCGTAACTTGTGAAGCCGAGGATACCGAGTCTGCGCTGCTTTGCCCGCAGTCGGGTAAAATTATGCGTAAGTTCCGTATCACATCGGATAGTGCTCATCGCCTAGACTACAGCGCCAGTGTCGGCGGTGTATGGCTGGATAAAGGTGAATGGGATCTGATGAAAAAGAGCGGGTTAGCGGGCTCATTGAATGCCGTGCTTACCGCCCAATGGCAGAAAAATATCCGAACTAATACTGCCAAGGATAATTTTGCCGAGTTGTATGCTGAAAAATTTGGTGATGAGTCCTACGCGAAAGCCAAAGAGATCCGCCAATGGCTCAGTGAGCAACCAAACAAGGCCGATCTAAGAGCCTATATATTGGCAGAAGACCCGTATTCGGCAGAGCGATAACTTCGAGAAATATCTGTCTCGAACAGTTCTTTAATGAAACCACATATGGCAACTTCCTTCCTGTATAGGAGATAGAGAAGGTGTATTATTATGTGGTTTCATTCCTTTCTAAAAGGCATTCTATGATTTTAATTACAGGTGCAAGTAGCGGCTTGGGAGCGGCATTGGCTCAGCTGTATAGTGCTGAAGGAACCCCGCTGGTACTGACTGGCCGTAATGAGCAGCGACTCTCCTCCGTGGCTGACAATTTGCCGGGGCCAGTGCAGGCGACACCGGTTGATCTTACAGCTTCGGAAAAAGTGGCTGAGTTATTCGACTCACTGGATCAAGTGCCAGATACCGTTATTCACTGCGCAGGCAGCGGGTATTTTGGCCCGATTGAAGAGCAGAACCCAAGTGAAATCAACAAATTGATTGAGAATAACGTCACGTCTTCGATTTTCTTGCTGCGTGAATTGGTTGCACGCTATCGTGACCATAAGGTTAATGTGGTGGTGGTGATGTCGACGGCAGCGCAGCTTGCCAAGGCAGGAGAGTCCACCTATTGCGCGGCTAAGTGGGCGGTACGCGGGCTCGTTGAATCGGTACGCCTTGAGCTGAAGGGAAGCCCGATGAAGTTGGTTGCGGTATATCCCGGTGGTATGGCGACAGATTTTTGGAAAACCAGTGGCAAAGCGCTTGATACATCCTCATTTATGACGGCGAAAGAAGCCGCAAAAATGCTTAAACAAGCGCTGGTGGGTACGGAGCATGGCTTTGTTTCGGATATTACGATCAATCGGAACTAGTTAGTGCGTTGATTTTAAGGTTATTTGCTGTTGCTGCATTGAATCTCAACGATAGTTTTTGGGAGTAAGATCAAAATATCGCTGTACAAAAAATAAACAGCTGGTATTATCTTGGCCAGTTCTACAGAGAGTTATTGAATGCAACATCAAGTACAAGTTAAACCTTCAGCTACTTATACGCTAGCGTATAGTACCTATGTGTTTCCTTATATTTCTCGTAACATTAGATAATTCAATAGATTAGCATATCGCTTTTCGCGATTAATTCATGAATATATAAGGGGCATCATATGTCTAATTCAGCTACTGGTATCGTAAAATGGTTCAACGAAGAGAAAGGTTTTGGTTTCATCACGCAAGATAATGGTGGTGCCGATGTTTTTGTTCACTTCCGAGCAATCGCTTCAGAAGGTTTTAAAACACTGGCTGAAGGCCAGAAAGTTTCTTTTGACATTGAGCAAGGCCAGAAAGGTCTTCAAGCTGCAAATGTTGTAGCGCTATAAGTCTGAAAGCAAAGACAATAAAAGGTCGCCATTGGCGGCCTTTTCTGTTTCCTTCCAGTTTAGTCCTCTGTTCTCAAATCAATTTCACGCCTGATAATCTCCAGTCCAGTTTTTAGCTGGTTCCGGCTGGTAGGCCCGGTCAGCGAAATCCGTATCGCCGCTGGGGGCGGGTATCGACCGACTGTAAACATTTCGGCCTCGCGCACGTGAACGCCTTTGTCCTGAAGCCGTTGGCTGAAACGGTAGCCGGTTAGAGGCTCGGGCAGGGGAATCCAGCTGTTGAAGCCCGGTACGACATTGTTACTGTGCTGAGGGAAGTACTGGTTCAGCAATCGGTGCCGGGCATTGAGTTCGAGGGCGATTTCCTTGTCGACGTGCTCCATAGCGCCATTGGTTAGCCATCGGCATACCAGATCTATCATGAGCGGACTGATATGCATACAATTTGCCCGCAGTGCTTTTTGCATTTCGCCTCGTAAAGAGAGTGGCACGATAAGGTAGCCGACCCGCAAACCGCCTGCGAAATACTTGGAGAAACTCCCGACATATAACGTGATATCAGGAGCGATGGCTACAAGTGGTGTTTTACGGTGGCTTGGCGGGCAGTAAAGGACATCATCTTCGATGATCAGAACATGGTGGCGGCGACAGATTTCAATGATTTTCAAGCGACGGCTGTCACTCGTCTGTATCCCTGTCGGGTTTTGAACCGCGGGGGTCAGGTAGAGCAGCCGAGGCTTGTGGCGTTTGCAGTGAAGTTCCAAATCTTCAGGAATGATCCCCATTTCATCAAACTGTACCGGCACGAGCTTGCGCTCGGATTGCTGGCAGGTATGGACGAATTCGGCGTAACACAACCCTTCGACCAATATGGTTTCTTTTGGGCGCGTTAATGCGTGAACAATAATCGCTAAGCTATGTTGCCCGCCGTATGTCCAGATCAGACGACGATTATCAATATCACATTGTAGGCGCTTTGTGAGCCATTGCTGCAAGGTGTGGTTATGCCCCTGCAATCCTTCGGTACTGTAATAATCCAGAACGGCTTTTTGTGCCGTCGGTTCATCGGACAAATCTTGTAAAATAGCGGAAAGATGCTGTTGCTGGCTTAACAGCAGTGGTCGGCAAATAGCGAGATCAATGCCTTCCCGGGTTGTGATCGGATGGTAGAAGGTATCCTGTTCTGCTTGCCGGTCTTTGACATAGGTACCGCTGCCAACCTTGGGCTCTATCAGCCCTCGTCGCTCAAGTTCTTGATAGGCACGAGTGATTGTCCCTACTGTAACACCCAGTCGATATGACAGAATTCGCTGAGGCGGAAGCTTGGTGTTTGCCTTTATCTCATTGCTTTCTATCGCTTCGGCAAATGCATCGGCCAGTGCAATGAACTTGGGGCCGAGACGGCCTGAGAGATCGGGAATGAACATTGTCACCTTCTCAAGGGGTACATTTACTTGTTGAATACAGAATAGATAAGGGAGAAAGAGAAGGAAATAAAAGAATTGTCATGGTGACGCATAAACAATAGGTATTAACGCGATTCTCTCGTTACGCTGAGTTCATTGAGTGACACAGTGTGAAGGAAAGTAAGATGGATTCTGTATGGGAGTTGCTGCCAGCAATGAGTTTGTTTGCGTTTGTTACCGCGATGACACCGGGGCCGAATAATTTTTTGCTGGCAAGCTCAGGGGCGCAATTTGGTATCCGTCAGTCAATGAAACACCTTGTCGGGATCCGGTTTGGCATTGTTTGTTTATTGCTACTGTGTGCGGGTGGAGTCGCAATTGCACTAGAGCAGCACCCGACGTTATATCGCACATTACGTTACCTGGGGTTGGGGTATATGTTGTGGTTGGTAGCAAAATTGATAGTGCTTAATAGCGTGGCGAATAGTCAGGAAGGAGGGCGCCCCTTGTCTTTCCTGCAGGCTATGTTCTTTCAGCTTGGCAACATTAAAGCGTGGATGGCTTGTCTGGCACTGGTTACCAGTTACAGTTTACCCGGTAACTATTGGCTGTCTGTTTTTATGATTATTATTGTGTTCACGGTATTTGGTTTTTTTGCCAACAGCTGTTGGACATTGCTCGGGCGTTGGATAAAAACTCACTTAGATACCCCTGGAAAACAACGTGTTTTCAACCTTGGCATTGGGTTACTGACGATTGTTTCGCTTGCTCCGGCCTTCACGGTTGGCGCATAGAGTGGTTAATGATTGTCTAAATTTGCGATAACTGTTTGAAGGTTAGACAGTTGGAAAATATATGCCAAATTAGATCTTTACAAGCTTAAGTTAGCTCCGTATCATTCGCCGCACTTACGGAGAGATGGCTGAGTGGTTGAAAGCACCGGTCTTGAAAACCGGCATACGTTTGTAGCGTATCTAGGGTTCAAATCCCTATCTCTCCGCCACATTCAAAAAAGCCAGCTTAATTGCTGGCTTTTTTACATCTGTGGCTTGGCAACAAATGAGATAGGGTGAAGAAGCCTAGATGGGGGTTCACCTGAGCGAAGCGAAAGCACATCGGCTCCGCCGATAGCCCGAAGGGCGCGAGCTTGCGAGCAGTAAATCCCTATCTCTCCGCCATATTCAAAAAAGCCAGCTTAATTGCTGGCTTTTTTACATCTGTAGCTTGGCAACGAATGAGATAGGGTGAAGAAGCCTAGATAGGTGGGCGGCCAGTCTTCACCTGAGCGAAGCCGTTAAGCCGCTAAGCCTCTGGTATCTATCTCTAAGTGACTTCCTTTGATTATCTGATAGTCATTAATAGCAAGCCTGATGCGACCGCGCTTTCTTTCTATAAGATCTGGAATCATAATTCCTGTTGTTTGTCGTAACTCTGAAAGCTGCTTACGGGCACGATGTACCTGTATATTAATGTGGGTTTCGGGTAATCCTAAGTCTTTCGTCAGCTGTTCAATTGAACGCCAGCCTTGGGAAGGCTCGGGCACATTCTGTTTTATATCTTCTGCCTTGTAGCGTGCGAGAATTGCGGTTAAGTAATGGTGGCTTCGAGCCTGGCAATCGATAGACTCACTGGCACTTTGAATCATTAACTCGGTCAGTTCCTCATCTTGGCTAATATTAAAGACATAGCAAAGGTCATTTTTTTCTTGTGCTGACAGGCACAAGGTGTCCATATTTTCAGGGGATTCACACTTAAATAACTGCCATGTCTGCTTTGAGAACTTAAGTTGCTCCCCGTCATGTAAGGGGCTAAGTATACTGTTTTCAAAATGTTCACATTGCCATTGCTGGGACTCTTGATCATAAAAGACCACAAGCTCAGGTGAGGATTCATTGGGTAGAAAGTGATAGTGCTCCAGATAAATCGGCTGAATGCCATGATCATCGCCACGTTCTTGGGAGCTAGGCAGCAAGATGTCTTTTGGCGGCTCTAAGCTTTTAACAATGAACGGAGTACATTGCGCACTGGAGAAGGTAATTTGATCGTTGATATGAAGCAATTGTGGGTGGTTTGCCTTAATCAACTTACCATTTACTCGTAGCCCGTTTTTACTTAGATCTCTGATATACCAATGCTTTTGGAATTCAATAACAGCATGAATTCTCGACACATCCGGAAGTGCAATTGTTGTATCTACGGTAGAGGATAGGCGCCCGAACTGGTGGAAAGCTTTGAGGTAAACCGGGCTTGAGTATTTTTGATTAGTTAGAAAAGCCATGTTTTTTCTCACTCTATTAATTGCCAAATGTCGCTGATATCAAACTGTGTAGCTAGTTGCATAGCAAATGGATTCTTGGTCTATAAGTGTATCCAACATTTCGAGATTTTGTTGGTAGTTTGGAAGCGTTTGAATAAGCTTCTCCATTGCTCTATTTAGTTCGGACTCGACAACAGCTGTTGACTCAGAATTTGTCTGCCATTGGTTTTGAACTTTCAATGATGAGGAATTTTCTTCAGGTGTTACCCATAAAGAGGTTAATGTCCAGCCTGTTTCACGAGCGAGAGGAGGGAAAATAAGATTTGATAGTTCTTTGAATTTCTGCTCATCTTCACGCTTGATTTCCAATGCTGCGATTAGGTTGAGTGCTAGGTTCTCATTCATTATTTTGCTCCTTTCTGTAGGTAGTAGTGATAATCTTGCGCTACGGCTTCTGCCAGTTCTTCTCGGGACGTAAATCCCAGTATTAGATATAAATCGTTTGGATCTTTTGTTGTGATTGTGTTTTGTTTTCGATCTATATACCAATCCCACAATTCCTGCTCAGTTAGCGCTAAGTCGGAAAGAGGCTGTGGTTGATGAGCACGTTTGAACTCAATTTTCTTCTGGTATTCAGCGAACTGGTTTGTCAGCTTCAATATATCTAGCATCTCACTGGCTGTTTGGTGATCACAGTGATCTAACCAAGCCAATAGAGATTGGGTTTCCACTAAGCGATCGAATTCATTGGAACTGATTTGTTGGGAATTAGCCCAGTGAGCGAGTTTGGGAAAGTCTAATTCTTGTTTTTCGAGCGCAGATTGATGGAAAGCAAGCTCTAAAAGTGTACTCTTCTTCAGGTTATTTGTATCAGGCAGATGAGATACGGCAGAACGCAATGCGGCTTTTCTGGCTATAGCCTGTTGTTTATATTCGTGGTAGCGACCTTCGAGTTTGAGCTCTCTGTCTAACTCTTCTGCTGTAACTGAGTTCATTTCAAGCTTGCGTTGCTGATCTAATTTCGACACGAGCCTTTCCCAAGCGTCTGTTTTGGCAAAGTGGCTTCTATCTTTATTAGGAGCTTTTTCATCTGCGTTTGAACTTGCTAAAGATTGAAGTAGTGATAACGCATCTTGTTGCTTTATATCAATAGGGTGGCAGTCGATAAAGTCACACAGAGGTTGTGATTTTGCTTTATCCATTAGCTTTTTAGCGTACTGTTTGAGAATGTCAAAGGAGCGTTTGGGGTAGTGGAGCTCTTTCAAGGCAAGTACAAGCTGAGCTGACTCATTAGCGCCAATAATGTGCTGAGCAACAGCCGCATCTAGCGTCGCTCTAATATTAATCATGGGGGTCGATAGGCTAGGGTAGCCGAGTTCTGCAGGGCCATGAACTAACGCAACTTCGTCGTCATCTTCTAAATGTCCAGAGTGAAACTGTTCGAAGACAAAGCCAAAGCCTTTCATACCAAGGCTTGATAATTCCGCGGCTCGTAACGCGCCCATACTGGAACAGCCGTATACGTTTATTCCCAGAGAAATGGCGTACAGTATTTCTTTGTGCCAAACAGCTGGCACACTTTCAAAATAACCATCAATCAAAACAATGCTATCAGGCTTATCATGCGTAGCTAAATATAGGTCACCTTGCTTCGCTGGTGGGCGGCAATCCGCTTGAATTATGGTTGAAATCTTATCTGCGGTAAGGGTTGGCCCTGAGAATATGATAGTCCTCATTTTTCCCCTCCTTGAGTCAGTGAATTATTAAGCTTAAGTGCACGTTGGCCCCCAACATATCCGGGTGACTCGTCAATCCCCTCCAAGCCAGGAACCACAACTCTGACAACAGGAATCTGATAGTCATCTTTTGTCAGGTTAACAACCCCGACTTGTTTTAACCCTACGTTATTAAGTTTGTGCAGAATAAGTTCAATGTCGTGCTCAAAGTGTTCAAAGTTCCAGCTAAGGATATCCTGAAAGCTTCTTGCGCCGTGAGTTGAGGTTGAGTCGATACATCTAATTGATGAGGTCGAAGTCTGGTAGTTGTTAGCTTCAATGTCATCTCTTGAGCCTGATATCATGGTTAACCGGGTTTGAGCCGCTTCGGTGAGTGCCCTTAATAGCGCAATACTTTTGCAAGGGTGAGTGCCTGAGCCTGCAGACGGGTAGTGAGGGCCGGTTGTTTTGCTTTTCGGTGCAATTTTGCAGTAGAAGCTTGGTAACCCTATATCCGATGTGATATCCCAAATTTGGATATCAATATCAGCTGCCTGGTATTTTTTTATTACCGAAAGGCAATCTAAGTCATCGACAGTATCAAGCTTGAGGAGGCGAGTGTCTTGTTGGCTTAAGTGATCCTTTTCTACCCGCCACAAGGCCAGGGCGTCTCGTTCTATGACTTCACACAGCCCATGCACGATTGCTTCCTCGGTGCTGTTTCCTGATGCAAGACCATTGGAACTCATGACAAATGTTCCGCTTCCCGTTGGGAGTGGAAGTGTGTAATTACAGTGAGTGACATCATATGGAATGTAGATAGGTGTATTGGTAAAGAGTTCTTCACCCTCGATCCAGAGGCGCTGACTGTGCTCAGAAAAAGTACCGAAAGCCAATCTAGGCAAGCCAGTGACATCGACAACATGATGCTTTGACGACATTTGGTTATAGCTTGCTAACTTCAGAGGTAAATCAATGTGCTCTGCGTGGTAGGTTTCTATCGCTTCCATTGCCCCCGAGACTTTTGCAGATATGAGATCCAGCCCCTTTCCTTGAGCAACAGATATCGCGCAAGACGCTGGACGACAAACCGTGACGACAGGGATCCCGATATGGTCTAGCCCCGTAATATTCGCAATACGGGTGATCCCCATCTCCTTTAAGAACGGGGAAATTTTATCGAAGGTAGATTGTGGAGACCGCGAGCGATGGGTTCCTCTCTGATGTTTTTTTGAGATCATCAAATATCCTTGGATTTAAGCAGTAATAGCCAAGCAAAAAGCTTGGCTATTTGTTCTATTGCTACTTGCTATTTAAGGAAGCTTTGGAGGTTAGCTACCGTACAGACGGTTCCAACAAGAAGGCTCTCTTCTTGAACATCTTTAGGATTAACGGCACCGACCTGGACGCCGGCATCGCGATAATAGCGAGCCAAAGACTGTGCCGTGAGCGTGTTACTCTGCTCTTTTATCGACTCCATGTAGGGGATGATATCATCGCGGTGATTGTGAATCGTGGCCTTCATCTCTGAGATGGCCTGTTGCAATTCGTTTAGATCCTGTTGATTTCCAGCCTCAAGATTTAAAGCATCTAAGCGATCAAGGTCATCAGTACTGAGATAGTGAATATGGTAAGGGTAAAATTCGTTATCGTCTCTTACCATCAAAGGATTGACGTAGGATACGATGTAGAGGTTCTCGCCAACAGCCTCTTTGAGTTGCTCTAAAGCTGAAGTGGGTATGTGGTCATTGGCAAAGCTCACTATTGGCTGGTCTGATTTAGGCTCTAAATGACTGATTGGAGTATCCGGAACAAATGAAGGTTGAGAACTTTCACGTAGCGGAGCACGTAGTCTGTTTAGTTGCAAAACGCGCAAATCGAGCAAATAGCCCGGCTTTAAGTCGTCGCGATTAATTCCTGCCGGGCACTGAGCCTTCTCTAGGTTCCAAGGAACGATTTTGGTAAGTGCAGGGCCAATGATGTTAATCTGCTGTAACTTCTGTCCCTGATTCTGAGAGCCAAAGAAAAAATGGTAATCCGTTTCACTATAGCACCATTCAATTCGCTTAATCTCTTTGGCGGTATAGTCTTTGTGATTGATAAGAGTTGCTCGTTTCCCATCTTTTCTTATCACATAGATATCTTGCGAGCGGAGAGTAAGGTTTCCATTCTCATCAATGTATGGGCTTAACTCATTTTGCAGCTCTTCTAAAGATAGTTTTTCCATAATTTATCCTTGTTTATAGATAACCTAGCGTTTTTGCATGATTTAATGCCAATAATACAGACTGCTGGCAGTACTTTTGTTTGCCTATGATGTTTCTACTATTAATGGCCTCCTTTAATGGGCTAATAACTGATTCCGGTAGTGCGTGTTGGCTCGAATCAAGTAGGGTTTTGATTATATTAATGACACGATGGTGGGTGATATCTTGGGAAATAAAAGACACTGAACTGGCGATAAGTTCGAGCTCAATAAGTAAAGCCAACCATTGCAGAGGAAATGGAAATTCATTCGATAATGCTTTCCAAATATGGTTGCATTGTTTTATTAGTGTCTGACTGTGTTTATAGTCACCATCCTTGTAAGCGAGCCACGCTTCGTTGGCATTTGCTATCGCAATATAGTCATCCATACCCGAGTTTTGAGCAAACTCTTTCGCCTGACTTAAGTATTGGCGAGTTTCTATTCTATTCCCTTGGAGTCGAAACAGTACGGTTAGATAAGCTAAACAGCGAGTCTTCAGCGTAGTATCCGCATATTCAGTTGCATTATTCAGTGCTTGTATTAAGTACTTTTGAGCGTCTGTATATTGCTGGCTAAATAAGCAGGTAAAGCCAAAAGTAAACAGGCAGTTATTTTGTAGCGGATAGTCCTCTGTTTCCTGAGATGCGATAAAGGCATGTTTTGCCAATTCCACATGTTGTCTCGTTAAGGCATAGCGAGTGTGACGAAATTCATACTGTAATTTGGCATCATAGAACTTTGCTTTAGCTGTAGGGTTGTCGAAGTCGACTACGTTTTCTTCAATGAGGTTGATGACGCTGAGCATATCCTGTAACTGGTTGCGCCAATAAAAGACATAGAGCTTTGCCATTTGCACAGACAACCACATTTGATGCCAGTATTTATCGGCTAACATGTCAGCATTTAATAACGACTCTGCAGTCAAGTAGGCTTCTATAGCTTGTTCATGCAAGTGGTGAGTTTCCAGAGACTTGCCATAATTTAGGAACAAACTTGCTTTTAGTAAGTTGTCTTCATCACAGCTTTCTTCAATAGCAGCAAGGTAATGCTGACGAGCTTGGGTATGTTTGGCCAGTCGAACCAAATTATCACTTAAACCAATAAGCGCTTGTATTTTTGTCTTCTTTGAAACGTGTTCAGAAATCTCCTCGCTAGAGAGAGCGAGCGCTTTTTCATAATAGATAATTGCATCTTCCACGATAGACGAGTGGGAAGATTGTTCTCCCGCTTGTAAGTAGTACGGTACCGCAAGGCTAGGGCGCTGGGCTTTTGCCCATTGCTCTGCAACTATGGCCGAAGAGTATTCCCCAGTATTGAAATCTTGTTCCATGGCACTTGCAATGTGGCTATGGATTGTTGGTTGTATGGTCGTGCTTTCATAAACGGCATCACGAACGAGTGCGTGCTTAAATTGATATTGGTTACCGTCTATATTGCGCTGAATGTAGATTAATTGAGCTCTCTGAAGTTCTTCTAAATCAGATTGTAGTTGGATTGCATCTTTGTCAGACGCTGCATGAATCAACCGCTCACTAAACGTTCTACCAATCGCTGCAGCGAGTTGAGCCGTGTCTTTAGCGAACACAAGCCCATCCAGCTTTTGCTGTAATGACTCTCTTAGGTTTTCGGGTACCCGCGACTCAGGTTCAGAGACTACAAAGTCCAGCTGACCATTTACTTTTTTTATGAGCGCATTTCTTTGGGAGTAAGTAACTAATTCTTCAAGGAAGAGAGGGTTACCATCGCTTCGTTCGGTAAGTAAGTCTTCGACTTTTTTACTCACGGGTTGGTTATCAAGCAAATACCGAATGAAGCTGTGGCAGTCGGATTCTGTAAGTGCAGTTAGTTCAACTATTGAGCAGTTTGACTCGACGAGCGCGCCAGGAAGTGGATTACGCGAACTATTTAGCCAGTGAATATGATGTTCTGCTAACCAGTCGGAGGCCACAAAATAATGAATAAACTCGACTGTTGTCGCATCAGCCCAGTGCAGATCTTCACACACAAAGAGTGTCGATGTTCTATGACCGCCACTTTGCTTCTCTCTACTGATTAAACAGAGAAGATGCGAAACAGCAATAAACAACAGCTTTTTTTGTTCATTAAGAGAGAGATTATCAAGAGAGTGATTTATCAGCTGTGCACTGTAGGTACTGAGACGGGAGTATGGCTGAAGCCATGCCCACAAAATAGCTGTGCAGTTTTCTCTTTCAACCAAAGGTGCTGATAGAGAGCTCATTGCCTGAGTTAAGTGGCGATCCGCTTCGGGACTGTTGAGATCAAAATACGCGGTGATGAGGTTTAAAATCGGGTATAAGGCGTTTGTTTTATACTCAGGTAAGCACTGGAGTGTCACCACGCTTGTATTTTTGTAGCTCTCTTTGAGTCCCAACAGGAGACGAGATTTACCGATACCAGCATCTCCGTGTAAGTGGAAGAGAGGCGTGGTGCTGCTAGGGCTATCTAGTAATGACAGTTTATCGAAGACATCTTGCCGACCAAACATTGCCCCGTGGGATTTGACAGTGCGCAAAAAGCCGAAAGATTCGGAGAATCGTTCGCCTTTGAGAAAATATTTTTGCAATGATGAAGGTACTGATACACCTTCTTGTGGTTCGAATATAAGTTGCTCGCTGAGCATGCCTTGAAACTGGGCAGAGCAAACGATCTCATCTGGCTTTGCATTTCTAGCTAAAGACATGGCATCTGTTGCTACTCTTCCTTCTGGAATATTTCCGCCAATGCTTCGCATCATTCCTTTTGTGAGCCCAATTCTTAGCTCTAGATTCACGCCGTGCTTTTCAAACAGCTGTTCTTGTTTACTGTTTAAGTTATTCCAGATGTCGAGCGCAGCTCTCGCACAGAGGCGGCTGTCATTGTCACTCACGACAGGGTAGCCAAAATAGAATAGAGTGGTGTCGCCAATTGTACCCACTTGGCTTGCTCCATAACGCAATGCAATGTCTACACATTGGTGATGTTGGTCAGCTAAAAGCATTTCAATGATGTCTTGCTTTTCATAGGTAATGTAATCAGGT
Organism: Photobacterium kasasachensis; assembly: GCF_050336885.1. Lineage (NCBI taxonomy): Bacteria > Pseudomonadati > Pseudomonadota > Gammaproteobacteria > Vibrionales > Vibrionaceae > Photobacterium > Photobacterium kasasachensis. The sequence goes on from NZ_JAKJSH010000005.1 coordinate 303,834, forward strand.
GTACCTTCTGGCTCTGACAAAATGACACACAGTGCAGAGATTTGTTTTCGTTCAATAAACCGAGAATAAGTTGATGAGTAGGTTCCCGTTTGAGTCGCGAGAATTTCTGTTGCATGAGCGCCCGCCTCATTGTTTAGCTTGGCAGAGGAAGGTACTAGGTCGGAGAAATTGAGTTTTTGAAACTCGTTATATAAGTCGACAGTATTTCCCGGGCGTTCAAGGGCTTTTTTATGCAGTACACGTCTAAAAAATGATGCTGAATGATGCCCAGCTAAGATGCCTAAGGGAACATTGGTAGAACTGAGTTGATGGTAAAATACCGTTGCAGCGCTAGTGCCTTTAATCGTTGAGACGCCAGTTAAGCACTCGATAAATACGAGTCCCCAAACATATATGTCAGTTTGAGGTAGCGATGGTTCTCCTCTTAGCTGTTCTGGAGCACTATATTTGGGGGTACCGAGCACTTCATCATTTAAGGTCAGCGTTTGAAAGTCAGTTTGCTTGGCATCGCTTTTAAGTGTACTGATACCAAAGTCGAGGATTTTAACATGCAGCTTAGCCCCAACTTTAAATAGCATAATGTTGGCTGGCTTAATGTCTCTGTGAACAATACCTAGTTCATGGGCATGAGCTAATGCATCAAGGACGCAGGCCATGATTTCCGCAGCATCTGTAGGTAGTAGCGGACCTTGAGAGTCCAAATGATCCTTTAGTGTTTCACCATCGACATATTCGTAAACGGCGTATAGCAGTCCATCACCCTGCTGGCCTTTATCAATGAGAGAAACAATATTCGGATGATTAAGGCGACGCACCAGATCACACTCTCTATTAAAGCGTGCGATGCTCCTTTGCTTCTTCTGCTGAGACTCAGCTTCATTCAATCTTAGAAACTTGATCGCGACAAGTTTTTGAGTGCGTATTTGCCTTGCCTTATAAACTTGTCCGAAACCGCCTTCACCAATTTTCTCTAAGATGGTGTAGTTAGTAGAACAAAAGCGATCTTCTATAGTATTAAATGTTCCTTGCGCTTGATTCATGATATCGCTCTTGAAAGCCACTGATTCGTTAATCTCTAATTGGATAGCTTTGACTGAGTTATAGCTAACAGTGTTGCATAGTACAAAACCAGGTGCATAACCACTAACGGTTTTGTGATGAAGTGTTAAGAATGTGATTTTTTTGGATGATTGTTTGAACGTTAAGTGCGTTATTTTCGTAGCGCATTGGAGCAGATGTGTTTTGGAGGTCGTTGAACTTGTGTAGGACAAGGCATCTGTTGAGGCTTGCCCTGCAGTTGAATGAGCTCTGGAAGTCCCCCGGTAGTACGCATCCTAGTTGAGTTCTTAAATCAACAGCTTGTCCAGTACTTCAGAATCCGAGCTGCAGAAGTCAGCGCTGGTTTCCATTTCCGCTAGTGCGAAGTCGATAAATGTTCTGGCTGCGAGTGAGAGATTGGCTAGTGGCTGATAAACCATCCAGCCATGGCCGACAAAAGGCTCAATATGGTCGAATAATCGGATTAACTCCCCATGCTCAACATAACGGTTGGCGAGTTGCTCTGGCACATAACTAATGCCTCTGCCAAGGATACAGGCTTCAATGATTAACGGCATGCTGTTCATGATCAGATCACCGGAAACTTCCAGTAATTCAGGTTCTTTGCCAATAGGTAGGCGTTCAAGGATATGGCCGTCGGGAAAGCGAAAGCGGATAACGTTATGATTATCAAGATCAGCAAAACTTGTCGGTAACCCGTGTGTCTCAATGTAGTCTGGGCTTGCATATAGTCCCAGGTGAGCGGAGATAAAAGGGCGGGCGATGAGGTTTGGCTCATCTATCTTTTCACCGATGCGAAACGCCACATCAATGTGATTGTTCACTAAGTTTTTATCCTCAGTGCTGCTGATAACCTCGACAGTGAGTTTCGGGTGACGATCCATAAACTTGAAAATCGTGCTGCCAATGTTGAGCAGGTTAGGAAGAGGTAGTACCTGAATACGCAGATGACCAGTGATTTCCTGCTTAGGTGCTGTGGCTTTTTCTATACTGAGTTCGAGCTGGTTAAGAGCGGATTTGGAGTTTTCATAAAGAATGTTACCGGCCTCGGTTAGCAATATCGAACGGTTCTGTCGGTGAAACAGCTGTAAATTTAGCTCATCTTCAAGCCCTTTTAAGCGTCGGCTGATACTTGATTTTGGCAAATTAAGGATTTTTGCAGCCTGGCTCATACTGCCGGTTTCTACTATTTGATGGAATAGTTTGAGGTCTTCCGTCTTCACTTTGTATTCCTAATTCGTATTAAATTGACCATCGTCCCGAATATCGGAACCGAGAGTCCTTAATCGTCTTGTATTTATGAACACTCTAGCACGATAGAATCGTTAGAGAAATCACAAAAATGGAAAGACTTTTATGAAATCAGCCTCTTTGAGCGCTCTCGCTTTACTGATATCAAGCACTCTTCTTACAGGGTGTGGCTTTGCTGAAAGTGCAGCCCCACAAGAAGATAAAACGCGTCCGGTAAAGCTCATGACTATCGGAGATGCATCTAGCCAACAGACTCGAATTTTCCCGGCCAGAGTAGCGGCCAGCCAGCAGGCTGATTTAGCATTTCGAATCGGTGGTGAGTTAGTCAACCTTGACCTGATTGAAGGGCAAAAAGTGAAAAAGGGCCAGCTATTGGCGCTGTTGGATGATCGTGATGCCAAGAATGCCTTAATGGATGCGGAAGCCAATTATGAACTGGCAGCCGTCGACTTTAAGCGTAAAGAAGAGATCTATAAACGCAAGCTGATCTCCAAGGCGGAATACGATACAGCCAAAGCCACACTAAAGTCAGCAAAGGCGGCATTGGCAGCGGCTCGTGACCAGCTTGACTATACACGCCTGACCGCACCATTTTCCGGTATTGTCGCGAAGGTCGCTCTGGATAACCATCAGATGATCCAGCCGACGCAGGTGGTTGTCTCACTTCAGGGAGACAAGCAGTTAGATGTGCAAATTCAGGTGCCGGAATCCTTGTTACTGACGCTGAACGACAACGGTCTTAGCGAAGAGTATCAGCCTCTGGTTCGTTTCGGATCACAGAACAGCCTTTACCCGGTTAACTATAAAGAACATGCCAGCAAGGTTAGCCCAGGTACCCAGACTTACGAGGTGGTATTTAACCTTGTTCGTCCGGAAAGCCTCAATGTCTTACCGGGCATGAGTGCCGAGCTGTTACTTGATATGGCGGTAATGAACCAGGAGACGAGCTCAGTTATAGCCGTGTTGCCCCAGAGCGCCATATTTCGAAGTGACGAAAAACAGAAAACTAGCGTATGGCGCTACAATGCGGAAAACCAGAAGCTGGAATCAGTAGAAGTAACACTCGGACAGGTACGTGCGAAGGGAATTGAAGTACTGTCTGGCATCAATAAAGGCGATCAGATCGTCGCTGTCGGGGCCAGTGTGTTAAAGCAGGATATGGATGTGAAACCACTTCGTTGGGAGCGGGGCGTTTAATCCATGAATGTTGCTCATTACAGTATTAAGAACAAAGTGATCAGCTGGATGTTTGTCTTGCTGATGTTAATTGGCGGGGCTGTTTCATTTACGGGGCTTGGCCAGCTGGAATTTCCGGAGTTTACCCTTAAAAGTGCGCTGGTTGTTACGCCGTACCCCGGCGCCTCGCCGGAACAGGTAGAAGAAGAAGTGACGCTGCCGCTGGAAGATGCCATTCAGCAGATGCAGCAGGTAAAACACATCACATCGATAAACAGTGCCGGGCTGTCCCAGATTGAAGTGGAAATGCAGGAGCGTTATGACGTGACCATGCTGCCGCAGATTTGGGATGAGTTACGCCGCAAGGTGAATGATGCTGTTGTAAAACTGCCGCCGGGTGTCGTACCGCCTATGGTCATTGATGATTACTCCGATGTATTTGGTATTCTGATGAACATCAAAGGTGAAGGGTATACCTATCGCGAGCTTGAGAACTATGCCGATTTCCTGCGCCGTGAGCTGGTATTGATCGATGGCGTAAAGAAAGTCTCTGTGGTTGGCGGACCGCAGGAGCAGGTTGTTGTTGAAATCAGCCAGCAGAAGCTTGCCGCAATGGGGCTGGATCAGAATTATATATACAGCTTGATCCAGACACAGAATGTCGTTTCTAACGCCGGTAAGATTCGAATTGGTGACGGCCGGATCCGGATTCATCCTACGGGTGAGTTTTCAGGCGTGGAAGAGATGGAGCGCCTGTTGGTCAGCCCTCCGGGTAAAGGCGATCTGGTTTATCTGGGTGATATTGCCAAAGTCTATAAAACGGTGACAGAAACGCCAGACTTGTTGTACCGCAACATGGGAGAGCGTGCACTGTCGCTGGGCATTTCGTTCAGCACCGGAGTAAATGTCGTTGATGTCTCCAAGGCGATAGCCGATAAAATCGAGCAGCTTGAGAGCCGTCTGCCAATGGGGATGGTATTGAATACTGTCTATGACCAAGGGGCCGTGGTGGATGTCTCGGTCACTGGATTTTTGGTGAACCTTGGCCAGTCAGTTGCTATTGTTATTGTTATTCTGCTGGTGTTTATGGGGCTCCGTTCCGGGCTGCTAATGGGAGCGGTATTGTTGTTGACCATCTTTGGTACCTTCATCGTGATGAATGTACTGGGGATACAGCTTCAAATTATCTCTCTGGGGGCATTGATCATTGCGCTCGGGATGCTGGTTGATAATGCCATCGTGGTAACCGAAGGTATTCTGATTGGCATACAGCGGGGCCAGACACGATTGGAAGCCGCAGGTGATGTGGTAAAGCAAACCCAGTGGCCATTGCTTGGCGCGACCGTAATTGCCATCCTGGCGTTTGCACCGATAGGCTTGTCTCAAGATGCAACCGGTGAGTTTTGTGCATCATTGTTCAAAGTACTGTTGATTTCGCTATTTATCAGCTGGATCACTGCGATTACGATTACGCCGTTCTTCTGCTATTTGCTGTTTAAGGATGGCAACACCAGCGGCGATGAGCCTCAGGAGCTGTATAAAGGCTGGTTCTTTAATGCCTACCGCGGAATTTTGACCTTTGCCATGCGTTTTCGCGTACTGACTATCTCGACTGTGATTGCGATGCTGGTTGCTGCCTTGTTCGGGATGGGATATGTCAAAAATGTGTTCTTCCCACCGTCCAATACCCCGATTTTCTTTGTGGATGTCTGGATGCAGGAAGGAACAGATACTCGCGGTACAGAAGCGTTTGTCAGTGAATTAGAAAAAGAGTTGATGGCATATGATCAGCAGCATCATATGGGATTGAAGAATCTGACCTCTGTGATAGGCCAGGGCTCGCAGCGATTCGTATTACCTTATACGCCTGAAAAAGGGTATGCGGCTTATGCGCAGTTAATTATTGAAATGAATGACCGGGAATCACAGGTGGCTGCAATGCCTGGATTGACGGCGTATCTGAATGATAATTACCCTAAAGCCCATTTCCGGGTCAAGATGTTGGAAAACGGTCCGACACCTGCGGCGAAAATCGAAGCCCGTTTTTACGGAGAAGATCCGATTGTGCTTCGCCAGTTAGCTGCGCAGGCAGAAAAAATCATGAGGGATGAGCCATCTATTACCAATATTCGTCATGACTGGCGCAATCAGGTATCCGTTGTTCGACCACAATTAAACCCTGCTCAGGCAAGGGAAGTGGGGATCAGCAAGCAAGATCTCGACAATGCGTTATTGATTAACTTCAGTGGTAAATCGGTCGGCACATATCGTGAGCAGAGTCATCTGATGCCGATTGTTGCTCGTGCGCCCGAACAGGAGCGTTTGGACGCTGATAGTTTGTTGAAACTTCAGGTATGGAGTACAGAAAACACTGCTTTTGTCCCAGTGACTCAGGTAGTCAGTGATTTCGAGACTGAATGGGAAAACCCGCTGATCATGCGCCGTGATCGTAAGCGAATGATATCGGTGCTGGCTGATCCAGGGTTGGACAGTGGCGAGACGTCTGACTCATCGCTGCGTAAAATTCGCGATAAGGTAGAGGCGATTGCTTTGCCAGAAGGTTACGAGTTGGAGTGGGGGGGAGAATATGAAACCTCCCGAGATGCTCAGGCGAGTATTTTCAGTTCGTTACCTATGGGATATCTAGCCATGTTCTTGATCACCGTGGTGCTGTTTAACTCAGTGAGAAAGCCATTGGTGATTTGGTTCAATGTACCGCTGGCAATGATTGGTATTACATCCGGCTTGTTACTGTTTAACGCTCCGCTTAGCTTTATGGCAATTTTAGGTATGTTGAGCTTGAGCGGGATGATTATCAAAAACGGTATTGTATTGGTTGATCAGATCAATGTTGAGCTTGCCGAAGGCAAGAGTATGTATGAGGCTGTTTTTGATTCATCGGTAAGTCGTGTTCGTCCTGTTTGTATGGCAGCAAGTACGACAATGCTAGGGATGATTCCATTGTTTTTTGACCCGTTCTTTACCGCAATGGCAGTAACCATTGTGTTCGGGTTGGGTTTTGCAACCATACTGACATTGGTGGTACTTCCAGTAAGTTACGCAATGATCTTCCATATACCAAATCAGCAGCCATCGATTGATGAAAATTTGGAAATGGCTTCCGTTCAGTAATTAATAAGAGGGGTAACTCCCCTCTTTATTAACTAGGAAGAAAAAATGAAGCAAGTAATTATGCCCATTGCATTTCGCGTTATAGTCTTTGCTTTTGTTGTCATAGTACCTTCTATTATTGGCTTTTGTTTGTCAGGGTATTTGGAAACATATTTTGCAAGAGATATTCCTCAGGTTCAGGTAGTAGTTGAACCACCCAAAATCCATCTATAAAATTTGTTTAATATCGTATTTGAATGCTTGTTTGATATCTGTTCGATGATGGATGTTTTTTATACTAAAAATATCTATCATTAAGTGCCTTTGTTTTTAAGTTGTTAAATTTAAAGGGATCTTATTTTCTGTTGTTATTGTTGATGGATGTTGCAATAAGCATGTTTATGTTCAGCTAAGATTCAATATTACGATGCTATATTTATTTTCAAGGCTTCATAGGAGCCACTGCTAATTGTTATTGTTATTTCTTTCTTTGCTGGGCCGGATGCCCAGCTTTTTTTTGCCTGTAATAAAACCATTTATGTTGTGATGGATTAAAGGTTATCTAATAGCAGTTAATCATAAAACTTCTATGAAGTATTACTGAGAAAATATAGTACAAGCTGAAAATTGTTGTTGATAGATGAAACTCTGTATTTCTTTTATAGTAACGATTTCAGAATGGCATCACTAGAAACGCTCATTACAACTAGGTATGGGATATTTTCTAGTTGAAGAGCGCTGGTTCATCCTTTCGAAGGCTCGAAGGGTATTTAAGGCTGGCTGTTTGCATCGATCTCATCTTGCAGCTTTTCTAACTCATCCAGTATTCGGATGAACTTCATACCAAATGGGGTCACCTTGTATTCTACCCTTGGCGGAAGTTCGTTATAGGCAATACGTTCGAGAATGCCAAACTCCACATTTCTCTTCAGGCAGTCATTGAGTACTTTCGTACTGAGTCCTTCCGCACTGCGTACCATTTCTCCCGGGCGGTTAATACCGTTAGCTAGAAGTTGGTAAACGGTAAGCGACCACTTGCAACCGTAAATAGTCTCGACCATCCGGGCCGACTTCGCCGGGGATGATTTTCTCGAGAATTTTTTTTCATTTGTATTCATAAAGATGTACCAAAAAGTGCCTACCTAACCAATTTGTGCCCACTTTTCAGCAAGCTATGGGCAGGCATAAGATTAAACCATCTAATCGAGACAAAGTGAATCAAGAGCGGAGAAAAGGCTATGGATTTTAATAAGACAGGTGTTGCGTTAATTGTTGGCGGGTCAAGCGGAATGGGCTTCGAGACCGCAAAAGTATTGGCAAAGCATAGTGTAGAGGTAGTGATTATTGGTAATAATGAAGCCAAATTAGAGCAGGCGCTTGAAGAACTTAAGGCTATCGGACAGGCTTCAGCCATTCAGGTGAACCTTTATGATAAAGAAAGCCTGAAAAAGCTACTTGCGTACATTAACAAGCCAGAGACCAAGGTCGGCTATTTGGTCAATGCAGCCGGGTATTTCAGCCCTAAGCCTTTTATTGAGCACAGTGAGGATGACTATGAGACCTACATGGGATTGAACAAAGCGATGTTTGTTATCTCACAGGCCGTGGCAACGAATATGTCACGTCATGGTGGCGGTAATATCGTCAATATTGGTTCGATGTGGGCACAGCAGGCGATCAAGGCCACGCCATCTTCCGCTTACTCTATGGCCAAGGCTGGCCTGCATGCCTTAACACAGCATATGGCCATGGAGCTGGCCGATGTCGGTATCAGGGTGAATGCAGTGTCGCCGGCAGTCGTTAAAACACCTATTTATGAGGCGTTTATTGACCCGGCAGACGTTGACGAGGCATTGGAAGGCTTTAACGATTTTCATCCTATTGGCCGGGTTGGTAAAGCCGATGAGGTTGCCCAAACCATCGCTTTTTTACTGTCTGAGCAAGCGCTGTGGGTGACTGGTGCTATCTGGGATGTTGACGGTGGGGTGATGGCAGGCAGGAACTGATCTCCCTTCTTACAACTGCACACTGATACTGAATAGAGCAGGGAGAAGGTCGAGCCTCCCTGTTCGGTTATTCTTCATTACCCATCTAGACCTGTGCACAGACATCTGTATTCACCCATCATTTACTCTTAACCCTATATAAACCCTCTATCGTTAGCTTCAGGGATCATGATGAAAGGGTTTAATCTTACGAAGGCAGTGATGTCTTTGTCTCTTGTGGTGCTATTAGGCGGTTGTAGCACTATCAATTCAAATCAACCGTTTTCTGAGCGAGAAGCTGAGGTAGATATTCCGGCCAACTGGCAGGCTGCTGATGAGTATGTAAATGCTGAATTCCCGAGCCAGTTGCTGGCCCTGATCGAGCAAGAATCCGTGGTGCGACTCGTCGAGCAGACGTTGGCTGTAAACTATGACTTGCGACGTACCGCCATTCGTCTTGAAGAAGCCCGGTTGCTGCAATATCAGGCTGATATTAATGATCGTCCCACGGTGAACGCCAAGTTTGAAGGTCAGCGTTCCAAGCAGGGGCAAACCACCTCGCAGCAGACGCTCACACTGGATATGAGCTGGGAGCTGGATGTGTGGGGAAGGTTAGCGGATGTCAGTGATGCGGCTATGGCCAATACGCAAGCCAGCGAGCTTGACTATCAATATGCGAGAAACTCACTGGCTGCAAGAGTTATCCAGGCCTGGCTCGATATCAGTTACCGGGCAAAGATCATTGAGGTTGAAAAACAGTGGATTGCCAATCTGGTCAGCACCGAGGAAATCATCAAGGAGCAGGTTGTTGATGGTACCAAGGAGTTGGCCGATCTTGATGCGGCGCGGGCGGCGACCGCCAGAGTCAGGGCTACACAAGAGGCACGGATCCACAGCCAGAGCCAGGCGTTGCGAAACCTGAATGTGCTACGCAGCCAAACTGGTACCGAGGTAGAGGGAGTTCCGGCAGACTTGCCACAGATATCGTCACCTCCGAAACAGCTTTCAGGCGATCTCATTGGTTCGCGACCAGACTTGATTGCCGCCTATCAGAGAATTGTTGCTGCAGATAAGAATGCTGCAGTAGCTTATAAAGAACTGCTGCCGAAATTTACCCTTACGGCATCGATAAGTCGCTCCGGTACGAGCATGAATCAGTTGCTGGAAAACTCTTCGGTCTGGAACTTGATTGGCGGGATCACCGCGCCGCTGTTCGACAGGGGGAGATTAAAAAGCAATGCAGAAATTGCCGAGCTAAAAGCCGAAAGTAGCTACCTTGCCTATCAAAACAGCTTGCTTACTGCGATAACCGAAGTTGAAAACGCCATGGACAATGAAGCCTCTTTGCTCAGACAGCAAGAATACCTGCAGCAAGCGTACGACTTCTCTCAGTCCAGCATGCGAAACTACCAGGTTCGCTATCAGGATGGCGTAAGCGGGATCCTATCTCTACTTGCCGCCAAACAGGCTGCCTTTCAGGCACACATTCAATTGCTAGAGACAGAACAAGCACGGCTTTCTAACCGAATCACGTTGGGCCTTGCGTTGGGAATGGGGGTATAACACCAGTGAAAAAGCCAAACTTAAACCTAGTCACCGTAAGCCTGCTGGCGGTTTTATCTATTCCGCTCACACTGTTTTATACCGACTACGCAATAAGCAACCAGCCGGAGGTTGTGACGCGCAAAGAGCAGCTACCGTTGCCAAGAGTGACGGTTCAGCAAGTCAGTGTCGGTAATTATTCCGGATTGATAGAGGCTTTTGGTGAAGTTAAAGCGACGGAAGATCTGACTTTGCTGAGTCAGGCATCCGGTCAGGTAGTGTGGAAATCCGAACAATTTGTCGTGGGGAGCAAGGTAAGAAAAGGGGACTTGCTTCTTCGTCTCGAAGATTCAAATTACCGGGTCGCGTTGGCAAATGCGAAGAAAGCACTGGCGGATGCCAACCTTACCTTGCAGCAGGAGCAAAGAAAGCATAAACGCGCCCAAAAAGACTGGAAGCGATCCGAAATAGGCGAGCAGCCAAGTGATCTTGCCTTGAGAAGGCCACAGCTGGAGATTGCACAAACCCAATATAAAGCAGCAAAAGAGCAAGTTGCCTACGCACAGAGCAACCTTTCCAATACCCTTATCTATGCGCCGTTTGATGCCGTGATCACTGCTCGAACAGCAACTCTCGGGACTTATTTGTCTCCGGGAAGCAATGTTGCCCAGATGAAATCTATCGACACGGCAGAAATTAAGGTTGCCTTGTCAGAAAGGGAGTGGCAGCAATTGCCTGACAGTTTGCACAATACAAACGTGTCTATACGGTCGACTTATAATCCTCAGCAGCAGTGGAGCGGAAAGATTGACAGCCTTGCCTTGGTTATTGACGAAAACAACCGGACGCGCAACCTGACGATTAAGGTTGCCAAGCCATTAGAGCAAGAAACACCACTGTTGTTGGGGAGTTTTGTAAAGGTTCAGCTGCTGGGTAAAGAGCAAAAAGATACGTTTAATATTCCTGCTTCATCTGTCACGGCAGACGGTTTCATCTGGCTCGAACAGGATCAGAAACTGGTTAAGCACAAAGTGTCAGCCTTGTTTAACAGCAACACGTATGTAGGCGTGGCAAGGGATAATTTACCTGATCTTGTGAACCTGGTGCGAAAGCCGCTTTCGAGTTATGTCGAAGGAATGAAGGTTGCCGCCGTGATGGTGGAGGACCTGTATGCAGAATAATACCTCACGAGGCATTATTGCCTGGTTTGCCCATAATTCAGTGGCTGCGAACTTGTTGATGATCCTTATCCTTGTTGCAGGGATCAGTACCTTGTGGAACATCCGGGTTGAGGGTTTTCCGCAAATACCGCCAAACAATGTCACGATTAGTGTTGATTATTCCAGTGGATCGGCTAAATCTGCCGAAGAAGGTATTGCTGTCAAAATTGAAGAGTCTCTTCAAGGTGTTGAAGGGATAAAAACAATACAAAGCACCTCTAATGGCGACGGTGTTACGGTTACTGTTACTAAGTCCAGCGGATATGATTTGGATATCCTCTATCGGGATATCAAGGCAAAGGTTGATGCGATTAGTACACTGCCCAAACGCGCTGAGCGGCCTGTTATCAGCAGAGAAATAGAGCTGGAAGGCGTGATGACAATCAACCTTTTTGGCGATGTTACCGGTGGGGTTTTGCAGGAATATGCCGAAGATTTAAGAGGGAAACTATTAAAGAGTGCTGAAATTCAGCGGGTTGATTATATAGGAAGAAAAACGCCGGAGATCACGATTGAAGTGGATGAGGCCCAACTACAGGCACTCGGCCTGTCGATGGCCGAAATTGCCAACAAGATCAATGCTGCCTCTGTCACTGATACCGGGGGAGAGCTATTGGGACCGGACGGAAAGCTGATCCTCAAAACGGAGCAACAGAGATACAGTGCCAAGGAGTTCTCTAGCATTCTGATCAGGCAAACCCGCGACGGACAGCGGATACGTCTGGCAGATATTGCCACGATCAAAGATGATTTTAGCAATAAGAATGATCTAACCCGGTATAACGGCCAAAGCTCTGTCGGCCTTGATATCAAGATGTATGGCAAGTCGAATATTACACGTGTCGCCGAAGCCGTTAAGCGTACTGTGAGCGATTACCAGAGAACATTGCCGGCCGGGGTTAATCTTGAGTTATGGAATGATAGGAGTGAGCCAATCAAGGATAGGCTGTCGTTGCTGCTTAATAACAGTGTCCAGGGGATTGCGATGGTTATCGCCTTACTGGCTCTGTTCCTCAATGTACGTGTGGCTTTCTGGGTTGGCCTCGGACTGCCCGTCATTTTTGCTGGCGCCGTGACCCTGATGGGAGACTCGCTGTTTGGGTTGACGTTAAATGAGCTGACAACGTTCGGATTTATCATTGCCTTGGGTATTGTGGTTGATGATGCTGTTGTTATCGGTGAGAGTATTTATGATGAGCGTGAAAAACACGGAGCCACATTGCAGGCGACCATATCGGGCGCCAATAAGGTAGCGACGCCGACGACATTTGGTGTTCTGACAACCATGGTGGCTTTTTTGGCGATGGCCCTGATAGAGGGAGACTTGGGTAAGATATTTGCTCAGTTTGCTTATGCTGCTGCGTTTTGTTTGCTGTTTTCATTGATCGAGTCGAAGCTGATCCTGCCATCTCACCTTGCGCATATGAAAATGTCGCCTGCCATGGGGGAGGGTGATCAGGCCTCACTGTGGAATCGAATTCAGAGTAGCGTTACCTCCGGTCTGAATCGCTTTACATTCAAGGTGTATAAGCCTTTTTTGTCCGTCGTGCTTAAGTACCGTTATGCGGTATTGGCGATCTTCGTTTCGGTGTTTATTTTTGTTGTAGGCCTGCTGTTATCAGGCAAGATCAAGTCGGTCTTTTTCCCAGAAATTTCTGCTGATTTCGTTACCGTTGAGATCGTGTTTGAAGATGATGCGGGCTATGGGTTGGTGCAGCGGGAGGCGTTAACCGTTGAGAAGTTATCAGGCGAATTGAACCAGCAGATGACCGAAGAATATGCATTGGCAAAGGCACCTATTCAGCACCTGCTGGTTGTTACGTCTGACAGTTCAGTCACGATCACCGCCGGGCTGTCTGCCAATAACCAGAGGCCTTTCACTGCCAGTGAACTGGCCGAACGATGGCAATCTATGGTGCCGCCACTGGAAGGGGTTGATCGGGTAAACTTTGTCGCAGATATGATCACGGATAAAGCGATCAGTATCGAACTAAGAAGCAAAGACAACCATGTTATTGATAGCGCTGGAAAGGCACTGATAAAAGAGCTCGAGCAATATAACGGCGTGTTCGGTATTAAAAGCGGTTTAAAGGCGGCTCAGGTTCAGGTCGATTTAGCGCTGAAGCCGGCCGGGATGGCTATGGGGCTGACAACCTCAGGGTTGCTTGAACAGATCAGAATGGCCTATCAGGGGTATGAGATTCAACGACTGCAAAAAGGGGAGAATGAGGTAAAAGTTAAGCTTCAGTACCCAATTCAGAAGCGTCAGAGCCTGGATGATCTTCAGTACGCCAGAATCCGCCTTGCCAATGGAAAAGTGGTACCCCTCAGTACCGTTGCCGAGATATCGACCCGGTACGTGGCGACAACGATTGAACGGATGAATCAAAGCAGGGTGAATGTGATCACCGCGGATGTAAACAAATCCGTTATTTCGCCCTCAGAAGTCATTGGCCGTTTAGAAAGTGGGTTGTTTAATCAGCTAAAGGCTAATCATCAGGGACTTGAGATCGTGATTTCCGGGCAGCAACAGGAAGAGGAAGAAGTTACCCAATCATTTAAAGGTGCCTTTATGGTAGCGGCGATAGCCATTTATGCGCTGCTGGCCATTCCGCTTAAGTCCTATGTACAACCGTTTGTCATTATGTGTGCCATTCCATTTGGCATTGTAGGTGCCTTGCTGGGGCATTGGTTGCACGGTATCCCAATCAGTTTGCTTTCTCTGTTTGGTATCTTGGCGTTATCTGGGGTCGTGGTAAATGACAGCTTATTACTTATCTCGCGATACAACCGAGAACGGGCGGCAGGGTTAAGTGTATCCAACGCGCTATTGGCATCGGGAACCGGAAGAGTGCGGGCGATTCTGCTGACCTCAACCACTACTTATGCGGGACTGGCACCACTGTTGGCCGAAACTTCACCACAGGCTCAGTTTTTGATTCCGGCGGCAATATCTATGGGTTATGGCATCTTGTTTGCCACCGTAATTACATTGGTTTTGATCCCTGCTATTGTGATGCTCAGTGAAGATTTGATCAGCCTGACAGGTAGAAGCCACTTGGGGACGAAAGCAGACCATACGATGGATATAGCATAATGAAAGAGCACATTATTGACGTTCTATTGATAGAAGATGACAGGGATCTGGCTCTCTCTATTGCTGAATATTTACGTTTTGAGGGCATTCGGTGTGATCATGCTTTTAATGGTCATAACGGGTATAACCTGGCTGCAAAAAATAACTTCGATGTCATTTTACTGGATCTCATGTTGCCGAGAATTGATGGCGTAACGGTCTGCCAAAGGCTAAGGGATGAGGGTAATGACACGCCAATATTAATGCTGACGGCCAAGGATACGCTTGATGATAAAGCGGTGGGCTTTGAGGCTGGCACTGACGACTATCTGGTCAAGCCGTTTGCTATGAAAGAGCTTGCGATGAGAGTGAAAGCCTTGGCCAAGCGAAAAAGTGGGCAAGTGAAAAAGCTCTGTGTTGGCGATCTTGTTTTTGAATATGAAGCTCGAACGGTAAGCCGCGCAGGGCAAGAGGTTAAATTGACGCCTACCGGTTTGCTGCTGCTGGAAATACTGATGCGGAAAAGCCCGTCAGTCGTCAGTAAAAGAGAAATCGAAGAGACCCTGTGGCCGGAAGATACCCCGGATAGCGATAACCTAAAAGTGCAGATATACCAGTTGAGGCAGAAGATCGACAAGCCCTTTGCAACCAAGCTAATAGAAACAGTTTCGGGTCACGGGTTCAGGATAATTGGTTCAAAATGATGTTGCTAAGAAGGTTTTCTGTCAGTAGCAGGCTGACATCCTATTTTTTCGGTATCGCCTTACTTACAGTGCTCGTTTATACCGAGCTTCTCGTCCAATACTTTGAAAATGGTATTGAAAGTTCAGCGGAATTACGGTTGATGACTGAGACCCGCTCGTTTGCCAATGCCTATGAGCGAGACCAAACCGCCCCGCTTCCTTCCTCGTATATGATGAAGTTTTATTTTGATGAACTGCCTGAGGTGATCATACAACAGTCAGACATACTGAAAGGTGTGAGTGTCAATGCCGGTGATTTCTTATTCATCATGAGTGAAGACGTTGTCGCAGATCCTGAACTGCCAAGCGGTGATTTTGTCCTGACGCTTTATCATACCAAGCTGTATGACGGGCGATCTTTATACGCTATTGCAAAATATGACTTTAACCTGTTGGCTGAGCACGAAACTGAACGGTGGGATGAGGACTTTCTGTTCATACTCTATATCGGTGTTGGGTATCTCGTCCTGATATTGATGGCGCTTTGGTTTTATAGCTATCGGGTAGGAAAAAAATCTGCAGCGCTTGTTGACTGGGCTGAACAGATATCGACAGACAACCTGAGTTCAGAGCGACCTGATTTTCATTTTAATGAATATAATCGTGTTGCTACTTGCTTAGAACAATCTTTGAAGCGAAATGCTGCGCTGATGGAAAGGGAGAAGAAGTTCTTGTCTCATGCCAGCCACGAGCTCAGAACGCCGATTGCAATTATTCGCGCCAACATGGAAATTCTGGAAAGAATGGATATACCCGAGGTTGCACTAGGCTCACTCAGTCGTGTTGAGCGAGCCAATACCAATATGCAGCTAATAACTGAAACACTGTTGTGGCTCGGAAGAAAAAACGATACTGCCCCTGCTGAATATCAAGTGAATCTTCCGCATTTACTTAAACAGCTAATCGATGATCATACTTACCTTATTCAGGGAGAGAGTGTAGAGGTTATCCATGATTACGAGGCTGCTCCTGATGAAATATTACCGGCCACACCGTTGATGATCGTATTGAATAATTTGATTCGTAATGCCTTTCAGTACACTCACAAAGGCTGGATAAAAGTGACTTATCAGAGTGGCACTATCATAGTTGAAAATTATGATATGGACTTGGTGAATGACCGAGAGGTCGTCAGTTTTGGTCTGGGGTTGGAGCTTACGCAAAAAGTGTGCAGCAGGCTTAATTGGAATTTGGACATCAACTATAGTGACGGTGGAGTAAAAGCTGCGTTGCAATTACCCGTAAGTTGATTTGTTTTAGTTTGGGTTGGCTTGAAATAGAGCCAACCCATTCAATTTAGAACTTGTATGTTAAGCCAACGCCTGTGAAGTAGTCGTTACTATCATAAAAGTTGATGTTTGAAGCTGTGTTTGAGTAGCCAAGCAGTGCATTGAAGCCCCAGTTTTCCCACCCCATAAACTCGCTGTACTCATAGGCGAGATTAACGCCGTAGCTGTTATCTTTCTGAGTGTCGTTGAATACCGGATTTTTTGCGTCATATTGGGTATTTGAGTAATCACCATTTACCGAAAAAGCGTGTTTACCGACCATATGCATATAAGTTAGTGATATGCCATATCGTTTGAAGGACATGGCTTTACCATCAGCAGAATGATCCTGATAAGAGATTGATGGCTCCAAAAATGATGTTGCGCTGACAGGAAGCCCCATAGAAAGGCCCGCGTAGTAGCCTTTGGCATCACGGTTGAGTAACTCCTGGTTACCGGTCAGTTGGCTTCCAGATTTTTCGTTATCAACATCTTGGTCATAGAATGCAAAGTCGCCCGATAGTCCAGTATCTAGAATGTTTTCATATTGAACTCGATAAGTATTTCCTGAAATATCGGTCTTTTTTCTCGCTGTATTTGTTAGGTAGGGATCTTCCCAAACTTCACCATTGGCGATTGTAGGTAAGTAGGCAAATGAAAGAACAGATTCGTTGCCGAGCTCCATGGCATAGCCGAGCTCTATGGCAAAAATGCCTTCGATAATGTCTCCGCGTGCCGTACCGAAATACAGCTGGTGGTCATTATTCTCTCCAAAGGTATAGCGAAGTTGTCCCAGCGGAGCGAACATTGCCCCGGACTTTGATTCTCCTGCGCTATTGAGGTCTCCTGTTTTGGTTTCGTTGTCCATGTTGAAGTTACTTTTTCCACCGCTGTAGCCAGCTAAAAGGCTGACTTCACCGCTGAGTCCCGGTTTATCCAATTCGGCAAATACCGTACCACTTAACGCAATACCCAGTGGCAATAAATATAGGTGTTTCATGATGTTCCTCTTCCATGCGTAATAACACCTATACCTTCAGCTACAGCGGGTAAATGGGGGGTGAATTTTGACAATTAATTTAACGGTGTTTTTTATGTTAACTCGTCCAGAAAGCGCTGGCGCTTGACGTCTCGAATTAACGATATTTTCCAAGTACTCATCCCCCCGTTTGTATTGTTGATAAATATGCCAGTCATTCTGGATATTGTTCGCGATTATACTGTCACGCTTGCGCCATTTTGAATGCGTCGATATGGCATTTGGCAATGCCAACTTCGTGTAGCCAATTAAACGCATAGTGCTCCAATTGGGGGGCTTCAAAGGCAATTCGGACACGAGAACAAGAGCGTGAATAGGCTAGGTGTGCCATTACTCGTTGTGGTGCGAGGGCTTGTAGCAGGAGTAAAAGCTGGCGAGCACGTTCTTGCAGCGGGTTGTCGTAACTGGCAAGCCACGCACAGGTTAAGCTAACGTTTTGCATGCTGCCCTTTTTTTCGAACAGCTCGAGCGTTGGTTGTTGATCGTTGATGCAATGTTCTCCGTCGGTTTGGCAAGTGCCTTTAACAGTACGTAAGTGCGTACGTAGCAGATTGACAATGGTGTCGAAATCTATTTGAGAATTCGTTTGATGAACAAACTGGGTAAGGCTGTCTCGATGGTTTTGTAATGCTTTGGTGCCGTTTCCAATCAGTCGCTTGATAACGGCGGTGAAGAAATGTTCATCAATAAAATCAAAGAGATTTTCGGTGTACGCATCTTGACGCTTTTCTAAGTGATCCTGATACCACAAATGTGCAGCGAGGGTGCAGCAGGCCAGGGTGGGTTTCCAACCGGCTGGATCGTGCGTGGCGCGCTGTTCGCTCATGATAAGCGATACCGCTCTCAGCGAATCTCGATAGAGCGTAGACGAGGGTTCATCAAATTGCGAGAACAGTGTCGAAACTTGTTTTTTCAGCCGTGGTGGCAGGGTTGACTCATCGGTGTGTGACGTTTCTTGAGTGTATCGCGCATAGAATTCTTTCGGTGTAATACTCGGGGGATTGTTTGTTGCGGCAACCGCTAGAAAATGGCGTTGAGTCAGGTCTCGCTGGCCTAAGATGTGGTACCACACATCTAACAAACGAATGAAGCGGTCTCGTCCTTCAAGACGGGATGAGGTGTCTTTGTCTTTATTGTTCGTTATCCAAATATCTAATATCGGCTTCAGTACGTTCAAGAGCTGGTAGTGTAGTTCGTAGTCACATTCTTCGTCGTCACATTCATCCAACATATGAAGGTAGAAGGTGGGTGCGAAAGCCTGAGCGATAGGCCACACAGAGGTGGTTTCAAGATCAAGGGGGTCAAAGGTCTTGAGGTGCTGGAAACCTTCTCCGGAATTTACGTAATGCCATAGTGCGGTGCCGTTGGGCAAATGCTTGATCAGACTTGCCATCTCATCTAAAAGGGAAATGGCCGAGATCGGGTTGTCGATGCGTTCGCAATAGGCTTCGTAGCGTGCCATGTGAGTTAGCGTTGATTCTGCGTAACAGACCAAAGAAACATTGAGCTGCTCTTCTATACGATGCTGCATGTCGTAGGCAACTTCTTTCAATGTGCTGCCCCAGGCCTGGCGTTGCAATAACTCGGTTTGTTCGATATCTGAGTACGGCTCCCACTCTGCAAACGCACTGAGATAGATATCTACAACGGGATTCTGACTATCTAATTTGTCGTTTGATGTTGCCAGCATAACAGGCTGCTGTGTAAAGCGTTGTTGTAACATTTGAACAAAATGTTCATACGCTTCAGGGTAGAGAAGAAGATGCTCGCCCAGTGCAGGGTGGACCTTGTTAGGGTCTATGTGGCAGGTATTCATTGCATGGCGAAATGCAGGGTTATCGCACCAAATAAAGGCTTTGATCATAGCTTCGCCCCAACCGTGCCGGGCTAGTAAATCGCAGAAATAACCTTCGTATCCGGTGGCGTGCTCATTGTCCCAGTAGGGGATGTAGAATTGCGCCATCAGGTAGGCGTAACGTATGTCGCTGCGTGCCAGCATATAAATCGCTTCGGCACCAAACAAGCGCATGTTGTCTAGCCACATATTATTGGTGTTGTTATGGCGGCGAGCGTAGCGAACGATTGCCTGTACTGCTTCGACTACCTCCGTTCTCAATTCGGGGTACTGCAAGGCAATGGCGAAAAATATCGGCTCAGATATCGGGGATTTGTCATCGTCGTCGATATGATCGGGATAATAGTGCGGGCCACCTTCTTGTCCCAAATCGAGTGAGGATTTTAGTAGTTCAATGTTATGTTGAGCGTCAGCTACCTGTAAGCGGCGTGACGGTTCAACCGATGCTTCAACAAACTCAATGTTAAAGGTGTTTTTCCCCATGACATCGTTGGCGTCAAGTAGAACACGATATTGTGCTAATGCGTGGCGAAGGCTGTCTAGGTCGTTAAGACAAAATTGAATAAGATGTTGTTCTGAATTTTGAAACATAATGCTTTTCGCCTACTTTATATACCCAAACTACCTCAAGAAGCTCGTCCTTCGGGAGTGAGCCTCTTGAGGTAGCTTGGGTATACGTTCTATTCACTCTAACCCTGCATTGTACCAATATTTAGGCGCTTAGTATTAGTTAGAGTCATTTATCGTATTGATTAATAGGGTTAAATGTTGCTCTATATGGTTTTTAGATACAACACTCTTATCTTATTCAGAACCACCCCTAGGCATACAATTGAGCTGGCACCGATTAATACCGGCGTTATCAAAAAAGGCCAGCTTTGCCCGGTTAACATGATAAGCATAGGGTTTGCGCCCGCTGGCGGGTGAGTGGTCTTTGTTAGCAGCATTGTGGTGATGGCAAGCCCTGTTGCTAACGCTAGTGACCACGGATACACGCCAATAAACTCAACAAAAAATACACCGATAAGGGCTGTTAGAAAGTGACCAGCAATAACATTTTTAGCCTTGGCAAGGGGACTATCGGGTAGGCCGAATACCAATACGGCGGTTGCTCCAAATGGTGCCATTAACCATAGCCCGGTATGTGTCAGGCTATCGAGATAGGATAGGATTCCGATAGCCAGTGTGGCGGCGATACCTGCTGCGATCGGAAATTGAACCTTGTTCATGTTAGTTCCTCAATCTGATTGGGAGACAGATCTGTCTCCTTGCTAGGGTAGACAACTCTGTCTCCCTGTGTCAATCTGTTTCTAAACAGGAGTTGCGAAATGAATGAAAAGAAATTGTTGCTGGTTAAAACGGCTCTGCGCCTTTTTTATTCAGCAGGGGTTAATTCGGTGGGTATCAACGAAGTCTTAAAAGAGTCGGGAGTGGCGAAGAAAACCCTCTATAATCACTTTGCCAGCAAAGAAGAGTTGGTAATGGCAACGCTGCAATATCGGGACGATATTTTTTACCACTGGGTTAAATCGTGTTTAGACAGTGAGGTGTCCGCTAAGCAGTCCGTCATTGCTTTGTTCTCTGGGCTGGATGACTGGTTTAATGATCGGGTCACTGAGCTTGATGAATTCAAAGGTTGCTTTTTCATTAACACAGCAGCTGAATTCAGCGATCCGGCTTCGCCTGTCAGAGCATACTGTCTGCAACACAAGGAAAAACTTCGAGAGCTGATAAGGCTGAAGGTGAGGGCACTGACTCTCGAGCCTGCCAAAGAGATGCTGCTGGTTGATACGATTTGCCTGCTAAAAGAAGGGGCGATAGTTTCTGCGTTTGTCGGTGGTGACAAAGAGGCAGCGTCGAAGTGTATTCCAACGGTTTCAACGCTGATTGATTTAGAGTGCTAAGCTAACCCGCCGACGGATACGACAAGCGGGGGGATTACCGTTAATATTTTTCGAGCTTACCTTTCATAGCTCGAAATTATTGTTGTACTTTTCACCGAGCTTTTAAAGTAACGGGATTTGACGTTAAGGTACTCTGCATCAGAAAAGAAAGCTTCCATGTCCATTTGATTAGGGAAGTTGATTGTAAAGACGCGATTGATGTCGTTGTTCTCGACTTCGGATTGCAGGACTTCTGAAACTTTGAAGTCATAGCCGAAGCGACCGCCAAATTGTGACAGGATCGGTTTCATTGCGATTCTGTATTCTTGATATCGGCGGTCATCAATAACATTAAGGCCGACTAACAGTTCATATGACATCTTATTTTCCCTAAAGCAGATATTTTTTTGAATGCTCGTTCAAAATGCCTTTTCCGCTATCAATATGCAAGGGCTATTAATTAGCCAGTAGCCAATTATTGCTTTGGCATTTGTCTGATGAATGTGTAGACTGTTTTTTTTCCATTTTTGTAACGAGCCTCATGGATCCTTCTGTCTTATTAATATTTATCCCCACCTTTTTTGCAGTGTCAGCGACCCCGGGGCTTTGTATGACGCTTGCAATGACATTGGGTATGACCATCGGTGTTCGTCGAAGCCTGTGGATGATGGTCGGTGAGCTTGTGGGTGTGGGGCTAGTTTCTTTGTCTGCTTTGGTGGGGGTAGCAACAGTATTGCTGGCTCGACCTAACCTTTTTCTGGCACTAAAGTATCTGGGTGGCGCATATTTACTCTATCTGGGGATCCAGATGTGGCGCTCTCGAGGGAAAATGGCTATCCCGTCCGATTTGGATACTCAGGTAAGCGTCAAGCCGCTTTCCCTGGCCACTCAGGGCTTCGTTACGGCTATTGCCAATCCGAAAGCATGGGCATTTATGATCTCCCTGTTGCCACCGTTTATTGATGCGAGTTTGCCGCTGCAACCGCAGGCTGCTGTGCTGATCAGTGTGATCCTGTGCTTTGAGCTGATTTGCATGTTGTTATACGCCGCGGGAGGACGTACTTTGCGGGGGCTGTTACAGCAACGTGGAAATGTCATGCTAATGAACCGGATAGCGGGAAGTATGATGATGGGAGTCAGTGTCTGGTTGGTGATGGGCTAACGTTCTTGCTAAAAAGCCCCTGCTGAAACCTTGCGGTATCATCAAGGGCTTATCATAGTGTTGGTATCTTTTTAACGCGCTATTATTGTGCTAGAGAGTACCACTCATCGTACAGGCTGACCGCCAGATCTTTGTTGGCAGTAAAGAAGTACGGGATGCTCTCATTATCTGCACCTTCATAGAATACGGTTAAGTCATCGTTGCCAAGATTAGTTGGCTGGATCACCCAGTCATCACCTTCCATTACGCCTTGAACGATCATTTGGCCTTTGCTGGAAATCGACCACTCATGCTGTGTTGTCTCACCGTCTTCGATGATATCAACAACTTTCTTCTCTGAATCAAACGCCAGGGTAACGAACGTCGGTCTGGCTTTTTTGGTCGTTGAGTCATCCCATAGGTGATAGAGTGTTTTACCCTTGAACATGACTTCGGTAGCGGCCTGAGCGGTATAGCCGTTATCGATATTGGTCTGGGTGTGGAAAATCATGTCATTATCAGCAGTGACTGCCAAGGAGAAGGCGTCACTCATATAGATAACTTCGTCTAGTCCATCGCCACCTTTGAAGCCGTTTGTGGTGTAGGTGATTGGAAACTTACCAATAACCTCTCCGTTGAAATCTATGTCGTGAATTTCAGTGTCGGTGAACTTCGCGATGTTTAGCCCTTCATGCTTAAAATAGTCTTCGTTGGTACTGATAGAGTAGAAGGTGTTACCGGAAAAATGTTCCTGGACTGTTGGTGGCATTGGGATCTTGTTTGCTGCACCACTGTCGTCGAAGCTAATTAGAACTTCATCCAGTTCATCACCGTTATTAACTGCGGTATCAACGACCGTGATGATTTTGTTAGACTTTGTTAGTAGCTCAGAGTCGTTTTGAGACTCTGAAATGGTATTGCCCAGCTCCAATGTCAGGGAACGGGCAACGGCGTGGGCTTTTTGGGCTTCTTGGGCTACATCTGTGTCTGATTTGCTCGCTACATAGTCACCGGCAATGACAGCTTCCGGCAAGTTTAATTTGGCAGCTAGTTCAGGAAGAGACAGATTTTCAATTGCTGCCAGTGTCGTGAATGGTGTCACAACATTTGAACCGGCTGCTGCTGTCATTTCGACAGTCTGCGTCAGGCGTCCGCCCTTGTCAGTATCGTATGTTTTACCGGCGATGGCTCTTACAATTACAGGGAACTGGGTATCTGCAGCGCTGATGGTGACTTCACCTTTTTCATTGGTAAGGGCAGAGATCTTTTCTTCCGACTCAGCGACGCCATTTTTGTTACGGTCGATATATACTTCAGCGTCGACAAGGTAGCCGTCGATTGCCTTGATAACAGCTTCAGTAGCTGCACCAGGTGCTGTGTTAGCGTTTCCTGAATTACTGTCGCTGCCACCGCAACCTGTGAGGGCCAAAGCTACAGACGCTGCAAGTAAACCAATTCTCTTCATTACGTTATTCCCTGTTGGATCCGCACCGGATAGCGGATAGCTAGTGATATTTTGTGATGCGAGAAAAGTACTGTTGTTGCGAAGGGCTATCAAGGGACGGAAAAAAGGCAAAAAACCGCAATTTTTTGCCAAAAAAGTTTAAATAAAAGTTGGTAGGGGCGCTAAACCATTTTAGCCTGCAGCCAGCTGCGAGAAAATTTGAGGTCTTTTTCAATCAAACTACTGCTGCATTGGAGAAGCTCGCTGATTTCCTGGTTTCTCAATCCCAGTAAATATTTTAGCTTCAATGCTTCCGACTGCCTCGGGTAGTGCAGACTGAAGGTATCTAGCATTTTGTTAACACTCAGCAGTTGCTCGAATTTGTCGTCGTGCGGTTGTTGAACAATGGTGACTTGCTGCCTTTTCTTTGCAGCTAGCGTGCGGGCATGATCGATCAGGATTTGGCGCATGACTTTTGCCGCCATAAGATAAAACTGGCGGCGGTTTTCTATCAGTGATAAGTCTGTACCTTCCAGTTTGAGGTAGGCATCATGAATCAGGGCGGTGGTATTATTGATACAGTCGCTAAGTACCTGATTGCTATCACCATGTTTTTTGGCGCTTCGTGCGCGCTCCTGTTGGGCTATTGCCCGAAGCTGCAAATAGGCAAATTGGTACAGCTCGGCTTCTGCTTGTTTGTCACCTAAATGCCACTGCTGGATGATTTGAGTGATTTGTTGACTCATGAACTATGACTCTTGATGGTGGTATTTTTTCAGCTCGGTGATTTGGTGGGTTTGCGCCTGTTGCTTGCCCTCTTTGTCGATCACTATATGTTGCTGCAATCGGTAAAGCACTCCCTGATCCCAGTTAGGGCCGCTTGGCAGATACTCCCAACTGGTATAGCGGGCCTTTGATGTCTCATCATACCATTTTACCGGCGCATTGAGTTGGGCAAGGCTTGCCTCAGTATTGTCCGGTGCCAGCCACCACATATCGGCATGCTTTTTAGTTACGTTGTCACGATAAGCGCTCAGGTTTGTTGGACACTCTGCATCATCGGCGTCCGTCGACAGGATCCTGTCGGACGTTATCCAAAGGCATTGATTCGAGACATCACTGCTATTACTGTACTGGGTTTCCAGCCAGATGCCTTCGAAGTCAATAGATTGGTTACTTTTATTATCATAGGTGAACCATATGTACTCGGCCAGGTTGGTGTGTGGCACAGTATCTTTCGGGCCCAATCCCTGATTTTTCTGCATCAGCAGCCGGGTATGGGGGTCATAGTTAATCGCGACAGTACGGTATTTCCAGTCGCCTTCATCGTTATAGTCATCAATCGAGAAACCGTTGAGATCTGAGCGAGTGCAGCCATTGGCAGCACAGCCAATCAGCCCGTCCCATCCTTCAAATACCGAGATCGGCTCGAACATAATCTCTTTGTAACGGCGGCTATAGTTGAGCTCGCAGCTTGGCACTGAATTATCGGTACTGCCAAAGTAATCTCCTACGTCCGGGTATTCGTATATCCCTTTGGGAGTGATCATATAGGTCATACTGCCAATAGGGCCGAAATAGCCGGGAGCGGCCTTTCTGGCAACGTCATAGAAGCATAGGTTACCCTGCCAATCGCGCCTTTTAATAATGATATTCTTATATTTCACGTTCATTGGCTGCAGGATCACATCCTTTGATGTGAAGTTTTCTTCGATGTAGGACTGGCTTTCATTTAAATGTTGAGCGGCTTCTTTGACGGAGACCAGCTCCAGCCCAAGCACCTCATAGGAGGTGTCTAAGGCCTGTAAGTTAACTTGTTTGAGCCGCTCCTGAAAGTCTGGATCGGAGAGGGCTTTGCTGATTAGATGGATCTCTTCGCGGTTTTCGGGGGTGCTGTCCAGAGATAACAATAATCTTGTCATGTTCACACTGCGGCTTGGAGTCGTCGCAGCCAGTGTCGGTGTAATCACCTCCTGGCCCGACAGGGTCGCAAGCGGAAAGGATGTGTCGTCATTACCGAGAAAGAAAGTGATCACATCACCAGTGTTGTACTTGAATGCCCCTTTTTCGGTGAAGCCCTGGTAGTTGGAGCTGGTTTTATAGTAGAGACCGGTGACAGGGGCATCAATAAAATACCCTGTCTGGAGTTCAGAGGCTGCGAGTGCTGCGTTATTGGCGATCGCCAGGCCCGTTATCATCAAAGTCCGTTTAATCACTGTACCTTACCTTCTGTTGTTATCTGCGGGCAGTTAGGGTGGCAGTCCTCGGCGACCCGGGTTTTATCCGGAACCGGGGTCATCATTGCTAGCAGCATTTTTTGTTTTATATGCTTAGGTAAATCGGGATTAGATAAAATTCGTCTGCGGGTCAGCTCCAGCATGTTCTGGACTGACATATATTTGTTGACGTCTCCTTTGCTGTGGAATAGCAGGCTGGTGACTTCGAACATCATGTTCTCTGCGATTGCCTTTTCTTGCTCTAGCTGGTGGTTTTTCTGGATCAGGGCTGCTGAAAAAGAGATTGCACAAACTAGCAGGCTAAAGCTGAGAGCAGAGGAAAGTGGCCGCCGTTGGATAAGTTTTCTGGCAACATAGAGCGGAATATGTGTTTTCTGGCTTATCGGTCGTTTGGTGAGAATACATTCGATATCTGCCATGAGCTCGATGACTGAGGTATACCGTTGGTTGGCATGGTGCTGAGTTGCCTTATCCATCACAAGCCGCAAGTCAGTCTGGGCTGGTTGCTGGCCAACCATAAAATGCAGTAGTTTGCCGAGAGAGAAAATATCACTCTGATGGGTCAGGTAGTCTCCATTCTTCTGCTCCGGGCTGGCGAACTCATCGCTGAAAGCCAGGAAAGGCGTGGAGTCTGACGTTGATAGATGCTGTTTCTGGGTAATATTGAAGTCGAGTACCTTAGGAGTTATTTCGTCATCAATCAGTACATTTTCAGGCTTGATATCGGCATGCAGGATCTGGTTTTGATGGGCATGGGCAATCGCCTGGCATATTTTGACAAATAGCAGCAGCGATTGACGATAGCTTAGAGTTTGCGATCCAATAACTTCTCGTAAAGTCCGGCCCTCGACCTTTTCCATGACAATATAGACATAGCCCTGATGCTCACCGCCATCAAACACTTTAGCTACATAGGGATGATTCAGCCTCGCGAGTAGCTGTGCCTCTTGAAACAAGAAGGCTTTACCGAGAATCCGGGTTAAGGATGGCTGGATAAACTTGACGGCCAGTTGTTGGTCGAAGGTATCATCGCAGCGCGCAGCGGCATAGACAATGCCCATTCCACCACGGCCTATCTCATCTTGGATCTTGTATTTATCAATGAGCAGTTGCGAGAAGCAGACATCCTCTGAGACGGCTTGCTGGGCATGAAAGCCAAATAGCTCGGTAAGTTGTCCGCTCTCCTGCGAGTCAGCTTCGAGCAGAGGCTGAATCTTATGGTATAGTTCGGGATCTTCGCGCTTGAGTTCACTGAGATAGTGTTGCTGTTCCTCTTCAGTGAGATCCAGCAAGTCATAGAAGAGTTCTGTTGTACTGAGGTTAGGTTCCAATGTATTGATAGTTTTATTAATTCATACGCCCTTGTTTATATAAAAAAGCTATAGCATTAGCAACAGTTATTTAATTTATTCATGTGTTTAGCTATAAATTGAGGCGATTAGGTCTCTAGGTGTTCATCCAGTGCATAATGTTATTTCAACAGAATTTATTGTGATCAGCCTATCATTATTGAATAAAAGCTAGCCTATGGCGTGTTTTATTTGTTGAGAGAATATTCACTATTGACGAATCATTCGCAAGAAAATGACTTTAACAGGCAGATTATTAGAAAAAGTACGGATATTTAATCGAATAATGAATAAATGAACAGTTAGCAAACCATATCTAGTGAAATAGTATTTTGATACTTATCACATAACCCGTATAAATTTTCACATACTATATCGACACTTTCACGTCTTCATTGAAAGTATTATTTGATACATATATAAAAATTACTTAACTTTATTAAAATTAAAAAATAATAATCACTCCATAACATAGGAGGTACGATCATATGCGTATAGTATTAGCATTAGGTGGTAACGCATTACTTGCTCGAGGTCAGGCATTAACTGCTGAAAACCAAAGAATTAATATTAAAAAGTCTGCAGCCAGTATTGCGGCTATTGCAAAAGAACATGAAATAGTTGTTGTTCACGGCAATGGGCCGCAAGTGGGTTTATTAATGGAGCAGAATGCGGCTTACCAGGAATACTCACCAGAAACTACGCCATACCCTATGGACGTATTAGGCTCGCAAACTTGCGGAATGGTGGGTTATATGTTGCAGCAGGAGTTGCGTAATATCGACTCCTCGCTTGATATCGCAACGTTAATCACACAGACAGAAGTTAGCAAAGATGATCCTGCATTTGCTAATCCGACAAAGTTTGTTGGCCCTGTCTATACAGAAGAACGCGCAAAAGAAATGATGGCTGACTCTGACTTGGTGTTTAAAGCCGATGGGGAGTACTTCCGCCGTGTTGTTCCATCTCCGATGCCAAAAGACATTGTAGAGCTCAAGCAAGTTGAGACCTTGCTAAAAGCGGACAACTTGGTTGTGGCTTGTGGTGGTGGCGGGGTACCGGTTTGCTTTGAACAAGGGCAAAGTGCCGGTGTCGAATGTGTTATCGATAAAGATCTGACCGCTGAACTATTGGCTGAGAAACTTGAGGCGGATTTATTTATTATTCTGACCGACGGTTCAATTTATCGTAATTATGGCAAAGAAGATCAGGCCGAAATGAAACAGGCAACGCCTGCTGGATTGGCTGAATTCAACTTTCCTGCAGGTTCTATGGGACCGAAAATTGAGGCGGTTTGTAAATTTGTCGAAACCGGACTTGGTAATGCCGCTATTGGTTCGCTTTTTGATTTAGATAAGATTATTACTAACGAAGCTGGGACATTAGTCACCCAGGGCGAAGGAATTACTTATTACTAATCATAAGTGTAATTACTATTAGTAAAGATGACTAAAGCAACCTTCAGGTATACTTTCTGGAGGTTGTTTTTTATTATCAAATAGTAGAGTGGTTGGATCTTGAGGGAAGGCTTGAAGAGATAATTCTTAGAAAGTATCCCAAGGTTATATCATCAAGGTTTTACTTGTTTATTTATATTAAACGATTATTTATTCTCTATTAAGTATGTGAATTAACGTGGCTCGTAGCTGACTTAGCCATACTTATTGCAGATAACGAAATATTAATTAACCTATCCACATACAAACCATGAGTTTGCTGCTGCGGTAATATAAGCCATCCGGTGCCACTCCAATTGCTCCAATGTCGGTGCCGTTCTGATGTCACCTTTCAGCTTTGCCGTTGCGGCAACTTTAACCAAGCCATTCTCGACGCTATGTACTGTACCCAGGTAAGTGTATCCCATGGCGGAATCTTTAGGCCGGTTGTAGAGACAGACGACCGAACCTATGTTGGTATAGATATACTCGCTCTCTTCGTTCCAAAGCTCAGTTGCAACAGGCTCTTTCATTGGCTGAGGGATTTGCCCGACTTCAGGCGGGGTGATCAGTTTTCGGTACGAGGAGTAGGGTTGGTAGCCAAGGATCTTGGCGGCGTCATACCACTCATCCGGGCTTGCCTCAGTATTTTCAATGACCTTCAAGGTTACAAATGGCCCGTCGAGGCATAGATCTGCCCACAGCGCGGTGCTCGATATCTTAGAGTAGAAAATTGGACGCTCATCGACAGTGTTGGGATTATAGACGCACCAGGTTCCAGTATCCTGATGGATGAGCTGGCCGACGTTGGCATCACAAACACGCTTGGCCAGTTGGTGGAATTCCTGGATATCGTTGTTAGCTTCCTGCGGGCTGTTGGCGCAGTACCGATAAGTAAATGAGAACGCACTCTTGGGGTAAAACAGCCCCTTATCCACAACCGCACCATTTTTGCGAGTATCGTTAAGCGCGATGAAGCTCTGGGTTGAGTCATGAAAGCGGTATTCACTGGAGCTGAAAAATGACTCTGATGTTGAACTACAGCCAACAACAAAAAGAGCTGTGATAAGACTGAGGATACTGGACTGAAATTGGCGGACATGCATATACAACGATACCTGTAACCACTATGCCGAATAAAGTTAAGTATATAGCGCGAACCAAAGTTGCAAGCAAAAATCCGCGATGGATGTCTCTCAGTATTAAGCAATGAGTGAAGGCAGATAGCCGCTAAACTGGATAAAGCTACCTTACAGGTAGCATGGGTATTTGTGCGTGGACGCATTTTGGATGCTTAGGAGCCAGCATGGCAGATATATACGGTTTTGATGCTTTTTCCCCGAAGCAGATTGCCGAGAAAGTCGACAATATTGGAGTGGCTAAAGCACGGTTACCATTGCTGTCGATGGTAATGCTCGGAATTCTCGCTGGTGCCTATATTGGTCTGGGCGCATTGTATTTTACTTTGGTTAAATCTGAGCCCGGTTTTGGCTTTGCCACTGGGCAAGTGCTGGGCGGGGTGTCATTTTCGCTGGGCCTGTTGCTGGTTGTTGTGGCTGGCGCGGAGTTGTTTACCGGGAATAATTTACTGGCAATGGCCTGGGCGGATAAAAAAATAACTACCGCTGAGCTGCTCAATAACTGGGGGGTTGTTTGCGCGGCAAACTTTATTGGGGCAACGGGCCTCGCAGTGCTGGTTTTTTTGTCGGGCCATATCGAGCTGAATCAGGGGGCCATTGCCGAGCAATACCTGAAAATTGCAGAGGCGAAATGCAGCTTGCCATTCTGGACGGCATTCTTTCGTGGCGTATTGTGCAATGTACTGGTTTGCATGGCAGTTTGGATGGCACTTGCCGGGCGTAGCGTGATAGACAAGGCGGTGGCGATTGTTTTTCCAATATCGGCTTTTGTTGCTGCGGGGTTTGAACACAGCATTGCCAATATGTATTTCATCCCGTTGGCTATGCTAATCAAGGCTTTTGGTGATACAGGGGGAGCTTCTGTGGCCGACTCGGTTACCTTGCTGGGATTTATTGGCAATCTGATCCCTGTGATCCTTGGTAATCTGGTTGGCGGCAGCGTATTGGTTGGCCTTGTCTATCACATTGTCTACTTGCGAGGGCAGTCGTTGCCTAAACCAGAAGATAAGTAATAAAAGTTCGCATTGGTAAGCGGTTGCTATACTCAGACCAGTACCGGACATGCACTGTGTAATGACTATGACTGCCTCGATTGTAAAAACCATTTGTCCGTTCTGCGGAGTGGGCTGTGGTATATGCCTTAAAGTCGATGAACAACAAAATCTGATCGGTGTTGAACCACAGATCAGCCATCCAATAAGCCGCGGTAAATTGTGTGATAAAGGTTGGAGTACCGCTTACGCTATTGATCCCGAGAATCGAATTACTCAGCCTCTGAAGCGTATCAAAGATAGATTTCAGCCAATTAGCTGGGATGAAGCTTTGTTGTCGATAGGTGACTCCCTTAAAGCCATTTTAGGGGAAGCCGGGCCCGAAGCGGTCGGGGTAATTTCCAGTGCCCGCGCAACCAATGAAGATAACTATGCAGCGCAAAAGTTTGCGCGCGCAGTGCTGAAAACCAACAATATCGATCACTGCGCAAGGATCTGCCATAGCCCGACGGTTGCCGGTTTGAAACAGACACTGGGCTCCGGGGCAATGACCAATAGTGCAAGTGATATTTATAAAGCGGATTTGATCGTGGTGATCGGTGCCGATCCGACGGAAAACCATAGTATTCTCGGCGGTCACATTATCGATGTCCAGCAGAAAGGGGCGCAGCTAATTGTCATTGATCCCAGGGTAACGCGGTTGGCAAAAGTCGCTGATATCCATGTGCAGATCAAACCAGGCAGTAATATCGCACTTATCAATGCCATGCTGCACACCATCATTGCGCAGCAATGGCAAAACCAGCCTTTTATTGATGAACGCTGTGATGGTTTCGAGTCCTTGGCAAGTAATGTAGAACATGCGACACCGGAATCTGCTGAATCGGTTACTGGTGTTGGTGCCGAGCTAGTCCGTCAGGTTGCCAAAGCATATAGTCAGGCCAACAATGCGATGATCATGTACGGGATGGGCATCACCCAGTTTGTCAGTGGAACCCAAAACGTGATTGCTCTTGCTGATTTGGCCTTGGTGTGTGGGCAGGTGGGCCGCCCCGGCACTGGCATTAATCCGTTGCGCGGCCAGAATAATGTGCAGGGTGCCTGCGATATGGGTTGCTTGCCTAATGTGTATCCCGGTTATCAGGATGCCAGTGCCGCTGAAATTCAGAGTAAGTTTGCCAAGAGTTGGGGCGAGGAGGTTGCAACAGCGCCGGGTCTAACCTCGCTGGGTATGACTAAGGCGACGCTGTCTGGTGATTTTCGTGGATTGGTGTTGTTTGGAGAAGATCCGGTTGTGACCGACCCGGATCAGAATCATGTTAAAGCGGCGCTAAAGGCACTGGACCTGCTGGTTGTTGCCGAGTTGACCATGACCGAAACCGCCAAGCTGGCTGATTTTGTTTTGCCTGCGGCCTCGTTTGCCGAGAAAGCGGGTACTTTCACCAACTGCGAGCGACGTGTGCAGCGAATATCGCAAGTACTGACTCCTCCCGGTACAGCGAAGAGCGACTGGCAGTGGTTAAAAGCCCTGGCTGAACAGCTGGGTAGCCAGCAATTGAGCTGGGAGACAAGCGAGCAGGTATTTGATGAGATGGCAACGTTGACGCCAGCCTATCAGGGGATGACATACGCAGGGCTGGATCGGCATCAGGGATTACAGTGGCCTTGTAATCAGGACGCGCCGATGGGGACGGAGATACTGCATCGCGACAGCTTTCCCATTGGAAAGGCCAAGTTATTGCCTGTTCACTATATTGACATTGACGAGCCTGCCGATGAGCAGTTTCCACTTGTGCTGACCACCAACCGTCTGCATTTTCATTATGGCTGCGGATCGATGACACGTAAGTCGCCATTGCTGGAGAGAGAAACGCCTGTGGGTGTGTTGTTTATTAACCCGCATGATGCGAAAGCGCTTCGACTCCAGCGCTATTCTCCAATAGGTGTTCGCTCCCGTCGCGGGTATCTGGAGACACGTGCCATGATAACGGATGATGTGCCACCGGGCTTAGTCAGCATGCCTTACCACTTCAAGGAAGCCCCTTCGAATCAGTTAACAAATACGGCTCAGGATCCTATTACCAAAATGCCCGAGCTGAAAGCCTGTGCCGTGTCCGTATTTCCGCTTCCACCTAACCAAGTCCCCAAAACTGTTCAGCAATTGTGGGAGGAAAAGTAGGATGCAGCAGTATTTACTAGAGTCGCTTCGTGAACTGCAACTTCATTTGTCCCGCTCCCGTCAGTTTTTTCAGGTAGTTAACGATGACGGGGATCCGCATTGGCAGCACGTTGAGCAGGGTGAGTGTTATCCAATTACCCATAACATGCCATTGAGTTCGGCCAAGCAGTTCTTCTTTGCCGAGCAAGAGCCGCTGTATGTTTTCGATGGTCAGTTTTTTCGCGAAACATTACCTGAGCCAGAGCCTTTTGTTCTTTTTGGGGTATTGAGCTGTGATTTGATGGCGATTCACTATCAGGATATTTTCTTTGAGCAGGACCCTTATTATCAGGCTCGTCGACAGCGCGCACTGTTGGTGGGAATAGACTGTGTTCACCCTTGTCAGGAAGGGTTTTGCTACTTGGTCAATGCCGGGCCGGGTGTTCGGGATGAAACGGCAGATTTGATTTTGCACCCGCTGTCAGATGGCAACTGGCTGCTGGTGGCCATAACTGCAGTGGGGAAAGAATCGCTTAAGGGTTTACCGCTTGTTCAGGCCACCCCTCATGATATAAGTCTCCGCTGGGATGATTTGAGTCATTGCGAACAGCAGTTTGAAGATCATTCGTATATCAGCACAGGGATTAACAAGCTTAATGCCGATGATATGTCGGCTTCATTCTGGCAGGACGTTGGTGTGCAGTGTCTTGGGTGTTCCGGCTGTACGACCTTATGCCCGACCTGCTCTTGTTATGGAACACAAAGCAGGCAAATTACTCAGGCATCAGAGGCCTCAGTCCAAAGTAGTCAGCCTGTTCCTGATAACCAGACTGGACAAGGTACCTCAGTGACTCAGCAGGTAAGGTTTTGGGATTCTTGCTTATACGAAGGTTTCCAGCGTGAAGCCAGTTTTCATAACCCGGCTGAACAGGCTGGCGAGCGGGTAAAGCGTTTTTGGTATCACAAGTTTAGTGATGATTTTCTTCCCGAGTTTGGCCGTTATGGTTGCGTTGGTTGTGGTCGATGCGAGCGAACGTGTCCGGGTGTTATCGGTGTTCACTCGATCATGAAGAGGATAGTCAACGATGCATAGCTTAACGCCTTTGCCTGCTGAATTAGTTGATTTCTATGATGACGGCGAGCACACGCGGCATTTTCACTTTCGCTTGTTGGAAGAGCCCTTGGGAACGAGCCGTGAACACCTGTCTCACTGGCAGCAAACTCAGACCGGACAGTTTTTTATGCTCACCGTACCGTCCTTGGGAGAAGCACCGTTTAGCTTTACAGAGGTACCCGACGAGAATGGTCACTTTCGCGCTTTGATCCGCCGTATGGGGGCGGTGACCTCTGCGTTGTTTGAGCTGGAAGTTGGTCAAGTATTGGGCGTTCGGGGCCCGTTTGGTATCGGCTGGCCTATGGATGAAATTAGCAATAAACGGATACTGGCTATCGGAGGCGGCTGTGGCCTGGCGCCTTTGGTCAGTGCTGTCGATCTGCTTATTGAGCAGCAGAACTATACCCAATTGACATTGGTTTATGGTGCCCGTACCCGGCAGGCACAGATGCTGAATCCGGAACGGGAACGTTGGCAACATATTATACCGGTGTACAACACCATAGAAGACGGGTTAACAAACGGCAGTGATAATGAATATCCGGGCACGCCGAGTGATATTCTGCCTTCGGTACTGGATACGTTTGGCGAATTGCCCGAAGTGGTATTGCTGGCTGGGCCAGAGGCGATGATGTATTCGATAGCGGAGTATCTGGTTGCCTACGGTGTTTCGGCTCAAGCTATCTACTTGTCGATAGAGCGGCGAATGCACTGTGCAGTAGGAACCTGCGGCCATTGCTATATGGATAGCCAATATGCCTGTACTGATGGGCCGACGTTTCGCTGGGATCAGTTGCCGAGCCAATAAAAAAGGGCTAAACGCGTAGCCCTAATCGGTATGGTTGGTGAATATCAACAGTATTTACTGTGCAGGATCTACAGGCTGCTCAGGTTCTACCGGTGGTACAGGTTCCTCTGGAACAACCGGTTCTTCCGGCGTGACAGGCTCTTCTGGTTGTTCAACAACTGCCGGCTTACGCATCTGAAGCTGCCAGTATTTCGGATCCGTACTTTCTTCGTTGCTAAGAATTAATGTGTTACCGAGGTTGTATAGTTTCCATTGATTGTCTATCGCAACCGGTAGCTGATACATAAGCGGATCGCTTGACCAGTTTCCGCTTTCATTCCGGACTGCGGTACCATAGTTAAATACAGCAATTAGTTCGTTGGGCACATCAACGTTGTCGAGAGTAAATTGCATTCCATCCTGTAAGCGAGCATTAGAGCTGTATTGCCCTTTCATTTTTTCGCCAAATTTACCAAGGCGCTGATGACGTATGTGCTGCTCAATGACGCCTTCAACCTCGACATCAGCAATTTCAGCGACCTCAACATGTTCATTTCTGGCTGCATCTTTGAGTCGGCCGGCATTAAACACGATGTGGCCATCGAGTTTGCGAGAGGCTACTGCATAGCTTTCGACCGTTGCAGTAACTTTACCATCGGCAAAGAGGTGTAGCTTAGGTAGCTCTGCAATAGAATCCCATAGCCAGTAGCCAACGCCATCATAACTTCCAGTTTTAGAAACGAGACAACCTGCTCCAGAGTTCTTAAGTGTTGCCGAAACAGCAAAGCTTAATGTTTCGTTGCTACGGCAGAAGTACTCAGCATCACCTGGGTAAGTAATTTCTTGGCTTGTTACCTCTAGCGTTTCTAAGTCTAAGACACTGAGCACAGGCGCTCTAAATGGACTGTAGTTCATCTGTTCTGTATCTAAGACAGCTATCTGTTTTGTGTTGGCCGGAGTTTGAATACGAACGCCAGGAATTTGTGCTTTTTGCTCCCATACCGCTGTTTCAAATAGATAAACATATGGTGTAACACCATTATCGCTATGGGTTACTACTAAATCTCCGTTTGATGTGAAGGCAAAGCTGTCATAAGTGAAGTTAAACTTCCCATTAGGGAAATCAGCCATGACAATTTGAGTTAGTGCCCCGTTGCTCAACTGGTAACGGTAGTTTACTTCAGCTCCTGTGGCGTCAGTGGTTACCAATAATACATAGTCATAGTTATCGCTAATGATCTGATTTGATACAAGTTCTGAATCAGCAAGTACCAATATGGCTTCAGACTCGCCTTCCGATGTTAGTTGAGTAGCATAAATGCCGTCTTGTTCAGCGCCTTGTACTTGCCAGAAACGATATAACGAATTGTTACTTTGTATTGCTTGCACTAAGGTTACGGTCTCACCAACGGGAGCTTTTCCTGTCAGCGCGTTCCACTGGTATACATCTTGGTTATCCAGTATCTTGGCGTTTAAAGTCACTCTGCTTGGATAGTCATTTGCTGAAGTCGTGGCGCCCAGTTCTACAAAAATTTGCTGTAGTTCCACCGGAACATTTTCAATTCGTAATTTATCTTCGCCTGAACGAATTGCACGAATACGGTCGGCATCTTTATCGATGACTCCTACTTTGATTCCAGATGTATCAACTTGTCCGGTAAATCCGTAGGATTCAAAATCCAGCCCGTTCTCGGCTGCGGTAAAGACATGTTCAACGCCATTTGAGCGGACAAATTTAAAGCCGTACTCGAGAGTTTCGCCTTCATGTAAGGTCATCACCCCGTCAACAAACGCTGGGGTAGAGGAAATGATCTTCGGCTGGATGACAGTGACGGTTTCTTCCAGGGTAAAGTCTTGATAGGTTGCGCTAACGACTGACTGGCCTTCTGCGATACCGGTGGCGACACCATTTTCATCGATAGTCAGGAACTCTGGGTTGCTGCTGCTCCACACAACACCATCGGTGACCACACTGACGCTACCGTCATTAAATTCGCCATTGAGCGATAATTGCAAGGTCTCGGCGCGTGAAATGGTGCCGTTGGGCAAGTTCAGGCTAACGCGAACCATCTTCGCTTCCACATCAAATTCCTGTGTGGCGCTGTACTCGCCAAATTTGGCAGTTACTGTTGCGGTGCCCACCGCCTTGCCAAGGAAACGACCGTTACCCAATGACTCCAATATCGCTGGATTGCTTGATAACCATTCGGCTTCCTGGCTGAAATCCACAATGTAGCCATTCTGGTGAACACCGTGAGCGGAGACTTGCCACTCATCTTCCAGGTACTGCTGGCGTTTATCGGCATCTAAGCGTAATGAAACCAAGACAGCATTGTCCGCATTAACACCGATTGTGGCTGTTTTACCTTGATATTGTGCTTGCAGGAGAATATTTCCTGGCTTGACGACTTGCATGTTACCGTTTGTGAATACAACGGCATCAGCAGGGCTTACTACCCAGGCAGTATTTCCTGTTACTTCTGTTGTGTGCTCATCTGACCATATTGCGGACACTTGCGGGCGTAAAATATCACCGACGGTGACCTGTTGGTCAACACCACTGATGACGATGTGCTCAACTTCAGCGATCGGCTCGCCGGCCTCAATGGTTGTTTCTGTGGAAGCGCCTTGGTATTCAGCCGAGAGCGTGATAGTCCCAGCTTGTTTCACTTCCCACTGAGTGCCGTTTTGTACCAACGCACCTTCAGGGGTGACGACGTAGTTGGCAAGCGCAGTCACATTGGTCGAGTGGGCATTAGACCACAATGCATTGACAGAAGGGTTGATCGTATCACCGACACTAACCTTTAGCGGTAAGCCTTCCATAAGGAGATAGTTAACGACTGGCTCAACGGGTTCTGTCGGGGCCGGGATGACAACGTTGTCGTATTTCAATTCCCAGGCCGCGAGATCAACGAAACGGCCGGCTTCTTGATCTAAAAACCAGGTATCGGCAAATAATGCAGTCCATGCTTCGCCGTAAGGCACGATATTGAGTCGGTACCATTCTTCCCAGGATGTATCGTCTAGCAGGGCTCGCAGCCAAATTGTACTATTGTCGAAGCCTGCCAGGGTGGCCGAGTAATCAATGATTGACTTTAAGCCTACGCCGTAGCGAACTACCATTTTTTCCGTGATATTACGGTCGATTTTTTGCAGCGCATTCCATTCTGCCTCGGTGACAAAGTTGTTTTTGTTCACGTCGGCTAGTACATATTCAACGGTAGAAAAGTTAGTAATGAGGCTTTGATTCTTTTGGCTCTCAAACGCTTCGGCTAAACTTTTTCCCGCGAACTGATAAAGGATAATATCATTACGCTGAGCATGGTAAGTGATTGGTTGTGTTTTAATTTTGTTGAACTCAGCAACAGGGATCGAGGCGTTGACAGAGTATTGGCCATTACTGTTTGTTTTTCCTGATGCGAGCAGGTTGTTACCGGCATAAATAGATACCGTGGTATCGGCCATTGGACCATCATATACCGTACCGCTGAATGTAATCGTATTTTGTGGTGCTTTTTTTTCAAGTTCAGTTTTATTGTCTGAATCTGAACCGCCACAACCAGTCAACATTGCAATGAGTGAAACACTCATCAATATAGGCTTGTGCATTCCATATCCTTAATGATTTAAACGCTACATTATTTTGAATAAAACAAATTCAAAAAAGTCATTCCTTACACGTGTTTTTAGTTTTAAGTTGAACTAAAAACAAAATTAACTTTTGTTGCTTCTTAACTTTGATTGATATCTCAATATGAAAAATAACAATGCGGCGGGAGATTAAATTTAGCTGTATTTTTGTTCAAGTATATTTTTATTGAGGAATGAAATAATAGTATGACAAATATTCACTATAACTTTATTTACATTTGTCTATTTAATTAAACCTCTCACTTATCATGGTTGATTGTTTTTACTGTTTTATATCAACCACTTATGGGTTTGTTCTTGTTGGGTTTTGGCAAGGTTGTATTAGTTGTAAGAACTGTGGTGATGTTTAAAATTAGGTTTGCCTTATAATTATATCTCAAAACGAGATGGTAATATGCCTTATAAGGATTAAATACTGTAACTTTAAATCTCAGAGTTTCTACATGTTTTTTTGTAAAAAGATTAAAAACAATTACTCAAAGGTTGAGATTTGTATCTAAATAAAATGTCATGAGATTTATATTGCCAATGTAATCAGATATCTGAAAAAGCCCTCTACGGTTAAAGTGCTTGGGTATAATATATTTACTTATTTCCTTCGAGTTGCTTGAATGCATTATCAATTTTATCTCGGATCCACTGGTGAACAGGGTCATTTTGGTGTCGCTCATGCCAAATTCCGCGGATGGTTACGACAGGAAGAGGGAAGGGACATGACATTAGCTCGAGCCCGTAAAATTGCTGACCTTGTCTGGCGAGTGACATCGGCAGGAAAGCAATTAGGTTTGAGTTTGGTAGCAAAGCTAACTGTGAATTGAGTGTCTCGGTATAGAGGCCAATTTGTCGTTCAGGCAGTCCTGTTTCTTTCCCATACCGCGTGACGGGATCATCTTTGTTATCGAGAAGACTGGACTGGATATGGGGATAGTGGAATATAGCGTTGCCATTCCAGTTCGCCAGTACCGGGTGGTGTTTATCCAGCAAGCAAACGAGCTCCTCGTCAGCAAGGCGTTTTTGCATAAAGCGGGGATTGGCTTGCAGGCCGGCACCAATGATCATCTCCAGCTCACCTTTATCCAGCTTCTGGTCGCTGTCGGCTGTTAAAATCTGTATATCAAAGACAATGTTTGGCGCTTCATCTTTGATGGCTTTGAAGGCGCTTGCAAGGTAAGTGGCGATGAGAAAGTCATGGGTTTGGATCCTGAACTGGCATCGCACCGTTGCAAGATCCAAGGATTTTGGCGTTAAGAGGGTATCTATTTCATCCAATATGAACCGTAGCTTGCCTGAGAGTTCAAGAGCGTAACTGGTTGGCTCTAGCCCTTTGGCATTACGAATGAAAAGCGGATCGCTGAAGGTTGTTCGTAGCCTGGTTAATGTGTGACTCATGGCAGACTGGCTTACATTCATTTTTGCCGCTGCCCGTCCGACATGCTTTTCTTCGAGCAAGGCGTGCAATGACTTCAAGAGGTTAAGATCAACTTTTAAAATATGATTTCTATTCATAATTGTTATCAAGCGTAATCACTGCTGCTAATAATGGTGCGAGTGTAAGCTCTTTTCAACCCTTCAAAAGGATAAGAGCATTATGACTTTTTTTACTTCAGCAGCCACCGGGTTGCTTTCGGTTTTCTTTATCTTTGCAAGTTCTATCAAGCTACTTGGTTGGCAGAAGATGATCTTTGAGAAGCAGCTTGCCTTCTTTCATTCTTACGGTTTTAACCGCCAGTTCATGTTTCTGGTCGGGTTAGCGGAGTTATTTGGCGGTATTGCTATCTGGTTTCAGGGGAGTTTTTGGGGAGTGCTAGGCGCATTGGCACTGGTCGGAACATCGATGGGGGCCATTGTCTGTCACCTGCGGTTTGATACATGGAAAGATGGGATCCCGGCGATGATCACCTTGGTTCTATCAAGCATGGTGGTCTATTTTTCATCCTCTCTCCTTTAGCGCTTATCGTTGTGCTGCACCTGTTTGCTCTAAGTGCAAAACACAATTGCGTACAGGTGGATTGTTCATTAGTTGTCTCGCCAATATTCTCTCAAGTAACAAAATGTCAGCTTTTCGACAGGAATTAATAATGAAAACCAAGAAGATAAATACTGCCACCATCGCCGCCTGTTTTTCCGTTACCGCTCAGGAGCTCATCCAGAAGCTGATTGAGTCGGGGACTCAGGTTGTTGGCTTCGGGCGTAAAGGAGACGAGCAGCGCGCTGCCGAGCTAGAAAGAAAATATGATGGGAAACTAACGGTTTTCTTGGGGGATTTAACCGACGAAGACGATTGCCGTCAACTCGTCTCTCAGTCGCAGGTTATCTTGGGTGGAGCAATAGATGTCCACTATCACTGTACTGGCGTGTATTCCTGGAGTCGCTGGGAAGATGTGGAGCCCGCTGAAGTCGACCGCCTGTTCAGTGCCAATTTTACAACGGCTTGGATGCTTGGCAGAGAGGTCTTTTCGGCAATGAAGCTAAGGGGAGAAGGAGCGATTATGTTTGTATCGGCAAGAGATACGATTCGCAATATCCCCGCGGGTTTCGGGCCGTATATGGCATCGAAGCTTGCTCTGAACGGGTTGGTTGAAAGCCTTGCGGCTGAAGGTGCGCAATACGGGATTAAAGTTAATGCCGTGCTGCCGACTATCGTGGATACCGATGTGAATCGACAGGCCATGCCGGACGTTGACCCGATGACTTGGGTTGATCCGATTCAATTGGCTGAGATCATGCTAGACCTTACACAGCCATCTAAAACTAATTTATCGGGAGCCTTGATTCCGGTATCGGGAAAGATGCTGTAAGTCGTCAGTGCTTGGTTGATGAGCCCAGATGGATACGCACTGCCGTATCCATCTTTTTAATTGCCGAGCTAGTTCACTTAAGCTTTGGTCAGCGCCTGGTTCAGCCACTGGTCGAATTGGCCTTTAGGTAGCGCACCGTTAATTGTGTCGATAACCTGGCCGTTTTTAAACACCATAATCGTTGGAATAGAACGAATCCGGTATTGAGCGGCAAGTGTTTGCTGAGCTTCGGTATCAATTTTAACGAAGCGAATATCCCCATCGCGCTCAGCGGCAACATCTTCAAAGATGGGTGCAAAGCCTACACAAGGGTTACACCACGGTGCCCAAAAATCGACTAC
This sequence comes from Photobacterium kasasachensis, assembly GCF_050336885.1. Classification (NCBI taxonomy): domain Bacteria; kingdom Pseudomonadati; phylum Pseudomonadota; class Gammaproteobacteria; order Vibrionales; family Vibrionaceae; genus Photobacterium; species Photobacterium kasasachensis. The sequence continues at coordinate 345,632 of NZ_JAKJSH010000005.1, forward strand.
CACTGCTTTTTCGCCTTGGATCAGGGACAGGAAGTTGTCGGTTGTGCCTTCAACGGGCTTACCGTCCAGTAACTTATCTTTGCATGCGCCACATGAGGCAATGTCGTTAACGCGTTCGGTCGGGAAACGGTTGAGTGCCTTGCAGTGTGGGCAACGGGTAGTCATAGTGGTCATTATTGCGTTCCATTAAGGGTCTTTTGCAATAATGTAACGACTACCCCAAGATTAGAAAAGCCGGAATAATAGATTGATACGATAGATTGTTTCTATCAAGTTAAAGTACTGGCTAACTTCACTTTAACTGACTTCGGTTAAGTACTTTGTTTGCTAGTGAATTAACCCCAACTCCTTTGCTTCCGCGATAGTCAGGCCGCTATCACGAATGTCGCGAAGCATTTCGATACGGCGTCTTGCTTCTGCCTTTTGGCGTTTGGATTGAGCTACGCTTGAGGCAGTTTCATCTTTGTAATCCCACTTAGAAGCAACATCTGCAATCTCTGTGTGGTCGATAGAATTGATAGACACAATTACCTCCTAAAGAAACCCTGCGTCGAAATCAACTTATCTTTACCAAACGAAATTGGAAGAGTTAAGACGATAAAATCCACTTTGTGACATATCGCATAATAGTGCAAATTGAATGAAAACATGCTTTGAATTAGACGAGTTTGGGGGTACCTTTGACTGTTCCAGCCCATGAGAAATCATGGTGGCAGATCAAATTTTTTGCGTACACCTGTTTTGTTTTATTCATCCTCTTTTTGTGTCGTTTTCGCCCCATTTATTACTGCAGTTTAATTGTAATAAAACTGTTATATATTAAACGGTTACATCTTATCCAGTCGAGTTGAAAAAATGGGGGAATGTTGCTGTCTCCCAGTTGCATATATGTACATTCCCCCCACATAATATTCACTTTGCTTATGAACAAGCGTTATGGCCAAGAGTGTCTTCTTGCTTGCTTCGAATCTGAACTCCCTGCTTCCAACAACAAGATAAAGAGGATTATGAAGATTGGCATATGTCCGACAAGCTCATCCCAACCTGAAAGCAGAAAAGTTGTGGTGAATATCGCCAGCAACAGGGCGTAAATTATCCGGTTGGCAAGATTGGCAATCAGGAGTAACCCGATAACTGTTTCACTTACCCCGACGAATAGCACGAAGTGAAGATTGCTGATCTGGGGGAGGTTGAGTAGCGGAAAGAAATTGTAGTACTCATTTTGGTCGATAAATGCCAACGCCATACCTGGAAGCATAAGTTTGTTGTGGATCCCCAGCTCTAATAACTGAAGCCCAAGTCCTATCCGGATGAGATGAACAGCAGTTCTTCGCCACTGATTCTTATTCAGCCCCAAGGATTTACAAAGGCTGTAGTCATTTCTGTTAAGGCTCGGACCAATAAAAACCAGTGCAAGGCCAACGAACAAGAACTCGAACAGATAATCAAGCGCGATAAAAAAAGGAAAGAAAAACAGCAGTGCAAGAGAAGTGATCACAATTGCAACACCCGTGAGGCTGACTGAAATTGCCATAAGGACGATAGCAGCAGCCTGGATGATGACACCGTACAGTGCAAGCTGGGGTGAGAGAGTAAGGTTCGGGGCAAGGAATTCCCCCTGCAATAGGTTAATGGCAAGGTAACAGTTAAGAATCAGCACCAAGAAGTACCATAGCCATGGATGGGACGTTACGACAGGGCGAGTTAGACCCACTTTTAATGACTGCGGCACGATAGTGACTCGGGTGAACAGTACGGCTAAGGTGAACAGGCTGAGTGTTGTCACAGTAAGTGCAAGTGCTATTAGATCGAAGGGGAGGTTCACATCTGGGTTGGTGCCATCGGGGATAAACCACCTTACGTGGGCGTATCCGGGGTTGCTAAAACAAAGGCAAGCTAAATAGGCCGCAATAATTAGCCAAGCCTTACCATGAGGTAATTTCATTCTTTTCATTAATCGTATCCTCTCAAAGGTTTATCTCGGATCATTTGCTGACTCATCATTGGGATCTGCCGTCAGCGTCAAGAGAAATGCTTCGAGCTGGTTGAGTTGATAGGGTAATAACTTAAGTGCTGCGATGTCTGAATGTATGCCGATAGTCTTTGCTGCGCGGTTGTAGTACTGAAGTACGTCTTTAAGGGTGCTAAATTGTCCGGCATGCATATAAGGGGCAGTTGCCGAAACATTCCTCAGGCTTGGGACCTTGGTTGCCCCTTTGAGTTCGTCTGCGGCTCTTTTGCTGAACAGTAGCTCCTTGCATTGCGATGGCAGGCTGTCGCTATAGCGACCCAGGCAGTTGAATGGATCGGCAATGGCAAGTTCAAGTCCACTCCAGTGTCCTTTTTGCGCATCAGGATGAGGTTCAGGAATGGTTGTGGCGTGAAATCCGCCATTAGATAGCAATGGGCCATTATGGCATCGTAAGCATTGTCCTTGCTCGCTGATGAAAATTTTAAGCCCTGCGACTTCTTGTGCATCCAGGAGAAGATCTTGAGTCGGAACCGATTTCTCTGTTGCAGCCATCATTTGATCGATATAGCGATCAAATCGGGTATCCTCCGGCCATAGGGTTGCCTGATAAGCAGCAAGAGATTTCCCAATATTCGCGAAAACTCGGTTAATGGCTTCTCGGATAGGTTTGTCTAGCTGGTGCCACAATTGCTGCTCAGCAGGATACTGGCTGCTTGGGGAGGCTTGGGCTGGCAGTACTGCACCGGTGAGCTCATCAGGAATAGGACCAAAAATTGTTTGGTAAAGCTGCGGATATTTGTCAAGGACGTGTAGTACATACTGAGTGCGTGTACCGCCGTGTTCGATGTGGTTCTCCAGGGGCTTCAAGGCCTGGGCCCAAAGGCTATCAGCCCTTCCGTCAAGCATGTACCAGTTAAATTTGGCTGTACCGAGCAATGACGGGACTTGCTTTGTTATTGATAGCTCATTACCTGGTTTAAGAGTGAAATAATGTTCTGGCTGATGGCAGCTAGCACAAGCAACTTGTTTAGATCTGCTTAGTTGGGTGTCACTGAAAAGTAGTTCTCCAAGCAATACCGCCTGTTTGTCGTGTAGATATAGATTTGAGGCGTCATTTACCTCCCACTTTTCAGGGAGGCGTAAGCTGCTAAGAATAGCCAACTCATTTTGACTCCATTGTGCTTCTTCAGAAGTCGATATATTTATTATTAGGCTAATACCTAACAAGGCTATAGCACATGAAGTTATTAACGATATTTTAATTAGCGTTGTCATGATCTAAATCAATTTCTAAATTTTGATAGAAGTCTGAACTATTATTAATACCAATAAGTTCAATCTGCCACTTCCCGTACATATTAAACTTCACGCCATCAATAATGTATTTCCCAGGATTGATTTCATCAATTAGCTTAGGCTGGGAGGGGAGGCCGTGTTGGTGCTCAGGCATGCCTCCCTTGACAGTAAAATCTAAATCCTCAACAGGCTGCCCTGAAGTGTCATCAATGATGATGAGCCAAGAGTGCATACTATTCAATGTGATAGGGAAGTCTTCCGGTGCGGCGTTGACGTTATAGTTGGCACTCTGCACGCTAATAGGCAGCGCAGTACCAGCAAACAGAGGATGAGTTAACATCAGGCTGAAAGTAATTGAGATATGTTTTATAAACACGGAAACCTAGCTTTATTAATTGTTGTATTTGTTGTTTTAGTATTGTTTTGGTGATAGTTATCTTCAACCTCAGCTTTGAGAATAACCACAATAAATATATTGATAAATACTGGAGAGTTAACGTTATATAACAGGGTTCGTAATATTGTTATTTTATATCTGATGCTTAATGGTTTCTTGTGCACTTGTTTAAAACTCAATTGCGTGACAAATATAGAAGCGGCTTTTCGTCAATTAACTAAAGATTGTTTGTTGATATGTGCTTCAAGACTTCTACGGCTTGTTCGGCATCCTCGCCAAGGATGGTGAAGATAAGCGTGTCATTGTGTTGGATGTTCATTGAGAGAATCTGATTGATATGCTTGGCATCGATGGACTTGCCGGCTTTTGCCAGTCTAATTTCAGCGTTAAAAGCGCTAAGTGCTTTGGCAAGGATTGCGGCGGGGCGGATATGAAGCCCGTGGGTGTGGTGAACCTTCCAGATAAAGGTTTGTGGTTCATGGTGGCTGGCATCAACTTCTACATTTCTGCTTTTCGGCTCTTCTGGTTTCAGTGGCTGCTTAAGCGCTTGGATTTTGGCAGCAAGGGCATTGTTTGCCTCCTGGAAAACCGTCTCCAGCGGCAAGCCTGATGCCGCTGAGACACTGGCGGCAATACAGCCTTCGACAATTGGGGCGGCACAGATTCGGACGGATTGACTGTGCATTGGTGCAATGAGATCTAGCGCTGTTTCTGCGCTGAGGATCGCGCTGCCTAAGTCGACCATTACCAGCACGCCATCTTCCGAATATACTGCTTCAATCGCCTCCATGACCGCAACGGCATCTGTGCCAATCGGGTTTTCAGGATCATCAATACCAGCGGCTACTGCAATGTTGACCTTGCCCTTAGTTACCTGTTCGGCAAGCTCCAACAATCCTTGTGCAAGCTTCAGGCTGTGGGAAACAATAACAAGGCTAACCATTAGCGTTGTTACAACTAGATGCCCCAGCGCAGGGCTGGCGTGTTAACGGGCTGGTCCCACAGCGTCAGCATCTCATCGTCTACTTTAAGCAGGGTGATGGAGACGCCTTGCATATCGAGCGACGTGCAATAGCTACCGATGAGCCTGCGCTCGATGATGATCCCTACCTGAGCCAGAATATCTTCAGCTTTCCGGTAAACAGCAAATAATTCAGATAACGGTGTGCCGCCGAGACTGTTAACCAGCACGATGACTTTGTCTCCCTGCTCGATTGCCGAGGTTACCCATTGCTCATCCTGCCATTGATCGCTGCTGCCGTTCCAGCGTTGCACAGTGCGTTGATACGGTGTGTTGTCGAGCAGTTGCGCCATCATGTCGCTGGTGGTTGTATCACAATCTGAATACGGCACCTTTTTGATACCCGGTTCGCCATGAATGCCAACACCAAACTCAACCTCGTTGTCTTTGAGTTGAAACCCGGGTTTTCCGGCTGCGGGCACCGTACAGGCAGAGAGAGCAACCCCTATCGAACGCGCTTGGTTGGCAATGCGTTTGGCCAACTCGCAACATTGCTCCAGGGTGTAGCCGACTTCAGTGGCTGCACCGAGTATTTTTTCTGCCAGAACGGTTGCGGCAACACCTCTGCGACCGGCTGTGTAAAGGCTGTCTTTAACTGCGACGTCATCGTCGATCAGGGTGGCCTGAACGTTTATGCCATCGGCATGCAGCAGTTCAACGGCTGCCTCAAAGTTCATGACATCACCGGTATAGTTTTTGACAAGAAATAGTACCCCTTCACCACGATCCACCTGTCGGCCGCATTCGTACATCTGATCTGGGGTAGGCGAGGTAAAAATCTCACCGGGGCATGCAGCATCAAGCATCCCATAACCCACGAAACCGCCGTGCATAGGTTCGTGACCGCTGCCTCCGCCAGATATCAAAGCAACCTTCGGACGTCCTTGAGCCGAGCGACAGATGTAATAAGGGGCAAGGTTTATAGTGAGCTCAGGATAGGCTTTGGCCATTCCCTCAAGCTGTTCTTTGACGACGTTATCAACGTGGTTGATCATCTTTTTCATTGGCGGCCTTTCAGACAGGGAAGCTGTCTGTTTATGTTAGTAGACGGTCGCCAAATTGCTTCATAGGACTGAACACAGAATGAAAGGCTCCATAGAGGAGCCTTGAACAAGGGATCACAAATTATATTCGTATTGCGAACGATAGCCGCTGCTAGTCGATCTTAATGGCGAGGCCTTCAGCGAGTGCCTGGCCCAGCTCTTTGTCTGCCTGATAGAAATGGAGTACTTGCTGTTTTTTGATCTGGTCGTTTTCAACGTCGCTCATCGACGCAATAACATTCCCGATGAGGCGTTGTTGCTGGTCTTTGTCCATCAGACGGAACAAGTTCCCCGGCTGGCTGTAGTAGTCATCATCGTAGTCTCTGAAATCGAAGTGTAGTGCCTCGCGCTCTAGCGCCAGTGCCGGTTCGGCATCGTGGCTCGGGGTATAGCTATTGTGGTGGTTTGGCGCGTAGTTAAGGTTGCTGCCGCCATTGTCGTCAGTGCGCATACTGCCGTCGCGATGGGTAGTATTAACCGCAGGCTTTGGCTTGTTTACCGGTAGCTGGCCATGGTTGACACCGAGGCGGTAGCGTTGCGTATCGCCATAGGAAAACAGGCGGCCCTGTAACATGCGATCTGGCGAATAGCCTATTCCCGGAACGATATTGGCAGGGGTAAAAGCGGCTTGTTCTACTTCGGCAAAGTAGTTATCCGGGTTCCGGTTTAGCTCCAGGGTACCCACATCGATCAGCGGGAAGTCGCCATGGGGCCAGACCTTGGTGAGGTCGAATGGGTGAATGGCATACTCACCGGCTTGCTTTTCGGTCATGATTTGGACTTTGACGTCCCATCGTGGAAATTGTCCTTCTTCGATACTCATAAACAGATCGACCTGAGAGGATTCCCGACTTTTACCAACGATAGTGGCGGCTTCCTCGTCGGTATAGTGGCGATGCCCTTGTTGGGTTTTGAAATGGAACTTGACGTAAAAACGCTCATTGTTTTTATTGATGAAGCTAAACGTATGGCTGCCGTAACCATTGATGTGGCGATAATCTGTCGGAATACCTCGATCACTGAACAGGATCATGATCTGATGAAGCGATTCGGGATGGCGAGACCAGAAATCCCAAGCGGCTGTTGCACTTCGAAGGTTTGTTTTTGGGTTGCGTTTTTGGGTATGGATAAAGTCAGGAAACTTCAGCGGATCGCGGATGAAGAAAACCGGCGTGTTGTTGCCGACAAGATCCCAGTTGCCTTCATTGGTATAGAATTTCAGTGCGAAACCACGCACATCACGCTCGGCGTCGGCCGCACCTTTCTCGCCAGCTACCGTCGAAAAACGCAATAAGACATCGGTTTGTTTGCCTACCTCAGAAAAAATATCGGCCTTGGTATATTGGGTGATGTCATGGGTTACTGTAAACGTACCAAATGCGGCAGAGCCTTTGGCGTGTACGACACGCTCGGGGATTCTCTCCCGGTCGAAATGAGCCAGCTTCTCTATAAGCCAAGTGTCTTGCAGCAAAACGGGGCCTCTGGCACCGGCGGTAAGGCTATTATCGTTATCGACGACAGGCGAACCATTTGCTTGAGTCAGTGTTTTCTTTGTCATGGGACAGCTCCTTTTGGGGTCTGAATTAAAGATAAGCTAGCCCGTTCAATAGGTGAAATTCGTAGTTTCTATCTTATCAATAAGTAAAACCACTTAATGAAAAGAGGTTACAAGCCTGAAGAGCTTATTGTGGATAAGCGTTTGGTGGAAAGACGTTTTGTGGATTGAGGTTATGAGGTGTTATGTCGAGAGTAGTAATGAAAGCAGTAAACGGGATACCCGCCCAAAGAGTAGGGTGGGTATCCTGCAGATAAGGGGTTATGGTTTCTTAGGAAGAAAATCAACCATTCTGATCCCTCTTGTTGCGTTGTAATAGAGTTTGCCTTTGAGTGCAGAGTACTCTTTTGAAGTTGCGTACTTTGGAAGTACAAGGTCAATACAGCGCAGTGAAGACTTTTTATCTTCAATGAACAGGCGGAAAAGAATGTTGTCCTCTGCATTGTAAACTTTTACTGCAGAAGGATACTTCGCTAGCGCTTTCTTGTTTGTTTTATAGTTCTTATAGATGCTTACCGTCGGGATTGCGACTGGCGTTGCGTCTTTTTTAGCGATGGCGACAGGGTTGATTAGCACAGCATTTTTCCCCATTTTTGCCCACCAGGCCTTGTGGCTCATTCCCGGTAGATAGTCGCTGGTCGATAGGGTCTTTTCCTTAATCTTGTCTTTCGGCATATCGTCAAGGCAAGTTGGGGGCGGTGGCTCGTTGGCAAATGCCTTGCTGAACAAGGCCCAGCGACTTTGCTTGATCGGACCAAGGGCGTCAACAATATCGACTTTATTGATATCGTAAGGCTCGCCGCCAAAGTTGATATAGTTCTTCGTTGGAAGCTTCTTGGGTGGTGTTTTACGCTTGTTGCTGGCTGTCTGATTCTTCTTTTTCTGCTGCTGTTGGTTCTGCTTTTTGCGCTCGTAATACTTGGCGGTTAAAAGCGTTGCATAGTGGTGATCGTAGTAGGCTTGCAGATCGTCGAAGTTATAGAATTCCAGCAATTCTACCCGGCGGTTAAGGGCTTTTCCCGCGGCAGTTTTGTTGGAGGCGACAGGCTGGTATTCGCCTAGTCCTTTGTAATAGACATGTTTATTGTTGACTTTGAACGTGAGCAATTCGTTGCTGATTGACTTGGCTCTCTTATCAGAGACTTTCAGGTTCAAGTCAGCCTTACCGCTGTTATCAGTATGGCCAAGGATTAACACATATGACTGCCTTTTGTTGATATTTAGCGAGCGACCGTAGAAGTAGCCTCGGTAAGAGCGGTTGGTGATCGTTGTCTCACCGGATTTGAATAATTTGAGAAACGTGGTTTTGGTGCCCACTTTCTGTTTGCTGCCGTTATTAGACAGGTAGATATCTTCAGTCCGGATGTCCATCTCGGATGCGTACATTTGGGCAAGTTGCTGGTCCGAATAGCCCTTTTTTTCGGTGGTCTTTACCTTATCGGTGGAAGAACAACCAGATAATACCAAGAGGAGACCCAAGCCTAAGAGTAGTTTTCTGGCAAGCTTCGAGCAGTTGTGTTGATAGCCAGTGAATACGTTAAGCACGTTGATAACCTAGTCCTTTTCAAAGTGGATCTTTTGCAGTCAGGGTTAAGTCAGCGATTGGACTACAAGATTCTATTTGTTTAAAGCAAACACCCAACAAGCCAACATAAGTTGGCTTGTTGGGTATTGAGTGTTACTTCATTTGGCTAAGTAACATAGGCCGCCCCATCCCCAGGAGCTTGGCATTACTTTGCTGGAAGTATCCCTGCCAGAAAGTCTGCAGTTGTTTCATCTTTTGAGTTGATACATAGGATTGACCGCCAGGTAGTACGCCGGTACCAATGATGTAGATATCCGCATTCGCAAAGTCTGTAAACATGCTCTTTTGGCTAACCAGAGCAAGCTCTTTCTGCGGGTCAATCGTACGGATACGGCCGTTACCGTAGAAGGAGGTAATATCCGAGTTTTCCAGCATGTCGCTAACGAGCAGAACAACCTTACGCTTGGCAGAAGAGTTGGCGACAATCTGGCTGGCAATGTCACTAAGGGTGCCAATCAGCTCGGTATTGGTTGGGGTTTCCTGGGCAACAAAAGAGTCTTTCAGTGTTTGACCGATTTTGTTGACGAAGAACACCGACTGCTTCTTCAGGCACTTATCAAGCTTCGCCAGCTGAGATTTTCTGACATGGTTACGTTGCTCGGGAGCAAGTGGCAGATCTGTTTTACCCTGAAACGCGATATTGGTATAGCCATCGTTGTAGAACGACGAGAACTGAACCATTTGAACAGCATCACCAGGTTCAAGGAAGCGCTTGATCTGCTGATACATTTCGCTCTTCATGTTGTCATGCAGGCTGTGCGCCATCGTGCGGTCGAGAACGATGAACAGTTCACGCTCATTCGAGTGGTTAACCAGCTCTTGAGGTAGTGAACTTGTACAGCTCGGCACATCATTGCGATCAATTGCAGCATTGGCAGACAGGCTGCAACCAAGAGTCAGCAGAGCCGGAAGAATCCATGATCTTTTCATTATGTGATCCTTGTTTATACCATTGCCTGAAGACGTGCCAGACGCTCTTCCGGCGTTTCTTCTTTCTGCTGCTTGATTTGTGTCATTGCCTTGATAACAACGTCATCAGACAGGCCTTGGATATCGCCATTCTTCACTCGAGCAATAATAGCAGGGTCAATCTCACCATCAGTTGAAGCAGCAGCTGGTGCTGCAGGTGTAACTGGTGCAGCTGCCGGCTGAGCGGTTGGTTGAATTGGCGCAGGTTTTACCTGCTCAACCAGCTCCACTTTTTGGGTGTGGCGCAACACTTCCAGCTTGATGAAGTTGATGAAACTACGGTTAGTCGGGTTGGCTGCCGCGTGCAGTACTTGCTGTTCACCAGAGTTCTTCTGGGCAAAGCGAGAAATTTTAGCCTGCAGATGAGACAGGACGCTCTGAGCAATACGGGCGACTTCATCGCGTTTCGCATTGTGGTGAGCGACGAAGCTGGTTACGTTTTCAAACTCATGAACAGAGCCGTAGGCATCTTTGGATTCTTTCCCCGAGAAGGTTGTTTTGAAACCCAGGTAAATACTGTAACACTGCATAGCAATGAAGATAACGGCCAGGATGATGAAGGTCGTCCAGCCTGCTTTCTTGTGGGCTGACATTTTTTCTTGCAAGGCTTTCTTATCTGCAGCGTCGTTCGTTTCGATCGCTTCTGCTGGTGGCGCAAACGGGTCGTCAAATGTGAACACGTCGTCAGTTGAAGATACTTCACCTTGAACTTCTTCAATGGCAAGTTTTTCAAGTACCTGCCCACGAACGTAGGTTGCACCCGAGGCAACGATAACAATGAAGATCAACGTTACGATTGTCATCACCCAGGTTTTGGAGAAGTTGGCATTAACCTTGTCCAGACGGTTAGCCATTTGCTGCCAGCCCGGTTCATTGTCATCGATGTGGTTTAGCTTCGACTTCAAGCTCACACTGTTGTTTGGCTCGATGATGTTTGGCTTGTTAGGCGAGTTCTGCCAACGTAGTCGTACTTTGTCGATTTGCTGGTTACGGTATAGCTCACCACCCATAGCGTGAGTAAGCACGACCAACAAAGCACTGATCAGCATTGCAATAGCAACCGCCGCTTCTTTTTGCAGTGCTTCACTCGCGTCCTGAAGGGTAAAGCCAGCCAATACATAGGCGAAACCAGCCGCTTCAATGAGAACCAGAACCGATAGACCAAGCCAGTGGTACCATTTAAGCGGAGTGATCCCTTTGTCTCCGACTTTGTCCAGGTAGATGCTTGCCTGTTGGTAATGTTCTTTATCGGCGCTGTATTTATCGTATTCGCGAACGAATGAGTTACAGACTTCACGCTCAGCGTTAAACCAACCCTGATCGTCCATTTCAAGACGACGTGATAGGCGGTTGTTGATACCGATGAGTGGAAGGCGGTAGGAAATTGACTTTAGCCACAGTGAAATTCTACTCCACCACACGTAAGTAATTACCAAGAAGGACAGTGTGGATACCACAATAGTCAGTAGCCCACGGTATTGTGAGGCTAACTGAATCAAATCGTTCATAGCTTCTCTCTTATTTTAGTGTTTGTTGATATACCTAGCATCATCAGTCCCTGATGATTGTTTAATGTTTGTTTCGAAAAACAGGCAGGCATTATCGATTGAACATTCACAAGTGAATGTAATTCAAAAACATGCTGCTTATGGGTTATGAATATTATTACCAATGTTTATCTTGCTTGATTATTGTTCGCTTTCGAGCAGTTTGGTAATAGCAAGAACTACAAAACTTAGCCATGTAAATTTAGTTAGCTCTATTAGTTTCTTAACTAAATGATAATATCATAAACTATACTGATTTTTCCAGTTAGCTTTCATTTTCATTGTGTTACATTCTGGTCAGACGACTTGAACAGTGTGTGACATTGAGCAATGTAAAGGTTATGTAAATGCAGCTCATCCAAGCGGTAAATACTTACTTATTGCTGCTCTTCTTGCAATGTACGGTTTTATGATAAATGTACGTAAAATTTATTATGGGATTTATTAAAAGTGCAAAAAATGCACACTTTTGATATGGGCTTATGGGAAGCTTTGCCATCATAGTATCGCTAGTGCCTTATCTCATTCTCAGTGAAGCATCTCATCAATAATATTATCGAGGGTTTTCTTATCGCGGCTACAGCTTTCAGACTTGTGTTGGCTAAGCTGTTCTGTATATACCCAAGCTCCTGACGAAATTTTGACACTCTAGCCTGAATTGAGTCGCCTATTTATAAGCCGGATTGGTTGTATTATGGCAGAGTACGCTTTGTGTTTATTGCGATGGACATTATTGATGCTGGACTGCTGGTTGATTGTTATCTCAACATCGGTTTTTGCCGAAGAGGGAGGAAGTGGCCATTACCTTCCCGGTTTTATGGCGTCGAGCATTGATATGTCGCTGTCAAATGAAGCCGTTTTAGTGCGCTTGATAGCTAACAGCTTTGAAGGAACATCGGGCAATTCAAAGTTGCCAATGGCTGGTCAAACTGTAACAGAGGCGGATATTGAGACTGACGAGGTCGCCCTAGATCTTCGCTGGAGCCCTGCCGGTGAATTTGCCGACGGCTGGGTGTTTAGTGCGGGAGTGACATTTCCTTATCTCTCGATGAGAGTATCGGCTGATATTGTGAATGAAACGGGGGGGCAAGATACTGTTTCTAGAAGAGTCGTATCAGAGCAAAGCGGTTTAGGGGATGTGATTATCCAGCCTCTGATGTTCTCTCATACAATCAACAGAGGGTGGTGGGGGGATTATCGTCTCGCTCTTTATGCCCCAACGGGCGATTACGAACTAGGGCGCCTGGCCAATACGGGTAAGAACTACTGGACCATTAGTCCTTCGCTGGGACTTGTGCATATCGAGCCTGCTATCGGCAGAGAGTTCTCTGTATATGGTGGAATAGATTTCAATAGCAGTAACAGTGATGCTGATTACCAGACGGGGACACAAGCTCACCTCGAGTCGACATTTGTTCAGAACATAATCTTGCTAGGAGGCTTTACCGGTATCGGCGTCAGCGGTTATTGGTATCAACAGTTAACTGGCGATAGTGGCCAAGGGGCTGTGCTGGGAGAAATGAAGAGCCAGGCTATTGGTATTGGCCCTGTATTGAGTTACCGAACTCAGTGGCATCGTACCAAACTTGCTGTTGAAATGAAGTGGCTTCATGACATAGAGGTGAGCCGACGATTTGAAGGTGACAACATTTCAATAAAAGTACGCGCAGAGTATTAAAGGTTGCAGGCGGGTTTGTCTAAGAAAAAACAGTGGTGATGCGCTGCCTGCAACCTTTACCTTACATATAATCTGTCTTAGAGCCTGTTATGACTTTGAGATTCTATTTAATTGGCTTAAAGCATATATCTATGCTTTCATAAACCACTCTGGTGGTATCCAGGAGCCTTTAACATATTTATTTCCCCACCTTGCTAGCTCTTGAAGAATAGGCAAGATATCTTTTCCTTTTTGCGTTAAAAGGTACTCATATCTTTTGGGGTGATCTTGATATGCATTCTTCGAAATAATTTCTTCAGCTTCAAGCCGTTTTAGTCTTTCAGCCAGCCTGTTAGTTGGGATCTTCTCTGGTGAGCTGACCAAATCACTATAGGTTTTCTTACCGCAATGAAGATCTCTCAGTACAACAAGTGTCCATTTATCTCCAAATATATCTAGGCTATTCACGATTGGGCAGCCAGAGCGTTTAAACGAAGGTTTGTTATCCATTGAGCACTCCACAAAAGCAACACTTCTGGATCTTAGTATAGTAACTTGCGTTTTTGAAGTTACATTACTATCTTTAATTTCAACTATGTAAACAACTAAGAGGCTACTCATGGAAAGGCTATCAGGCGAGTGTTTATGCGGTTCAATATCTTATGAATGTACCGAAGATGCAGTTATGGCAGGACACTGCCAATGTAATGATTGCCAGAAGATTAGTGGGGCAGGCCATATTTCAAACATTGCTGTGCCCAAAGGGAGCCTAAAGATAGTTGGGCAGCTTAGTTTTCACGAGAAGACTGCTGATAGTGGCAATGTGGTAAAAAGAGGGTTTTGCCCTAGCTGTGGCTGTCACATATATGCAGAAAATAGTGGTATGCCACTATTTGAGTTTATTCGGGTAGGTAGCTTGCACAATTTGGAGTTATTTAAACCTGAAATGGTCGTATATGGCAGTAGCGGAGCATCCTGGGACCATATGGATCCATCATTACCGAAATTTGAGACGATGCCTGAAATGTAGTGATGCCACACAAGATAATAAGAAGGGCCTCCAGTAAAAAGCTGGAGGCTGACTATTGAACGATAATGCGATGCCTTTTCTTTTATCTTCCGCATTTTTTACTTACAAATCCATGAATAATATTTCAGCTATTGAGGCTTGAGTCACGCTATCTCTCACGCATCAAAATACACTTACATTTATAATGGTTTTGCGAACATTGGCGACGGGAATCTGAATGGATGTCGCCATCGTGATATTAAACTGGCCAGCTAGCTTGTAATGCCTAGTTAGCTTCTCAATTTGATATTGCGAGGATAGGCACATGGAAAAACTAGAGAGGGCTAAAGCACTGTTTAAGCAGCCGCTAACATTGGATGAGCTACGAAAGCTCGACCAGTTGGAACGCGCGGCTAAAGGAAAAGAAAGGATGTATATCGGTGCGCTATGGGATGCTGCTTATGCCGCTGTGGATCCCATCGTTTTGCACCAGGCTCGCGTTGAAGGCTTGTTGTGAACAAGCGGTCTGTTGCCCCTAACTGAGGGCGCTCAACACGGCGACTAACTGATAATTGAATCGCTGAATAACTGAAGAAAAGCTGATCATATGATCGGCTTTTTTGTTGGCAGTGATAATGCGCTAAATACAACTATCTCATTGTTGCAATTGTATGTCTCGCTGCGGGTATATTGCATGATACGGCCTGTGGCTAATATCAACCCGTAATAAAGAATAACCCGTAAAGAAAGCTTTAGTAATCAAATTCCTATAGTTCGTGTAATAAAGTGTAATCGTTTCCGTCCCTGAATGGCTATAACATCTCTTTTGAATTAGTCAGTCAAATAATAACACCATCAATCAGGAGACTTATTATGTCAAACAATGTCAGTAACGTTGGCGCTTACGGCTCTCTTCTTCTACCTGAAGAGTTTCCCTTACAAATGGTCGCGGCTTTCGAAGTCATGCACTCTATTGTGGGCGTTGATTACAAACCGCTTGCTGGTCAGCAACAGGTCGTCGCCGGTATGAATTATGTCTATTTCTGCCGCGCACAACCTGTGTATCCTGATGCCGAAGCTTACATGGCTAAAGTACATATCTTTGTATCTCTGCCAGACCAGGAAGGAAAAGTCCATTATTCCATTACTGAAATTGAGCGTGTTGCGCCTTAATGTCCGCGACCTAGAAACTAATATTGGTTTAATTGGTAGCCCGGGTAAAAACATTTATCAATTTGAAGCAATCCGTCAAGGGACAGGAAGTGTTTTATTTAAGCATTTCCCTCCGGGCAGTAGCGAAGCGGTAGAAACGGTAGAAGTTACAATTGAAGTTGGTTAGGCCATCGTAGGTATTGGTTTTGTGACAAAGCAGGCTGTGTTTACAGCCTGCTTTTTATTATTTAGTTATTTCTTAAGAATAAACTCTTCAATCACCAGGGCAACACCATCATCGTCATTGCTGCTTGTTATATGGTTTGCTAAGGCTTTGGTATCTTCGGTGGCGTTACCCATCGCCACACCAAGGCCGGCATATTTGATCATGTGATGGTCGTTACCGGCATCACCCATACAGATCACTTCACTTGCATCAATCCCGAGGTGCTCAGCCAGCATGGCAACACCAGCGCCTTTGTTGCTTTTAGGGTTTAGCAGCTCAAGGAAGAATGGCGCACTTTGCACAATCGTGTACTGCTGGTATAGCGACTCAGGCAGCTGGGTAATCGCTGATGACAGAACTTCAGGATCCGCGACCATCATAACTTTGATGATCTCTTCGTCGTTGTCGAGCTCGGCAAAATCAATTTCAGTGACCTCTACGCCGTTGATCGTCGATTCGTGCTGGGTGTAGGTGTTGTTTTGAGGTGTGATCAGGCCGCGAGACGGTGAAAATGCATGGACGAACACACCCAGATCGTGGCTAAGGCTGGCAATATTCTTGGCATCACTGCCTTTCATGATTTGTTTTCTGATAATCTCTCTGCTTTCAACGCGCTGTACCAGCGATGCATTATAGCTAAGTACATAGTCGTCATTGCTGGTCATGCCTAGCTGTGCAAGGTAGTCCGCCATTCCCTCAAGTGGTCGGCCTGATGCTAATACGACATGAACGCCTTGTGCTCTGGCATCTTTAATTGCTTGCTTGGTACGTGCAGAAACCTCTTTCTGCGAGTTAAGCAGGGTGCCATCCATATCGAGTGCAACCAGTTTGTACATAGTGTGTATCCACAGTCAAAAATTTTAGAACGCACATAATAATCAATTTATGTGATCAACTCGACATAAATAGATGACAGTGTGCTTACCTGTTCGCTTATTACCGATAGAAAACTTAGTTGCAAGTACTTGTTAGCGACACTTTGCTTTATTTTGAATGGTATGTTGCTTACATTGAGGAATGAAACCAAGTCATGTCATAAGAGCTAGGGTAGGGGAAGTAAAGTGAGTAAAACGGTATATACGCAAGATGTGTTGCAAGGCCGGCAGGTGATAGAACATCTCCAGGCTGAAGAATTGCCTGAAGGGATCCACAGTTTTTGGTTTAGGCCGCAAAATAACGGTATCGGCCAAAGCTGGCATTTACCGGTGATCGTTTTTCGTGGAGAACCAGAGGTCGATGGCCCAAAAGTCATGATCACTGCTGGTGTTCACGGTGATGAACTAAATGGCGTGATCACGGCGCAGAAGATCATCCAGCAATTGCAGTCGCAGCCTATCAAGGGGACAGTAACCGTTGTGCCGATAGTGAATGTATCAGGGATGCTCATGCATAGCCGAGACTTTATCCCGTCTGATCCCGATGCCTCACCGACGAACATCAACCGTATTTTTCCGGGCAACCCGGATGGCGATGCTGCCCAGCGCTATATCGCTGCGATTTGGCAGAATTTGCTGGGCCATAATGCTGATTTTGCGATCGACTTACACACCCAAACCCGAGGTGCTGAGTATCCGCTTTATGTTTTTGCGGATTACCGTATTCCCCAAACTGTAAAAATGGCACGCCTGATGAACCCGGATTGCATTTTTGATGATCCCGGTGATGAAGGTGTACTTGAGACTGTCTGGAATCGAAGTGGTGTTCCATCGATTACCGTTGAGGTAGGTGCTGGCAAGGTGTTACAACCTGATATGATCGAGCGCTCTTTGCAGGGCGTTTTGAACATTCTAAAAGCCGAAGGTGTTATTGAAGGTGAGCCGAAGCCAGCCACTCAGGAACATTATGAGGGCAAGAAAGTGATCACTGTACGTTCAGAAGTCGGAGGCTTTGCATTGCCTCAGGTGGAAATTGGTTCTCGTGTTGAAGCCGGACAGTTGGTTGCGATTCAATATGATAGCTTCGGCGATGAACTTCAGCGTTATGAAGCCCCATCAAGCGGCTATGTGCTCAGTGTCAATCAGGACCCTATGCGTGAGCCGGGCACCTTATTGGTTCGCTTGCTTAAGTAGTATGTCGCATTGATATAAGGAACTTGTGGATTTACGGGCATCATGACGGTATAGTGCGGGGCATTATGTAGAGGGCGATTTATTCGCCTTTTATTTTGGCCTTATACCGTACGGCGTTCGCGCAGGTGAAAAGTTGCAGTGTAGAAAAAGCAGAAGTCAGAGAGTTGTAATGAACATAAAAGAAGAAGTGTTAATGGTAAAGAAGGCAACAGTCTCAAAAGTGGGTATAGCTGGTTGGGGAAGCTTCAAAAGGGCATTGAAAGCAGCTACTAGCATTGTATTGATTGCATTCGGAGGTACTGCCACTGCAGGCCAGGTATCACTAGGTGCAATAACCTCTTATGCGCCTGAAGTCTATCGTGATACCGATGCTAATGTTGTTGTAATACCTGCCGTAGGCTACGAAAGTGAACATGTATTCTTCCGTGGTTTTTCTGCAGGGGTAAGGTTATATCCAATCGGTACTCCGACAAATGTGATCTTCCGGCTGGCCTATGATCCAAGAACACTGAAGCCTTCAGACTCAAATGATGCCAAAATTCAGAAACTGGATGAGCGTGAAGCATCGGTGCTTGGTGGTATCAGCTATCAGATGATCTCGCAGGTTGGTGTTTTTGAAGTCGGAGCCGGTACTGATCTGGGTAACAAGCATAACGGCTTGTACGCGGAAGCGTCTTGGAGGTTACCAATCAGGATGAACCGCTTCGGTATCACGCCACAGCTTGGTTATTCGTATAATAGTGATCGTATTAACAACCATTTATATGGTGTTTCAAATGAGGAGTCGCTACGTTCTGGTCTGGATGTATTTGATGCCGATTGGGATGGCCAATATTTCGTGGGGTTGAGCGGGTATGTCTTTGTAACAGAAAGCCTAAGGCTCAATGCAAGTGTCCGATATACCAACCTGGAAGGTGATATCGAGAAAAGCCCGATTATCGCGGCGTCAGTAACCAGCCAGGGCTCTATCGGTATTTCTTATGTTTTTTAAGTTAATCGACTAGTTAAATGCTAAGAGGTCAGTAAGCTGGTAAATACTTACTGACCTCTTTTACCTCTGCCATACTATCAGACTTAATCTCGTCTATGGATTAGTAGGCTTGGCAAGCGAGCGAATGACCTTCGGCCTTAGCTTGATGATTTCGCTGGCCGAAAGTGCCCCTATAACAATCATCCCCATGGCAGTCGCTGTTGTAAGCGTCAGTGATTCATCAAAAATCACAACAGCCATCAAGGCCGCGATAACAGGAGTAAACGAGCCCAGGGCCGCGCTCATCTCTGCACCAAGCCGCGAAATAGCATACCCATAACTGAAGTTGGCGATGATCCCGGCGGCGATCCCTTGAATTAACAGGTGAAAGACGACATTACTAGCCGGGGCTGCCATCACGTTAAATTCAACCCAGTCCATCACATAGAAAACCGGTAACAACAGGCAGGCCGAGATGGCCAGTATGGCGCCGCCAACAATGGGAGACAGGCCACTCACCCGCAACCCAATGGTGTACCAGGCCCAGCTGAAACTTGCTGCCAGTAGTAACCCGTGCCCTTGTATAATTTGATGCTGACCACTCGATAACGAGTGGGCGATAAACAAACCTATACCGATAAATATCAAACCAATGCCCAGTTTCCTGATATGGGATATTTTTTCACGATAGCAATAAGCCGCGATGGATGACACGAAGAGGGGGAGGATCCCCGGAATTAGTGAGGCACCATCGGCAACAGGTGCTAAGCGTAGTCCATTGGCCGCCAATAGAAAGAAAGGCAAACCGGCGCCGAAAGCGATGGCAAGAAGGTAGCGTTTGGGTGTCGCTTTGATTTGATTTGCCTTGGGCAGGCTCAAGACGCCGAATACCAGTGCCGCAGGTATGAAACGTAGTAGTGCTATATCCCCGACAGTGAGCGGTGACTGACCTGAAGCCCTTAGCGAGATGAAGAAACTGGCCCAAATGAGTAGGGTTGCCAACATTGCGAGTAAACCCAACCCTTTTTCCTTTTTTGCCGCTAGTTCCATTTTATAGTCCGCGATTTATTTGTCTGGAATAACAGTATGAATAATTATCCAGGGTTAAAGTTGGCAAAAGAGCAGGGTATTGACACCTTGCTTGATAAATATTACCAATATGTGAAGGATAATTGGTTATTTTGGTTAGTGAGGTGTGGATGGACAGGAAAGACAAGCAGATATTGGCGGAGCTACAGGGTGACGTACGTAAAACCACGGCAGAAATTGCAGATGCCGTTGGGTTGTCTGTCTCTCCCTGCGCCCGACGGATCAAATTGCTTGAATCTGAGGGGGTGATAGCGGGCTATCAGGTCAAGCTTAATCGGCAGAAGCTGGGTTTGATGATGACATTCTTCGTCAACGTGAGTTTAAGCAATCATCGTGACCAGGCTATCAGCGAGTTTGAAAATGCCGTCGAATGCATGCCTGAAGTGATCAGTTGCCATGTGATTTCGGGCCAATATGACTATTTGTTAGAAGTCGTGAGTAAAGATCTACAGCACTATGAAGGCTTTATGCGTAAGCTACAGACTCTCAATATGGTCAAGGATATCAATACCAACCTTGCGATCCGCCCTGTGAAACAAGGAACACCTTTGCCGGTAACCTAGCAGAAAGTGCCTGCTCACTCTCAATGGACTCACATACAGCTTCGCTATTATTTGATTTTACGGTTTTATATTCCTATAAATCAAACAGATGGAAATTGTTTGCCGAACCGTGTTTATTTACGGTGCAACATACGCACCGGTGGCAAATATAAGCTGTTGCTATTGAGGTTAATGTTGATTATGTGTGAAAAATGCAATGCTGCAATGATTCGTGTTCATCGCAATTGGTGGCAAAGGCTGGTTTATGCGTCCATCTGGAAGTGCTCTAACTGTGAACATGTTATCAAGCTATGAGTGATCAAAAGAGAATACGTTGGCAATAAAGAAGCCCACCACAATATGTGATGGGCTTACTGTTACTCGTGGCTAATTTCTTACTGATTACAGCGCTGTTTCTAAGATAGCTCGGCTGTCTGCAATAGCAATGTTTCCGTGCTCGCCCAGTGCTTTCATGCCATGCTTTTCAAGGCCGGCGACTAGTGTGTCAATCGCTGATGCATCAAGGTCGACATCTGCAAGACGTGTTGGTACTTCCATCTGCTTGAAGAAAGCAATAGTTTGGGCAATGGCAGTATCAATGCGTTCATCAACAGAGCCTTCGGTAATACCAAAGATACGTTCGCCGTACTGAAGCAGTTTGGCTTCTTTGTCGGCACGACGCTCTTGCATGACGGCAGGCAGAACGATGCTCAGAGTACGGGCATGATCGATACCGTAGTTGCCAGTAAGCTCATGTCCAATCATGTGGGTCGTCCAGTCTTGAGGAACACCGACACCGATCAGGCCGTTAAGCGCCTGAGTTGCCGACCACATAACATTGGAACGTACATCCATATCATCTGGAGTCGCGAGTGCTTTAGGGCCTTCTTCAATAAGGGTAAGTAATAGACCCTCGGCAAAACGATCCTGCACTTTGGCGTTTGCAGGGAAGGTCAGGTATTGCTCCATCACGTGAACGAAGGCATCAACAACGCCATTTGCAACCTGGCGAGGCGACAGGCTCAAGGTTGTTTTCGGATCCAGTACAGCAAAAATTGGCTGAACCAGCGGAGACATAAATGCCAGCTTGTCTTTACCGCGAGAGACAACAGCGCCCATGTTGTTTTCCGAGCCAGTTGCCGGTAAGGTCAGTACGCAGGCAAGTGGCACGGCTGCTTTTACCGCTTCATTTGCTGCCAGGATGTTCCATGGGTCTTCCCCTTCGTAGCTAGCTGCTGCAGCAATGAACTTTGTACCGTCGATAACTGAACCACCGCCAACGGCCAGCAGGTAGTCATAACCTTCTGCTTTGATCATATCAACGGCTTTCATCAGGGTATCGTATTGTGGGTTTGGCTCGATACCAGCGAACTCTCCCCATTGGTGATCAGCCAGTGCCGCTTCTACTTGCGCGTAGACACCGTTGCTTTTGATTGAGCCACCACCATAGGTAACCAGAACTTTCTTATCTTTCGGAATATCATTGGTGATAGCAGCGATCTGGCCTTCACCAAAATGAATACGGGTAGGGTTTTGATAAGTGAACTTGTTCATCATTGTTCTCCGGTGAGAGTCATTATCAGCCTTTACACGGCCTTAAATTGATAGGGTATAGTCTAGGAGAGTTCTGGTAACTGTTTAATACACGATTCTCTCTAATGCTTGCCTAATTCTACTTTTTTATGGGAGGTGCTTGCATTCGTGACTGTAACGGCGATGATGGCTCTATCGGAGGTAGACATGAACAATACAGTCAGCTTAGCGACATCGCTATGTGAACAACACGGGCTGGATAAGCAGATAGGGCGGGTCGATACCAGCTTACCGGGTGTCAGGTTATTCAGAATAAATAAATACCATAAAGTGACGCCTCAGATGTACCAGCAGGGCGTGGTGATTATTTTTCAGGGCAACAAGGTAGGCCATTTGAATGACTACCGTTTTGAATATGATACGGAGCATTGTCTGATTGTGGCAACGCCTTACCCTATAGCCTGTGAAACCTTTGCATCGGAAGAGTCACCGCTCATCGGGATTGATATAGGGTTCGACCTTACTGTCATCCAACAGCTTGTTGAGCTAATCGAACAACATGGAGATCCTGGCATATTAAGCGCCGAGCCGAATGGGCGTGGTGTCGCAGCTGCCCGGATCACCCCTGATATAACCAGTTGTATGACTCGCTTGCTGAAGGCGTTACATAATCCGCTTGATTCAAAGGTGTTGGGGCCTCAGATTGTACGGGAGTTCTTTTATCTGCTCTTGCAGGGGGAACAAGGTTACCTACTTGCCCAATACTGTAAGCAAGATAGCGCCCTGTCTCGGGTATCTAAAGTTATCAATCATGTGCAGGCCCATTATGAGCAAAAGCTGGCGATTGATGATCTGGCCGATATGGCTGGGATGAGCGTGTCTTCATTTCATCGTGCCTTTAAGCAGGTTGTGACGGATCCTCCGCTGCAATACATCAAGAAAATCCGATTAAATAAAGCAAGGACCCTGATGGTACAAGACAGAATGCCAGCCAATGTTGCGGCTGTAAAAGTCGGTTATGAAAGTGCTACCCAGTTCAGCCGCGAATTCAAGCGTTACTTTGGTCTGCCGCCGAGTAAGGCAGCCGATATCGGATTTGTGCAATAGGCGTCGCTACTATTAATCATTGTGTCTTGATTGGGCTTTATCTGCTTCATTGGCGATCTCATGGCCAGCTCGGCAGCAGAGCTGGCAGGTGGTTATGGTGTTATCAGATATCCAGTACGAGTTTGTCGGTAACAGCGCGGGAAACGCAAGGGCACATCAAGTGTTGCTCGTTTCTTTCATCGGCTGAAAGTGCTGAGTCGCGATGGTCGGGACGTCCTTGGATCACTTTGACAGCACAGGACTTACAGTTTCCCGCCTTACAACTATGCGGGATATTTACTCCTTCAGACTGAATGGCATCCAGGATAGTCTGATCAGCCCTCACTTGAATTGCCACACCAGATCGCGCTAGTTCAATGTGGACTGGTTTTGCATCGCTAGGCTTTTCGGCGCTAAAGCGCTCGAAGCGAAGTCGGTCTTCATTGATGCCAACGTCTTGGGCCGTAGCCAGTACTTCGTCAATAAGCCGGGTAGGGCCACACACATAGAAAGCGGCATTTTCAGGTACAGATTTTAGAATCGTCAGAATATCTAGGTGTTCACCGGCAGCCGAGCTGTAGAGGGTTATTTTCTGTGCAAACTCTTTTTGCAGGCGGTCTCTGTAAGGCATATCGGCGAAGCTGCGACCGGCGTAATGAAGCTGCATTGATATTCCACGGGTAACAAGAGCTTGTGCCATCGCCTTTATCGGCGTGATCCCGATACCGCCTGCGATCAATACCGCCGGGCGGTTATCTTGGTGAAGCTTAAAGTAATTCGCAGGTTGTGGCGTACGAATTGTCATGCCAATCTGATAGCTATTATGTACGGCCTTGGAGCCTCCGGTTCCATCGTCTTCTCTTAGAACGGCTATTTCGTAGGCGTCCCGACGGGCAGGGTTGGAGGCGATAGAATAATGCCGTGTTTCGACATCGCCCGATTCCAACATAATGGGTATTTCAAGGTGGGCACCTGCTTCTACTGCGGGTAATTCACTGCCATTTGGCGCGCGTAGTTCAAAGGCGCGAACACGGGAGGTGAGCTGGCGAATACCACTGACGACCAGTTCTAGTTCCCCGGTACCAAGTACATTGGTCATGGGCTTCACCATCGAGCTAGCCGCTTCTTTTAACTGCCGGTTTTCATCAATCAGTGGGGCAAGCAAGTTGTCAATGTCCGCCTCTGTATAGCGTGGGGTGATATGTTGCGGGCAGTTCCAGTCGAAGGCTTCGACGGTAATGATAAAACCACGCTCGATCCGGGCACGGTAATGTTCATCTTCGAGTAGGGCAAGCAAATCGTGCTCATCGTGTCCGATCACACGGACCCGGCCGAACATTTTCAGACGCGTACGGTTTGGGTAATCCATAAAAAACAGTGAGACACGATCATCGTTGATGAAGTTGCCTGTACTGATAAATTGCCGATTACCGGAATAGTCGGCGAAGCCAATGGTCCGGGCATCCAGTACTTTTATAAACCCTATTGGTCCGCCCCTGTGCTGCACGTATGGCCAGCCAGTTTCACCCACGCTGGCCATGTAAAAGCTATCTCGGGCATGGATAAAAGTCGTTTCCCGTTCGCTAAGAAGGTGATTGTGATCCGGGCTTTGATCCATCGCTGAATAGCCATCTCTACTACCATTGGCCGTTTGAATATCTCGCACATTACGGGTAAAAGCGATTTCTGCATATTTATGTCCCATGGTGTTATCCTCGCTAGATTTACTTGCGGAGTTGAATCGCGCCGCTACATTGGCGAGTCACGGCGAGAGTGGGATCAGGACGCCTGACGGAGTGAGACTTTTGGAAAGTCGATATCGACCCGACTGGCTTTACCCAGAATATTGGTCAGTATGTTCATGCCGACATGGGTGATAATTTCCACTATATCGGACTCGCTGTAACCGGCATTTCGCACAGCCTGCAACTCGGCAGTGGTGACCTCACCATTGTGTTCGGCCAGTGCCTTGGCAAATTTTACGGCTGCTGCCGCTTTTGCATCTTGGCTGGAGCCAGCACGATTAACTTCGATCTCAGCGCTATTGAGTCCCGCTTTGAGGCCGATAGCTGAGTGGGCCGAAACACAGTACTGACACTCGTTTTGCTGGGCGATGGCAAGAGCAATTCGCTCCCGGGTTTGTGCGTCCAGGCTGCCCTCTCCGGCAATACCGTGTAAACCGAGGAAGGCGCGCAGTGCAGCGGGTGAGTTGGCGAACACTTTCAGAAAGTTGGGTACCATCCCGAGCTGTTCCTGGATAGCGTCCAATAGCGCAATTTGCTCATTGCTGGCGTGGTTACGTTCGATTGCGGTAATACGATTCATCATTGTTTCCTCATGTTGAAAGATGCTTGTTGTGTTTGCCTTGCTGTGTTGCGTCAGAGGCGAGTGGGCATCGAATAAGGTAACTATGGTTGATTTCGTTAAATTAAAGAATATCCTCTAAAGACAATTGATTATTTCATTTAGTGGAATTATGTATGGATCGCTTTCATCAGATGCAGGTGTTTCAGGCTGTCGCCGAGGAAGAGGGGTTTGCCGCGGCAGCCCGGCGGCTGCAAATGTCCCCGCCAGCGGTTACTCGTACCGTAGCAGCCCTGGAAGAGCGGCTGGGCGTTAAACTGCTGAACCGAACTACGCGTTATGTCCGTACTACCGAGGCGGGGGAGCGCTACCTAGAAGATGCTCGGCGATTATTGGCTGAGGTTGAAGCGGCTGATGAAGCCGCGGCCGGAATAAATGCAGAGCCAAGAGGGCACCTTGCGGTAACGGCACCGGTCCTGTTTGGCCGAATGTTTGTCATGCCAGGCATTGTTGAATACCTTCAGCGTTATCCGGAGATGAAAGTGGATGCCACATTCCTTGATCGGGTTGTCAGTCTGGTTGAGGAAGGACTGGATGTTGGTGTTCGTATTGGTGAGCTGCCAGATTCAAGTATGCGCGCGCTGAGAGTCGGCACTGTTCGTATGGTGGTGGTGGCATCGCCAGATTATCTTGAACGACATGGTGAGCCGGAGATTCCGAGTGAACTTCAACATCACGCTGTTATCGCGTCCAGTGCGGGTAATTTTGCAATAGGTTGGCGATTTACATCTCCAAGAGGAGAGCAGTCGATCAGGCTACAGCCGCGCCTCACTGTGACGACTAATGATGCCGCGATAGAAGCTGCCGTACAAGGATTGGGAATCACCCGTGTTCTGTCCTATCAGGTGGCAAGCCATATAGCTGACGGAAGCCTGAAAGTATTGCTTTCTGAGCATGAATTGAAGCCGCGCCCTGTACATATAGTGCACAGGGAAGGGCGCTATGCTTCCGTTAAAGTGAGATCCTTTATTGATATGCTGGCGCAGCGGTTAAGAAGTGATGCGGCACTAAGCTCAAAGTGTTGATACACTCCACGTTACTAGCGTGAAGTTACTGATAGTTATCTATGAATCATTAACCTTGTTGCAAAGATATTATTTGGTAAGGGACTCTTGTTTCTACCTGGTTACACCTTCGCTGTAGCGTGCTTCGAGCACGTTGTACATATCAGAGACTGGAAAAATAAATGGTACAAAAATTTTATGTTGTATGGGTGGGGCGGGAAACCGGGGTGTTTACAAGCTGGGACTACACCAAGAAGCTCGTAGATAAATACCCACAGGCCAAATACAAGTCATTTAAGACGCGGGAAGAAGCGGAAAATGCCTTCAGTTCCGGTGTGGCTTCCCATAAATCTAAACGGTCACCAGGTACTAATAAAAAGGTTACAAAGGAACCGACTAAGAAGCAGACTGTAGCCACAATTGTTAAACCGGAAATGTCGGACTTCGATATTAGTATCTACAGTGACGGGGCTTGTGATCCAAACCCCGGAGAAGCGGGATCAGGTGTTGCCGTATACAGCGACAACCGCCTTATAGAGCTTTGGTACGGTCTGTATAATCCTAACGGCACCAATAACAGCGCTGAGCTCAATGCGCTCTATCAGGCTCTGCTTATTGCCAAAGAAAATGTTGCCAAAGGGAAGTCTGTGCAGGTATTGAGTGATTCTGTTTATTCGATTAACTGTATCTCGGTGTGGGCCCATAGTTGGAAGAAAAAAGGTTGGCAGCGCAAAGAGCCGGGTGATATCAAAAATCTGGAAATTATTCAGGCTTCCCATGAGCTGTATCTTTCTCTCAAGGATGTGATAACCCTGTCCCATGTAAAAGGCCATGCCGGTATTGAGGGCAACGAGCTTGCCGATCGTATGTCTGTACTGGCTGTAGACCGACGGGATACTGACTTTTGCCGCTATAGGGAGCCGCTGGATATTGAGGCGATACTTGCGCTAAGAGCGGGCTGATTAACCTGTACTACTTTGTAAAACGGACACGCAAGAACTTTATTATAATTCGATAATTGCTGATTACTAATGTGCATTGGGATCTATGGAGGGAATCATGGCAGACAAACAATATCGAATCCAAGTGATGACACCAGAGCAGCTGGACCTTGCCATCGAGTGGGCGGCGCAGGAGGGATGGAACCCTGGCTTACATGATGCCGACTCGTTTCGAAATGCAGATCTGAATGGTTTTCTTGTCGGTTTACTAGACGGAGAGCCCATAGCTTCGATATCCGTTGTTAAATACGGCGATTCGTTTGGCTTTCTTGGTTTTTACATTGTTAAGCCCGAGTATCGCGGCCAAGGCTACGGACTGCAGATATGGAAAGCGGGCCTTGAATACCTGGCGGGGCGAAATATCGGGCTTGATGGGGTTGAGGATCAACAGGGCAACTATAAAAAGTCTGGTTTTAAATTGGCATACGGTAATATTCGCTATGAAGGGCAGGGAGGAGGAAATGCGCCAGCAGTCGAAGGGCTGGTCGATCTCTCGGATCTCCCGTTTGAACGTATTGATGCCTACGATCAATCGTTTTTTCCTGCAGAGCGAACGGAATTTTTGAAGCATTGGATCAAGCAGGAAGGATCCTACGCCATCGGGGTTGAACGTGATGGGCAATTAGCAGGCTACGGCGTGATCCGTCCTTGTCGCTCTGGTTATAAGGTTGGCCCGCTTCTGGCCGAGGATACAGAATTGGCGGAGGAGCTGTTTCTTGCTCTTAAGGCCAAGGCAAAACCCTCCGACTTGGTTTATCTCGATGTACCCGAACTCAATAAAAACGCTGTTGCACTCGCCGAGAAATATACGATGACACCGGTGTTCAAAACGGCTCGTATGTATACCAAGGAATTTCCAGATTTACCGCTGGATCGAATCTTCGGGGTGACGACGTTTGAGCTTGGTTGATTCTTTAGCCAAACTCTGTGTGTGAATAAAGGCAAACACAGTATGTTTGCCTTTGTTAACAAGAGAGAATGACAGGTTCAGGGAGTGAATAGTGATTACTGATTTTGTGCTTTAGGGTTACCAATGATTCCAGCCATAATAAAGTCTGTAATGATAGTAATCAGGTGCTCGCTTGGTTGAGCCATCATCCAGTCTTTCTCTGCCCAGATCATGTTAACAGAGCCCTGTAGGCTTGTATAAAAACCTATGTATACATCTCTGAATGAACGCTTTGTAATTATCCCTCTATTCATCGCTTCATGTAACATCGGGCCAAACCATTCTTCATAGCGTTTATTCAAGGAGTCCATCACTTCAAACCATGAATGGTCAATGCGCTCTTTAAATGCAGCGCAGTGAACATACTCCACGACATACCGATATTGCTTATGATGTCGGTGGTACTGGAGAGCCCCCTGAATTATGGAGCGCATGTAGCGTAATAAATCATCATCAACGATTTCGTAATCGCTTGTTAAGTGGCTGAACAATCCATTTTCGAATTGCATTGTGAGCCGAAAGAGTATCTCGTCTTTACTGGAAAAATGTTTATAAATTGTTCCTTTGCCAATGTCTGCAGCACGTGCAATTTTCTCTATTGTTACGGACTCCCAGTCCGCCTGAGAGAACAGTTCCAAGGCAACGTCTAAGATTTCACGTTCACGCTGCTCAAATTGACGCCTTTTGCGGTCTGATAAAGCCATAATTATCCAATAAAAACAAATTCCCTGCTCATTATGACTAACAGTCATAAAAAGTCCAAATTGAAAATATTACCAAGTATTTCTTGAGTTTCGTGACCGCTGGTCATATTATCTCAATCGCCCAAGCGTGACTGATGGTCACAATATGACTGGTGGTTTTGATTTTAATAAAAAAGCACAAAGCGAGTTTCATAGGCTACGGATGGCTCTTGAAATGTTGAATGGGTTTTATTTCTTGCTGGTGTTAATGGGTTGATTTTTAGTGTTTGTATTGAGGGTGATATGAGAAGTGAACATAGAGCTGCAGCTGTGGTATTGCTAACCACTATGCTGTTAAGCGGTTGTTATTCAGCAGAAAGTTCGACTAGTTTGGCCCCCGTAGTTCGGCCTGTAAAGCTGTTGACTATACAGAATACAGGTTCAGAGCAGTCTCGAATTTTTCCGGCCAAAATAGAGGCTCATCAACAGGCTGATTTGGCATTCAGAATTAACGGCCAGCTGGTGTCTCTTAATTTAATAGAAGGTCAGCGGGTCAAGAAAGGGCAGTTGCTTGCGCAATTGGACGCGCGAGATGCTAAAAACACGATGCTCAACGCAGAGTCAAACTATGAGCTTGCAGATCTTGACTACAAGCGTAAGCGGGAACTACTGAAAAAGAAACTGATATCTAAGTCGGAATTTGATATTGCAAGTGCGTCTTTTAAGGCATCAAAAGCGTCATTGCAGTCGGCGAAAGATAACCTGCAGTATACCCGAATAGAAGCTCCGTTCTCAGGCGTCATTGCACAAGTGTCATTGGATAACCACCAGATGATACAGGCTGGTCAAACAGTACTCACGCTGCAATCCGAAAAGCAACTGGATGTTACCATTCAGATGCCTGAGTCCATGCTTATTGATATGAACGACAACCAATGGCAGAGCAGTAACCAGCCTAAAGTCAGATTCAGCGGGAGTGCAGCTACCTATCCGGTTACCTATAAAGAACATGCCAGTAAAATCAGTCCAGGAACACAGGCATACCAGGTGACATTTACCTTAAGCCAGCCTGCAGGGCTGAACGTATTGCCAGGGATGAGTGCCGAGCTGCTTCTCAACTCTTCAGAGTCTTCAAATGTTATTGCGGTTATACCGGTAGCGGCGGTGGTGAATGATGACGATAGTGGCGAGACACTCGTTTGGTCTTATGACACTGAACTCGAAAAGCTTGAACGCCGCATGGTAACACTCGGTCGAGTGAAGAGTGATGGTGTCGAAATCCTGTCAGGCCTGAAGCATGGCGACAAGGTTGTTATCGCAGGTAGTAGTCAGTTAACTGAGAACTCGGAAGTGAAGCCTCTCCGGTGGCAGAGAGGTGTGTAATGAACATTGCTCAATACAGCATTAAAAATAAAGTTATCAGCTGGATGTTTATCCTGCTGATGCTGATTGGTGGCAGCATTTCGTTTACCGGGTTAGGGCAATTAGAGTTTCCGGAATTCACGATTAAACAGGCCCTGATAATAACGACCTATCCAGGAGCATCGCCTGAACAGGTGGAAGAAGAAGTCACCTTGCCGTTGGAAGATGCACTGCAGCAAATGTCTCAGATCAAGCACGTGACATCGACCAATAGTGCCGGACTGTCTCAGATTGAGGTCGAAATGCTGGATAAGTATGATTCGGCTGTTCTGCCTCAGATCTGGGACGAAATGCGAAGAAAGGTCAACGACACGACCGGACAACTGCCGACCGGTGTGGAAGCACCAATAATTATCGATGACTTTTCAGATGTTTTTGGAATTCTGATTAACATTACCGGTAATGACTACAGTTACCGGGAGCTTGAGAATTATGCGGACTTTTTGCGTCGTGAGTTAGTGCTGGTCGATGGCGTCAAGAAAGTCTCTGT
This sequence comes from Photobacterium kasasachensis, assembly GCF_050336885.1. Taxonomy (NCBI): domain Bacteria; kingdom Pseudomonadati; phylum Pseudomonadota; class Gammaproteobacteria; order Vibrionales; family Vibrionaceae; genus Photobacterium; species Photobacterium kasasachensis. The sequence goes on from NZ_JAKJSH010000005.1 coordinate 376,263, forward strand.
TATTGGGGCACCGCAAGAGCAGGTTGTGGTCGAACTAAGCCAGCAAAAACTGACTGCGCTTGGGCTAGATCAAGCGGTTATTTATAGCCAGATTCAGAATATGAATGTCGTTTCCAATGCCGGCAAAATCTTCGGAGAGAATAATCGTATCCGTATTCACCCGACGGGGGAGTTTGCCAGTGTTAGTGAGATGAAGCAGCTTTTGATCAGCCCGCCAGGCAGTTCTGATTTGGTGTATTTGGGCGATATTGCCGATGTGTACAAGACGTTGTCAGATACGCCTTCGGTGATTTATCACAACAATGGTAGCAAGGCATTGTCTTTGGGGATCTCCTTTCGTTCAGGGATTAATGTCGTTGATGTGTCTGCAAGTCTTCGCGCCAAAATAGCAGAGCTTGAAACAGAGCAGCCTGTTGGAATTGAGCTGAACACCATTTATGACCAGGGTGCCGTGGTTGAGGAGTCTGTTTCCGGCTTTATCATCAATCTTGTTGAGTCTGTTGCTATCGTTATCGTTGTGCTGCTGATCTTCATGGGAATGAAATCTGGTTTGCTTATTGGGACAGTATTGCTTCTGACGATACTAGGCACCTTCATTGTCATGTACATCTTCGGAATTCAACTTCAGTTAATCTCATTAGGTGCATTGATTATTGCGCTGGGGATGTTGGTCGATAACGCAATCGTCGTTACTGAGGGGATCCTGATTGGCCTCCAGAAAGGCCAAACTCGCTATGAAGCGGCAGGGCAAGTTGTTAAACAGTCGCAATGGCCGCTGCTCGGAGCAACCGTTATTGCCATTCTTGCGTTTGCACCGATTGGGCTGTCTGAAGATATGACAGGTGAGTTTTGTCGGACGCTTTTTTGGGTACTGCTTATTTCATTATTTATAAGCTGGATCACGGCAGTCACGATAACCCCGTTCTTGTGTAATGTGCTGTTCAAAGATGGCAGTGTTGCTGAAGGTGATGATCAGGAACTGTATCAAGGCTGGTTCTTCTCTCTGTTCAAGGCGATTTTGTCTTTTGCGCTTCGATTTAGAGTGCTAACTATCACAACTGTAGTGGCAATGCTGGTGGCTGCTGTAGTCGGTCTTGGACATGTTAAGAATGTATTTTTTCCGCCATCGAATACGCCGATATTTTTTGCCGATGTCTGGTTGCCGGAAGGAACGGATATCATCAGCACAGAGAAGTTTATTAGTCAGATTGAAAATGAGTTACTGCAGTATCAGGCTGAAAAAAATGTGGGGCTGAAGAATGTGACGGCGGTTATCGGTCAGGGAGCACAGCGCTTTGTATTGCCTTATACGCCAGAGAAAGCTTATGAAGCTTATGCCCAGCTGATAATTGAAATGGATGATTTGGAGTCGTTACAAGCCGGTTCGATAAAATTGGCAGATTACCTCACCGAAACTTACCCTGAAGCGCAGTTTGGTATTAAGTTACTGGAAAATGGCCCAAACCCTCCGGCCAAGATTGAAGCTATGTTTTATGGCGATGATCCTGAGGTTTTACGCCAGCTAGCGGCGAAAACAGAAGCGATAATGCATCAAGAGCCTAGCATTGAGAATATTCGTCATAGCTGGAGAAATCAGTCTCTCATTGTTCGCCCTCAGTTTAACCTAGCTAACGCAACGGAGCTTGGCATCAGTAAAAGCGATTTGGACAATGCATTACTGGTTAACTTTAGCGGCAAGCCGGTCGGCATCTATCGTGAGAAAAGCCATTTGTTGCCTATTGTTGCCAGGGCACCGGAAAGCGAACGTCTAGATGCAGACAGTTTATATAAACTCCAGGTCTGGAGTAATAAGACTGGTATGTTTGTGCCTGTAACCCAAGTGGTCGACGACTTTGTTACCTCTTGGGAAAATCCGATTATTATGCGCCGTGACCGGAAGCGTATATTGACCGTGATGGCGAACCCGTCACTTAAAGCGGGTATGACAACAGATGAAGTGCTGAACCTTATTAAAAGCGACGTTGAAGCAATTCCACTACCGCCAGGTTATGAGCTTGAGTGGGGTGGGGAATATAAAACATCGAATGAAGCTCAGGGCAATGTTTTACAATCCTTACCGATGGGATATTTGGCCATGTTTTTGATAACAGTGTTGCTATTTAACTCCGTTCGTCAGCCACTGGTTATCTGGTTCACGGTTCCATTATCACTGATAGGTATTTCGTTTGGCTTGCTGGTATTGGATGCACCGCTAAGCTTTATGGCGATGTTGGGGATGCTCAGTCTGAGCGGTATGGTGATTAAGAATGGTATTGTGCTGGTTGATCAGATTAATGCCGAGCTGGCTGGTGGCAAGCTGCCGTTTGATGCAGTATTTGACTCAACAGTAAGCCGTGTCAGGCCGGTATGTATGGCTGCAATCACCACTGTGCTGGGGATGCTCCCTTTATTGTTTGATGCCTTCTTTGTTTCGATGGCGGTAACCATTATCTTTGGTTTGTTGTTTGCGACTGTCTTTACGTTAGTCATATTGCCCGTCATTTATACGCTTATGTTCCGTATTCCGATTAAACAACAGAAAGAAGAGCAACCGTTTAGGATTCAAACTGCGTAACATGAGGTCAGGCGAAAATAATACTTCGCCTGACCTTCTCTATGATTGATAGGGAATTATATTCATGCAACATGAAAATAAGATAAGCCTTGGTTATATTATGGGTTGCATTAAGAGCTTCATTGCAGAGTTTGCCGTACTTTGCATTACAGTAATGGTATCCATTATTTTCGGATACTATATTTTGCCCGAGTTGTTTGATTTTTTAATGTCGTTGCACAATTAGCTAACCCAAGGGGCTTTTGGTTGTACATAATGACTGGCCAACTCCTGTTGTGAGGTAGTCCTCAGTGTTCCCTGAAAGGTGCTACCTTAGAATAAACCCGCCTGTGTTAGGTGGGTTTATTCTTGTCTTCAAGTGCTAGGAGGTGAAGGTATGAAAGCGCTTTGCTGGAAACGATGGGTGGGTCTAAAGGCATCACTGGCGGCTGTCCTGATTTTGGGGAGTATGCCGCAGGCGTTTGCTGATACAACAGATGCGCGATGCGACATTCATCTGCCGGGTTCGGATAAACCTTCGGCACAGTACCTGTGTGTCTTTTCTCAGCGTCAGGGTTATATCACTATCGAGCGTGATGACGGCGTTTACTATGATTTTACACCTGTCGGAGATACACCCGGAAATTATAAAGATAGCAGGGGCTACCCGGTGTACAAACAATCAGGGCTAGGGCAGAAAGGGCTGATTTTTAAGCTGCAGGAAGAATCTGTTTACGTGTATTGGGATACCTCAGAGTTAGAGTAAAGCCGCCGCTAGGCTGAGAGCCAGCGACGGCAATTATCAATAGTCAGTTCTTGCTTATTCTATTTGTCCACGTATTTCGCCTGGAGGATTGGCCGGGGTATGGACATTGATATAGTGTCCGCCACTGAGCAGCGTCTCGGCAGTGTCGTCATCAAGTTCAGTGTCCTCAGGCGTTGACCAGACGGCAACATCATCGGGATCCTGAACCAGGCCTACGACGACATCACCGTTCTCACCAATTGGCCCTTCATGAACATGAGCGGCTTCAGCATCATCTACGCCGGAAGTCACAACGTTAACCTGAAGTATGTTGGTTTCGCTATTGAAGGTAGCGTAACCCGTACCGAAGGCTTCAGTTTCTACCGGTGGGACTTCCTGAGAACCGTCCAGTGGGAAGATGAACAAGGTGAAGTCCGCCGTCAGAATCTGTCCGCGAATTTCGCCCGGAGGGTTGGCTGGAGTATGGACGTTGACATAATGACCGCCACTGAGCAGCTGCTCAATGACATCACTGCTTAATGTCGTACCTTCAGATGTTGTCCATTTGCCCGGATCCTCTGCGTCTTGCTCAAGAGCGGTTACCACATCACCGTTTTGGCCCGCAAACCCTTCGTGTAAGTGGGCGGCAACAGCATCTTCAGCACCGGTTGTAATTACCTTGAGGTCGACTTCTTCGGTTGCACTGTTGTAGGTAAGGTAACCATTACCGCTGGCTTCGGATTCGACCGGAGGCACTTCTTGGCCACCATCCAGTGAGAAGGTAATGAGGGTGAAATCGCTGCTGAGGATCTGGCCGCGAATTTCTCCTGGTGGGTTGGCAGGTGTGTGAACGTTGACGTAATGTCCGCCGCTAACCAGTCGTTGAAGTGTCTCATCGTCCAATATCGACTCGTCAGGGGTTGTCCATACGCCAGGTGAGTCACCCTGAACTAGCTCAATGACAACATCTCCATTTTCGCCAACGAAACCTTCGTGAACATGTGCTGCTGTGGCATCTTCGGCATTTTCGGTGACTACCGTTAATTCAACTTCGTTGGTATCAGTATTTACTGTGGCATAGCCTGTACCCGATGCTTCGGAATCAACAGGAGGTACCTCCTGTGAACCGTCGAGGCTGAAGGTGACAATAACGATGATATTGCTATCGACTATCTGTCCCCTGACTTCACCTGAAGGATTATCGAGAGTGTGAACATTGATATACCACTGGCCGGCTAATAGCTCGTCAGATTGCTCCTGGGTGATTTCAGTCGCTTCGACGGACATTGTACCGTCGCCGTTATCGATAAATTCAAACGCAACAGGGCCGTTTTCGCCAATACCGCCTTGGTGAATATGAGCAGCCTGTACGTTTTCTACCATGCTGATATCGAGTTCAGCGCTGAGGGTGTAGGTTTGTTCTGGATCCGGTTCAGGCTCAGGATCTGGGGGAGTACCATCATCCTTATCTTTATGGCCGTAGTCAGAGTCGTCGTTATAGTTTGTGTCATCGTAGTCTTGTGAGTCGTTGTCACCATAGTGTTTGTTGGTGTCGCCATCAAGGTCGAGGTCCAGATCAAGATCCAGATCCAAATCTAGGTCAAGATCTAAATCGAGATCATTGTCTTTTCCATCGCCGCCATCACCATCATCGCCGCTGCTTATTAATAAAGTCACTGTGGCTGTCGCCTGTGACTCCGTATTAACAGGCGGGACTTCCTGATCGCCAGAAAGGGCTACATCAAATGTAAGCTCTTCTTCCTGACAACCGAGTAGAGAAAATAAAGCCAACATGCCTGCTAGGCAGAGTCTTTTACTCATGGGTTGCTCCTATACGGTATTAATACCAACAGGAGTGTAGCCAGAGAGAGGATTCTCAGTTTTGATTCTCGGTCTTAGTGGTGAGGCGAAGATCTTGAGGGCGAGGAATTTTCTAAAAGTCGAGTGGAAAGACAGATGGTTACCGTTTGGGCGAGGGGCTATATTTTTTCATTAACCTTTTACTATTAATTAGTCACTCATGCTGCAGCTTTGATTAATTATGGTTTTTTGGTGTTTATTTGTGGAATATTTCAGTTGAATACAGCAAGAAGGTAAAAGCCTCCGGGGTGGAGGCTTTCAATGATTACTTTTTAGATTTCGCATTGTCCAGAATTTCTTTGATGCGTTTGTTCGATACACGCTTGGCCATAATTAAACTCCTTTTCAAAGATTACAACATTAATAAAACATCAATAAAGAACCTGAGATTTGGTGTGACGATGTCACCTGTCGGTTCCAACTTCGGGGAGAATACACTCCCTAGATCCGAATGTTCCCAAAGGCTTAGATTCAATATACCGAAATGACAGGGGATCGGAATCCTTAATGTTGTCACTTAGGCTGATATGAAACTTGTCAAGTAACCTAGGGGTACGAAAGATTATATGCAATCAGATGATTTTGATTGTGATTATTGCTCTATTGACATCTGAATGCAGCGGTAAGGCCTTTTTTATCTTTGTTTTTGAGTGCTTCATACTTATTGCGAAAATGTGACTCAGTTAGAACTTTTAGAATTGGCTTTCACATGACATCCAGAATTCTCCTCTTCTCTGTGTTCTGCCTTTTACCACCATAACGCTCACAGGGTATACCTTGCCCTCATGATTGACCGAGAAAAGCGTATTCAAAACAACAGTTTTATCAATATGGGCATAGGAATATCCGCAGAGAGGGTGAAGTCCATCGCATGACAGGAAAAAACAACTATAAACTCTGGGTATATCATATGAGTCATATTGCATGTTTTTTGTTGTATCTATATCTTGAACTCACTTTATAAATCAGTGGTATAGCTAGGTGAAAAGAAAGCGGATATGGACATCCAACATATAAAAGCGGTGAGCAGGCCAGAGACACTTTTTTACCCGTTGTCAGTATTGATGAACGCTGAACGAGATGACAAATGTAGTGTTGCCTTCGGCTCCGATTCCTTTGTTTGCTGGTCTCAGTTTAAAGCTGACGTAGAAGCGTTAACCCAGGAATTAGTGGCGAGTCCGCAAGAAAAATGGGCTCTTTGTTTTGATGATAGTTACCATTTTGCTGTTGCCTTTATAGCAGCAGCTTATGCCAAGAAGCACATAATCTTACCGGGCAATCACCAGGAAGACGCATTGGCTGAGTTGGCCATTCATTTTGATGTCTTGCTTCATGACAGGTTTGAATTGTGTAAGTTCATTGGTCAGCAAGTGTTGATGCCTTCGATAATTAACGCTGACGCTACCCATACCCCTGAGCTGGGCTTAGTCTCAAAGACAAAGCCAACAAACGAGGGTTTCGATTATTCCTCTTCTCCCGACACTTTCCCGCCTCTTTCTGAATTACCCTTGGATAAGGTCGCCATTACCTTGTTTACCTCCGGCTCGAGTGGACAGCCTAAAGCAGTTACCAAAACGCTCGAGTGTGTGAATGCCGAGATCGTAGAGCTTGAGAAAACCTGGGGCGATCTGATCAGCAATTCAATAGTGGTCAGCACGGTCTCTCACCAGCATATCTATGGTTTGCTTTTTCGTGTTCTATGGCCGCTTTGTGCTGGTCGTCCGTTTGGGCGGGAGGACTTGAGTTATCCGGAGCAGGTGATGGCACAGGCAACCGCGAATACGGTTTTGATCACCAGTCCAGCTTTGCTTAAGCGCCTGTTTGATGAACAAACCACCCGCCCATACCGCGCCGTATTCTCTTCCGGCGGGCCGCTGAGTGAAGCGGCTGCCAGGCAAAGCCATGCTTTATTTGGTCAACTTCCGATTGAAGTGTTTGGTAGCACGGAGACTGGCGGAATTGCGTATCGTCAGCAGCATCAGGCGAGCACGTCATGGACTGTTTTTGATGTCATTAATGTAGCTCTTAACGCCGATGGCTGCCTGCGTGTCTGTTCGCCTTTTATCGACCCGGATAATTGGTATCAGACCAGTGATCAGTGCCAACTAATGGGTGAGCGCCACTTTGCCCTAAATGGTCGCTCGGATCGGGTTGTAAAGGTGGAAGAAAAGCGGATCTCCCTGACTGAAGTTGAGCGCCGCCTGTGCCAGTTACGTTGGGTTGAAGAAGCGGCTGTTTTGCCGGTGGACGGCTCCAGACGAGTGGTGCTTGCTGCTGTGATCACTCTGACTTCTGAAGGGCAGCAGCATATTCAGGCCATAGGCAAAGGGAAGTTCTGGCTCGATGTGCGACAGCAGTTAAGACGTTGGCTGGAACCTGTCGGGATCCCCCGCCGGTTTCGGGAGGTCGAAGAGATCCCGCTCAATAGCCAGGGGAAACGTCTGGTCCGGGATCTGGAAAAGTTTTTCAAATAACTCATGAGCACAGTCACAGTGAATAAACGCAAGCCGACCGTTATCGATACCCAGCTTACGAACAGCAGTGCCCTTCTTCGGCTCAAGGTGGATGCCGATATCGTTGATTTTCAGGGGCACTTTCCTTCCTACCCGTTATTGCCCGGTGTCACCCAAATTGACTGGGCGATCTACTACGGTAAGACCTTATTAAAAACGCCTTCCGAGTTTGGTGGTATGGAAGCTATTAAATTTCAGGAACCCATTAGGCCAGACTCGATAGTCGAGCTGTCGCTGAACTGGCTCGCGGAAAAAGGGAAGTTGCAGTTCAGTTTTTATTCTGTCACCGACAGAGCTGAAGAGCGTGTAACTCACTCTTCGGGAAAAATTAGGCTGGAAGCAGCGCAATAACCGTTTTGATGTATTTGTTGTAAGGAAGAAAACGATGGGCACCATTTCAATGCAGAGCCCGGCACTGAGTGCAGAAGTCACCTTAGTGACCTCTTTCAACGATGCCGATCCGATGGGGATTGTCTACCACGGTAACTACTTTCGTTTCTTTGAGGAAGCTCGCCGGGTGTTAATGGAAAAGCTTCAATATGGTTACCGCGAGATGAAGGTATCCGGCTATACCTGGCCGGTGATCGATGCACAGATCAAGTACATCAGGGCGATCCCCTTTAATCACGAAATCCGCGTGATAGCAACTTTGGTGGAGTGGGAGAACCGACTGCGGGTTAACTATGTGATCCAAGATGCCAAGACTGGCGAGCGGATGAGCCGGGCACATACCGTGCAGGTGGCCGTGGGTGTTGATGACGATGAAATGCGACTGGCTTCACCCCGCGTGTTCACCGACAAGGTCGAGGCGTTGAGCGCCCACGTCTAATGATTCATTGAGAGCCTTGAATACAAGCGTTGTCGATATAATAAGCGAAGGATAGCAATGACTACGAAAATAGCGAAGTACACCTCTACACCGGTTTATATTCACGGGTGTGGATTTAATTCAGCGTTGGGTGATAATCATCAGGATATTCACCAGCGGCTTCGGGATGGAACACACCCCCAATTGCAGCCGGTCTCCAATTTGCTAAATAGCGGGGCAGATACCGTGATTGGTAAAGTGGCCGGTGAACTTCCCGAGATCCCCGAAAATCTTCAAATCTATAATGCTTATAATAATAGGTTGGCACTGTCTGCCTTGCTGCAAATTGCCGATCCGATTCAGCAGGCAATTAATAAATACGGCCGTGATCGCGTTGCCGTCATCGCCGGTACCAGCACCTCTGGAACGTCTGATACTGAAATCGCGCTCACAGAGAACTTAGAGTCTGGCCAATTGCCGGAGCACTTTGATTACAGTGTGCATGAAGCGAATAACCTCGGTGAGTTTATCGCGGCCTATTTTGACCTGAGCGGACCTGTATATACGATTTCGACAGCGTGCTCATCGAGCGGACGGGTGTTTATCTCTGCCAAGCGGTTGCTCAAGGCTGGTATGGTGGATGCGGTGATAGTTGGTGGCTGTGACTCATTGTGCCAGTTCACGCTAAACGGCTTCAGTGGTCTGGAGGCCATGTCCGATACATTCTGCAACCCGTTCAGTGAAAACCGCAAGGGAATAAACCTTGGTGAGGCGGCCGCGTTTATGCTGTTGTCACTGGCGACAGAAGACTCCGAGCATACAAAAAACGTCCCGCCGATTGCGTTGCTGGGAGCTGGAGACAGCTCCGATGCCCACCATATCTCAGCTCCGCATCCAGAAGGTAATGGTGCCGAGGAAGCAATGCGCAAGGCGCTTGATGATGCCGGCCTGAAGCCTGAGAGCATTGGCTACATCAATGCCCATGGAACATCGACGCCGCTCAATGATGCCATGGAATCCAAGGCGATTCACCGTGTATTCGGCGCCAATACCCCCGTCAGCTCAACTAAACCGCTTACCGGGCATACGTTGGGGGCGGCGAGTGCGGTAGAAGCCGCCATTTGCTGGCACGTTCTTCGCTATCAGTTGCCACTGCCGTTTCAGGTGAATGACGGCCAGATAGATCCGTCACTGGCACCGGTGGCATTGGTTAAACCTGGAACACCGTTGGTTGAACCTGCGCTGCTGAGCAATTCGTTTGCCTTCGGCGGAAACAATATCAGTTTAATCTTCGGGTATGCTCATGGCTGAATATCCTCACTTGCATCAGTTGCTGCCTCATGAATCGCCGATGGCACTGGTTGACGAGCTGGTGGATGTTGGCGACAGCCATGTTCATTGCAGGGTGATCGTAGGCGAGCAGAATCTGTTTTTTGATACCGAGAGCCGGGTTATTCCCGGCTTTGTCGGGGTCGAGCTGATGGCGCAGACTGTGGCGGGCTGGTCTGGCTACCATGCGGCTAAGCGGGGAGAAGCATCCCCTGTGGGGTTTCTGCTTGGTTGTCGTCGCTATCAGGCCGAATGCAGTGCTTTTGAAGAACATCAGGTGCTGGATATCTACGCCGAGCAAGTGATGGAAAATAACGGCATGGCTGTGTTTGCCTGTCGTATAGAACATCAGGGGAACTTGCTTGCCAGCAGTCAGTTGAACTTATTTATACCGTCAAAGAAAAAGTTGGAACAAACGATAAAAAAGGACCCTATATGATTCGTCAGGTGCTAGTGACAGGCGCAAGTAAAGGAATTGGACGCGCTATTGCCATCCAGCTTGCTAAAGATGGTTTTACAATAGTTGTCCATTATATGGGTGATCACGCCGGGGCTGAATTAACCCTGGCCGAGATCCGGCAACTTGGTGGGGAAGGGCGGCTGATCCAGTTTGATATCCGAGACCGCCAGCAATGTCGTGACGTTATTGAGGCTGATATTGCTGAATATGGTGCTTATTATGGGGTTGTCAGCAATGCCGGTATATCACGCGATACGGCGTTCCCGGCAATGAGCGAAGATGATTGGGACGGCGTAGTTCATACTAATCTGGATGGTTTTTACAACGTCCTTCACCCCTGTGTAATGCCTATGATTAAGCTGCGCAAGGGAGGGCGGATCGTCACTTTGGCATCGGTCTCCGGCATTATGGGAACCCGCGGCCAGACGAACTACAGTGCGGCCAAGGCCGGGGTGATAGGAGCGTCTAAATCACTGGCACTGGAATTGGCGAAACGCAAAATCACCGTTAACTGTGTGGCACCGGGGCTCATTGATACCGGCATGGTGGAAGAGCATGTCAAAGAGCAGTCTCTACCCATTATTCCGATGCGCCGCATGGGTGAACCAGAGGAAGTCGCGGGGCTGGTGGGCTACCTGATGTCAGACGTTGCTGCGTATGTTACCCGCCAGGTGATATCGGTGAACGGCGGGTTGATATAGCAGTAGCTTGAGTTTTGGCACGGGATAGACAGTAAACCACTTTTTGGGCACGTTTTTTTCGATTTAGAGGTTTATCCCGCTCACTATATTCCTTAAACTTGCATTTAATGTGATTGTATTGCGAGTCGGCAGAGCTTGTCGGCTTGTAATCGCTCTATCTAACAAGCAAGACGTAGGTCTGAGGGATAACAAATGACAAAAGCTAGAATTGGTATTGTGACGGTTAGCGACCGTGCGAGTGCAGGTGTGTACGATGATATTTCGGGCAAGGCAATTATCGAAACATTGAACGACTATCTTGTGTCGGAGTGGGAGCCTGTCTACGAAGTGATCCCTGACGAGCAGGACGTTATCGAAGCGACGCTAATCAAAATGGCCGATGAACTAGACTGTAGTCTGATTGTGACAACAGGCGGTACTGGCCCGGCCAAGCGTGATGTTACTCCTGAGGCAACAGAGGCTGTTTGTGATCGCATGATGCCGGGATTTGGTGAGCTGATGCGTGCCGAGTCGTTGAAGTTTGTACCTACCGCAATTCTGTCGCGTCAGACAGCAGGTCTTCGTGCCGACAGCCTAATTGTTAACCTACCGGGTAAGCCTAAATCTATTCGTGAATGTCTGGATGCCGTTTTCCCTGCTATACCTTACTGTATTGATTTGATGGAAGGCCCTTACCTTGAGTGTAACGAAGAGGTGATGAAGCCTTTCCGTCCTAAAAAGAAGTAATCGTAACTGATATGCTGGTAGCCGTTTGGGTTGCCAGCATTACTCGGAGAGATATCGTGAAGGTTAAAGCACTTATTGTTGCCATGAGCTTATTGGCGATGCCTGCACATGCCAGTTGGGAGAAGCTTAAAGAAACCGCTTCGGACATAGGCAGCAAAGTTAGCGAGAGCTCAAAAAAAGCCTGGGATAGCGTTTCGGAGTTTTCGAAAGAGACATGGGATTCGGTATCAAGCTGGGGCGAGGAGGCGTTTAATACCGCCGGTGAGTGGACTGATGCTTCTATCGAGAAGGGCAAAGAGTGGCTTGAAGCCGGTGAAGCCAAGCTCGATGAGATGCTGGAACCTGAAACCCCCGAAGAAGCACGATTGGCCCTGGATACGATGTCTGATACCGCGCTGGTCCGACTGTTCAATGAGCAACCCTCAGCCAAACTTTTGTTTGATAACGCCTATGGCTATGCCGTTTTTGATTCGCGCAAGTTCTCTCTGATGCTTCATACCAGTCAAGGTGCAGGTGTTGCCGTGAACCGTAAAACCGATCAGCGTACCTACATGAAAATGTTTGGGGCTGGGCTGGCTGCTGGGATTGGCGGAAAGTTTTATCAGCAGGTTATTTTGTTTGAAGATCAGAAAACCTTCGACGGTTTTGTCGACGATGGTTGGGAAGCGACATCCGAAATGGGTGCTGTCGCTGGTACCGAAAGTGCGGAATTAACAGCCAAATACAATGGAGGAATGGCGATCTATCAGATTGATGAAAAGGGACTGTTGCTCGATGCCAATATCTCTGGTTCTAAGTACTGGATAGATACGGATTTGACGACTAAATAAATAGAGGAATACTGTATTCACAATACTCTTACTCCGGTTATATTCGGAAGGGTTTGTTTGTCTATTAATTAAAGAGTGAGATGTGTTTATTATATTTATTTTCGGTTATTTTGCCTTAATTAATAATTACTACTTGTCTCAACAAAACTCTGCAATTTCTCATCCCCACAAAGAATAGTTTTATCATTAAGTGCGGTGGCTCGTAGCTTGGTGAATTGCTTTTGATTTAGTCCTCATTTTCTTTTTAGATAATTCATAGCGCATATCAAACTGATATTTATTCAGGCTTTCTTCAAGGTTTTAGCATGGTATCGCTATCTTATTTTCGTCTCATCTATTCACATGGGTAATAATATGGATGTTAAAAGAAGTTGGGGGCTGATATCAATTCTTCTTGGTGTGCTTTCATTATTGTGGGGAGGCGTGTCACTGGGCGGTATGCTCGGCCAGGAGCAGGTGTTCTCGGATATGAACCAGTTTTTGGCCGCTGGTGGTGGTGATTTGCTTTCCTCATTCAGCGCAGAGCACGCTATTGCAGAAGCCAAAAATAAAAACGTGGTCATTATCTCTACCGGAATTGTGCTGTCTCTGTTTGGCATGCTCATGATGCGAGGTCGGCTCGATAAGTTTTAAGCTCAGCTAATGCCGCTCAGCAACTACACTATTACTCAGATGATCTTAAAGCGAGCGATTATCGAGAGAGATGTGTATGGAAGGGTTTATTCGAGCGCTGCCTAAAATTGAGTTACACCTCCATATTGAAGGCACATTAGAGCCTGAAATGATACTGGAATTGGCAAAGCGGAATCAGGTGTCTATCCCATATCAAACTATTGCAGATGTTCGTGCGGCCTATGCTTTTAGCGATTTGTCAGCATTTTACGCACTGTATAGCTTGGGTGTTTCAGTACTGAATACCGAGCAAGACTTCTATGATCTGACATGGGCGTACTTAGAGCGGTGCAAAGAAGAGCATGTAGTGCATACCGAGATTTCTTTTGATCCCCAGCTTCATACCCGAAGAGGCGTTGCATTTGGAACTGTTGTGAATGGCATTAGTCGCGCCCTGCAAGAAGGACGTTCAACAATGGAGATTACTAGCCGTTTGATTATGTGTTTCCAGCGGGATTTATCGCAAGATGAGGCGTTGGAGACATTGCAGCAAGCGATGCCATATAAAGATAACATCATTGCTGTTGGTTTAGATTCATCAGAGGTGGGAAATCCGCCCGAGAAGTTTGCTCAGGTGTTTGAAAAGGCCAGACAGGCTGGCTTTCTAACCGTTGCACATGCCGGGGAAGATGGCCCTGTTGATAATATCTGGCACGTTTTGGAGCAATTACAAGTTACTAGAATTGACCATGGGGTGCGTTGTACTGATGATGAAAAGCTGGTCGAGCACTTGGTATCAAAGCGTATCCCGTTGACTGTTTGTCCCTTGTCGAATGTCAGACTGGGCGTGTTTTCGGCGATGAACGAACACAATATTGCCGACCTACTTGAAAGGGGCGTATGTGTCACGATCAATTCCGATGATCCGGCTTTCTTCGATGGCTATATGATTGATAATTTCATGGCGGTTGCTAACGAGTTTAAGTTATCTAAAAAGGATATGGCTAACTTTAGCTCTAATGCCATTGAGGCGAGCTTTCTTACATCGGATGAGAAGGCGGCACTCCATGCGCGCTTGCAGCATTATCTGGATCTGAATTTTAGACCGATTATTTAAGACGCCTACCTGTGTTAGGTAGGCGCTATATCAACAGGAGTGCGATGGGGAACGACTTGTTAGCGTTTACCAAGCAATCGTTTTAGACCGTTTTTGATGGCTTCAGCGAAATTAGCCGAAGGGGTATTAGTTTTAGATTCTTTACGCGCAAAATCGATGCCAGTGTAATAGGCTTTCATGAAGCGATTTCGGTAATGTTCTGTCTTTTCCTGCCTTGTTTCGGCCGTTGCATCTTTATTCAGCTTTTCTGCGATTTCCACTGCATGATCATTGGCATAGCTATAATCAATGCCGGTATAACCTTGTGCCATAAACCACAGAGTTGAGATAACAGTAACTTCATCATGGCTCAGCTCGGTAAACTTATCGGCATGTTCGGCCCCGATTTTATCACTGAACATTGCTTTTAGTTCAGCCGTTTTAGGTTCAGTCGCCTGGAAGTTATCGAGTGCTTCTTGGTGCGATTTGGTCAACAGCCCGAGTATCAAATCATGACTGGGTTTGTCTGGCCGATGCTGGCAGATTTTGTCGAATAAAGGAGCACTAATGTTCAGAAACTGATCGAGAAAAGTATGCTCGTGTTCGCTGAAATCCAGCGCGGAAAGCCCCATTTGTTGAAGCGCGTTGTGTAGTTGCGTCATGGTACCCGAGAAAAAGGATATGTCTTGCTGGTAGTATACGCATGTCGAAACATGAAAGGCAGAACCTTTTCAACGATATGGTTATCCTTGAGTTAAGGCCCTGCCGGTAGGAGATTAGGTTATGTGTTTCTCCTGGCCAAAACCTCTTATGCCTCTGAAGGTTTCAGTTCAGTTGTCTCGTTAGTGGTCGCATTTTCTTCTTTTAGCAATTGCTTCTCGTGTATTTTAAAGAAGGGGTAGTAAATTACGACACTGACCGCAACGCACAATACAACAACTATTGCAGCTGTACTTGAGTTGGTGGCAATGACTGCACCAATAGGTGCCGGCATTGTCCAGGGTGGAAGGGCGATGATTTTTGAAATGATCTCTGTTTTAAAAGCTAACCATACAATACTGGTATTCACGATCGGTGAAAGCATCCAGGGAATGAAATAGTTAGGGTTCATTACGATAGGCGTACCAAAAATAACGGGTTCGTTAATATTAAATGAGCTTGGGATAATTGACATCTTGCCAATGGTTTTAAGGTGGGTTGATTTAGAACGCATCATAAGAACAACAAATCCCCATGTACCGCCAGCGCCACCGACAAAGATGAAAAAGTCGAGGATCGGGTTGACGAATATCTTAGGAAGCTCTTCACCAGCGGCTAGCGCGTCTTGATTGAGTCCAAGGTTGATGATTAATATCGGATATAAAATACCACTAACGACAACGGATGAACCATGAATACCACCAAACCATAGCAGTTGAATCATAATGACAGCAAATAGACATGCAATATATGAATCTGAGGCAGAGATAAGTGGGGCAAATAAAGCCATTATTGCCGATGGAATATTTAAATCATAATTACCCAGCACTGCATTGATTGCAGCGACAATAATGCTGATAACGATAACGGGGATCAACAAGTCAAATGATGCAGAAATTTTTGGCGGTACAGCTTCAGGAAGGTTGAGCCTGATATTCTTGGCTTTAAGGAAGCGTTGTAGCTCTGGGACGAACAAGCCGGATAAGATGGCTGTAAACGCACCGGTACCTCCCATATTAGTGATAGGCATTATGCCACCGACATTGTCGATGAACTGCACCGGGGCAACGGCTAGCAAGAAGGTAAACATTGACAGCAAGCCAGAGTTAAGTGCTCTCAGGCCGTAGGATTCAGCCAGGCTGTAGCCAATACTGTATGCGGCATAGATGGCAAAGATACCCATGCTTATTTGGAAAGGAGCCAGGATGTTTTGCTGCCCAATGATGTCTATCAGTGCATGCCAGCCATCCAAAAAGAAGTTACCGTCGCCGGGAGGGTAAGCCAATACCAGCAACAGTGAGCCGACAATCAAGAACGGCATTGTAGCGACAAAACCATCCTTTATGGCGTTGATGTGGCGTTGAGAAGATATCTTTGCCGCCATGGGAGAAACTATTGTTTCTACAAAGTCCATCGTTTTTGAAAAAATAGACATGGTAGGTCCTTCTACGTTATTGGGTTATTAGTTGTTATTACACGTTCCACTATTGTTTTTGGCATGTGGATATATATGCCAACTGAACAGCAAAGACGTAGTTTCATTGCATAAGCCTTGTTTATTTAAAGTTTGATGACTATTTACAAATTGATTTTTATGTAATTAACGGTGTTAATATTGACCCCTCGTTATTAATATTAATTTGTTTATATAGTTCAATGTATAGTGATAAATTAGTTTCTAGTTTCCTATATTATGGATTGGCCTGATTCGGGTAATTGTGCTTTAAAGTAGCTTGAAACGCTGGCGCCGATGTCGGCCATTGTTTTTCGTTTACCTAAAGCAACGCCCTGCATCTTTAAGCTATATAGCATTAATGGAACCTGTTCACGGGTGTGCTTGGTGTGACCGATAAAAGGGTCGTTGCCATGATCAGCCATTACCACCAAAAGATCGTTCTGGTCCATTGTCTCTATGACGGCAGCTAATCCGCGATCGGCTTTTTCCAGAATATTCCAATATCTCTTGGGATCTTGTTGATGACCGGAGAGATCGGTTTCTTGAACGTTGGCGCAAAAGAAGCCGCTTTTATCTTTAAGATCATTGATGAGTAACTCGAATACCTGATCAGTATCGACAACAGACGTGTAAGAAGTCCCGGCCTCGTTTTGGACTATATCGGCAACTTTGCCGTACAGGTAGGTGTGAATGCCAACCTTGCTTAGCTGTAAAGGGACCTGAGTATTGGCATCGACACCATACCCCAAGTGAACAACCTGGAACCCATCGTCATAGGCTCCAGAGTCAGGCGAGTTGATCCCGATATACTTTTCGATTCCGAATTCATCTGCTTTGAGTTCGATGGCGTTGAGAATATTGTCCATTGAGGGGACATAACCACCAAAGGCAATATTTCGGCTCACCGCATTGGCAGATCGTACGATTTGACCGATTTCTTTGAGCTCTTCGAAGCTAATTTGGTTGAAGTTTGCGGTCAGGTTGTAAACTTGGCCCAAGTCAGCCTCGATATTATCTCCGATAACAATACTGTTACTGACCATGAGTAGCTGAAGGTGTTTGACGAAGATCCTCTTAACTTGATAACCGGCGAGTTGCAATGCTTGTTCTATATCGTCGATCGATTCACTGAATGGTTTTTCTAACGGGGGTTTGGGCCGGGTACCCATGATTTCCTGGTGCCCCATGAATGTGTCGCAACCGTAGTGGGCTAAGTCCGCTATCCCCCAGTTTGCCTTTGGGTTGGGGGTCATGACTGAGTTTGTTGCGTCTACGATGTTGATCAGTCCCAGCTTTTCCAAAGTAGGTAATTGCTTGAGCGGAAAGTGATTGAGTAGCTTAGCAGCGGTGTTGGCGCCGCAGTCTTGCGGACGAACGGCCGGTACATCAGACATCTCACCGACACCGAAGCCATCTAATACCACAACAATGAATTTAGCCATGATGAACCTCATTTCCTAGTGAATCGTATATGCCAAGCAGCTTGGGGGCTGTAGTAGGAATGCCTTCAACAAGGGCGATATCGCTACGAGTGACGAAAATCTGGGTTCGAAATGCCATAACGACCGGTGTACCGACGGCGCATGCGTAATCAAGTTTCAGGTGGTAATCGATATTCGAATCATCGTCGTTGCTGATAGTGACGAGCTTGTCTTCGGTACGGCTTGACAGCTGTTCTCTGATCAAGCCTTTT
Organism: Photobacterium kasasachensis; assembly: GCF_050336885.1. Taxonomy (NCBI): domain Bacteria; kingdom Pseudomonadati; phylum Pseudomonadota; class Gammaproteobacteria; order Vibrionales; family Vibrionaceae; genus Photobacterium; species Photobacterium kasasachensis. The sequence goes on from NZ_JAKJSH010000005.1 coordinate 394,345, forward strand.
TCGAGTTGGCAGCGATGATAGTAGCCGCCGCCAAAGCAGTAGCTATTATTTTCGAACTGGTGAGATACTTCGGTGATATACAGCATGGCAACCTTTTCAGGCTGACTTCCGTTTCTGTTTGATGGCGTCGTCCCTGTCAGGGCATGGCCGGGTTCACCGTGGGTACCTCCAAGTTGCTTGATAAGAGGGATGGTTTCGCAGCTGGTGGAAGAGGGGCAATTGAGTTGCTCCAATTGATAGCCTAGTTCGTCTGCACGTTGTTTTGCTAAACGCAGTGTGTCCATATTCGGGGTTGCCAGCGTGCTGTTTTCCTCCGCATCGTAGAGAAAGCAGGGAAAGTGCGTAAGGCCCATAATATGGATGTTTGGTAATTGGCTGACTTGCGCGATGATCTCGGCGAGTGACTCTAATGGAAACCCTGCCTCCTGATTGACGTAGAGACGGTCTGTCGAGCGATAGAACTTAAGCAGAATGTTTTGATACCGGCCTGCCTGTTGCGCGGCGAGTGATATTTCTTGTGCTTTATCTAATGAGTATACGGTGATGACTTCAGGTTGGATGGTTGAAACAACGAAAGGTACATGATGGCTGGGCGGCTGCACCAAGTGGCCAATATGACCGATTTTCACCCCAGCCTGATGCATTGTCCGAGCTTCTTTGAAATCGACACAGACAATGCCGGCATAGTCGAATTCATCAATCAGTATCTTTGCCAATACGGGGTTGCGACCAAACTGCTTGGTCATGGCGTAAAGGCGGATTCCGTAGTTATCTGCTTGTGCTTTTATCAGCCGGGCATTTTCCCTGAACTGATCAACGTCGATCACGTAGGTATCGGGAAGGATTAAGCCACGTTCTAGCAATGTGATGGCGCTATCAATAAGAGCCGGATTTTGCTGTTTTAGCGCTGTAAGGAACATGAAATTACCTTTTCAAGACGAGGTGAGCCAGTCCCACAAGGGCAATCAAATAATCATGACCATTTGGGGGAGTGAGACTGGCTCTGTTGACCCGGTGGTTAGAGAGCGAACAGTCCCAGAATATAGAGCAGGTTTAAAATGATACCTGTCAGTATGGCCGCCACTGCCGGTGCTGCTATCTTCAGGATTGGCCGTCCCATCACTTCGTTGAGGAAGTATAAAACGGCGAAAATGGTGAAGCCGGTTGTCTCGCCCATTTTCATTACGGCAAGGACACCACCAATTAGCAGCGCAAACTCCATGAGGGTATTCATCGAGTTCCGGATATTGTCGGACGCGTTTCGGATAGAGGGAAAACGCTCGAGAAAGTGGCCGACTTTACGTAGCAACATCACTTCGATACAGATTGTCAGTGCGCCAAGTATGGCTGCGACTGGAATATTGGGTGAAAGGTAGCCCACGACAAAGACGAAGGTCATACCGACTACGCCGTAGACCCCTGTTGCCAGGGCTGTGGTAGCAATTAGCGGAATGAAGCCAAGTCCCCGCATAAATTCAGAAAGTGCGACCTGCTTGATAGCACTATCTTGCTCGAGAGGATCGGCAATCTTGTAGGCGTCGGCCAGGGAGTAAATGGATACCTCCGAGCCTGCGAAGATCCCTGCATTGGTGATAATGGCGATCAATGCCCCTGTAGCTGCCAGCAGCGGCAGGTTTTTTACGATGCGCTTGGTGCGCTCTTCGAACAGGCTATGCATACCGGACATATCTGGCGGGTTAATGCCGTTCTTTTTATCCGTAATATCCTTGTTGATAGCAATACCGACCAGCATCAGCATACCGACAAAGATTTGGATAGACTCGGGATAAATACCGGTATATTTCATCACTAATAGGCGTGATACCAGAATAACGACACCTGCTAACGCCCCGGCTTTCCAGCCGAATTGATAGAAGATGGCTAGCAAAGGGAAAAGAGCAAAGGCAGACATAACGGGTGTACCGAGCTCGCCTAATGCGCCCAGTGCATCGATAGGTAACCCGGTCAGGACGGCATTAACCCCGCTCAGTGAAGTTACCACCAGTATGCCCCATAGACCGCCAGCCAATGCCGCAAGTAGCCTGCTTCCGATCATAACGCCGAGAATATCGGTCGGGAGAAAAAGCAGCCATGGGTTTAGCAGGCCGGTTGACAGGGTAAACGAGATCCCGACAGAAGCAACAAAGCCAATCGACAGGCCGAAAGCGACAGAGCCTGCATCACGGCGGGTCATATGGCCCTCGACCAGTTGCGGCAAGATGGGGCGGATCCCATCATGAAAGACAGAGGCGCTCATGTTGGCAATCAGTGCCGTCATGGCGCAGAGTATGGCGACCAGGCCTAAGTTCATGATATCCATATTCTTGCCCTATCAGTTGTTAGCAAGTGCTGAGACGAGAATGGGGACAGCATGTTCGACGTGTTCGACCGATAAGCCAAAGGCAACTTTTCCTTCGGCGACAAAACGCTGTACTTCATCTTCTTTGGCTCGTATTGCCGGTTTGGCAATGGTGCAGCTCTGGTTAAACCCGATAATGGCTATCGCGATGGAGAGTGCGGCGCCAGCCCCTGTATTACAACAGCCGATATAGTAATCAAGCTCACCGGCTTTCACCTTTAATGCAGCATCCATATCGTTGAGGATGAAGCACTCGAATTGGTCCGGTGCGGCGATTTTGATTTGTTCTTTTATTTGCTCACGTTGAAGGCCAGCAATACCAATCTTTTTCATAGGAATAACCTTGTGTTTAACCAAATAGAGAGTAGGGGGCATGTTTGAGCATGGCGTCGATTTCCTTCTGGCTAATGCCGCTGTTCCGCAGCATTGGAATGAAGGTGTCGACCAGGTAACAAAAACCCAGTCCGCCATTTTGTTTTAAGTGAGAGCGACGGGTGATATCCATGGATAACATCACCCGGTCGAGTAAACCGTATTCGGATAATGCCTTGAGCATTGCTACGCGATTGGCGTCGGGGTAATAGCTGTTTTTGCCAATTGTATCGAACTGGACGAAACAGCCCTGATCAAGCAGCCAGAGAATGTCGTCGAGGTTATCTTTTAAATCACAGTGGCCGATGGTGACTTTTTCCATATCGACGCCGTAGCCCTTGAGCAGTTCAATTTGGTGACGTCCCATGGTGCTCATCGACTGGTGGGTCGAAATTGGTCTGCCTGTTTCATAGTGTGCCATTGCTGCGGCTTTGAAGACTTTTTGTTCGGTATCTGTAAAGTGGTTCTCACTACTGCCAATTTCCCCGATGACGCTGGCCCTGAGGTGGCTACCGTCGATACCGTCGACGATTTCTCTGACCATTTCTTTGCAGATCGTTTGCGCGGATTGCGTGTACAACTGGGTAGGGAAGAAACCATCAATGTAATAGCCTGTTGAAAGAACAACATTAATACCAGTGTCTTTGATTAAATTTTCAATAAAATGAGGATTTCTTCCCATAAAAGAATTTGTCACTTCGATGATGTTATATACGCCGGCGTGGATTAAATCACGCATCTCGTCGCGAAGAAGCTCATATTGGTCGAGTCGGCAGTCGATATCCCCTTTTTGCAAAGAGAGATCAATGTGCAGGTGCTCGTGGCAGTAGGTATAACCGTCGGCGTTGATTAACATGCTTCTTCCTCATATTGACTAGCGCAGAAGAGCGAAAATAAATTGCTGATTAAAAAAGAATTCTCAGCCTCGGGCACTGCTGCAATATCATAAAATGTCAACGTGGCGAGATTGAGTGCTGATATTTGTTCATATGCGTCATCCTGGTAGATTTCGCCGAGGAGTTCAGGATCCAACCCGTCTGAAATAGGCTCCCCGGCAGTGATGCGATCGATAGCCCTTGCCAGATGCGTCATTGCCATCTGGAATTGCTCATTACAAGTGTCGATATTCAGGTGCCCGGAAAGAAACTGTGCCGCTTCGAGTGTCCCTGTATAGGCATGTTGGCTTATAACATCAGCTTGCCTTAGCAAGGCGAGTCGTTCCTTCATAGCAACCTCTTATCTGTTGAGCCATTTACAGGCAGTGCTTAGTAACTAGGGGTAATCATCCCTTTTACGACCTGCTGCTGGTGGTCCAGTAACTCGTGAATATTGATGAGCTTTCGAAGCAGTGCATTGATGTGTGTTGCATCACCGCGTACTAGCATCACAGCATCTGAAGCCAGGTTACATTGTTCGATATGGCCAAGTGATTTTTCTGTCAGGCCATACTTTTTCATGTCGATGGCTTCCGGCAGCCAGACAACAGCATCAATTTCACCGTTAACTAAGTGAGTAAGGCTATCGGCATAATTGATTTCTACAACCTCGACAGGCGAATTTTCAAATGCGAGTTTCGTTAGTACTTTTTGATCCGGTGAGTCGGGGTCAACACCGACACGTTTAATGGCATCATATTCACCTGTTCGATAAATCAACCTATGTTCGTGGGAATAGGAGTTTTTACCAAGGTCGATGGCGGTTACAAAGCCGTCTGAATAGGTTTGTGCAGCCAGCTTGGACATGATTGCAATGTCATAGGTGCCTGCTTTTAAACATTCGGCTCGAACGTCTGCACCTCGCATATGGGCAAAGTACAGCGGCAGGTCGCCAATTTGTTTCTTTAGCCCGCTGGCAAGTCCTTCATAGTGCTTGGTATAGGGTAGCGGCATGGCGCAGACAACATGTAAAAAACCGGCAAGCTTGACCAGTGCCTGATAGTCAAGCCGGGAGATAAATGTGCCATTTCTTCCTTGTTTGGATAACGAGACAGCATCTTGCTTTTCGATGGTGATCAGCGCTTTTTGAATAAAACCGACAGACACACCGATTTCTTCAGATAAAGAGTCTATGGTTCTTAGTCTGTCATTGACTGAGGTTGTCATTAAATACCGGGCAACGTTGATGATCGCCGCGCCTTCTTTACTGATGTACTGTGCTGTCATAATGCTGTTATTTTATCTTCAATATTCTGAAGTTTTAATTTATCAACAGCAGTAATTTATTTATAGTGAGGTAAATTAAATATGCGATCAGGTTCTTAATTTAAAATTAGAATAATAATTCTAATCTGATCTGATAAGTTACTACGTATAAGTGCTAGCATCAGAATGATGGCAAGGTAGCTAATGGAGATTCAAAATGACAACATTTTACGACCTCTCTGCTAATTCGATCCGCGGTGAGCAGATTTCAATGAGTGATTACGCCGGTAAAGTGGTGTTAGTCGTTAATACGGCCAGTGAATGTGGTTTTACCCCTCAGTACCAGGGCCTGCAAGACTTATATGCCAAGTACAAAGACCAGGGGCTGGTTATTTTAGGTTTTCCGTGCAATCAGTTTGGTGGTCAGGAGCCGGGTGGCAACGATGAAATCGCTGAAGCCTGTCAGATTAATTATGGCGTTGATTTTCAGATGTTCGAAAAAGTGGATGTGAATGGCCCGGATAGCCATGAGGTATTCCAATATTTGAAAAAGGCGCTACCTGGTTTACTCGGACAAAAAGTGAAATGGAACTTTACCAAATTCCTGATCAACAGAGACGGCAAGCCCATGAAGCGTTATGCGCCGACCAAAGCGCCGGAGTCGATTGAAGGCGATATTAAAAGAGCCTTGAGCTGATTGTCTTCACAGCTTATGACAGATCTTCGGAAGCCTGAACTTGTCAGGCTTTTTTTATATCTAGCGGGCTGAATTGAATCCTACTTTATGTTCTCTAAAGTTGAATGTTGGAGGCGGCAACGGCTTTGTGCATAGATAAATATAAGTCGTCCATTTTAATTGGTTTGGGAATAACATCTTCAAATCCCTTGTTGAGGTAGTATTTGATATCACTCTCTTGCGCATTTGCTGTTACAGCGAGAATAGGCAGCTCTGGCCTGGATTGTTTAATGTATTGGCATGCGGTCACACCATCCATTACCGGCATCTGAATGTCCATTAAGACCAGTTGAGTATCATTAGAGACTGAATCCAGTGCTTCTTGTCCGTTATTAGTGATTACAGGGGAAATACCAACACTCTTAAGAAGTTTACTTATGATGAACTGATTAACTTTGTTGTCCTCTACCACAAGAACATCTAGGTTTTTTAGTGAATCAAGATAATCAGGTTTACATGTTGTTTCTGGTTTCGATGTCACATCTCTGGGGATAGCTAAGTTAAGCTGCAGAGAGACTTTGGTTCCCATGCTCGGCTCACTTGAAACATGTATTTTTCCACCCATAAGTTCCACAAGCGCTTTAACGATAGACATCCCCAAGCCTGTGCCGCCATAAACACGTGTGATTGAACTGTCACCTTGTTCAAAATCGTTAAATAACTTGGCTTGTGTTGAATGGTCCATCCCGATTCCGGTATCGGTAATTTCTATGAATATCAGTTCCGGGTTAGCATGTTCTTTTACGGTAAGAGAAACGGTTCCGCTGTGAGTAAATTTTACGGCATTGTTGAGCAGGTTAAAGATTATTTGTTTCAGGCGTAATCCATCGCAGAATCGATTTGGGCAGCTTATCTTCTGAGATAAATGGAACTTGATGCCTTTGGCATTGCATTCTTGAGTGTAGATCTGTTGAACAGAAGCGAACAAAGCGCTGAGGTCATAGTCATCTGAATTGAGGGTGTATTTGCTTGATTTTAGTTTGGAGAAGTCTAGGATATCGTCAACTAGCCTTACTAGCATGTCGCTACATGATATTGCATTGTTAACCAGTAATAGCGCCTCTTCGTTTACTTTCTGGGACTTAATCAGTTGTAGGCTGCCATGGATGCCATTGATAGGTGTTTTGAGTTCATGGGAGATTTTTGCCAGTAGTTCAGATTTTGCATTATTTGCTGAGTCCAATTCATAGGCTAACGCTTCGAGTTCTTGCACTTTGTTGTTTAATTCATCAATTTTTGAGCGAATTAAAGCTTCTGTTTTCTTGTTGTAAGAATAGAAGTAGATAAGCAGTGAAAAAAACAAAATGGATAGTAAAAACGCTGAACTGAGTAGCCAGTTTTTGGTTTTGGTAATCTTTTGTAAGATGACTACCTCGTTGTGGTGTATGGCATTTTGTAGTGCTCGGTGTACATACTCTTCGTACTCGGCTTTTAATTCAAAGTACTGATCATTTAATAGTAAAGATTGAGCATCCGTGAAGCGTTGGCTTTTGACTAACTCGATAGCATTCATTTCTATCGCAATGAGCTGGTTATTAGTTTTTGAAGTGGCTTGAATAGCATCTTTTACTGTTGGCTCTAAAGACTGCGCCATTTCTAATGCGTTATCTAAACTATTTGTCGTGTGCAAATAGCGTTTTTCCCAAGAAGGATTTTGGGTGAATGCGTACATGCGGGCAGACATGGTTAACACTTCGTCAAAGTAAATAATATCTTGCGTTGCTTGCTTAATTGCTAAGAGGTTCTTGTCTAAGGCATTTCTCTCTTGCAGGTTATTGACTAAAAACGGGATGAGTAAGATAACGCTAAACCCCAAGATGCATATCAAGGTAATGATATAGACTTTTAGTTTTTTCACCTTGTTCAGGTCTTGTGGCATGGTTTGCACCCAGTAGCAATTCAATCGATTTCATTTGCGAGTATAGTTCAACAATATGAATTATCACGAAAAAATAGCTACTTCTTAGGAGAGTAGATTTTATAGCTTTCAACGTTATCGGGCTGTGTAAACAATGCGATTTTGGTAATAACTTGTTGTTTTGATTCGATATGGTGTCGCTTAGTTATCTCTTTGAGTTGGGTGACTGCCTTATAACGGTGGGTGCTTGTTTTCTTACCAAGTAGGTAGTGTTCAAAAAACTGTATCTGTACCGAAGAGTCATTGAACTCACCGAGTTCATCTTGCAGTTGCTTCAAACTCTTTATCTGCTTTTTACGGACTTTAGGCGGCAGGATAGGGGAGAAGTACTCGAGTAGATACCTGAGCTTCTTGCTGCGAATTCTTAGTCGATGTATTGCATTGTCAGTACTATTGCTATCGAGTTGATTGCAGAGTGACAGTGTTCCCTGAAAGTGGCGCCAAATGACCAGATGGCCAAACTCCCGGCTATTGATATGTCCTTTTTCTGTTTGGGTACTCTCCATCTCGGCCAGTAAGCCTTGAATGAGGGTACATTGCTGTTCATAGTTGTCTGTTTTTAGCCATTTCTTTAGTTCCTTGAAAGCTTTTTGCCGTTCGTCTTGCAGCTCGTCGATAAACCGGATCAGTCCCTGGTGGTGAGAGTGGTCCAGGCAGACAAAATACTCATCCATCTTGAACAGAAAGACATCGAGATCCCTCAGCAGATTGGTCTTTTGCATCATGGTTTTGAGTTCATTGTTGAGCATGGCTTTTGGGCGGGGCTCGAACAAGGCCTTGAGCAAGCTGATCAGCGTCCTGCATCGGCGAAGTGCTACTCGGTATTGGTGAAGAAACTCGATATCATCGTCACGGATAATACCTTTTTCATGCCGTAATGCATGGAGATATTCATTATTGAGAAAATGGAAAGTGGGTAGGTATATTTCGGCTGAGGCCGATAGCTTTATTTTAGGGTTAACTCTTTTGGGTAGTTTTAGCTGGTCTCTCTTATTAACGTTCATTCCTTCACCTCTTTAACAAAGCTTAGTAGTTGTTGCTGAGGAATGGCGTAAAGCTTTCGAAACTGCTAGCTGGGTTGCAAAAAATATAAATAATCTTGTTACCACTATTAGCTGGCAACTTTTTATTCTTTACCTTGCTCAAGACTTAAGTTGCATATTGTCAATCTGAGTTTACGAAATTGATTTACATTTGTGTAACATCTTTTGCCCGGGAAATGTCTCATCATTTCGTTAGAAATGCTAATCCTATTAGTAAGCGCCGGATCTCCTGAAACACGGCAGCTGAAGACATACAGTGAGGATAATACGGATGAGCAAGATGATTGATAATCCAATGGGCACGGACGGCTTTGAATTTGTGGAATACACAGCTCCGACCCCAGAGGGTATCGCAAATTTGAAAAACCTCTTTCGCTTAATGGGGTTTGCAGAGGTCGCCAAGCACAAGCACAAGTCGGTGTGGTTGTATAGACAGGGCGATATTAATTTTATTGTTAATGGTGAGGCTCATTCTCAGGCATCAGGTTTTGCTGGTATACACGGTGCCAGTGTGAATGCCATGGCGTTTCGCGTGGCTGACTCTACTCAGGCACTTGCCTATGCGGTTGAAAAAGGGGCGACGGCGTGTGCGCCTCAGGCGGGGCCGATGGAGCTGAACATACCTGCTATCTATGGTATCGGTGAATCCCTGATTTACCTGGTTGATCGCTATGGCGAGCATGATATATACGAAATTGATTTTGACTACTATCCGGATTACAAAGAACGGATGGCGGCATTGGATGCTGGGCTGGAATATATCGATCATCTTACCCATAACGTTAAGCGCGGTAATATGGATTTGTGGGCAAGTTTCTATGAAAAAATTGCCAACTTCCGTGAAATACGCCACTTCGATATCAAAGGTAAAATGACCGGTTTGCTCTCGCGGGCTATGACGGCACCGTGTGGCAAAATCCGGATCCCAATTAATGAGTCAAGTGATGACAAGTCCCAGATTGCCGAGTATCTGGACCAATACAATGGTGAAGGCATTCAGCATATTGCCCTGAGTACCGAAAATATTCTGGCGACAGTCGAAAAGCTCAAGCAGGGTGGGCTGGGGTTCATGGATACGCCTGATACCTATTACGAGGGCATTAACAAGCGTGTTCCCGGTCACCATGAAGATGTGGCCAAGCTGAATGAGCTAAAGGTTCTGATTGATGGTGATGAGACCGGTATCTTGCTGCAAATATTCACCGATACCGTGATAGGACCTGTCTTCTTTGAAATTATTCAGCGTAAAGGGAATGAGGGCTTTGGTGAAGGTAACTTCCAGGCACTGTTTGAGTCTATTGAACTGGACCAGATCCGTCGCGGTGTGTTGGATGCCACCGATAAGTAATGTCAGTTGAGATTAACTGTTTCGTTGGGCAGGCGGATAGCAATCCTCCTGCCCAATGTGTTTTTGGAAATAGCGTTATTAGCCAACCCGATTAGCTGCCAAGACGCTTTGAAGCGTGGGCGAGCAGAAGATCGTACAGATCGCGAGCGGCCGGTCCGGTTTTGGCACCTTTGGGCTGGGTAATATGCAGCGGTACCTGGTAGCGCTGTGCTCCTTCAATTGACAGCTTCACGATATCATCACAATTCATCTCGTTGATCATATGCTCAGGCAGACGGCAAAACCCCAAACCGCTGACAACAGCGCTCCAGGCATGGTCAAAATTATCTACAGTTATGCGCTGCTGGGATTTAAGCCAACCAACGTTTTGTTTTTCCTGCTTCGGCTCAGCACCCAGATCGCGGATGACGATCTGGGTTTCGGTCGTCATGTCACCGAAACAAAGATTGTCCTTTTGTGCCAGTGGATGTTTTTTGGCTGCAACGGGCACCATAGTAACGACACCGAAGGCATCTGCCGGATAATTGATAACTGGAAGATTGATAATAGCCACGTCGGATTTCTCTGAGGCCACAGCGTCGGTGGTACCTGAAAGGGACGTTTCAATCACTTGAACCGAGGTATTTTTGTTTTGTGCGAAAAATTCGGATAAGGGCTGATATAGCCATTCCCTACAGCATAAATGATCGATTGATACTGTGATTTCAGACTCTACCCCCATGGATAACTGGCTACTGATTAGTTCAAGATCACGGGCCTGTTCAAGCATGGAGGTTGCTCTGCGAAGTAAAGACTGGCCATCGTCAGTCAGTACTGCTCGTCGTCCTTTTACCTGAACGAGTGAAATATCCAGTTGCTCTTCGAGTTTTCTGATCGCGTAGATCAGCGTGGTATGGCTCTTGTTTAGCTGGGTTGCAGCCGCCTGAATACTCCCCGAGCGATTGATTTCATGCAAGGTGAGCCATTGTTCTAAGGTGGTTTTAAGTCTCATTGGTCGATTTTATACACATTAAATACAGATATTTTGAACTTTTCTGTTCAATTTTTGCTGATTATGATTATTGCACATACCGAAGAGAGTGGAGTAATAAATTATGCGTAAGTTGCTACAGGTCGATTTTAATTTTCAGGGTCCTTTTGGTGAGGAGATGTCAGCACTGCTGAAAGAGTTGGCAGAATCGATTAATCAAGAGCCGGGACTGATTTGGAAAATCTGGACCGAGAATGCCCAGACTCAGCAAGGGGGAGGCGTTTATTTATTCGAGGATGAGCAGAGTGCCCTCGCTTATCTGGAGATGCATACGGCGCGATTGCAGAAAATGGGTATTACCGACGTGAGAGGCATTGTGTTCGATATCAACGAGCCTCTGTCTCAGATTAACAAAGGCCCGATTAACCACTAATGTCTTAGGAACAATGAGATGAACAGTAAAACATTCCTGACGGTACATGCTGCAATTTATGGTGTTTTTGCACTGGCTTTGTTTTTTGTACCCGCTTTGATGTGGCCGATGTACGGCGTTGAACTCAATGATCAATACGCACTTTTTCTGTCGCAGCATAATAGTATTTTCCTGGGTGGAATCGCAGCGATTAGTTTTTTGCTTCGTGAGATTGAGCAGGGCTTAGTGGCGAAAAAGTTGTTTATGGGCTTGTTGGTTACCAACCTGCTAGGTGTCGTGATTACCTTGTATGCGTGTTTTACTGGCGTTTTTGTTGGATTTGGCTGGAGTGATCCTGCGTTTTTTGCTCTGCTGTCTTTCCTAAGCTATGCACAGTACAAGAAAGTACAACTTGGCTGATACGTTAATCATCATACTCATATAACAAAGCCCGCAGTATTGCTACTGCGGGCTTTGGACGTTGCGGAGAAGGGTTAGCTTTCTGTTACACCATGCCATTGGTAATGGTTATTGGGCTTTTTGCTCACAATCCCTTCCTCAAGTAGTTGCTTGAAGATGTCATCCACCTCCTCGCTGTTGATCTTAAGAAACCGGGTGACAGCTCGCTTGGTGCAGTTAACCTGGTTAGAGCTCAAGGCTTCAATTGCTTTCTCATAAGGGCTCTTGGGTAGTTCTGGTTCGATTTCCTGTACTGCAGTAGACTCGGCTTTATTACTGGTTTCTATTGTATTGGTAAGCAGCTCTGGCTCTTTGGGCTCAGCTGCTTCGAACGCATCGATAGTGATAGGGTTGATGCGGCGGAATTGGTTCCTGAAACGCAGCTCTTCACCAATTAAACCGACAAAGAAAGCCGCGAAGAAATCCAATAGCACAGACAGGAAGATGACCAAACCTAATTGTGCTGTTTGCGTTTGTACATTGAGCGACTTAGCCAAACTGTCGATAAGGCCTATGACCGATCCCTGATTGACTACCGGCAGGCTGTCTCGCTCTGATGCCAGTGCCTGTTGCTGGCGGCGCAGTTGCTCATTCTCTTTCTGGATCCGGGCGACACCCGTTGCGATTCGCTCCATCTGGATATATTTTTCGGCAGCAATATTGTTGAGCTCGATTTGTTTCTCAATCGCGTCAATTTGCATGTTGTAGGTGCTGATCTTGCTCTGCTGAACATTGACATGCCCTTGCGCCTTGTTGGTGGCGCTGTTGATACCACCGACCGAGCCGCCGATAGAAATAGCAGCAAGGACAGCATAGAAGGCAAAAGCCGAGAAGGCGCCGGTATAGTTGCGGCGGGCACGGCGTTCCCCAAATTCATACCAGGCAAAGAATTTTCCCAGTTCGAAGATAACCGCGAGGCCGCCAAACAGTAGCTGCATCACTGGATCTTCATCGATGGAGAGGAAAAGAAGCAGCGAAAAGATGATGGAAGCAAAAATGGATGCGCCGGTGAAACTGTATACCGTCCACATCGCGAACGTTCCTTTCGGGAACCGTACCGGTAGATTGTCGTTGTAAAGCATATAACAGTGTCTTCAACTATGAGCGCTATTGCTCATGTTTAACCCGTCGGTTTTAGCCGCAGGGCAATAAAAAAAGGTGGCTAAGCATACCCTAAAACAAGGTGTTAGCCCTTATAAAATAAGGCCTCCACAGGTTTTACGACGGAATTTTACACTGAGCTTTCATAACTGAAGAAAAGTTCGCCAACTGTTGGTTGTGGGGAATGACTAATACGTCATCTTAGTGCTACTAAGACCTGTTAGTCTGAAGTGATCACTTGTCGGCAAGGTTTGAATACAGTGGTGCAATCAAGATGATGTATATCAAAATGTTGCTATGTTGTTGTTGCGAGGTTAGATTAAAAGCTCTATAGCCGAGTTCCAGTGCTCTGAGTGTGTGCAGTATCGGGCGGGACGGCATCATAATCACAAGGCAAGGAGCATGTATGAAAGACCTATTGAAAGGGTACCCAGTGATCACTGAAATTCCTGTGGCGTGGGGAGAGATGGATGCACTTAACCATGTAAATAACGTCGTGTATTTCCGCTATCTCGAAACCGCTCGCATTGAGTACTTCCGAGAGGTCGCCCTAATGGAAGAGATACAACATACAGGTATCGGTCCGGTGCTGGGTGAAACCAGCTGCCGCTACAAATTGCCGGTAACGTACCCGGACACACTGTATGTTGGAAGCCGGGTTTCCGAGCTTAAGGAAGATCGGTTCACCATGGAATATGAGATTGTCAGCAAGAAACTCGGGGCGGTAACGACGTCAGGGACAGCGAAAGTGGTCATGTTCAATTTCAAAACTAACAACAAAGCCATCTTGTCGCCTTCGCTTATTGAGGCGATAGAAGGGATTGAGTCGCGCGTTTCAGTCGAACAGGTAACGGTCGACTAATTCTCGCTGAAACAATGACCTTGAGACAGTTCGGGTATCTATGCGGCAGCTCTTCTGCCGCTTTGAACGCTTATCGACATCTAACCATTTCTTTCTTCAATCTTTTTCTTTGTCCTTTATACCCCTTTTTCTTTCTCTCTATAGCGTGACAGTTCGGTCGCGTTTTACTTCGTTTCGCTCTCTGGTTTTGCAATTTGTCGCATTGATACACGCCGTTTAATCCCCGTGTTTACTATCGAGACAAATATCAACGTAAATGGAGAGACACATGATTCAGATGATTGCCAAAAAGTTACGGGTGGTGTTAGTCAGCACTTTGTTATTGATACCGAGCTTTGTCCAGGCAAGTGAAATCGAAGCCATTATCAATCTGTACAATCAGGCTGCTTCAGGGGATGAAGCTAAAGTCGAAACGGTATACCAGCAACTTGAGAACCTGATTGAGGCTGAAGGGCCACAGCCGCTGACAATGGTCTATTTAGGCGGCACTGAAACACTAAAAGGTCGTGATGCCTGGATGCCCTGGAACAAAATGAAATATGTCGAGCAGGGACTGGCCAAGATTGATAAGGGCCTGGACATGCTCGATGCCAATCCGCTTTCTCTTGCCGAACAGCGGGTGATCTCTGGTATTCATGAGTACTATCTGGCACAGGCTATCTCGGCCTCAACATTCACTCTGTTACCTGACATGTTTAACTATTTCGAGCGTGGTTACGACATTTACCTTTCTTTGCTGGAGCAGCCGGAATTTGCAAAGGAACCCTTTGCAGCGACAGCCTGGATATATGGCTTTGCTGTGCAGGCGGCAATTCGGGCAGAAGATATGCCACAGGCGAGAAGCTGGCTTGCGCAAATGCAGCAACAGGACGCCAATCATCCGCAAACGCTTAGGGCTATTGATTTGGTCAATCAGGGCTGAGGGGGAAACATGATCCAGTTCTCTGGAATACGTAAGCAATATTGGTTGGGCAATCAAGAGGTGTGCGCACTAAACGGTGTGTCAGGAGTGATTGATAACGGTGAGATGGTGGCGCTCTGCGGGCCTTCGGGCTCGGGAAAAAGCACCCTGCTTAATATCCTTGGTTTGCTGGATAGAGACTATCAGGGGGAAGTGTTGTTCGGGGAAACCACGTCAGCCTTGCAACCGGCACCGCAATCGTCTGCTGATGCAGCGAGATTTCGCCGGAGCCAGCTTGGGTTTGTTTTTCAGCGGTTCAACCTTGTTCCTGTAATGACAGCGCTGGAAAACGTCGCCTACCCATTGCATCTCAATGGATGTTCGAAACAAGAGCAGCAACAGAAAGCAACTGAGATGCTTGAACGAGTCGGGCTGGGGAAGTGGCTTCATCATCGCCCTGACCACTTATCGGGCGGCCAACAACAACGTGTTGCCATTGCCCGCGCATTGGTGCATCGACCGAGTTTGGTGATAGCTGATGAACCTACCGCCAGTCTTGATAGCCAGACAGCCAATGCTGTGGTTGAGATCATGAAAGATCTCGGCCATGAAATAGGAACGACGTTTATTGTCGCGACCCATGATCCGCGGATGGCTGAGCGCTGTGATCGTCGGATTGAGTTATTAGACGGATATATCCAGCAGGAGGCAATGCGATGGGTAAGCTAACTGTCAGTATGCTGGCTGAAAAAGTGGTGCCTTACCACTTCAAGCTGGCGTGGCTTAATTTGCAGCGAAATAGTCGGCGTAGCCTGCTTTCCGTGATGATCATTGCGATCACTGTGTTTGCGATGACGGCGGCTGGTGGCTTTGGCCTGTATACCTATCAATCATTGCAGGAATCTACTGCCCGCGATGTCGGCCATATAACCTTAAGTGTGCCGGGCTATTTCGAAAAAGACGAAGAGATGCCGTTGAGCAACGGCCTGAACCATTCGCAGACTCTGATCAGCGCGTTACTGAAACACGACACTGTACGTGCCGTTCAGCCCCGGATCTATTTTACCGGGCTGGTGTCTAACGGCAGCAAGTCCGCCATTTTCACCGGAACAGGGGTGAATGATCGTGAGTTTAGCCTCAAAGGCCCGTTCCTAACGATGAGGGAAGGTAAAACGCTCTCTGATGTTACTTCGAGTCGCTATGATCCGGCTGAGCCCGAAGTTATGTTGGGTACCGATTTGGCTAACAATATGAATGTCGGAGTCGGAGACTGGATAACCCTGCTGGCCACAACCAGTGAAGGGGCGTTAAATGCTTATGACTTCAAGGTGCGTGGCCTTTATTCGACGGGCGTTCCTGAGCTAGACAAACGCCAGCTCTATATTCACATCCAGTCAGCACAAGAACTACTGCTGTCCGATAAAGTCAGTACCTTGTCTGTCTTTCTGAATGATACCGCTCAAACCGATGCGATGATGCCGCTTATCGACAGTCAACTCAACTTAATGGTCGAAGGGCAGGGCATTGCGCTGACGCCATGGCAAGACCGGGCATTTTTCTACAACAACGTAAAAAATCTCTATGACCTTATCTTCGGCATGATGGGATTGGTAATGGGGCTAGTCGTATTTGTCTCCCTGTTTAATACCATGACGATGTCGGTAACAGAACGCACTCGCGAGATCGGTACATTGTCGGCACTAGGCAGTTTTCGCGGTGAAATTATCAGAGGATTTTTACGCGAGTCCGGTTTGCTGGCCGTTATTGGTGCCGGGACCGGTGCTCTGATGAGCGCAGCTCTGAGCCTGTTTTTGATGCTGGTTGAAGTCAATATGCCACCGCCTCCCGGTTACAGCGAGGGCTATCCGCTACAGGTTTATTTCTCACTGGAATTGGTGCTATACGCCACGAGCGGTGTACTTGTCATTTGCCTGGTTGCAGCATTTTTCTCAGCCCGTAAAGGGGTCAACAAACCAATTACAGAGGCTTTGTCATATGTGTAATGTGTCTAATTTCAAGCAAGCGGTTGGCTTTTTGATCAGCATTTTGGCTTTTAATGTCAGTGCCCAGCCTGAACAAAGTGTTGAGGAAATCTTGCAGCGGGCTGATCAGTACCGGTTGGATAGTGCGGCAGCCAAAGTGGTGTCTGAGGTACAGCTGTATGAAAACGATGAGCTGGAGAAAACGCGCCATTATACCGTCTATACCCGTCCCGAACGTGAATCGCTGGTGGTGTTTAAGTCGAAAGTTGAAGCAGGACAAAAAATGCTGATGTTGGGAGATAACTATTGGTTGTTGATGCCAAAAAGCCGCCGCCCTATCAGGATCACCCCCATGCAGAAACTGCTGGGCGAAGCATCAGTCGGTGATATCTCGACTTTAACCTGGAGTGCCGACTATCAGGGTAAATGGGTCCAGTCTTTAGAGCTGAAACTCCCGATGTCCGAGAGTGTAATGGTCAACCAACTGGAGCTGACAGCCAAAACCTCGGGCGCCAGTTATCAGCGTATTGAACTGTGGCTCGAAAAGGGGAGTGATTTTCCCATCCGGGCAACCATGTATCTTCGGTCAGGTAAGTTGGCAAAAGAGGCCTGGTTTACCAAAGGGGAGCGAAATGCCCGTACCAGTGTGGTGGCGATGACACTGCACGACCGAATTCAGCCAAGTAAAAAGACAGTCATCAACTATCAGGAGATCTCTCCTGTGGCCTTGGAGGCGAAGTATTACAATCCGGCTTATTTGTCTCGAAATACTGTGTCGGGGCTATAACATGAACTGCTCTTCTGCTTTGTACTGTTGGCTTAGGTTGGTGTCGCTGATCGTTTGCCTGTTTGTTTCACGACAGGCATTCGCCAATACATTGGATGCGAGCTGGGACTGGATGGTCAGTGTCGAGCATCATGAGACAAGAAAAAGCGTATACCTTCCTGATGAACAGGATGAGCAATGGCAATCGGTGAACGCCTTGCTGGATGTTGAACTAGGTTACGAACAGTGGCTTGGAGTATTGGCGCTAAAAGGTAATGATCTTTATTCTTCCCAGTCCGGTGTTGATCGCGATAGCGAGCTGATCGTCAGGGAACTGTTCTGGCAGGGAGCAATATCGCTGGCAGGTACTGACGTAGATCTTACCCTCGGCAAGGTGCGGGTGGATTGGGGCGTGAGCTATGGATATCGGCCGTTGGACATTATCAAGCCATATCGTAGAAACCCAGTTGGTATCCAGGTTGAGGAAGGGGCAGGAGTCGCTGCTGCCTCTTATTTTGACGCTAATGGTGAGTGGACGCTAATTTATGCTGATTCTTCTTGGACCACGCAACAAGGTAGCAAGCTGGATCAGCTAAATGAACAGCAGGGAGTCGGTATCAGACGATACGGGCTAGTGGGTGACAGTGAATGGCAGGGGATTGTTTATTACGATAATGTCAGGCGTGGTCTGGTTGGTGGTAGCTGGGTGACGGTTCTGGATGATGCCTGGGAGTTTCACACTTCCGCGGTGTATCAGAAAGAATATTTTAGCTTCCGGGTGCCAGATTCGTTGCGTGAGCCTGTTATTTCTGACAAAAAGAATGATGGACTACAAGCCTTGGCCGGGCTGACATGGACCAGTGAAAGTGGGCAGAGCGTGATTTTGGAATATTGGTATGACAGCAGAAGCTGGGATTACGGCCAGTGGCAGCAAGCTTATCGGAACGCCGAACAAATTGATGCCAGTGGGCTGCCTGCAGGATTGAGGCATGCTTACGCTCAGCCTCTACAGCATGTCAATCTGGTTAGCCATAACGTGATGTTTCATTGGACACTGGATCCGGTAGCCTGGCAGCACTGGGACTGGTCTCGCAATGTATCCTGGCTGCAAAATGTTAAACCGACATTTGATGTGTTGATTTCTCCGCAAGACAAAGGGGCAATAATGACCCAGTGGTTAGAGTATTCCGTTCTTGATACCGGCGATGTGCAATTCGACGTTGAGATTGCGGCCCGTTTTTTGACTGGAGACAAACAATCCGTCTACCGAAATTTATCTGATAAGCGTATGATTTTGCTAAATCTTAGAGGACGATTCTGATGAGTCAGAGTGAGTACACAGGTAATCCGTTTCCCTGGTTGAAATCGGTGGCAATCACCAGTGGTTTTTGTTTGGGAATAGCCATTGTCACTTATATTGTGTGGCCGGATAATTTTTATGAAGATCTCGCTATCAGTTTTGGATACGGCGCGAGTGCCATCGCGACGGCAAGGTTCACCACCTACTTTTTTCCGAGTTTGAGTTACCGCCAGGTGAATGTCTTAACGGTGCTGTCTGCCATGGTGCTGGGTACAGCCAACGCCTTTTATTGGCTGAGTGGCCCAGACACCTACCAGTCATTAGCCGAAATGAAACCTGTTATTATGCTGGCGTTATTGTTCACGCTTATCTGCTTTTATTACTTTTACTCCTACGAGCAAAAGCTATTGGCTCAACATGAGGTGGAGCAAGTTCGAAGAAAACAGTCTGAGCAGGAAAAAGCCTTGGTGCTAAGTCAGTTGCGTCAGCTACAGAGCCAGATAGAACCGCACTTTTTGTTTAATACACTGGCCAATGCGATTGCACTGATCGATCAGGATACCGCCAAAGCCAAGTTGATGCTGGTTCGTCTGACTGATCTGTTACATACCAATCTGCACAGAACTCGCGCAGATGTCACGACGCTGGAAGAGGAAATTGGTCTTATTTCGGCATACCTTGATATTCAGCAGATCCGATTGGGTGATAGGTTGAGCTATCAAATTATCAGCAATGATGTGAGTTTGACGCTGCCGATTCCGCCGTTTCTGATCCAACCGCTTGTTGAAAACGCTGTCTATTATGGTATCGAGCCAAAGGGA
The DNA here is from genome assembly GCF_050336885.1 of Photobacterium kasasachensis. Taxonomy (NCBI): domain Bacteria; kingdom Pseudomonadati; phylum Pseudomonadota; class Gammaproteobacteria; order Vibrionales; family Vibrionaceae; genus Photobacterium; species Photobacterium kasasachensis. The sequence goes on from NZ_JAKJSH010000005.1 coordinate 413,836, forward strand.
GAAGGGGGCGCAATTGAGCTGCACATAGAAGAATACAAACATGAGCTTGTGGTGCAGGTTAAGGATAACGGAAAAGGGATTCAGCCGACGATGTCTTCCGGCGGGAATGGAGTCAGTCTGGAAAATATCCGTGGCAGGTTAGCATCTTTGTTTGATAACAAGGCCAGCCTGACAATAAAAGAACCTTTAGAGGGTGGGGTGACGGCGACGATCCGCTTACCCAAGGCACAGTTGATGACATTGCAGGAACAAGGAGAAGTGCATGGGTAAGTTTGCCAAGGCCGTAATTGCAGATGACGAGCCGATCTTACGCCATCATTTGAGTCGGGCATTGGCAGAAGTATGGCCGGAGCTTGAAATTGCGGCAGCTGCGGGCAATGGTGTAGAAGCTCTTGAAGCGATAAGTACTCACCAGCCTGATGTTGTTTTCCTTGATATCAGAATGCCGGAGCTAGACGGAATGGGGGTTGCCAGGGCACTGTCTAAACTGGATAAGGCGCCGCATATTGTATTCACTACCGCCTACCGAGAGTATGCGATAAATGCATTTGAGCAGAATGCACTCGATTACTTGTTAAAGCCGCTCTCGGAGCAACGTCTGGAACAGGCATGTGACAAGGTGAAGGCTCGCCTTGCTGAAAGGGCTGATAGTCATACCGCACAAGGGCAGTTTAATCATGATCAGCTTGGTAGCCTGATTGAACACATTAATCAACTGTCTCAGCCCAAGCCTGCTGAATATCTGAATTGGGTAAAAGCGAGCAAGGGCGATGATATCTATGTTATTTCAGTCGCAGATATCTTGTATTTCAAAGCCGAAGACAAGTATATCTCGGTGTATAAGAATAATGAGGCAGCGCCAAATGGCGCGGATGAATATGTTATTCGAAGTGCGCTCAAAGAACTGGTGAATCAGCTCAACCCTGACCACTTTTGGCAGATCCACCGTTCAACGATAGTCAATGTTTCAGCAATCGATAAAGTACATAAAGACTTTACCGGCAGGCTCTCGGTGATGATCGGTAAAAATAAGTTGCCCGTTAGCCGTAGCGCCCAGAATCTATTTAAGGGGTTATAAAATAGGGTTCTGATTGAGTTTTTGTTGAATGAAATCCATAAAACTTTTTGTTTTTAAAGGAACATTACGGTTGAGGGGATAAACGGCATTGATAGGGTAACTCTTATAGTAATCCTGCAGAATGTGCACAAGCTGACCTGACTGAACATAAGGGGAAACCAGCCAGCTAGGCATAAATGAGACCCCGGCATCGGCTAGCAGCATTTCCATCAACCCACACCCGCTATCACCCTGAAAATTCCCAGAGACCTGGACTGTTGTATCGGAGTGTTGATCAGAAAAAGTCCAGGTGTTACCGCTTGCCCCCAAACTGTAGACAAGACAGTTGTGTGTAACCAGCTCACTTGGTTTTTGTGGAATAGAGTGCTTTTCCAGATAGGTAGGTGAGGCGACAATAATCAGGTCGTCATCACCTAAGTGTCTGGCTATCATCGAAGAATCCTTTAAGTCTCCCAGCCGAATGGCTACGTCTATGCCTTCTTCAACCAAATTCACCATCTTTTCACTGAATTTAAGATCAAGTTGAACCTCAGGAAAAGCCGATAAAAACTCGGGAATAACAGGTGCAATGTACAAAGTACCAAACATTACCGGAACAGATACGCGCAGTTTACCCCGAGGCGTAGCTATTAAAGAACGCGCTTCGCTTTCGGCCTCTTCAAGGTCTCGTAAAATACCAACCACCCGTTCATAGTAATTTTGCCCAGCCTCCGTAAGACTGTGAAGGCGGCCCCCTCTTACAAGTAACTGCGTACCAAGGTTTGATTCCAGAATAGCGACTCGCTTGCTAATTGTTGACTGGGTGGTGTTTTCCTCCCGGGCAACAGCCGAAAAGCTCCCCGTCTCAACAACTCTTACAAATGAACGCATTGCAGTGAGTGTATCCATTATCTCTACTATTCCCACTAAGAATACCCAGTATTCAAATTAACATAGATTTAATACTGGCAGGAATGGTTTATCGTCTTTAACAAAGGAGCAACCCCATGGGTATTGACTAAACTCAACTAGATTTACGGATGCTTACCGTGCGCAAGAGCCGTAAGGAGAACACAAAATGAATACACAACCACTACGCATAATCCATCGTAATGATCTCCCGGTGGGTGGTTTTGCGGGCATCGTCGAAACCCATATGGTGAAGAGCCCGTTGATTTGGAAAGATGCAAAGAACCGTGAAGACATCAGCCATGGTCTGGGGGACTTTATATACCTTGCGAGCGGCTATTTTAAGCCAAATGAAGGGGCGCCTCTCCATCCACATAATGATGTTGATATCGTGAGCGTTATTTTGAACGGTGCTGTCGGGCATAAAGGTAGCCTGGGAGACGGGACCGTTATCGAAGGTCCCGGTGTTCAGGTTCAACGTGCAGGTACAGGTATGCAACATGCCGAGTTCAGTATGAATAACACCAAAGCTGAAATACTGCAGATCTGGTTTTTGCCACCAGAAACCGGGCTGGAGCCAGCCTACCAGAATTTTGCCTTAAAACAGGGAGAGCTTGCGACTGTATTAGGTGGCAATGGTGGCGAGAGCTTCCATAGCAATATGGTCTGTCAGGTTGGTTACATTGCAAAGGGGCAGACAGTTGACTGTGAACAGCCATTTATCGCCATGATCACTGAGGGAACGGCTAAGGCTAATGGTGTGTCAGTTCAAGCCGGTGATCTTATTGAAGGTGATTCACTGGAACTTAAGTCAGATGACGATTTTGGTTTGGTTTTGATAAAGAGCAAGTAAAGAAGAGGTGACCTATGAAGAAGTTAAATGTACTTGCACTCAACGTGATAGCAGCACTCTCTTTGGGTACTGCCAGCCAGGCAGCCATTGCGGGGGCTCAGCCTGTATCAGCAAGCATTCTTGAGTTTGCAGAGAAAAACACATTGTTTGTGGCCGACTCTGATGGCGGGCAGATATTTGCCTATAACTTGCCAGATGTGAAACCGGCGAAAACGTCAATGAGTTATAACCTTGAGGGAGCTGGCACTCAAATCGCCAAGTTGCTGGGAGTGGATAGCCATTTACTGAACTATCATGACATTGCGATTCATCCAGTCAGTAAAGAAGCCTATATTTCTTTGTCGATCCAACAAAAGGGAAAGCGGACGCCTGTTATTATTCGTGCCAACCAGGCTGGAGTAATCACCAAAGTAGATTTGAAGTCACTGCCGAATACAGTAAAGAAATTAACCAAGACTGCAACCGACGGGGTGAAGTTCTGGCGTGATATTCCCGCATCAACATTAGGAATAACCGATTTGGACTATGTGAATGGTTCACTTTATGTATCCAGTTTGTCCACTGGTGAGTTTTCTTCAACGTTGCGGAAGATTGCATATCCCTTTGATAAAGCCTCGACCACTTCACATGTCGAGATTTATCACACCGTCCATAACCAGACTGAGACAAGAGCACCGATTCGGGCGATGACAGTATTGGATTTGGATGGAGAAGAAACTGTTGTCGCTGCTTATACCTGTACCCCACTGGTGACGATACCGACAAGCAAACTTAGCGATGGTGCTCACGTAAAAGGCAAAACTATTGCAGAGCTGGGCTATGGCAATACACCGTTGGATGTCATTCATTTTACAGCTCAGAATGAACAACAGAAGATGGAAGATTATGTGCTGGTATTACATAAAGAGCGCAGCGCTGATTTAATACGTGTAGCAGATATCGCAAATGCTAATAAGCAGCAAGGCCTTTCTACGCCTGAAATGTGGGCTAAAGCCGGTGTTGCCACGCGCCCGGTACCGCTGGCGGGTGTGCTTCAGGCTGCTGATCAGGATGAACAGTTCATCGCCACGTTAAAAAGAAATTTGGTGACGGGTGACATGGACTTAGTTTCGTTCCGCAAAGGGGCATACTTCCGTCTGAATGACTTTATCAGTGAGTATAACTTCTCCAACTATAAATATATTCCTGAGCAGGAAATGTTCAGGAACTTTCAGAATCTATTGAAAACTGATGCAGGATATAGCGACCTGGTTCGTTAAAGGAGAGGAATATGAGAGCTGCTTATCTGTTTAGCCTGGCCATTGGGTTAAGTATTTTTTCATCTACGGCTTTTGCTTCAACCTGCGAGCCAGTAGCAGAGAAGGCACATGTATCAGCAGTCTACCCGACTGCTGATAGACTTCCCGAGAACCTGCTTCGATTTTATGTGTATTTCTCTAAGCCAATGCAGCGTGAGGATATTTTATCTTCAGTCTATTTAGAAGATAAGGAGGGTAAAAGGCTGCAAGGTGTGTTTTTGGATAACAAATTTGCACTCTGGAGTACAGACAGTTCGCGCCTGACATTACTGTTTGACCCGGGTCGTGTGAAAACAGGTCTGGTTGCTCATAATGCGATGGGACGGGCTCTGATACCCGGTGAAGACTATCAGTTAGTTATCGATACTATGGCAATGGATGCAGACGGTTGTCACTTAGAACAGGAATACCGGAAGCCTTTTAAAGCCGTAGAAGCTGATTATGAAGTGCCTGATGTGGAGAAGTGGGTTATTCATAACCCTAATAAGGGCTCAACCGAAGCGTTGGCTATTGAACTTAATGGCAAGATGGATCATGTTTCGCTCGCATATCGTATCAGAGTGAAAGATCAGAAGGGGCAAACTGTTTCAGGAAGTATTGAGCTTTCAGAGCAAGAACAGAAGTGGTTATTTTACCCGGATATAGCTTGGGACCAAACTCAGTATCAGCTAGTTATTGATCCTGTTTTAGAAGATGTTGCGGGCAACAGAATAACAGGGTTATTTGATCAGCCCTCACTAGCAGCCGAAAGTGCAGGTCAGAAACAATGGGTGAGTATTCCAATACGTCTTGATAATTAAAGCTATTTTAAGAAAGTTAAAAAGAAGTCTCTGAAGGCTTCTTTTTTCATACACACGTGTTGCATAACCTTGCTAAGTTTTTGCTAGATGAACTATCCAATGAGGGTATTTCAGATAAGGTGAAAATTTGTTATGTTGATGCACGAATTTGCTATCACTAACATTGATAAGAAATATTAGCTATTTAGCCTATTCCTCCAAACCACCTGTTTATCCTCGATACATTCCTCAATACACAAACATTAAAAGATACAATAAATTGCATATTGCAAAATGTACAATATACGCAATTTGTCCTACTCTCTGTTTATAAACCTAACTTTAGCAGTTATATTTATCAATATATTGAAAAGTAATATTAATAACTTTACATAACATTTATCATACATATATGTGAAGAGAACTCTTTATGAGAATACTGATTTCTCAATTAAATATGTATGATGAATAACCTGGATGATATAGTTGGATGAGTGAAACAGAGACATTTTTATGGGGTAAAAAATGATAATTTAGCAAAACTACAATTAGCGAGAGGAGATTTTTGATATGAAAATCACTAAGTTTTTTCTCTGGGAAAATGGTAGTGACGTGTTATTTTATGAAAATAAAACAAAGCATCGTGTTGCATATAAGCTTCCGATGGACATTATCAGATTTATCTTCGCTATCGCTGTTTATGTGAACCTTCTCTTTGCAAGAAACGTAACTAGTTACAACTGCTCTGAAAAAAATAGTGTAAATCAGCATGTGAAAAAAATAACAAAAAAATTAGCAAGTTCATTGTTATCTATGTTCAAAAATGATGAAACTACATTTCGATCCTTATTATTTAATACTGATGATGCCATATATATAATTAACCCAGTTTCGATGAAAATTATTGGATGTAACCGGAATGCATTTAGCCGACTGCAGTATACCTATAATGAAATGTTGAGGATGAGGTTTTCTCAAATTGACTATATAAATGGAGCAATAGGGCGATGGAATGAAATTGCTGAGTTGGTTGAGAAAAGAAAAAGTATCACTATAGAATCGACACACTTGAAGAAAGACAACTCTTCGATTCCTGTTGAAATTAACATCTCTCTTGGACATTACAATGGTTCTGGTTGTTTTATCGCCATTGTGAGAGATCTAAGGGTGCGTGAGTTAGACAAAGAAAAACTGTGGATAGAAGCGAACATAGATCCTCTGACAAGATTGCCGAATAGAAGAATATTCAAAGATAAGCTGACCAAGATATTAGATGATAGTGTAGATATTGACGGATTCGTTGTTATATTCTATATCGATATTGATCACTTTAAAAAGCTTAATGATACCTTAGGGCATTCAGTTGGTGATGAAGTTCTAATGACTGTCGCACATCGACTAAAACACTGTATTAGAGATGATGATTGTATAGCAAGATTTGGTGGTGATGAATTTGTTATGGTATTTACAGGGCTGAAAAGTTCAGCAATTAGCTCAATAACAAATAAAATAAAAAAGGTATTTTCAGAACGAGTAAAAACAAGAGAGTACTTGCTAAATGTTAACGCAAGTATAGGTGTTGGTGTTTTTGATTCGAATAACTTGGATCTGGATATGGGCATAAATTTAGTAGATAAAGCCATGTATCAGGCAAAAAAAATTAATGGAACATCTATTTACTATCATTTGGAAGAGAAGTGAGTAATACAACTACCAATTACTTTCATAAAACAATAGCAGAATTTGGAGTATATGGTAAAAATACGGCATTTAAATTATGATTCAATAGAACAATATAGCCTTTCATGTGATCCATTAAATCAAGTCGTATGTCAGTTATCAAGAGGAGAGTTTAAAGCATCTAGATATGTTTTAAGTTTTCCAAAATTGGAAGTGTCAAAAGAAGTAACTAATAATAAAGTGCTTTACCATGGCGTATGTACTAGTGATTATCTATATATTGCTTTCTTTAATAGAGATGATGCTATCACTGTAAATGGGGTAAGGTTAGGCTATGATGATGTGTTTATTGTGGCACCGAACGAGGAAATTGTTTCTGTATTGCCTCCCGGTGTTGAAACCTTTGTCCTATTAATCAAGAGAAGATACTTGATAGATACCCTAGGGGAAGAAAAAGCTAGTCAAATAATTAAGTTATCGAGTGAAATTAGAAACAGAAAAGTGATTTTGCCAAAGACTCATCTGATTTCAAAAAGAGTTATTAGTATCATTGAATACTCATTAAGGTATAATATTTCAATCTCACCGGAAATGAGTGTTTTGGTTCAAGACTACATATTAAACAATGTTAAGTTATTGTTTGATGAGTCTGATATTTATACAGAGTTGAGTTTAGTTTATGATAAACGATTTGTCATCATTCTGCGTGCTTTTGCTTATATCAACCTAAATATAAAATCAAAGCTTGAGGTTGGTGATCTCGCCAGAAACTGTTTTTGTAGTACAAGAACGCTTGAGTATGCTTTTAAGAAAGTGCTATCTATTTCACCAAAGCAATATTTATTGATAGCGAGATTGAATTTCGCTCGGTTTGAGTTTGAAAGGAAATTTGGTAGCACATCTGTTGGACAGACTCTAAAACAAATGAATATTGAAAATCCCGGACGGTTTAGTGGCGAGTATTTCGAACTGTTTCAAGAGTATCCAAAAGATACACTAAAGCGAAATAAATCCGAGTAATTGTATGATATTTGGCTTTATGAAGACTTACTTTAGGTATAGTAACAATAAGAAAGTTAGAATCTGGTAGTAATGTACAAAAAACGAAATAATGTCAGTGTATCTTTGATATAAGTGTATATTAATTATATGTTTTGCTATTGTTATCAATAGCTTTAGTGGAACAGTACTTCACATTATTGAATGTCAATAACTAGCTTGCGGTTATATGTTGTGTGAGCAGTATATTGCTATTTTCAATATTGGTATTAGTGTTGTTGTAGCCGCTAGAACTGTAACGAATTATTATAAGGATGGCTATTCATGTTTTCAGTTCTGTTTGACAGTGATGTTAGAAATTATGAGTTTCAGATAGAGACTCTAAAAAGTGAACTCGATAGATGCAATAATCAGCGTGATGAACTTAAACATAAAATTGATGCCCTAACAAATGATATTACTACTGAAATAAAGAAAAGATATTATTATGAAGGGTTATTCTCTAGGGTGTTAGATTCCGCGCATCCACTTGAGTCTATAAGGAAAAACATATCAGAATCTGTGGAGAATACGAAACTTTTCTTAGATTCGTACGAAACGGAAACCCGTGATGGTATTGAGTTATTAAGGCATTTCCAGACTACGTTACTTGCAACAAAAGATCGTGTTAACGGAGTGGGAGATCAGGTTAATTTGCTAAAGCTTAATGCCGATGAAATCACAAAATATATTGTGTCAATCGACAGTATTTCAGAGCAGACCAATTTGCTTGCGCTAAATGCTGCTATTGAATCAGCCCGTGCAGGGGACTACGGACGTGGCTTTGCAGTGGTCGCAGATGAAGTGAGGGTGCTCGCGCAGACAGCACGGAACTCGGCACAGCATATTAAAGATGTAGTCAAAGAAGTTGGTGTAAATACATCATCTTGCCATAAAGGTGTTAACGATGTGATGAACGATTTTTCCCTGTTAGGTGAAAAACTTAATACGCTTGTAGATATGGTTTCACGTTTTGTCGATAACGCAAACACATTACATGAGGTGGTGAGAAACAGTTACATCCAGCTCTTTATTCATCTGGTTAAGTTAGATCATGTCTCATGGAAAATAGACATTTACAAGCGTATTCGCGAGACACGGTTAGATGCTAACCAGTTGGTTGATCATTGTCATTGCAGACTTGGCCAGTGGTATTATGAAGGTAATGGGAAGGTGTTTTTCTCTCACCTATCAAGCTATAAGTTACTGGAAAAGCCTCATATTGAGACCCATTTTTATGGTGCTAAAGCGATAGAGGCGTTCAAGAATGAGCAAATCGATGATGCTTTTACTTTATTGGCCAAAATGGAAGAAGCGGGAAGTTTGGTTATTAGCTATTTAGAAAAAATGAGTAAAGAAGCGTATGAAAATAAAATAGAGTTCGTTTAATGAATTAACATCACGCCATATTTTGTTGTGTATTAATTATACAAGGCCACTCAGGGATGGGGGGAGTAATGATACAGGCAGTTAAAGTTGAAGATATTTGCCAAGGTCTTTTTGTTGTCGAACTAGAAAATGCCAAAGGACGCCTTCGTGTTAATCATCCAGGGAGAATCCATACAGAGAAACAGATATCTCAAATTAGAGGGAATGGTATAAAAGTCGTTTGGGTTGATTTTAACCAGTCAGATCTTAAAAATTATATCCCTAGCATAAATCAACTCAACACAAAGCAATTGAAAACTACATCTCTTGAAGTCGAGCTGAAACGGGCGGAGTCCATTGTGACACAGTCAAAGGATCTGTTGAGTAAAACTATAGATAATTTATATCAAGGGAAGAATATTGATATTCGTCCTGTCGCGGAGCTATCAGATAGTATTGTTAATTCAATTCTCTGTAACCCGGACGCCATTCAATGCGTATCGGCGATACGTAATAAAGATACCTACTTGCTTGAACACTCGTTAAATGTTGCTTTTTTATTGGTGAACTTTGGCCGATATTTAGGATTTAATAAACATATCCTAAAACAGTTAGCTATTGGCGGTTTGTTGCATGATGTAGGAAAAACCCAAGTTGATGATGATATTCTGCATAAACCGGGTCGGCTAACGGATGAGGAGTTCGAACATATAAAGCAGCATCAAACATTGTCTGAGCCCATTATCTCTAGTTTGTCGGGGTTGTCCGAGATGAGTCGTCAGGTTAGCCTGCTTCATCATGAAAAACTTGACGGTAGTGGTTACCCCAAGGGCCTGAGTGGTAATGAGATCTCTTTAGTTGGGAGAATGAGTGCAATTGTTGATATCTATGATGCATTAACTGCAGCCCGTTGTTATAAAGAGCCTCTTAGCCCCGCTGCAGCGTTTAAAATCCTCCGTTCGATGACGCCGCATCAATTAGATGGTGACTTGTTAGACAAGTTTATCTGGAATATTGGTGTCTACCCAGTTGGCTCTCTTGTCGAACTTTCAGACGGGCGAGCCGGTATTGTCTGGGAGTCAAATGAGTCATCGCTTCTTCAACCCATTATTAAGTGCTTTTATTCGATGAGGCATAAACGCTATATCGAGGTTGATGTCGTCAATCTGGCTAAACATAAAGAGCTAGTTATTGAGTGTGGATTAAGTCTAAATGCTGAGAATATTGATCCAACACCTTATCGTTAATTCATGATTTGGTTTAAACCATTTTGCTTATTCCTCGCTATACTTTGCATAGAACTAAGGGAGCGGGATATGTTTATTGCGATTCAACATGAAATCACTGATCCTGAGTTATTCTGGCAAAAAGCCAGCGGCGCGTTAACCCATCCACCGTCTGGGATGCGGCTCCATTCGACCCTGGTCAGTGAACAGCAACAAATGTGTCAATGCATGTGGGAAGCAGATTCTATCGAGAGTATAAGGGATTTTCTTGAACCTGAACTCGCGAGCTCGAGTGTTAATACTTACTATCAGATAGATCCCGATAAAGCGATTGGTTAGCAATATCGATAAACTGAAAAGAATGGCGAGCCGGAGCTCGCCATTGTTGTTATTGACTCCGCGCATTGGCGTCAGCTGCTATTATTGCCGTCTTTTATTTACCGGCAATGCTTAGCTTGTTGAAGCGAATTAGAGGGGCAAAAAAGTCACGTTCGTAGTCGTGGCTCAGGGTATTGCCGACGGCATCAATTTCTTTCAGTAGCTGATAGAAATTGCCGGCGACGGTGATGCCACGTACTGGCTGGATACGTTTGCCATCACGGCAAAGGAAGCCGCTGGCTCCGAATGAGAAGTCACCGCTGACGGCATCGGCCCCAGAGTGAACCCCCTGCAGCTCAACTAATTCCAGATATTCTCCGGCTGTGATTTCAGCATCCGAGCTGGTACCGGTTGCAATCACTGTATGGCGTGATGAGACACCCAGTCCGCCTTTCGCCGAACGTGAGGCGTTCGCAGTGTTGTCGATACCAAAGAAGCTCGCTGTGTGGCTGTTATGCAGCAAGCTCTGTAGTTGGCCTTCGCCGATCAAGATGGTATCTCGGGTTGCATAACCTTCGCTGTCAAATGCTTTGATGGCTGAGCCGCCTTCGATGAAAGCGATGTCAGAGACGGTTAACAGCGGGCTGGCCACCTGCTGATGTAGCGCCTCACGCCATGGGTTAATGCCCTTCATCGCAGACTGACCAGACAGGCACATACCGAATGCACCAAACAGGCTACTCAGACAGCTGAGATCAAAGATCACCGAGTAGCTACCAGTGGCAATCGGTGAACCATCCAGCAGCGCCTTGGCAGTTTCATAGCCGTGGTTAATACAGTAGTTAGGATCAAGCTCGTCGAAGCGTCGACCCGATGACATACCACCGTGCATAGACTGCTTGTCTTCATGCTCGTAAAGGGTATAGGCGTAACAGTAGGTCGAACGTTCCTGGTGCTGACACAAGGTGCCCTGGGTGTTTGCAATAATGACCTGGCTGTCTGACTCGCCGAATCCGTTGTAAGGAGCAGCCTTGGCATGAGGCTTGGCTACAACGCCACTTTCTAGTGACAGGGCCAGTTCAATTTTGTCGTCAACTGTTGCTTCATCCTGCTGATAGATTTCGGCAACGTCAGTGGTTAACTGGCTGTTGATACAGCTGATTGTCTGGTGTTCGTCCTGTTTGGTGTAAAGGGCGTTTTGCAGTGCATGCTCCACCATGGTATCCAGACTGGTTGGCTCCAGTGATTCTGAATAGCAGGTCGCAATACGCTGATCTTTGACGACACGAACACCAATGACCTGGCCTGACGTTACCTTGTACTCGTCAAGCTCACCGCCGTTGGCTTTCAGTGAGAAGTTATTGCTGCAGTTGGCAATAACATCGGCTTCGGCACCGGCTGCGCTGGCACGCTCCAGTACCTGATCAATCGCTTGTTGAAGTTTGTTTTGATCGGCCATTAGTTGCCACCTCCCACGAGAATGTTGTCGACCTTCAGAGCCGGCTGTCCAACAGTTGTCGGCACCGAACCGCTGACGGAACCGCACATGCCGGCGGCTAATTCAAAGTCCTTACCCACCATGCTGATTTCTTTCAGCACTTTTGGTCCGGTGCTGATCAGCGTGGCTGATTTCAGCGGTTTGGTGATTTGGCCGTTTTCAATCAGGTAGGCTTCCTGCACGGCAAAGTTGAATTCACCCGTTCCCGGTTGAACCGAACCGCCGCCCATCTTCTTGGCAAAAATACCGTGCTCGACGCTGCCGATCATTTCGTCCAGCGAACTCTCGCCTGGCTCGATGAAGGTATTGCGCATCCGCGATGTCGGTGCGTATTTGTAGGATTCACGACGGCCAGAGCCTGTTGGTTCATAGCCTGTCTTGAGCGAGCCCATGTGGTCAACCATAAAGCTGGTTAGCTTGCCGTCTTTGATAAGCTGAGTGCGTTGAGTCTCCATGCCCTCGTCATCAATATTGATAGAGCCCCACTCGTTGGTCATGGTACCGTCATCTACAGCATTGACGACTGGGTTGGCGATCATTTCGCCCATCTTGTCGTGGAATACCGAGGCTTTCTTAGCAACCGAGGTGGTTTCAAGTAGGTGACCACAGGCTTCGTGGAATATCACGCCACCAAAGCCGTTACCGATGATAACGGGCATCTCGCCGGATGGGCAGTTATCGGCAAACAGCTTAACCATTGCCTGCTTGGCAACGTGCTGGCCCAATTCGCGGGCATCAAGGCGGGTATTGAACTCCCAGCCTGTCAGGGCGCCAGGTGCTTCAAAGCCTGTCGATTGTTCACTGCCGTTCTGAGCAATAGCTGTAGCAGCGACACGTGTATAGTGGCGTGTGTCGCCGATATGCAGGCCGGTTGAGTTAAAGATCTCGATCTGCTGCTCGCGCTGCAGAATGCGACCGATGAATTGAGATATCTTTTCGTCTTCGCCACGGGCAGCTTGATCTGTGTCTCTCAGGAAAGCGATTTTTGCTTCGAGGTTGGCCCCTTGTGCCAGTGGCTGTTGGCATTGGTGTTTGTTGCTATAGCGGCTGAGGTTTAAGGCTGCCGCATTGGCAATCTGGTCTCGTTTGTCCTTGGCTGCCAGCAGCCCGGTAACACGCTTGAGCTCTTCTTCATCAGTACTGTTGGTGTAGCCGTACAGCACTTTATAACCGAAGAACAAGCGAATCCCGATACCGAAGTCGATACCCGAGTTTACCTTGTCAATGTCGCCGGAGATAAGCTCGACGGAACTGGACTGGTGATGCTCAACGAAGAGTTCAGCAAAGTCAGCACCGAGGAATAGCGCATGATCAATGACTGCTTTCGCAGTAGCAGGGTTTAGCATATTTGCTCCTTGCTTGTGATTAGGTCCATTGCCAAACAGGGCCTTTCAATGGACAAATTAATTCTGTTCGACTGCAATTCTAATGCTATCCATACTCATTATTAGCATGAAATTCAAAATCTTGAGTCGCAAATCATGATTGAGCCGTGACCAGAGAGCACAGGATCTCCTCTAGCTCATCCCACGGTAGTGCTTCTTTGTCGATAAATTCTATCCGTGACTCGAAGCCATTCAGCGATAGCTCGTTGACAGAGACGACCTGGTTGACCACGTTGAAGGCAAAGCAGCCACGCTCTGTATTAACCACTGCTTTGACACGCTGGGCGTTGACATTGGAAAGCAGGGTAAAGAGTTTCGAAAAGTCGAAAATTTGATCGGCGGCGAAGAACCAGCCGCAGCTGCGATATCCCTGGCCGCTGTTTTCGCGACGGGCAAAGGTTTCGCCGGGAGCCAGTTCAAATTCTTCCAATGGCGCGGCTTCGCCGTGACTGTGGTGATGATGGCTGTGCTGTGCCTGACGCTCAGTTCGCTCGATAGCCAGCCAGTCGAGGTCAAGCTGACCTTGTTCAACTTTGCCAATGACGGCTTTTGCAGGATCGAATTTAGCGGTAAATGCATCAAAAGCAGCCAGATCTTCGTTAGCGCACTGGTCTATTTTGTTAGCAACAACGACATCTGCCAGCGCGAGTTGATCCTGGAAGTTTTGGTTGTCGGTATACTGGGTATCGGAAAAATGACGCGGATCGACAACAGTAATGGTTGCCTTCAGGTCGATATAGTTACGGTAGCTATCAGAAGTGAGCTTGGCGATCACTTCCTTCGGGTGGCCAAGACCGGTCGGCTCGAGCAGCAGGCGGTCAGGCTTTTGTGCCAAGAGAGCATTAATGCCAACGGACATCGGCAAGCCTGCTACACAGCACATGCAACCACCCGGGACTTCTTTCACGATAGCGCCTTGTTGGTCAAGAATCGCACCATCAACGCCGATATTGCCAAACTCGTTGATTAGAATCGCCCACTTTTCATTTTCTGGCTTACGTGCCAGCAGAGAAAGTATGGAAGTCGTTTTGCCGGCACCTAAAAAGCCGGTGATAATGTTGGTTGGAATGCGCTTCATTTGGGTAACAGTTCTCCTTGTAGCCTGATGAAGGCATCATATCATTCTATAAACCTATCCGAGCCAGATTGGACAACTTAATTTGCTTCATCTTGTAACTCTGGGTGATTTTTATACTGCTCAAGGGCTTGCGGATTTGCCAGAGCCCCGACATTCTTGACCGGCTGGTGATGGACGACGTTGCGTACGGCCAGCTCGACCAGTTTTCCCGATTTTGTACGGGGAATATCCTTAACTGCCAGAATGACAGCCGGCACATGGCGCGGCGAACAATGTTGCCTGATCCGCTGGCAAATCGTTGCCTTTAGTCCATCATCCAGTTCGCATCCCTCTACTAGCTGGACAAAGAGTACCACCCGAACATCATTGTGCCAGTGTTGGCCGATAACCACTGAGTCGGTGATCTCTTCGAGGGGATTTACCTGACGGTAGATCTCGGCGGTACCAATTCGGACACCGCCGGGGTTCAACACGGCATCAGAGCGGCCGTAGAAGGTCATTCCGCCCGTTTCGCTCAGCGAGACATAATCGCCATGGTGCCAGGTATTGGGGAACGTGTGCCAATAGGCCTTGTGATAGCGGCTGCCATCCTCGTCACTCCAAAAGCCGACGGGCTGGTTGGGGAAGCTGTTGCAGCAAACCAGCTCTCCCTGCTGCTGGAACAGTGAACGGCCGTTATCATCAAACACCTGCACATCCATACCCAGTGCTCGTCCTTGGCATTCTCCCCGGTAGACTGGATTGAGAGGATTCCCGATGGCAAAACAGCCGCAGATGTCAGTGCCGCCGGAAATAGACGCGAGCTGTAAATCGGATTTTATCGCTTGATAGACGTAGTCGAACTGTTCGGGGGTCAGTACCGAACCGGTCGAGAACAAGGTATTGAGTGATGATAAATCATGGTTTGCTCTCGGCTGGTAGCCTTGTTTTTCCAGTGCCTCGAGGTATTTCGCCGATGTACCAAACTGAGTGACCGATTCCTGTTCAGCCATATCCCACAATACATTGCCATCAGGAAAGAAGGGCGAGCCATCATAGAGAACCAGGCTGGCCCCGGATGCCAGACCGCTGACCATCCAGTTCCACATCATCCAGCCGCAGGTGGTGAAGTAAAACAGCCGGTCTCCCGATTTCAGATTGCAGTGGAGCTGATGCTCTTTCAGGTGGTTGAGCAGGGTTCCGCCGGTACTGTGGACGATGCATTTGGGTTGTCCTGTTGTTCCCGAAGAGTAGAGGATATACAGCGGATGATTGAACGGTACCTGAGTGAAAGAAAGGGGGCATGCCGGGTATTGCTCGAGAATATCATCCCACCACGCAGTCGCTACCGGTTGTTTGCCAGAAGGCCGAGAATCAGAAGATCGAGAAACGGCGCCCCTTTCATTTTCTATTGTATTGTCACCTTCTGTCTTGCTGCCTTCCGTATAGGGGATGATCAGTAATTGCTTCACACTGGGGAGCTTTTCCAGCATCGCCCTGATTTTATCCAGACTGTTGTGCACTTTTCCGTTGTAGAAGTAGCCATCGGCACAGATCAATAGCTTGGGCTTTGTTTGGCCGAATCGCTCAACGACGCTCTCCACGCCAAAGTCCGGAGACGTTGACGTCCATATTGCCCCCAATGAAGTCGTTGCCAGCATAGCTACGATTGCCTGGGGAATATTGGGGATATAGGCAGCCACGACGTCGCCTTGTTTAACCCCGTTTTCAGCCATAAAAGTGGCTACTTGTGAAGTCTGGCGGTATAGCTGTTGCCAGCTGAGATGCTGTCGCCGCTCGGGAGCTCCTTCGCAATGGAAGATAATGGCATCGGCGGCAGCGTGAAGATTCCAGTTTTTAAGTAAATTATCGGCAAAGTTGAGGTTTGCATGAGGAAACCATTGGGTTTCTTTGGCCGGCAACTGGCTGTTAGGGGGGCATTGGGTGATTGGTCGGTTTTTTTCGCCCCTGACGTCACAGAAGTCCCACAGCATATCCCAAAATTCTTCGCTATGTTCGATGGTCCAGTGATGAAGCTGGTTGTAATCATGGTACAAGGTGTTCTTTTTTTCGCTGAGATCCACCATGAACCGGTACAGCAGGCTGTCATGAATGCGATCTTTCTCTGGCATCCACATCATTTGCGGATGAGCCGTCGAATTAACCTGAAAAGTAGGATCATCACTGTTCTCTGTCATCAGGAGGTTCCTTGTTCACTTTGGGCGTCAGGGTGGGCACGGACGAACGCATCAAGGTGCAGACAGTGCTGCTCAATACGCTGCAGGGTTGGGTAGGGGCCAACATCAAACCCAAAGCGCCGTGCGTTGTAGATTTGCGGGAGCAGGCAGATATCGGCCATGGTTGGCGTATCGCCACAGCAAAAATGATGGGTACTGTTACCTAGCAGCGTTTCAAGGGTTTGAAATCCCTGGCTGAGCCAATGGTGATACCAAATCATTTTCTCATTTTGGTGTACCCCGAACTCACTGTGAAGGTAGTTCAGGACCCGCAGGTTGTTCAGCGGGTGAATATCACAGGCAATTGCCAGCGATATTTCTCGGCACTTGGCTTTCTCCCAGCGAGAACTCGGCAAGATCGCGGGCTCGGGGTAACAGTCTTCCAGGTATTCCATAATGGCAATCGACTGGCCTAGCAGCCCTCTGTCCGATTCGAAGCTTGGAACCAGTGCGCTGGGATTGAGGGACGTGTAACTGGTGCTGCTCTGTTCGTTATCCAACAGCGACACCGGACAATGCTCATAGGTCAGCCCTTTGAGGTTGAGGGCAATGCGTACCCGGTAGGAAGCGGAAGAACGATAATAGTCGTAAAGCTTCATGATTTCCTCGCTCAGGTCGGTCTGTGGTGGTTGAGGTCTTCATCATGGTAGCGATGTTCATAACGTGCCACTTTCTGTTCAATTGCCCCAAAAATGGACTGGCCGTTGTCGTCGAACATTTCAATTCTGACGGTGTCGCCGAAGCGCATGAAAGGTGTTTCGGCGACCCCGTTGTCAATAATTTCCAGCATACGGCGCTCGGCAAGGCAGCAGGAGCCACTGGATCTGTCCCGGTTAGATACGGTGCCGGAGCCGATAATCGTCCCGGCACTGAGCGGACGGCTTTTGGCAATATGCTGAACCAGTTCGGCAAAGTTGAATGTCATATCCGTTCCGGCATGGGGCTGACCGAATAAAGAACCATTGTGATGAACCGTTAGGCGATGGTGAACCTTGTAGTCGTGCCAGCTGTCGCCCAGTTCATCCGGGGTGACAGCAACCGGCGAGAAAGCCGATGCCGGTTTGGACTGGAAGAAGCCAAACCCCTTGGCCAGCTCGGCAGGGATCAGATTGCGAAGCGAGACATCATTAACCAGCATCAGTAATTTAATGTGTCCGTGTACTTCCTCGGTGCGGATCCCCATGTCGACATCATTGGTGACAATGGCGATCTCGGCTTCGAAATCAATGCCCCAGTTTTCGTCAGCAACGGCGATATCCTGGGTTGGGGTGAGGAAGGCATCAGACATGCCCTGATAGACGAGCGGATCGGTCCAGAAGCTTTCTGGCATTTCTGCGCCGCGGGCTTTGCGTACCAGCTCGACATGATTGACATAGGCACTGCCGTCAGCCCATTGGAAGGCGCGGGGAAGCGGCGAGGCACAAAGCTTGAGATTGAACGGGAAGACATCATGGGCGGTACCGTCGTTGAGATTACGGTACAGGTGCTGAAGATCGCCTTCAACCTGATCCCAGTTGTCGAGAGCAAATTGCAGGGTAGGAGCAATGTCATGGGCATGCACGGCTTGGGTCAAATCACGAGAGACAACAATAAGTTGTCCGTCTCGGCCATGGTTTAAGGAAGCTAGTTTCACTCTCGACTCCTTATTTACAATGTAAATTTTTTCATCGGGTTAATCGTTACCATCACTGGCATGAATGGCTTATTTTTTGTTTAACCATGAATAAACATAGTCTTTATTTTCAACACCTTCAGGTAAATCGGCGATTTCCAGCGGCCACCGGGTATCGATCATCACCGCAACCTCATCGGTTTCCTTCTTCGGGTTTTCCATACTGCTGGCCAGTGCCTTGGGGTGTGGGCCATGGGAAAAGCCACATGGGTGGTGGGTGATCATGCCGGCCTCGATATTATCGCGGCTGAAGAAGTTGCCTCTGTGATAGAACAGCACTTCATCATAGTCATCATTGTTGTGGTAAAAGGGCACTTTCAATGCCTTGGGATCACTTTCGATTGGCCGGGGTACAAAGGTACAGATCACAAAGCCGTTGGCGACAAAGGTAGTATGCGCCGATGGGGGAAGGTGATAGCGATGGCTCATCAAAGGCCGGATATCACGCCAGTTAAGCTTAAAAACGGTCAGGTTACCCTTCCAACCCTGTGCATCCAGAGGGTTAAACGGGTAAGTGATGGTATTGAGCTGGTTGCGAGCTTTCAGTTTCACTTGCCATTGCTGCTCCATGCTTTGCTGGGCCAAGAAAGCATCATCAATACGGGCATACTCCAAAATTGCCGGATCGTACACGGCGTGCTGGCCAACGAGGCCGCGCTCTGCCATCTGGTATCCACTGTTAGTGGCCTCGATGAGCAGCATGGACACCGGCTCTTCAGTCTCAATACGCCAGCTTGTCGCCCGGGGGATCACGATATAGTCGCCGTCGCGAAAAGTGAGGTGACCATAGTCACAAAATAGTTGTCCGCGGCCCTGATGGATGAACAGAACCTCGTCGCCGTCGCCATTGCGCACCAGATGGTCCATGCTCTGTTTGCTGTTCCATACCCGCATCTTTACATTGTTATTGAACAGCAATAATGATGCATCCCAGGGAGAATCACCTGGCTGCTCCAGCTTGGTTGTATCGATGGCGCGGGGACGAAGCGGGCCTTCCCACTGTGTCCAGCCTGTCGGCGGGTTGGCGTGATACATATGGCTGGCCGGGCCAAAAAAGCCCTCCTTGCCGCATTCACGTTCAAAGGTCCCTTCGGGTAAATCGCAGTGAGCCTGACGGGATGCCTTTCCCTCAATGATTGGAAACTGAAACCAATGCCGCATTGCCCTATCCTTAAAGTTAATGTTTTGTTAACTCAATATATTAACTCTGGCTGAGCAAGGACGAACAAGCAACTAAATCCGTATTATTTTATCCGCTGGAGTGTGCGGATAATTTTACATAACCATTTATTTGCTAACACTATATTTTGAAAATGCAAGCTCAGCTTCGAGACGGGATTAAAGTTATACCCAAACTACCTCAAGATGCAGGATTCAGAGTGAGACCAGCGGGTTCAGTTCAAGGAAGATAACGGTAGGAATGGTAGCCCCTTTCAACGTTATTTGACACAGAAATGGGCACGCTGGCTCACTCCCAAAGGGCGAGTTTACTTGGCTTCTACGCGTTGTTACCGATTATTAATTTAGAGCCACTAGATTTTCAAATCGGTGCCTAGCCTACAAGCCAAGTAATTCTCGCTGAAGCGAGCATCTTGAGGTAGCTTGGGTATAGTACCCTAAAAAATAATGTAAAAAAATTGTTACACTCATGCGTAAATATGTTTTCCTTTCAATGGTTCCAATGCCGTCATGAAAGCACCTAACCTTAATGAAGATAGAGGAAATTCGAAATTGAAGACGGGAATAATTGAAGATTGCCAGGGAGAGGCGAATAGACAAAGTAGGTTATTTTATGGGTGTAGCGAACAAATATGTATCGAAGAAGCCGGATGAAAATGGTTTTATAGATTGGAGTCCGGAGGAAGATCAAATCTGGCATGATTTGGTAATTCGACAGCTCAACAGTATCGACGGTCGGGCCTGCGATGAATACATCAAAGGGCTGGATTTGCTTGATTTGCCTCTGGATCGGGTACCGCAACTAGAAGAGATCAACCAGGTGCTGCGGTCAACAACCGGGTGGGAGTGTGTTGAGGTGCCGGCGTTGATCAACTTTGATCGTTTCTTCAGTCTGTTGTCTAACAAGCAGTTTCCAGTTGCCACTTTCTTACGGCGCCGCGAAGAGTTCGATTATCTGCAGGAGCCTGACTTTTTCCACGAGATCTTTGGCCATTGCGCTATGCTAACTAATCCGGCCTTTGCTGAGTTTACCCACACCTATGGCCGGTTGGGGTATGAAGCAAGCAAAGAAGACCGCGTCTATCTTGCTCGCTTGTATTGGTTTACGGTTGAGTTTGGCTTGCTACGCCGGGATGATAATTTGCGCATTTATGGCGGGGGAGTTTTATCGTCACCCGGCGAAACAGAATATGCGGTAACCAGCGATAAGCCAGTTTATCGCCCGTTTGATCCGGTTGATATTATGCGTACGCCTTATCGTATCGACATCATGCAGCCGGTATATTTTGTGCTCGATAGTATTGAGCAACTTTACGAATTGGCCCAGAAAGACATTATGAGTATGGTATTAGAGGCTAAATCTTTAGGTTTGCATGAGCCTATGTTTCCACCCAAAGATAAGGAGATTGTGGGAGACTATGTCTGAATTACATGAATTGAAGTGTGAAGCGTGCCAGGTCGGTGCGCCGATGGTCACCGAGCGTGAGATGATCGAGCTGTCTCAGAATATCCCGGAGTGGGATGTGCTTAGCAGGGAAGGAATTAAGCAGCTTGAGCGGGCCTATAAGTTCAAGAACTTCAAACAAGCCTGGGCATTTGCCGACAAAGTGGCGGCGCTTGCCGAAGAAGAGTTTCATCATCCGGCTATTACGCTAGAGTGGGGGAAAGTGACGGTTTGCTGGTGGAGCCATTCAGTAAAAGGGCTGCATAAAAATGATTTCATCTGTGCTGCAAAAACAGATTTAGCTTTTCAATCGTTGAATCTGTAAAGTCTGAATGTTTAAAGCAGGGCGAGATATAACCATATATTTTATATGGTCATGAATTGTTAACTATACTGTGAGTAGTAGTGTTATAGGCGAATAAACCACTTGATCCATCCATAAGTAGATTTGCTCATATGAGCTTCGTAGTAACTAGACGTTCACTTTATCTTGCTTGACTTAACCTCCCACTTGGGAGGTTTTTTATTGCGTCGCTAATAATCGGCTGCATAGGGCTGCTGCATCTATCAGCTTTATATCAAGGCGTTATCTTAATTTTGCACGGGCATTTCCCTGAGATTTTCTATACTCAGTGGATAAGAGCAAAGATAAAGGCTGATAATGAGCGAGCATCAGGCATCTAAAGTGCTGGTAGGTTGTGAAGAGTGTGGTTTGGTGACAGAACTGCCTGTATTAACTGACGGGCAGAAAGCCTCCTGCCCTCGTTGCGGCCACACATTGGCAAAATATATCAGCCAGCCTTTTCAGCGGCCTTTATCTTATGGCATTGCCTGTTTGATTATGCTGGTACTCAGCATTAGCTTTCCGTTTATGTCTTTTAGTGTGCAGGGGATCACTCAGGAGATCACCTTGCTTCATGCTGCCAAAATGCTCAGCAGTTTCCAAAATAGTTTACTGGCAGCTTTGCTCTTATTGACTGTTGTGATTTTGCCTGCCGTTTATATTTCCACCGTTCTGTACCTCTACTGGGTTGCCAAGAAGCTGTCTTTAACTGCTGAGGCAAAATCAGTTCGTATGTTCGAGAAGCGTCTGTGCCGGGGCATGACCGTTATTGAGCCTTGGCTTATGGTGGATGTTTTTCTTATTGGGGTTTTGGTCAGCCTGATAAAAATTGCATCATTGGCTGATATCGGCCTGGGAATGTCATTTTGGGCATTTTGTTTCTATACGCTGCTGGTTGTGAAATGTGTGTCCATGGTAGACAGAACGTGGTTATGGTTGCAGTTTTCCCCTATGCTGCCTTTGCCCGGGCTAAAAGTTGGTGACAGTCACCAATCGGCTAATCATGTTAGCTGTCATACCTGTGCTCAGCTTAACCCGATGCCAGTCACTTCCCATGCTCGTTGTCGCCGTTGTCATAGTACCTTGCACCCTTATCGTCCGCATCAGAGCCTGCAACGAAGTTGGGCATTATTAATCGCCGCCGTTGTCTTCTTTGTTCCGGCTAATTTGTACCCGATGATGTTCACAGTCAGTCTGGGTAACTCGGAGGGCTCGACAATCATGGAGGGGGTTGTTCTGCTATGGCAATTAGGTTCGTACCCGATTGCCGCGGTTATCTTTCTGGCCAGCATTATTATTCCGCTTGCCAAGATCTTCGCATTGCTCTGGTTGTACATGAAAGCACAGACTGTCGGTTCAACTGACGGCCGACAGGCGATCCAGCGATTAAGGCTTTATCGGATCACCGAGTTGATTGGTCGCTGGTCAATGATTGATATTTTTGTTGTCGCCATTCTGGTGGCTTTGGTGCAGCTACAGAATTTGATGGCAATTTTTCCGGGACCGGCAGCACTGTCTTTTGCCAGTGTTGTTATTTTAACCATGTTGTCGGCAATGACCTTTGATCCAAGGATCTTCTGGACAGAAGAAGGGCCGACTGCCTCTTCGAGCAATCACGAGCAGGCATCATAAGAAACGGGCTGTGGTAATTAATAATAAAGAGAAGCCAACTATGAGTGATAACAAGCAGGAAAAAGCTGAAGTCCAGGATATCAAACAGATTTCTTCTATCTGGCTTGTGCCGGTGATTGCACTGGCAATCGGTATTTGGATGATCGCTCAATATATGATGAGCAAGGGGCCGGAAGTCACCTTATTTTTGAAAACAGCCGAGGGGATTGAGGTTGGAAAAACGGAGGTTAAGGCACTCAATGTCAGAGTCGGGGTTATCACGGATGTGAGCTTAAATGATGACTATAGCGCTATTATCGCCACAGCGCAGATAGACAAAGATGCCGCTCGCATGCTCAAGGAAGACACCCTATTTTGGGTGGTAAAACCTAGAATTGGTAAAGAGGGCGTATCCGGGCTGGAAACGTTACTCTCAGGTGCCTATGTCCAATTGCAACCGGGCGTTGCAAAAAAGGAAAAACTCGAGTTTACCGTGTTGGAGGTACCACCGGTTGCACCGCCTGATGCCAAGGGGATCCGGCTGGTTCTCTATCATAACGAAGCTGGCAAACTCGGGGTGGGAGACCCGGTATTGTATGAAGGTTTTACGGTCGGTCGGGTAGAGAAAATAACCTTTGATCCCGAGGCCAAGAAAGCAAACTACCAGCTGTTTATCTTCGAGCCCTATAACAGCCTTATCCGCAAGCGAACCCGTTTCTGGTTAACATCCGGTGTGGATTTGCAGATGTCTGCAGAAGGATTCAACTTTAAAATAGGTTCGATTGAGTCTCTGATCACCGGCGGGGTCAGCTTCAGGGTGCCAAGAGGCAATGAACCAGGGGAGTTGATCACTAAGGAGTTGAGTCGGTTTCGGCTCTACAACAATCTCAAGCAGGTCAGAGAGCGTTTCTTCGATGAATATCTCGAATACGTCATGTTGTTTGATGAATCAGTTCGAGGGTTGAACTCAGGTGCTCCTGTTGAGTACCGGGGTATTCGCATTGGAACCGTGAGAAAAGTTCCGTTGGAACTGCCTCGGGCCGTGAGCGGGTTTGCAAGTAAGCAGATCCCAGTCTTGGTGCGTATTGAACTGGGGCGGATATATGAACATGTCGATGTTGATTCCTTGCCTCAGTTGAAGACGAACCTTGAGCGGGAATTTAAGGCTGGGCTCCGAGCTTCTTTGAAGACAGGTAACTTGTTAACAGGGGCCTTGCTGGTTGATACTGAACTCTATCCTGAAGAAGAAATGCCTGAGTTAGCGCGCTATGGTGACTATGATGTTTTCCCAACCAAAGCAGGTGGGTTTGCCCAAATACAAAAACAAATTAGCGCTATCTTAAGCAAGATAAATAACCTGCCGGTAGAAGATACCCTGGCAAGCTTGAATAACAGCCTGAACGCTTCGCAGAAGACGTTGCTGGCTACTGAGAAAATGGCGAACGAGCTGGCTGTGATTTTGGCGAACCAGGATACCCAGGCCATTCCCAGCGAAGTCCGTAACAGCCTGCAGCAAATTCAGAATACCTTAGATGGTTTTGGGCCTGACGCCGAACCGTATCGTAATCTAGAGCAGGCTTTAGCACGGTTTGAGCAGGTAATGACAGAGCTTCAGCCGGTGTTGCGGCAGATAAATGACAAGCCAAATTCATTGATTTTTTCGGGAGAAAAGGCCAAAGATCCTATTCCCGTCGGGGGGATTAAATAATGCGCAACTGGTTAATTATTTTGGGAGGACTCCTTGTAGGCTGCAGTAGTCAGCCAACGGAGCCCGTCAGCAATACTTATCTGCTACCTTCCGGAAATCAGACTGTCACGTCTGCGATTGCTACTAATCAACCTTTGCTGGTGGTTCGCCCGGTGGAAATGGCCGAGCACTTGTCAGGCAACGGTTTGGTTTATCAGCTTAGCGATACTGAGGTGGTACAGGCGCAGCAAAACTTGTGGGCGGAGAGTATCAGTGAACAACTGACACGCAGAATAAACAACGACCTTCGCCAAAAGCAATCCAAGTATTGGCCGACGGAACTAACGCCTGCCTTATCAACAATGGGGGTGCCGCGGCTTCAAGTAAAAGTGAATCAGTTTAATGGCCACTATACCGGAGTCGCTAAGGTCAGTGGTGAGTGGTTGTTACTCGATGCAAAAGGCGCTTTGCAGGGGGTCTACCCGTTTGCTTTTCAAGTACCGTTGGAGCAAGACGGCTACGATGCACAAGTCAAAGCGTTGTCGGAAGCTATTAACCGTTTAACGACCCAAATGGCTCAGCGATTATCGCTATTCACTACGAAAACCTAGCCTGTGAGAGGCTAGGTTCTCAGGAGGGTAACTGTGGCGGTGCTGCTACAGTTTCACGAGCATTTTCCCGGTGTTTTTTCCCTCGAACAGGCCGATAAAGGCATCGGGTGCTTTGTCTAAACCTTCAAATACGGTTTCTTCCCACTTAATCTTGCCCTCGGCAATCCATTTTCCCATCTGTTGTGCAAACTCGGAGTAGTGCTCCCAGTGATCTGTGACAATAAAGCCCTGCATTTTTAGTTTTTTGCCAATGAGCTTGATGAGGTTTTTTGGCCCTGATTGAGGCTCGGCATCGTTGTAGTTTGAAATCATGCCACAGGCCGTGATCCGGCCAAAGTTGTTCATGTTATCCAGCGCGGCTTCAAGATGCTCGCCGCCAACATTGTCGAAGTAGACATCTATTCCTTGTGGGGCAACAGCGGTGAGGGCGTCAGATAAATTTGCCTCAGATTTGTAGTTGATAATTGCGTCGATTCCCATCTCTTTGAGAAAGTTAGCTTTTTTGTCTGATCCTACCGATCCTATCACAGTACAGCCGTGCAACTTGGCTATCTGGCACGCAGCACTGCCGACAGCACCGGAGGCTGCTGAAACAAAAACGGTATCCGTAGGCTGCAGATTTGCGATGTAGAATAAGCCCGACCAGGCTGTCATACCCGGCATTCCCATGATACCGAGAAAGCTTTGCAGAGGTAGGGGAGTTGCCGGGAGTGGAGTTAACTCGCTACCGTCGCTAATATAGTGGCTGCGCCATCCAAGCATGGTGCTCACTTTGGTACCGATCGGAAACTGAGGGTTGCGGGAGTCGATTACTTCGCCAATGGCACCACCTTCAAGAGTTTTGCCGAGCTCGAATGGAGGGATATAGCTGGGAAGATCCCTCATTCTGCCACGCATATAGGGGTCGACTGACATCCAAAGGTTCTTGATCAGAATTTCACCGTCTTCAATTGCGGGTATTTTCCTGCTGACTAATGAAAAATTATCTGCTGTTGGTATTCCTTCAGGGCGGGAGGCGAGGTGGATCTCTTGTATTTTCATATTATTCCTTTATTGAGATGAGCCTACTGACCTGTATGATTTTTACACAATAAAGTTGTATTAACTAACTCGGTAGATAATATTTGTCAAAAATTTGAATCACTTAGTCACATTTTATTGTGATTATGAAAATACAGCAATGCAGCTGTGAATCTGATTTGCTTTAGCAGGGTGTTAGGTGGGAGTACAAGATGAAGTACTGGGAGTAGAGCATCTCGCCACCGTGCCGAACAAAGTTATCCGTAGCCAGGTGGCGAGTTGGGTTGTTATTTATGCTGGAAGCGGTAATAGCCATTTAACCAGCATTCGGGAAGCTCCTCCCCTGAAGGGAAAGCCAGCTCTTGTTTGTCGATTGCGACAGGATCGGCAAGATCTTCCCCTGATTGGAACTGAACAGTGACATTTTGTGAGAAAGGATTAATCAGTGATGCCATATCTACAACATCGACTAAATCTCCAGTCCGCGCCTCTTTCAAAAACATACCGAGAGCCTCCACTATTGCGTAATGATTTCTCGCTTAACGGTTTAAGTATGGTCGATTTTGCTGTATTTGGCGGTTAATGCGCCTGGCGTCGAAAATGGCCATTCACTTGCTCTCAATCACATATTTAGAATCAAGGCTAACACAATGATTTTTAATCAGGCTTTACTATGTCAATTTATCAAGATTGAACGTTATCGCTAGATATAAACCAGTGGAGTTGAAATGGGCCGTTATTATTGGGGCATCGATCTGGGTGGGACCAAGATTGAGTGTGCAGTGATGTCTTATAAGGATGATCAGTGCGTGTTGCGTAAGCGTCTTGCGACCGAAGGAGACAAAGGCTATCGGCATATTTTGCAGAGGATCAAACGGCTCATTGATCAATGTGCGGAAGAAGTGGGTGAATACCCGGCTTGTGTCGGGTTTGGAACGCCGGGCACCTTAGATCCGCAAACTGGTGTGATGAAAAACTGCAATTCGACAGCCTTGAATGGCCAGTCGCTGGATAAAGATCTTGAAAGCCTCTTGCAGACTGAAGTTAAGTTGGCAAATGATGCCAACTGTTTTGCGTTGGCCGAGACCTGTCTGGGTATCGTGCCGAAAGTCAAACCCGATGCCGAAGTGGTCTTCGGTATCATTATGGGCACAGGAGTCGGTTCTGGCCTGGTCGTGAACGGTAAGCTGATCAATGGCCGACATGGTATTGCGGGCGAGTGGGGCCATAACGTCCTCGAGGCCAATGGCGATCCGTGTTACTGCGGTAAAGCCGGGTGTCTGGAAACAGTTATTTCAGGCAAAGGGTTGGAGAGCTATTATCAACGACTGGCCAATCAGTCGGCGAGTCTGCCAGAGATTGTTGAGTTGGCAGAATCCGGTGACAGCTATGCTCAGCACACTTTGACTCGACTGATTGAGAAGTTCGGCCTTGCTGTTGCTCAAATCATCAATGTCATCGATCCGGATGTGATTGTTGTGGGAGGTGGTGTCGGCAATGTTGATGTACTTTATGAATACGGTCCCAAGGCAATCCTACGCCATCTGTTCAACCCGGTACTTGAAACCCAAATAGTGAAACCAGCGCTTGGTGATAGTGCTGGCGTGTTTGGAGCGGCAATGCTGGTCAAGTAGTCCCTGTAAACGGCACGTTGAGCTAGTTGAGAAAAGCACCATTGTGTAGTGTGGCATGATGCTGAAAAGAGTAAGAATAAAGAAGAGGCTGATTGCCTCTTCCTTTATGAAGGTTTGCTTGTGCGGAGTCTAGCGGTTTAGAAAACAAGGTTTAGAAAACAAAATTAAGCATTAGCGTATATAGCTGCGCATCTTTGTCTTCCCCGGTGAGTTTAGGGGGCGAGATAAAGGCACCAGTCCCGAATTTGTCGTAGCTGCTGCTGTCCATATAGACACCTTGCCATTCTGCATTTAGTGAGACGGAGTAGGTGATATCGTAACGCAGGCCAGCGGTAAGGCTTTGTGATTGTCTACGGTGGTGGCTCTCAGCATACACCAGGTACGGGGTAAACATGTCGTAGTTGTAGGCACTGCTGACATACCAATTCGTTTGTATCTGGTCGCTCTGAACTTCAGCCATGAACTGCCATTGGTCATGCGAGTATTCGCCGCCAAGGGTATAGACATTTAAGATTTCCGCTGTTGGCGTGGCAGCGGGCAACTGAGTGAATTTTACGTGCGCATAGCCTAAATGCACTCGGTAGTTAAAACCACTCAGACCAACCGATGTTCCGGCAATTCTATCTGTATCAAAGGTAAGTTTATCGTTACCCAGTTCAGTTTTGTATTCGTGTTCGAAGGCATAATAAAGTGACGCCGTCACAGCTGTCTCGTCGGAAATATCACCTTGCCAGGCTGCAGAAAGGCCGTCGTAGAAGGTGAAGCCCATAAGGCTATCGTAAACTTCTTGTGGTGGCCTGGCCCAAGTGTAGGCTTGGCCAACATAGTAGTATTCCGAAACAAGAAACAAGGGAACTCGCTGTCGGCCTCCTCTGAATGAAAAGTCTTTATACTGATAGCCAAGGTAGGCCCATTCCACTTCGGGATCAGACCAATCATCCTGCGGTCGCTTAACGATTTGCAGGGAAGCGTTAAAATCGTCAGTCATGCTTAAATCAGCTTGGAGGCCAAAGGTGGTGTCACAGTCATAGCAGGTACTATCGTCAATCTCTCTGTGAACAAAGAGCGGCGTGCTGTTATCCGACGTGGTAATTGAGGTAGAGCCAAAGCCGCCGACAGAAAAATTGTCGGTTACTTTAATCGCAGCGTCCGAGGCAAAAGAAATGCCTATAAGCGGTATAAGAATGAAAGTTGAAGTCTTCATAATCTTACTCTCCCTGTAAGATTGTGATAAGAATATTGGCATTTTCCGGGACCTCACTGACAGGCGCGTAGGCTATTCCGTTAGGGTTCCTGTTCAGCCATTCGATAATATCTTTTATATCGTCACTGTTGAGCTCTTCCGGTGGTGTCCCTTTTCCGGAAAAAGACAGGCTTGCCCAATATCCATTCATCTGGGAAATGGATTTGCCCAATAACATATTATAAAAATCTTCCCGGAGTATGGATGTAGTGGGTAAATCAACCAAAACAATCTTAATACTGCCATTTAATTTTTTAGTTCTTCCCTTATAAAGCATTCTCGCCTTACTTTTACTGAGGGACGGGATCTCATCATTTAGTGAAAAAACAGCAAACTCGACATCTTTTCCATTGCTATCGCTAGCAAAACTAGAAAATGAAGGCAGTAAGAACATTATCCCTGCAGCAAAAAGGGAAATAAAACTTTGAGTGTTCAGTCCATTGCACATCAAAAAATTCCATTTATCCTAAAATAATCCTAATATAAATAATAGTATACATTGATGTGACTACAAATGGACATATGCGAAGGTTCACGTTCAAGGAGAAGGTATGAGCCTGTTAAATAGAATATCAATAAAGACAAGGCTGCTCTGTCTAGTGGTGTTTCCACTAACATTTTCCTCCATTTTTACAGGCGTAGAGCTTAGTGAACTCTATAATAAAGTCCACTCTTTGAATAGTTTGAGCGCAAGAGTTCAGTTACTTGAAGAAATATCGACTTTTGGGACATTGGTTCACAAAATGAGGGTAAGTCGATTGGAGTCAGCGGATGTGCTTGATGAAAAGGATCAGGCTATTGAAGCTGCATCACAATATTCGACTTTGCTTACTGTCGCTTTTGCTCCTGCCGAGCAGGTTGAAGCTTCTGCTGTTGCGTCGGATATGATTGAGGTTCTTCAAGATTTTGAAGGCGTTGCCAAGGAGGATGTGACTGATTGGTCAGACTGGGCTTCCGATCTCGTTGGGCAGTCTCTGGAGCAACTGGAGAAAAGCAGCCTTACTGTGGACGATGAACAGATTGAACAAAACCTATCTATTCTCTACCAGTTAAAGTGGCTTCAAATTTGGGCTCAGCAAGAAAACTGGTATGTGCATTTGCTAAATAGTGAAGTAACAAGAGATGAGTATTATCAAAGTTTATTGGTTTCAGTTATAGAAAGGCAGCAACTGTTCATTGAACGTTATTTATCTATTAATGCAACACCAGAGCAAATTGATCTACTCAGCAGAACATTTACAAATCCGGCTTTTTCTGAGAGCTATAAATTACGTAGTGAAATATTGGCAGGAGAAGAATCGGGGAAAGATATTTCTGCAGGTATGAAAGCGTTTGATGAACGTTTTCGTTTAATTCAGTTTGTTGTCAATGAGGTGAGTGCGCAGTTAATTTATGAAGTGAATGATTGTATATCCAAGTCAAAGCAACTGATGACTGTTTATTTAGCCGTCATTATCCTTTCTTTGCTGATCATGGGCTATCTTGGTTCAAATTTGGCTAGACGAGTTATTTCTTATCTTGGTCATATCTTAAAGACCATGGCTAATATTGAACAGCAGAATAAGAGTGACTTGCGGATAAAAGAAGATGGCAATGATGAATTTACCGTCTTTACACGCCAGTTGAATGTACTCATCGAAGAGCGCAGTGTAAACCAAGCTAACTTATTGAAAGCTAAAGAAGCTGCCGAGAAGGCGAACATGGCGAAAAGCTCTTTTTTGGCCAACATGTCTCATGAAATACGTACCCCTCTAAATGGCATTATTGGTATGTCGGGTATTATGGCTGATACTGAACTCTCACCCTCTCAGGCTGAGTATCTCCAGACTATAGAAACGTCCTCGCAAACTTTGTTGTTACTAATCAATGATATATTAGATTTGTCAAAAATTGAGTCTGGCAACCTGGTACTTGCGCCTAATGAATGTAATGTCAGTGAAGTTGTCTATGACACCATGAGTATCGTGATGGCAAGGGCGACCGAGTCAAAACTCGACTTGCAGGTGAAGATTGCACCGAATGTACCGTACAGTGTGGTTGTTGATGAGCATCGACTTCGTCAGGTGCTGATGAATCTGTTGTCTAACGCCGTTAAATTCACGCCGGAGGGAAGTGTGACGCTGGCCGTGGATTGTCTGCTTAAACCGGCCAATAAAGCCGATTTACTTTTTTCCGTCATAGACTCGGGTATTGGGATTGCAGAGGATAAACAATCGCAAGTCTTTTCGCCTTTTGTCCAGGAAGATGGCTCCATTACTCGTCAGTTTGGTGGTACTGGTCTTGGTTTGGCTATTTGTCGCCAGCTTGTCGAATTGCTGGGGGGGGATATTCAACTGAAGTCAGAAAAAGGAGTTGGCAGTACTTTTAGCTTTACGCTGGAAGTAGATATTGATGTGGTTGCTACTCCTTCCAAAGATTCCAATGGCTTGCGCTGTTTGTTGGTTGGAAGTGATAACGAGACCGTTGCAATTATCCGGGCGGAGTGTCAAAAGTGGGGGATAAACGTCTCGGTTAGCGCCGATCTCTTAGCAATGGATCTGACCTCAAGTAACTATAGCCTCGTTATATATTGTCAGCAGTCTCTGGATCTGACACAACAAAAGATACCATTGATCAGGCAGCACTTCCCGCAGGCTGCCTTGGTGATATGTAGTAGCCATGGCGATACATTACACGACTTCGGGTCAGAAATAGATGGTGTGATTACGCTTCCTCTTCTCGGTCAGCGTTTTACTAAAACCATTCAGGCGGCAGTAAAGGCTGTAGAACCAAGTCTTGCTGTTAAATCGGGTAAAGCGCAGCCAGAGCAGAAGCTTTCTCCGACAGCAGACAGACACCAAGTGGCAACTGAGCATTTTGATGATGAAGAAAATATCATATTGATTGTCGAGGATAATTTGGTGAACCAGAAGGTTGCCTCTTTGTTCTTGCGAAAAGCGGGTTTCGGTTATGATGTCGCGAACAACGGGCAGGAGGCCGTGGACGCGATTAGGCAAGGCAAACAATACTCAGCTATTTTGATGGATTGTATGATGCCTGTTATGGATGGCTTTACGGCAACCGAGGAAATTAGAAACTGGGAAAAAGAGAGTAAGGTCTCTAGTCGATTGCCGATTATTGCTTTAACTGCCAGTGTACTGGATGAAGATATTGCCAAGTGTTATGAATCAGGTATGGATGATTATGTTGCCAAGCCGTTTAAGAAAGAAGTGTTGTTAGAAAAGCTGGAATCTTTGACTCAATATGCATAATTAACAAGGATTTTTGCAGGTGTAGTTAGGTGTCTGGAGGCGATTTCAGCGCGGTTTCTTGTAAGAGATCTCTTACAAAGGCGTGGGAGATGTGAAAGATTTTTGTAGGGCTCTCTCTCGCAAGACAAGTAAAGTTGATACTTATCAAGTGGTTAGGTGTGTTCTGTCAGTTTTGCTGAAGTTGAGACAGAAAAATGTGAACTTCGTGTATTGCTTAGATTTTGAAATAACGTAATCTGTACCTCGTCGGAAGGAACTGACGGAACGGAACAGGAAATATGCCAGGGAGATTGGCAACCTCAGGATGAGGACGGTAGATCAGGAAGATTTATCGAACATGGACTGTGAAGGGACAATCGGACGGAACCGATATAGCAAATAGGAAATTTGCTAGTCAGGATGACAAAATGGACCACTTCAGGATGAAGCAAGGGACACCTCCAGGAAGGAGATGAGAGTCGAGACAGGATGCTTCGACGGGTCAAGGTATGACCGAAAGGACATCTCTAGGAAAGAGACAAAAAGGACTAAGCTGAAGGAATCAGCAAAATCATGGAATGATGCAGGGAGCACCATAGTAGCGGGAATGCTGCAAGTAAGACCTAAGGGCGCGACGAATGTCGCGCCCGCTCTTTTTTATAACCCCACCTAATTAGCCAAAACCATATTTCTCCGACGCTGACTTGCGATCAACCTATTTCCATCTTGTTGCGCCTTAACAGTGCAGATATTCCTTCTGAAGGTGCATGATTAATGAACTCCTGCCATAAGTATTTGATTTATAGCTTATGAACGGTTGGCATAATGGTTGCAACCTAATAGTTGCGGTGTTGCAGTATTTAGTGTGGTTTTGCTTATTGCATAGTCTAAATCTGGAAAACTGCAGCTATGGTACATAATCCTTTGTCGTTTGACGTATTGGTGCTGTTTCCAGTAGCGGGGAAACAGCACCGCTTTTTATTATATGTAACTACGAGTGCGTGTAAGGCTTATTTGAGACATAAAAAATGCTGCCAGTTGGCAGCATTTATCGTAACAGGGTCGTTGCTTAGCGTTTATTGCGAAGGTAGCGCTTGCGGCGCTCTTCTTTCTTCTTCGCTTTTTCTTCTGCTTTGCGTTCTGTTTCAATCGCGACATTGACCAGCTCTTCGGTGATCATCTCAGGGCGTTCCATGGTGATCTTGCCCAGCGTACCGTTACGAAGTTCGTTGATCAGAATTTCAGAGGCTTTATGCAGGTCAACGCGACCGCCGCCTTTGAGGCAGCCACGTTTACGGCCGATTTCTTCCATCAGCTCTATTTCAGTTTCCGGCAGCTCGTCATCGAGATTGTAGCGTGCCTGTAGTAGCTCCGGATACGCTTCTTTTAGGTATTCGACCGTGAAGAACGCCACATCAATGTAGTCCATTGCTGTATCTTTAACGGCGCCTGTTGCTGCCAGGCGGAAACCACTGTGCGGGTTTTCAACTTTCGGCCATAAAATTCCCGGGGTGTCGGAAAGTACGATACCGTTCTGCAGGTTGATACGCTGCTGCTGGCGGGTAACAGCTGGCTGGTTGCCCGTGACTGCAACGGTACGACCGGCAAGTGTGTTGATGATGGTTGATTTACCAACATTCGGGATCCCCATGATCATGGTGCGAATGTTCTTACCCATATCTTCGCGATGCGGGGCAAGTTTGCGGCAAAGTTCGGTGATCTTGTTCACTTCGTTGATGTTTTCCGTAGTGATAGCAATCGCTTTAACACCTTGCTCTTTCTCAAGGTGCTCGATCCACATCTGGGTCATCTCAGGATCGGCCAAGTCACGTTTGTTAAGAACCTTAACAACAGGCTTATCATTGTCACCATGTTGACCACGGAAAGATTTGATCAGCGGGTTTTCGCTACTGAAAGGGATGCGCGCATCAAGTACTTCAATAATGACATCGACTTTTGGAATGGCTTCTTCAATTTCTTTGCGAGCCTTGTGCATGTGGCCCGGGAACCATTGGATAGTCTGACTACTCATTTGAAAAATAACCTTTTTAATATTCTGATATACGCCTTGGGTTACATGATGGGGTGCTATAAACAAATGCTAAAAACGCCTGGGCACTGTATCCCTTGATATCATTTCATTGTTTGTTGTCCGTGACGTTTATGTCACCGATCCGCAAAGCGTTATGATTTTTGTGATCTTAACACTTAATTGGCTGTAACGGAAAAGCAATAGAGTGAGTAAGGCCGCTTTTAGTATGGTTCAAACCTATTACGAACATTTAATATTCAGCTTATTATTGAGTATGTTATTTAATCACTTTCTAATGAATTAAGTTGCATCGCATTGTTCAGGCTTAGTTATCTATACCTCAAAGTTTTGCAGGATGTCACACTCAGGAGGGGAGCTACGCCCCTAGCACTCATCCATAATCCTTCGAGGGTCGGAGGATGTTCTAACATACACTTGAAGGCAACATAGTCACCAGTTGGAAATAATCCTAGAGTGAGATTGAACCATGTCTAAAAGTGGGCAAACACAGCAATTTGACAAGGCAGCATTTAAAGCTGCCGTAGAGAAACACCTGACGACGACTTATGCGAATACTTCAGAGACAGCCACTCCGCGTAGCTGGTATCTGGCGATGGGCCGAGCACTGGCAGAAATCAGTACCGGCAACCTGCTAGAAACAGAAAAACAACTAGCAGAAGAGAAAGCGCGTAGTGTGAACTACCTTTCTTTGGAATTCCTTATCGGCCGCCTGACAGGCAACAACCTGATCAGCATGGGTCTGTATGAAGACGTTGCTGCGGCAATGAAAGAGCTAGGCTTGAATCTGACTGACTTGCTGGAAGAAGAGCGTGATCCAGCCCTTGGCAATGGTGGTCTTGGCCGTCTGGCTGCCTGTTTCATGGATTCACTGGCTGCACAAGAGTACCCGGCGGTAGGTTACGGCCTGCACTACGAGTACGGTCTGTTCCGTCAGTCTTTTGTTGAAGGCCGTCAGGTAGAAGCACCTGATGCATGGCGTGGCCTTGAAGGTTACCCGTGGGAAGTGATCCGCCCTGAGCTTTCTCAGACAGTGAGCCTTTATGGTCGCGTAGAAGTCTATATTGACGAGAACGGTGATACTCGCCGCCGTTGGGTGCCGGGTATGACGGTTGAAGGTGTGGCTTGGGACCTGCCTATCGTCGGTTACGATAACAAGAGCGTTTACCCGCTGCGTCTGTGGGAGTGCCGTTCTAATGCACCGTTCAACCTGGCGCGTTTCAACGACGGTGACTATGTGGGTGCTCAGTACTCTGCACTGGAAGCCGGTAACGTGACCAAGGTGCTTTACCCGAACGACAACCATGACCAGGGTAAAGCACTGCGTCTGATGCAGCAGTACTTCCACTGTGCCTGTTCGATTGCCGATATTCTGCGCCGCCACATCGGTGCCGGTAACAAGATTGAAGATCTGGCTAAGCTTGAGACTATCCAGCTTAACGATACGCACCCGACWATCGCTATCCCAGAACTGATGCGWATYCTGMTWGACGAATACAAGCTGGGTTGGGATGCCGCGTGGGCCATTTCTTCGAAGACATTCGCCTACACCAACCACACCTTGCTGCCTGAAGCACTGGAAACGTGGAGYGAAGCACTGATTGCCCAAATGCTTCCTCGTCACATGGAAATCATYTTYGAAATCAACCAYCGCTTCATGAMGCTGGTTGAAGCGCATTGGCCKGGCAAYAATGAAGTGAAGCGCAAGCTATCTATCATTGAGGAAGGTCCTCAGCGYATGGTACGCATGGCGAACCTGTGTGTGGTCAGTACTTATGCCGTYAACGGTGTAGCCGCRCTGCACTCKGAGYTGGTCAAGCGTGACCTGTTCCCTGAGTTCAAYGAGCTRTTCCCTGGYCGTCTTCAGAACGTGACTAACGGTGTMACACCACGTCGTTGGATCAAATACTGTAACCCGGGTCTTTCTGCGCTGATCAGCGAGAAGGTGGGTAACGACTGGCCGARCAAGCTTGAGAAAATTGCCGGTCTGGAGAAGTTTGCTGAAGATGCAGCGTTCCAGAAGCGYTACATGGCAGTGAAAAAAGAGAACAAACAACGTCTGGCTGACTGGGTTGAAGAGAACATGGGTATCGAGCTGGATACCAATGCCATCTTCGATATTCAAATCAAGCGYCTGCACGAGTACAAGCGYCAGCACCTGAACCTGCTTCACATTCTGTCGCTGTACCACCGTCTGCTGAACGACCCGACGTTCGAYATGCAGCCTCGCGTATTCTTCTTCGGTGCCAAGGCGGCGCCGGGTTATGCGCTGGCGAAAGATATTATCTTTGCTATCAACAAGRTTGCCGAGAAGGTGAACAACGATCCTCGTCTTGGCGGCAAGCTGAAGGTGGTCTTCATTCCTGATTAYCGCGTGAGCCTGGCAGAGATCCTGTTCCCTGCAGCAGACGTATCAGAGCAGATTTCGACTGCCGGTAAAGAAGCATCGGGTACAGGTAACATGAARTTCGCGATGAACGGTGCCCTGACCATCGGTACGATGGACGGTGCCAATGTCGAGATGCGCGAAGAAGTCGGCGATGACAACATCTTCATTTTCGGCCTGCTGGTTGATGAAGTACAGAAACTRAAAGAAGAGGGTTACGACCCTTACCGTTATTACCATGCTGATAGCTTACTGCGCGCAGCACTGGATCTATTGGAAACTGATGAGTTCACACCAGGCTACCCTGGCCAGCTGGCAGCRATYCGCCACAAYCTGCTGGACGGYGGTGACCCTTACCTGGTACTGGCTGACTTTGCCGACTACGTGAAAACTCACGAGAAAATCGATGCTGAATACCGTGACCAGAAGAACTGGGCACGCAAAGCAATTCTAAATACAGCATTGATGAGCAAGTTTAGCTCAGACCGTAGTATTCGAGACTACGCCAATAACATCTGGAACCTAGAGCCAGTAAACCGTTAATTCACCCCATTTGGTGATTTAGAGTCTGAATTGATATCAGCAAAACCCTAACATCGAAGCGGCCGCAAGGCCGCTATCGGAGAGAACGATGAAAGACGATCAAGTATTAAAACAAGTTGCTGACATGGTAGGTATTGCAGATAGCTATGTCAGTGCTTGGGGAGATGAAGCAAACGTTGAGAGCGAGACGATCCGTCGCCTGCTCGCAGCGCTTGGTTACGATACACGAAGCGACGAAGCCTTGTTGGAATCAGCCAATAAAAAGCAGCGTCCGGATGTACTGGCACCGGTACAGGTAGTACGTAGCGGCGAGCCGATGCGTATTGCCATGCACCTTGGCCAAAGTGCACGGATCAGCGATTTTAGCTGGCGTCTGGAAACAGAGCAGGGCGAAGTAATGGAAGGCTGGTTACAGTCTCAGCTGATCAGTGACGAGCGTGCCGATGGCGGCCCATTGGTGTTCTCATTACCAGATGATCTGGAGTGGGGTTACCACAAGCTGGAAGTGTTCCGCAAGCGTCGTAAATCTCCGTTTGAAATGACTTTGATCGTTACTCCTCAGTCTTGTTACAAGCAGGATGCCCTGCAGGAAGACAAGAAGCTTTGGGGTACGAGCGTTCAGCTGTATTCAATTCGCACTAATCACAACTGGGGGATTGGTGACTTCGGCGATCTGAAACAACTGGTTGCCGATGTTGCTGCCCGCGGTGGTGATTTTGTGGGGCTTAACCCCATTCATTCCTTATTCCCGGCCAACCCGGAAGGCGCGAGCCCATATAGCCCGTCTTCTCGCCGTTGGYTGAACCTGATGTATATTGATGTGAGCTCAGTCTCTGAGTTTGCTCAGTGTGACGAAGCCCAGCAGCTGGTAGGYAGCCCTGAGTTCCAGCAGCGCCTGGTCGAGGCCCGCAATGCCAACTGGGTGAACTACAGYGAAGTMTCCTGCCTGAAAATGGCCGTGCTTCCTTTGCTGTTCGATACGTTCCGTGAGCGTCAYCTGGATAAAAAGACGGCRCGTGCAGAGAAATTCCTGACGTTTGTTGAGCAGGGCGGTGAAAGCCTGCTTCACCAGGCAGCCTTCGATGCGCTTCATGCCGAGCTGAAGAAAGAAGATGACTCTGTATGGGGCTGGCCGGTATTCCCTGAAGAGTACCGTCATTTTGATAACCCTGCCGTGCAGACATTTATCAAGAAGAACTATGCCAAAGTACAACTCTTCATGTACTTGCAGTGGATTGCCGATACCCAGCTGGCCGAAGTTAACGAGCTGGCAGAAGAAAAGGGTATGGTCATGGGGCTTTACCGCGACCTGGCTGTGGGTGTGTGTGACTCTGGCTCTGAAACCTGGGCTGATCACGGTGCGCTGTGTCAGGACGTCAGCGTAGGTGCGCCGCCAGATATTCTTGGTCCTCTGGGTCAGAATTGGGGACTGCCGCCGCTAAACCCGGAAGTGCTGAAAGAAAGAGCCTATGACCCTTATGTTCAGCTGATCCGTGCCAATATGCGTAGCTGTGGTGCACTTCGCATTGACCATGTTCTGGGCTTGTTGCGTCTGTGGTGGATCCCGAAAGGTGAGGGTGCCAAAGATGGTGCTTACATGTACTACCCGGTAGAAGACATGATGGCAATCCTTGCGCTGGAAAGTCACCGTCACCAGTGTACGGTGATCGGTGAAGACCTGGGTACCGTGCCTGACGAGATTGTCGAGAAACTATCGACAGCCGGCATTCATTCTTACAAGGTATTCTTCTTCGAAACAGCAGAAGACGGCGGCTTCTACTCACCGTCGCATTATCCGCAGCAATCCATGGCGGCACTGTGTACCCATGATATGCCGACATTACGTGGCTTCTGGCACTGTGATGACCTTAAGATGGGTGAAGAGCTGGGCTTGTATCCTGACAAGGAACAGCTAGCCGGCCTGTTTGACAGCCGTGCGGAGAGCAAGCAAAAAATTCTTGATAGTTTAGCCTGGCATGGTTATCTTCCAGAA
Source organism: Photobacterium kasasachensis (assembly GCF_050336885.1). Lineage (NCBI taxonomy): Bacteria > Pseudomonadati > Pseudomonadota > Gammaproteobacteria > Vibrionales > Vibrionaceae > Photobacterium > Photobacterium kasasachensis. The sequence continues at coordinate 453,185 of NZ_JAKJSH010000005.1, forward strand.
GGTGTTGGGCAAGATGCTGCATATGTCCCAATGGACCGATACCTAAGCGAAGGCATGCAATTGCACCTGGCTGCAAGTTCAAGTGCACTGTTGAGCCTTCAGCTGGAAGACTGGTTAGAAATGGACCAGCCAGTCAATATTCCGGGAACCGTCGATGAGTATCCAAACTGGCGCCGTAAGCTTTCAACAACGTTGGATGATATCTTTACTCGCCAGAATATTATTGACTTAACTCGACGTTTAACCGAAACACGAGAGAAAGCTTCACAATAATCTAATCAGGAGTAATGCGTTGGACACACTGACAGTGACCCGCAGTGATAAGGAATACATGCAGCTCGAAAGAGCTGCATTCTCAGACCCATTTTCTTTTTTAGGCCCACAATATCAGCCTCAAGGGATTGCACTGCGCGTGTGGATGCCTGGGGCTGAAAGTGTTGATGCAGTAACGGAAAAAGGTGAGCGATTCACTTTAGTTCGAGATGCAGATAGTGGCTTCATTCTGAAAGGTGATACAGACCTTACCACTGAACTTTACCAGCTAGAAATCCGCTGGTCGGAAGGCGACCAAATCGTCTACGACCCTTATCAATTCCACAACCTGCTGCCTTCGGGCGAAGCCTTGACTACTCCTTCTCTTATGCACAGCGAGATGGGGGCACAGTTAATTACTCTGACGAAAGGCAGCAAGCCGGTCTCAGGTGTTCGCTTTTTGATTTTCGCTCCGAATGCATCGGCAGTAAGTGTTGTTGGCCAGTTCAATGCGTGGGACGGTCGTCGTCACCCGCTGCAAAAACTGGATAATGGCCTGTGGGGACTATTTGTTCCTGGCCTTACAGAAGATGAGCTGTATAAGTTCGAGCTAAAAGACAGCAAAGGTAACGGACTCCCGCATAAGGCCGATCCATGGGGCTATTACTCAGAGCAGTATCCGTCATTTGCCTCGAAAGTATACGATCAGTCACGATACCAGTGGAATGACAGTAAGTGGCAGTCTCGTCCGGTGACAGCCAAGCATCAGCAGGCACTTTCTTTCTATGAACTTCATGCAGGTTCATGGCGCACCAAGGAAAATGGTGATTTTCTTACGTACCGCGAGCTTGCCGATGAGTTGATCCCGTACTTGCAAGACATGGGCTATACCCATGTTGAGCTGATGCCAATTTCCGAGCACCCTTTCTACGGTTCGTGGGGCTACCAGCCAATTGGTCTGTTTTCGCCTAGCAGTCGATATGGCTCGCCAGATGACTTCAAGTACTTTGTCGATCAGTGCCACCAGGCTGGTATCGGTGTTGTACTTGATTGGGTACCGGCCCATTTCCCGTCAGATGACCATGGTTTGGCTAACTTTGACGGTACGGCCCTGTTTAATGATCCAGACCCGCGTCGTGGCTGGCATCAGGACTGGCAGAGCTATATTTATGACTACGGCCGTGACCATGTACGTCGCTTCCTGGTCTCGAATGCGCTGTTCTGGTTTGAGCACTATCATATTGATGGTCTGCGTGTTGATGCAGTTGCGTCAATGCTCTATCTTGACTACTCCCGTGAGCATGATCAGTGGATCCCTAACCACGAAGGCGGCAACGTCAACTTTGATGCAGTTAGTTTGTTACGTTGGATGAATGAGGAAGTCTACCGTCATTATCCGAATGCGATGACTATTGCTGAAGAATCCACAGCGTATCCGGGGGTGTCAAAACCGACGGATATGGGCGGTCTTGGGTTTGGGTTTAAGTGGAATATGGGATGGATGCATGACAGCCTTTCTTATATTAAGGAAGAACCTGTTCATCGCCGGTATCACCATGACACGATTACCTTCCCGATGGTTTACGCCTTCAGTGAGAACTATGTGCTGTCGCTGTCTCATGACGAAGTGGTGTATGGCAAAGGCTCCTTGCTGAACAAAATGCCGGGTGACGAGTGGCAGCAAACGGCCAACTTGCGTGCATTTATGGGATATATGTACGGTCAGCCGGGCAAGAAGCTGAATTTCATGGGGGCTGAAATTGCGCAAAGTGCGGAGTGGGCTCATGAAGGCCAGCTGGAATGGCATTGGCTGCAATACCCAAGACATAGCGGTGTTCAGGCGTTGGTTCGTGATTTGAACAAGCTGTACACCAGTACACCGGCCTTATTTGAGCAGGATTGCTCACCACAAGGGTTTGAATGGCGTGTCCAGGATGACGCCGACCAGAGTATATTAGCTCACGAGCGAATTGCGCTGAACGGTGACAAGGTACTGGTCGTCACGAACTTTACGCCGGTACCACGCCAGGGTTATACCTTTGGGGTTCCAGAGGCAGGTGAGTACACGCTAGTCCTGAATACGGATGATGAGAAATACTGGGGAAGTCAGGCAGCTGTTACACAGGTTGCTAAGACTACCAAAGAAGCGAGCCATGGTTTGGCCAATTCTATAAAGCTAGATCTTCCTCCGTTGTCGACAGTGTTCCTTACTTTTTCTAAGTAGTAATAACTCTGCAAGTTAACTCAAGCCCGTGACTTAGATCACGGGCTTTTTGTTACCTATATCAAATTTCTTTAGCACGCGGTGCAACATATACACAAACTCTTGTAACTGCGTTCTTTTTTTGACAATTTTGCGTCAAATTAACATACATCAAGTTGTTAGAATGGAATAAGTGTCACAATCGCATGGCAAGGTTGTTTCATGGCAAAAGCGATATTGCCTTGTAGTAAGAAGAACGCTAATAAAAAATAGAGATAATAATGACAAGAACTGTAGACCAAGCCTCAACAAATGTTGGCGGTAAGGCTGTTGATTACTCTGCTGAATTAGATTTGATATCAACAACCGATCCGCAAAGCCATATCACTTATGCAAACCAGAGTTTTTGCGATGTCGCCGGTTATCGCGAAGACGAGCTAGTGGGAAATCCTCATAACTTAGTGCGGCATGGCGATATGCCCAAAAAAGCCTTCGCACAGCTTTGGCAGTATGTCCAAGCTGGCAAAAGCTGGATGGGTATTGTGAAGAATCGCTGTAAGAACGGAGACTATTACTGGGTCTCTGCTTTTGTAACGCCTATTACCGACGAAAATGGCCAGGTTATTGAGTACCAGTCTGTTAGAAGCCGTCCGACAGAAGAAGAAGTCCAGCGAGCTACTGAGGCATACAAGGAGCTTGATAACGGTTCGGAAGGAACGAAGAAGTTTAGATTTCGTCAGGGAGTTTTGCTTAATAGCCTCATATCCCTGGCGATTTTGCTTTCTCTGGTGCAAATGTTCGTTGATGTCCCTTTTGCACTCACCGCGTTATTACCTGTTCTGCTGCTGGTAGGGTWGAGTATTAACATCTTGTCTCAGTCACGCTTGAAAGTGGTGCAGGAACTGGCCAAGAAAGCCTATGACAACCCGGTGATGGAGCCTATCTATACCGGGAAGAAAGATGACTACTCGGTTATTGAGCTGGCGTTAAGAATGCGTCGCTCTGAGCTGAGGGCGATTGTGGGCAGGGCAAGCGAGACATCCGGCGATATTTTGATCTCAGCCGAAGATGAATTTGCCAATAGCCAGCAGATTAAGACTAATCTGGCACAGCAAGCCGAAGCGACTGAACAGGTAAGTGTGGCGATGGGTCAAATGTCATCGACAGTGAGAGAAGTTGCAGAGAGTGCGGCTCAGTCATCGACATTAACCTTCCAGGCCCAGGAAATGGCCGGTAGCGGTCAGACAAGTGTTGAAACGACAATTGAATCGGTACTGTCACTGCACAGTGAGCTAGATAATTCAAAGCAGGTTATTAATGCACTGTCTGAAAGTAGCCGTCAGATTGAAGGTATTTTGGACGTGATTGGGTCTATTGCCGATCAAACCAACCTGTTGGCGCTTAATGCGGCGATTGAAGCTGCCCGTGCCGGCGAGCAAGGGCGAGGGTTTGCAGTGGTTGCCGATGAAGTTCGCTCCCTGGCGCAAAAGACCCAATCTTCAACCGGTGAGATCCACGAAATGATCAATCGCTTGCAAGCGACTGCGAAACAGGCGGTAGAGGCTGTCGAGCGCGGCGGTGAGTTGTCCGAACACTGTCGTCAGCAGGCAATCGAGACAGGCGAGCGGCTTGGTGAAATTAATGAAATGCTGAATAAGGTGACAGACAGCAGCCATCAGATTGCTTCGGCTGTAGAAGAGCAGGCCGGTGTGAGTGACGAAATTGCCCGAAATATCGAGCAAATTAGTGAGCTGACAGCGTCGACATCTGAAACCAGTGACAAGTCAGTAGAAAGCACCCGGATGCTGGTAGAGCGTCTTGAGGCACTACAGCGCTTGATGGTTCAGTTTAAACGAGCTTAACTGACAGCGTTATACATCAGCTCCAGGATGGAAAAAGGCAGCTAATTTAGCTGCCTTTTTTATAAGTTGTGTTCAGTGTGTCTATTTAGACTTCTGATAAGTCCATAACAGTTTTAGAGACATTTTCGGCGCCGGCATAAATCTCATCCATTACCGTCGATACCTCGGTGATCTTGTTCATTCCGTCGTTGGCGATGGAGGCGACCTCGTCCATGGCAACAGTGACACTGTCAGTGAGGTTCTTGTTGTCCAATACCACACTGGCGATTTCACTGGTTGATTGGCTGGTACGGGAAGCCAACTGTCTGACTTCATCGGCAACCACGGCAAACCCTCGTCCCTGCTCACCGGCACGGGCAGCTTCAATCGCGGCGTTAAGCGCTAGGAGGTTAGTTTGGTCGGCAATCTCTTTAATAGTAGAAACAATGGCTTCTATACTTTGTGACTTGGTATTTAACTGCTGGATTTTGCCGGAGGCCTCTTTCACTTTTTCAGATATACCTACTGAAACTTCAACTGAGTCACTAAGAAGATCAGATCCTTGCTTGGCAATCTGGGCCGTTTCAACTGAAGTGCTATAGGCAATATCAGAAGCCTGAGAGACGGCCTCACTTTTTTCGACTTGTTTGGTAATATTAGAAGCAAATTTAATTACTTTGACAACTTTCCCTGAAGTATCAAATATAGGGTTATAAGTCGCCTCTAACCAAACAGCTTCACCATGACTATTTCTTCTTAAAAAACGGCCAGATTTAAATTGACCGCTTTCTAAATCCTGCCAGAAAGATGGATTTTCGGAATAAAAACTCTCGTCGCAGAATATTCTATGGTGCTTACCTGCAATTTGACTGATTGGATAACCAACGGTTGATAAGAAGTTGTCATTCGCAGTGAGGATATTACCCTTAGGATCAAATTCAATCGTTGCTAATGAACGGTTTAATGCTGTTAGGACACTTTCCTTGTTTAAGCTCTCAATAGTGCTGGCTGTGACATCGGAAGCAATTTTCATTATCTTGATGACTTGACCATTTGCTTTTATAGGAAAATAAGTTGCTTCAAGCCAAAGCGTTTCTCCTGCTTTATTTCTTCTCTCGAAGGTGCCTTTTTGTGCCTGGCCCTGACGAAGTTGCTTCCAAAAGTTTTCATATTCAGAGGAGTTCGCATATGACTGAAGACACATTACTGAATGATGCCTGCCAATAACTTCATCATGTTTATATCCAGTGACATCTAAAAAGATTTGGTTGGCGGTCAGAATATTACCCTGTGTATCAAACTCAATGGTAGCGAGACTTTCGTTAATTGATTCAATGATAGCTTCAAGGTTCGAGACAACCTCTTGTTTGCTGCTAAGCTCTGCTTTTAACTTCCGATTAAACATTCGATCCCGACCCTATATAGCTGAGTTATTAATTCTATTAATTAGAGAATTTTGTCTAAAAAATGACACAATCAAGTCTGTATTTTATTAATATGTACATTGTCAGTAGCGAGTGTATGCTAGCTAATATTTACTAATATTTCATCATAATTTTATACAATTTATCATTTGTTTTATTCAAATCACTTATAAAACAGAAAGATATGTATCCCCTTGTGATAGTGTGTTCTATGATGAGTAATATTAAGAATTCTCAAGGTAAATATAATTGAATGGAATTGTTATTTTTTTTGGTGGGTTTGGTGAAAATATACCGAGTCACTAATGGACTCGGTGCATATAACTCAAAATGCTAAGTGGGAGGTATATTATTAATCGGAATGTTAGTTAGATTACTGTCAATATATACATTAAATCGATTTTTTATTGGAGAGCTTTTGCTGGTCAGCGATACCTTCTAAAGCTTGTACTCGACGAACTTGCTTTTCAGTGAATATCTTTTTTCTTAAGAGATCAACTTCACTTTGCTGCTCCTCAATAGTCAGTAGAGAGTTGGCGAGAATCTCATCTCGTTGTTGTAGGTATGAATTCACTGTTTCCTCGAACTCGGCGCGGTCTATAGCCAGTTTTTCCAGCCTATTGGCAGCTTCGGTTCCAACAAGTTCCTGATTGGCTAGATAACGTTCCTGGTCCGTCATTTCCTTTGTTCGTTGTAGCTGGCCTAGAAGGTTGGCATTGCGGTAGCTGAGCTGCAGATCCGGAGAAAGCTGATCGACTTCTTGTTCCCAGATGATAGCTGTCTCTTCAGCATTTTGGGTATGCTGCTGTATTTCAAGCTGCTTTAATGCTAATTCTCTTAGCTGGTTTTCTTCCGCAAATAATAGTTGTTGTTCCTGAGGGGTAAAAAACTGAAGTTGTATGCTCTTGATTTGGTCAATGAGTTGCTGAAGTGCATCTATATCTAGCTTATCGACAGTATTCGAATCAATGTGCTCTAAGGCGGCTCTATAGTTGATGAACCGCTGAAAGAGGTCTTCGTCCAACTGGTAGGCGCTCGCTTGTTCTTCGTTATAATTTTCAAAATTGTCTTTGAGGGTGTTCAGGTTTATCTCGCCAAGTCCTGACAGGAAGTACTCGAAGGTATCGCGAGAGGAATCTGTATCCACCTTGGTATCGAGTTGTGAGGCGGCTTGTATCATAGGTTCATCGGAGGTTGAAATACGGCTGTAATAGACCGCACTGGCAGTCACAATAATACAAATAAACGCGAGTACGGTCTTTTTCATCATTACAGTCCTTGCAGTTGCAGTCTGTTGGCGTGCTGTCGATACAGCGTGGTAGGGGCGGTTTCAAAGAGGTGAGTGATACCTAGCAAACCGTTAATCTCATCCAGGTGGTTCATCTTATAGTCATTTCTTATGACCTTACCAAGATGCGTGCTGCATTGACCGACGAGGCCATCGTTGGGATCGTCAAATGCAAGGCCTAGGATGACAATTGCCGCATCTGTTGGATCCAGAGCATTGGTGAAGTTTCTGGTGCCTGTCCACGAGTAGTAATACACGCCGTTGTCGGCGATATAGTCACCTTCACCACAATCTGATGTCGGTACACCTTCAGGGTACTTTTGATTAAATTTCAGCGACCCTTCAGTTGTCAAAGCGGCCAATGAGGCCAATGGATCTTGTGGAAGATCACTTCCTCCGGATAACAGGTTAATAAGTGTGACCAAACCTTCGGCCAGTTTAACGGCAACACCTTCTGGCAAAGAGCCTTCAGGGACAGTTCCCCGAACGATGTCGGCGACGCGTGAGCCTTTATTCACCCCACCGATACTGGTTACGGATGCAACAAGCTCTGGTGCGACAGAGGCGACATAGCGCGCAGTAGGTCCGCCGTGGCTATGGCCAATCAAGTTGACCTTCTCGGCACCGGTGACGGCAAGGACGTCCTGGACCTGAGCAAGCAACTGTTCGCCACGAAGCTCTGTGCTGTTGGTTGCGGAAATTTGTGCGACATACACATTCGCACCGCTTTTGCCCAGTGCCTGCGGAATACCGTAGAAGTAATCAATGCCTGCCAGCGTGTCAAAACCAAATAGTCCATGCACCAATACGATTGGATATTTAGTTTCGGTATAACCTTTTTGGCTGACGCCTGCGGGTGTGGTGCTGGCTTGACTGGTAAACGCAATAAAACAAAATAATAGTAGGGTAGTGAGACGTTTCAATTTTACTCTCCTTGTTAGACCTCCGATGAGCAAAATAATCCTAGTATGCGAAAACGCGCTTGGCTGAGTTTATGTTCGTATTGTGATCAGGAATAGAAAATTATTCAAAAAACCAACACGTAAGGAATAAAAAGATGCATGTTTCGAGCATTAACCCCGTGTGTTTTTTCGTGACTGGAGTCTTTTGGGTGGCTAATGGCGTATATCGAAAGTGAGAGTGAGAGTGAGTGGTGAGAGTGGGCGATGAGAGGGGCAAGGCATCTAAATAAGCAAAACAAAGGCGGCATAAATAATGCCGCCTAAAGAAAGGTATACTTTATTGTGCTGGTTTATTTGAAATCAGCTGCGCGCATACGGTTAAGCACTGCCATGACTTCAACGACACGAGGCTTGGCCAGATCGCCGTAGTTAGGCATCATTTTGAACCAATCATCATGGAGCATTTGCTGGAATGCTTTGCTTGGGTTCTTTTCCCAACCTTTGCCTTGTGCCAGCTGGAACCAAAGCCATCCGACTGCATGAAGTTGGCTCGGATCAGCGACTTGCTCCAGAGCTTGCAGATCAATGAATTCACGCCCAAAGCGTAGCGACGTTTTGTCTTTTACCTGAATTCTGAACTTACCGTCTTCAAGCATTGTTTGCAGTGCAGAGCGGTTGATTTTCCGTGTACGAGGACGGCGGATTTCTTCAGAGCCTTCAAGCTGGCGACGAGTCGGGTGAGACTTCACGACTTCACGAGCTTTGGCCGTAACATCAACAGCTTCGTAGTTATGCATTTGGATAACGGTATCAGCCACGTCCAAGTAGTCTCCCGAACCTCCCATAACCAACAGAACAGAGATATTCAGCTGGTCGCGAAGAAGCGAGATACGGTCAACCAGCGGAGTGATTGGCTCGTCGCTTTTGGCGATAAGGGACTGCATTCGCTCGTCGCGGATCATGAAGTTTGATGCCGAGGTATCTTCATCAATCAGCAGCGACTGGGCACCGGCTTCCAGTGATTCCTGTAGCCAAGAGGCCTGCGAGGTGGAGCCCGATGCGTTTTGGGTACTGAATGAGCTAGTGTCTTTGCCCATTGGCAGGTTGCTGATGTATGGAGTCAGATCAACCTTGTGGACACAACGGCCGTCTTCGGCGCGAATTTTCGAAGCGGTATCGTCAGTGACAACATAGTCACGACCATCACCCGGAATGTGGTCATAGACTGAGTTTTCGATAGCATTTAGCAGTGTCGACTTACCATGGAAACCGCCGCCGACAATCATAGTAATACCCAGCGGAACCCCCATACCGCGAAGCGTGCCTTTATGCGGCGCTTCAAGGGTGACAGCGAGGCTCTCCGGGCTGACAAACGGGACGGCATCAGGCATCGGTAAGTCACTGTTACCCGCAAGGCGGGGCAGGATACTTTCGTCAGCAACAAAAGACATCAGACCTTTTTCTTTCAGCTGGCGGCGAAGAGCAACCTGATCTTCGACAGTCTCACAATGGCGCTTCATCTCATCAAGTGGCAACTCGCGGGCGATGGTTGCACGTCGAATAACCTTTGGCATGGTGTAGGTCAGAAGATTCGTTGTCTTCTTTGCAATGATGGTTCGGCCATCCGCTGGTAGGTTAATGCGAAAGCGAAGCTCAATCGCTTCTTCATCAAAGACAACAGCTGTGCGATCCAGAATAGCCTGGCCCGGACGATCAATCTGAATTTCATTGATTTGCTGAGCTAAATCAGCAAACTGGCGAGCAATGAAATCACGTGCTGCACGTTGGTAGTCAGCCGACTGGTCTTTTAGCCATTCAAGATCAGTTAACGACCACTTCCTGCGGGCACGGACACGCGAGGCTGGCGCAAAGGGATCAGCCTGTGTTGTATCGATAAAAAAGTCGAAGTCAACGAATTGATATTCTCCACGCAGGCTTGAGTAGCTGCGGTAATTGTGACGGTCAATTTTATGTAATTTGGCTTCGAGTAATTGCATATCGCCTCGATATCGTACGTTGATAATTCCGGGGGCTGGATTTTACACGAAAGGCATACCAATCGGTACACTTATCTGGTGTTTTCAGTCAGCTATGGTTTGCGGACAAACAGTTCACGACTTCTTGGTTGTGCTTTTGCGGTAAAACTGTGACTAAGTTTGGCCGAAACTCTGCAGGGCTTCCACTTTGGTCTAATTGTGCAATTTCATTGTTACGCTAAGTTTGTATCAGGATGGATGACAGCAAGCGAAGGAGAAGTCATGCTGGAGACCACAATGGGTATTGCCGAAATGGTGCTGATCATTTCCGGGTTGTTGTTCATAACCAAGAGCGTTATGCAATATGGCAAGCGAACAAGTGATTGGGGCGGTGTTGTCAAAATGTTTTACAAGCGTGTTGGCATGGATACCGCTGAGTACAAGTGGTATCGCCTGGGGGTGAGCTGCTTTGTTATCGGTGTAGTTGTGAGGATCGTTAACTTGACCTTCTGGCCTGTGTAGAGTCCTGACCGTATATACACAGGGTGATAAGATAAGAGATACAAAAATGCAGCCTCAAGGCTGCATTTTGCGTAAGGGGCAAATCTAGCACTCACTTTCTCGGTAGCGGTAATAGCAGTTCTGCTTTTAGCCCGCCTAGAGAGCTACTGTTCAGGGTCAGACTTCCCCGGTAGCTATGCGCAAGTTCACTTACGATATTAAGCCCCAAGCCGGTGCCCGGTGTGGTTTCGTCAAGTCGAACACCGCGCTTTAGTACCGATTCATATTCACTGGCATCGATACCGGGACCATCATCTTCGATGATGATGGTTACCTGATGAGCGTCACTGTCGGTTTGGTGAACGCGGATCAGGCTGTTTGACCACTTATAGCTGTTCTCAATGAGGTTGCCGATAATCTCGTCCAGATCTCGCTTTTCAACTGCTACATTCAGTTCACTGTCCAGTTCGTTGACCAGTACGACGTTGCGGTGAGCATAGACTTTATCCATTGCCATAGATATCGCATCGACACGGGTGGACGGCGCCGTCTTCGCCGCCAGAATGTTAGCCGCACCGGCCATTCGTGCCCGTCCCAGGTGATAATCGATATGTTGTTGTAGCTGCTGAAGTGGTGGTGACAACTTCTGCTTTGCCTCTTCATCGAGTAGGGCAACTTCATTGTTTAGAACGGCAATTGGCGTCTTCAAGGCATGCGATAGGTTACCGGCATGGTTTCTGGCTCGCTCTAACAGTTCCTGATAGTGGAAAAGTAGTGCGTTGAGATCATCGATAACAGGCCTGACTTCGAGAGGATAGAAGCCGGTAAGTTCAGTGGAGTTACCTTCGCGAACATTTTTCAGGTTTTGCTGGAGCTTTTTCAATGGCCAGAGCGACCAGCTCACCTGAAGCCAGGTAAGGACCAGGATACCAACCGCCATCGTTAGCAAGATCAGCCATAAACCATGGGTGAGCTTTTTCAGGGTAGCCATCAGCTTGTCTTGGTTGGCAGCAATCGCAAGTTCTACCGGCTCATCAATTTCAGGCAGCAGGAATTTTCGTTTTACCACCAGCAATGACTGTTCATCAGGGCCGATATAGCCATCGTCGTCGTTGCCGGTAATTTTCGCATCCCATAATGACCGGGAGCGGATTTGGGTGTCATTTACCGTCAACGCCCAGTAAAGGCCACTGTAGGGCGATTGAAACCTTGGGTTAGACAGTTTGCTTGGCAGGTATAACTTACCGGTTGCGTCCACATCGGCAAGTGCTGTTAGCTCATCGAGATAGAGGTATAGCTGCTGCTTTTCCTGATCGATAAGATAGCTTTTGATGAAGCTGGGCACCAAATAGCCTGCAGAGAGCGTGATGGCCAGTAGCCATACCGTCGCGGCGAGGAGCAGGCGACTGCGTAGGCTAGGCAGATGTTTGCTACGCGTGTTAATCGGCATTGATGCGGTATCCAAGCCCTCGAACTGTTTTGATGACATCGCCACCAATCTTGCGGCGGATACGCCCGATAAAGACTTCAATGGTATTGGAATCCCGGTCGAAGTCCTGCTTGTAGATATGCTCGACCAGCTCAGAGCGAGAAATCACCTTGTCGGCGTTATGCATCATGTAAGACAGGACTTTAAATTCGAGTGCTGTCAAATCAATGGCTTCACCATTGTAGAGCACTTTTGAGCTGCGTGTATCCAGGCTTAGGCCACTGACTTGAATTACCGGAGATGCATTACCGGTAGAGCGACGAAGCTGGGCGCGCAGGCGGGCCACGAGTTCAACCATCTGAAAGGGCTTAGTCAGGTAGTCATCAGCACCAGCATTCAACCCCTCGACGCGTTGGGTCAACTCATTACGGGCGCTGAGAATGACGACTGGACTGCTGACATTCTCATCTCGGATCCCTTTTAACACCGTGAGGCCGTCAAGTTTCGGTAATCCTAAATCGAGGACGATGGCATCCCATGGTTCTGAGGTTGCTCGGTAGAGGGCATCTATACCGTCGGTAGACAGTTCGGCGACCCAGCCACTTTGCTCCAAACCATCGACGATTTGTTCGCCTAGTGTGATTTCATCTTCAACGACAAGTATTTTCATTCGGATACCTTGATGACATTTTCCAGATTACGGCCTTTGATTTCGATAATAGAAAGCGTTTTTGCCTCGTATTCAACTCTGACAATATTGTTGTTGGGGTCGATGAGCTTGAGTTCATATACCCAGATATCATCATCTTCCTCCAATTCAACCTTTATTATCCGGCCGTGGAGTTGTTTACTGACAGTCGCCTTCAGAGCAGAGAATGGCTGGATGAGCCCCTGCTGGACGGCTTGCATAACATCGTCATGATCTTCGTCGATCTCTAGCGTCGGTGCCGCGTTAGCCACTGGCGCTAAAAGGAAAACCATGCAAAGTGCTGTGAGTAATCGCTTATTGATCTTCATGTATAGATTGTAACTGAACTTAGGTGAACCGAGAATGAATATGTAAAGCCTTCAGTGATATAGAGACCAAATTATCTGATTTGAAGGTTAGTCTGATATCAGTATCACGAAATACCCGTGCAAAAAACCACCGTTGAGTGATTGTGTGCGCATAGTTTAACAGATGCTGGTGGCATAATTATTTAGAAGCATTATATTCCTCTGAGTATTATAACTAGATCCAGGAATCATATGCGCTTAACTCTTAAACTGAAGCTTGTATTATCAAGCGTACTACTCATTATACTGACTCTCCTAATACTAGGAGGTGTTTCCTACCAAGCACTTGAAGAGCAGGCATGGACCGCTATTGAAAGCGAGAGCCAGAACACCGCGAAGGCCTATAGTCAGGGCATTGGTGACTGGTTCCATGACCGCCAAAACGCTGTTACCGCAACAGTCGATGCTATTGAGCGCGATTCACAGCTGGATATTGTCGGTCACCTTAAGCAAACTCTGACATCGGGTGGTTTTGGCCTAAGCTACTATGGCACCAAGGAAGGGGTGATGCACCGCCATGATCCGTCGTTGAATAAAGCTGGTTATGATCCTCGCGTACGGGGCTGGTATAAGGAAGCCTCTGCAGCGGGTAAGCAAATCACGACCAAACCTTATATAAGTCATACTATGCAGACTTTGGTGGTGACACTGGCAGAGCCGGTATATAACCAAGGGAAAATGCTTGGAGTAGTAGGCTCAAACCTGGCTTTGGGCCAGCTGATGAAGGATGTGCTCGATATTGCGGTCCCGGGTAAGGGCTTTGCCATGTTGCTTGATACTAAGAATAACCTGGTTGTTGCCCATCCAAATCAAGATATGGAACTTAAGCCAATCACGGAACTGGGGCAGGGCTTTAGCGAGCATAATTTGGCACAGGCCATGGCATCTCAGTCACTCTTTTTTACCACGATGGATGCCCGTGAAAAGGCAGTTGCTGTTAGCGCGATCCCTAACACGACGTGGGCAATAGCGCTGGTTATGGACAAGGCAACATTGGTATCGCCACTCAACAGTATGTTATTAAAGCTGGCTGTATGCGGTGTGCTAATCATGCTCTTCGTTTCTTTATTTACAACCTGGTTGGTATCTCATCTGTTTAAGGGGCTTAACAATGTCTCGGCCGCGCTGTCTGATATTGCCAACGGTGAGGGGGATCTGACTGTTCGTATCAATGTTCAGTCAGATGATGAAGTCGGCAAGCTGGCGGATAACTTCAACCAGTTTGTCGGTCGTTTGCATACCATGGCTGTCAATCTGCGTGATATTACATTGCAGCTTAACCATTCAGCGGCTGACTCGGCGGATGCGGCTGCCCAGAGAAGCCAGAATATTCGTCATCAGCAAGATGAGATCACTATGGTGGCGACTGCAGTGACTGAAATGGCCAGCGCGACGCAGGAAATCGCTGGTAATGCCGAGAATACCGCTAAAACAGCAGAGCAAGCGGTAGCACTGACGGAAGAAGGACATACGCAGGTTGGTCAGAGTCAGTCATCGATTGGTAACTTGGCAAAAGAGGTCAATAGTGCCGTGGGCATTATCGAAGATCTTAATGGTCACGCGCTAAAGATCAGTTCTATCCTTGCAACTATCCGTGATATTGCCGAACAAACCAATCTGCTGGCGTTGAATGCAGCGATTGAAGCGGCTCGGGCAGGTGAGCAGGGAAGAGGCTTTGCAGTGGTAGCGGATGAAGTCAGAGTGCTGTCTCAGCGGACTCATACCTCGACAGAAGAGATCCAGACGATGATTGAAACACTGCAGTCGACAACTAAGCAGGCGGTCACTGTGATGTCTGATAGTCATCAGCTAGCGGAAACCAGCGTGAAGGATGTGGACGATGCCGGTATCAGCATTAACAATATTGCGAATGAGATCAATGTGATCAGTGATATGGCGACGCAAATTGCGTCGGCGGCTGAAGAGCAGTCGAGCGTGACAGCTGAAATTAGCCGGAATACGGAAGGTGTTCAGGAGGTTGCGAACCAGATGGCAGGTGAGGCCCAGGAAGCGGCGCATCAGGCTGAAGGTTTGAAGGCACTTGCTAATCAGCTGGAACAAGAGGTTAAGCGTTACAAGCTCTAATGTTCTTATTGCAGTTTTTAGTTAGTTGAAATTAAGCCGCTTGAAAAAGCGGCTTTTTTGATGCCGGTACTGCCTACTTTGCAGGTGATGTTTTGCTTAAGCTAGATATCTGCGTTGGTTCTTACTCGGATGAATCGGGCGAAACGGGGTATGCCGTTGTCGGTATAGCCGTTGTAGCGGTAGTTGATGACTGAGCCGATAAGTGGTGGGTTTTCGCGCTCATCATTATTAAACCCGGTACCGATTTTGAATTTTACATTGTCAGCGGTGAGGACCCAAAGCGCTCCCATTTTACCGCTGAACTTACCGTTTCCATCCTCATAACCAATAACAACGGCTTCCGCATCCTGATAACGCTTCATCTTAAGTAAACGGTCAGATCGGCCGTGAGAATAAAGATTGTCTTTATGGTGCAGCATTATGCCTTCTCCGTTGCCGGCAGTGATCTCGTCAAGTTTAGTGTCGAGAGCGTTTCTGTCTGTATAGGTGTATTGCGGGACGGCCTGTAAGTGAGGGCGGTCGATGGTTGCAATCACTTCCGATAGTTGCTTCAGGCGGCGTTCAAACCGGTAGGGGCTGGAAGGGATATCAAAAACCATATAATGAATAGCCTGCCATTGCTTGTCGTTGGGTGAATGGTCCAACACCGTTGCAGCGACTTGCTGAAACAGTCCCCGCCCGGCCCAGAGCTCTCCGTCGAGCTGTATGTTGGATGGTAGCGACTCAATAAACCAGTCAGGTGCGGCTATCGCTTTGCCAGTACGGGTTACCAACTGTTCACCGTTCCAGAAGGCGCGAATTCCATCGAGTTTTTCGCTAGCGTAGTAGGCTGAAATTGTGTTCTGGCTCGATGAGAGTTCAGGCTGCAACTGCTCGTGGTAAGGCTGTGCCGTCATAATTTGCGGCGCCGTTTTGGCGTGTAGATGAAACGGGCTGAGAACCAGTGCAATGGCAGCAGCGAGCCGAGTGAAGCTTGATGGCATTTGTGCCGGAGAAGAAAGTGTCATCGTGCGCTCCAAATTGCGAGTAGGGTTGGTGTTTAACGGTATGTACAGGATGAGATCGAGTAAATGTTGCTGTACGGGGGAATCTCGAATATGTGTTGCGGGCTTGAATATATTGAAGAGATGACAAAGTGAGGGCATAGCGAGTGCGAGCTATGTCCGTTGGGAATAATATCAATATCTTGGCTATATGTTCTCTAAGATGCTGGTGGAGCGGCTATAACTTGGTTGAATATGGCTCGTATGGATGGAGTCATGTAAAATCAGCGACTTTGAGTTTTTTGGCTCACATCGACCCATTGCGATATACAGTGACGTATTACCATGCAGCTAGCACAACACAAATTTGGTGACTTCCTTCAACGGAAAAACATAGACTTTTCTGCTCGGACATATTTTGTTCATGCCATGAGCTATATGGCACTAGGATTATTTTCTTCTCTGCTGATCGGCTCTATTCTGAATACCCTTGGAATGAAGCTGGGGATCCCGCTTTTTTCTGAAACGTTATGGCCTATCGCTAAACAGATGACCGGTCCCGCAATCGGTGTGGCCATTGCCTATGCCTTGAAAGCGCCACCGCTAGTACTGTTTTCGGCAACAACAGCAGGTGCTGCCGGGGCAGCATTAGGCGGTCCTGTCGGGGCTTACATTGCATCAGTTGCCGCTACTGAATGCGGTAAGCTGGTCGCGAACGAAACAAAAATTGATATCTTGCTTACTCCGGCAGTGACTGTGGTGGTTGGTGTTATCGTCGGAACGTTAGTTGGTCCTCAGGTCGGTGCGTTAATGACAGCGCTGGGCGATCTCATTATGTATGCGACACAATTACAGCCTCTGCTAATGGGGATGATTGTTGCTGTACTTATGGGAATGGCGCTGACGCTACCTATCAGTAGTGCGGCAATTGCTATCATGCTTAGTTTGAATGGTTTGGCCGCCGGTGCGGCAACCGTCGGCTGTTGTGCACAGATGGTCGGCTTTGCCGTAATGAGCTTTCGCGAAAACCGTTGGGCAGGCGTCGTGGCTCAGGGCTTGGGGACATCAATGCTGCAAATGCCAAATATCGTCAAGAATCATAAAGTTTGGTACCCGCCAATACTGGCTTCTGCCATTCTTGGCCCAATTGCGACTTTGGTTTTTGCTATGGAAAACACGCCCTTGGGCGCAGGGATGGGGACGTCAGGCTTTGTTGGCCAGATCCAGTCATTTATCGCACTAGATGCTGCCGGTTGGAGCAGCGGTGAAATTTATACTGCCGTCCTTATGATGCATTTGATCCTTCCTGCGGTTATTACGCTGGTAATTGCCGAAGTGATGCGAAAGGCGGGGTGGATAAAGCCGGGGGATTTGACCCTCAACCTGACGTCTAAGTAGGCAGTGAATTAAGTTGATAAGGAGCATGATAAGTGCTCCTTTTTTACGCCTGTGCCAAATTAACCGGATTTCTTGTTGGGTTTTATCACATTTATGCCTGTTTTGATGTAAACATGACACAAAGAGATTATCTAGCTGATATTATTCATATATTAAGAGTATTCTGAACTTTGCAAGAGGTTAATGCCTTATCGGGCAATGACGGCTGCAGAGCGACAAAGGCGAATTGTTTAGCAGGTTAAAAAGATATGATGTCATCTTGGAAAGTATCATTAGTGGTTGGGTTTGTACTGGGAAGTATTCTGGCTTCGGCTGTATGGAACCGCAATCCCGGCCCCAGCCAAGAAGAGTATGAGCTGCTATTACAGAAAAATGCCGTATTGGCCGAAAAGCAGCAGGTGCTTCAGGAAAGCTTTGAAGAACTGGAAACCCAAAAGGCGCTAGAACTCGAGAAGGCCTTTGAGCAATTGACCAGCAAGCAGGCCGAGCTTGAGCAACAGAAGGCTGATTATGAGGAACAGTTGGCTCAACTGAAACAACAGCGGAAAAAGTTGGTCGTGACCAAGAAGAAGCTGGATACCAAAGTGGTTGAACTGGAGACGGCGACAGAAAAACAGCAAGTGGTGCTGAGCCATTCGAAAGAGCTTTATCAGCAGCAATTGTTGTTGCAAAAACAGGTAGCTAAAGCAGAAGCGGATGTGAAGAAAGCCAAACGAGTTGCCGAAGACTTTAAGAAACCGTGTGACGAGTTTAAGTCTGGCACAAGCTGGAACTGGGTTTCGCAGGCAGATTGCGACAAGTACGATGCCAAGATAAAGGCTGTTGCTGATGAAGAAGCGCAATTAACAGCACTGAAGACTGAGCTGGAAGCACTTAACCAAAAGATTGAAGTTAACCTACCTAAGAAACAGTAGGGCAATAGCAGTAAGTGTAATTTACAAGGCGGGGTGATACCTCGCCTTTTTATTATAGGGAGAGGAAGGATGAACCTTTTTGGCAACATTCCGGCTGAATTGCCAGAGGAGGTGTTTGAGGATATTGTCAACACACAGAGTGTTCGTATAGAGCGTATTATTTCCAAAGGTCATACGACGCCAACGGGTGAGTGGTACGACCAAGATGAGCATGAGTGGGTTGTGGTGCTAAAAGGCGAAGCACGAATAATGTTTGAAGATGGCTGCCGGGAAGTGCACCTGAAGGAAGGCGACCACCTGAATATTCTGGCCCACCAACGTCATCAGGTGTCGTGGACGAGACCTGACCAAGAGACCATATGGTTAGCGGTGTTCTATCGCTAGCAAGCAGCTCGCCATGAGGATAGCTAGGTTGAGCTGCTTTATTTATCGGCTTTTGATTTGTTGAACCGGACTGGGCTGTAAATGATCACACTTCAAATCGAACAAGGCCTGCCAAGGCCTGCGGATAACCTCTCTCTGACGCTAACGTCTCGGCCTTGGTAACGATTTCCTCTTGGCTTAGCCCTGATGTTACCGGGAATTGCTGCTCTAAGGGCAGGGTATCATCTTTCAGATCGGGCACCAGGCCTTCAATAACGAGCTGTTGAATCACGCCTTCAGCAGCCGACAAAGCAGATGATGCCTTGACGATTTCTGTCCTGGCATAGCGACGACCCGCAAAAGAGATATCAGCGGCTCTAAGAGAAAGGTCATCTCCCGGGATCTGCTGAGCACCAAATAAGGGTTTTCCACCGACAGTCGCCGTCTGGTAGGCGGGTACAAACTGCGCCATATGCGCAATCGCTCTGCCTGTTCGTGTGTCTATGTCTGAGTTAGTCCAGCCTTGCTTGAGTTTTCT
This sequence comes from Photobacterium kasasachensis, assembly GCF_050336885.1. Lineage (NCBI taxonomy): Bacteria > Pseudomonadati > Pseudomonadota > Gammaproteobacteria > Vibrionales > Vibrionaceae > Photobacterium > Photobacterium kasasachensis. Next base: position 472,338 of record NZ_JAKJSH010000005.1, read on the forward strand.
AATGAAAGATGTCCCCAATGCTGGCTGGGCATCTTCTGCCGTGCTCCTGGCCAATCCTTGACGGAATAGCGTAATGTCTTCAGTCATGCCGTGAAGCTGAAAGAAACCGTCAGGGTAAGGGGTGAGCTGTGCCATGCCATCTGGTGTCCCACGTTCACCGTGGAAAATCACTTCCGGCCACACGCCTTGACATTCTGCCCAATGGGTCACGTAGGCCGCCTTGAACTCAACCATACGATGTCGGGGTATGTTCGCCCAATTGTCCAGCGTACCGGTTCGGTAGCCACAGGCATTGATTAAGTAATCGACATTAACGGAATGGGTGATGTGATCGTCTATTGTCGGATCAAACTGCTGATGGGTTACTGTCCAGGTGCCAGACTCATGGCTTTGTTGGATATCTATAACCGTAGAGCGAGTATTGATCTTGCACGACGCAAGTTGTTCGAGGGCTAAATTGGCCGTTGCCGCCAATCGAAATACGCTAAGTCCATATTCCTGTACGAGGATCAGCGGAAACTTGAATTTATCCAGATCGATATTCTTGGCAACGGGGATCATCCAGTCATCAAGCGAGCCCGGTTCGGCGGGGATAGATGCACGGGCTAGCTGTTCGAGTTCGTTACGGTAATAGAGTTTGTAATATTGGCCAGGATCACCGAGAACTTGATTGTGGCTATCTGCTTCGACGAATTGACGGTAGGCGTCCTGTAGCAGCTTCAATCGTGGAATAAGTGCCTCAGGATCGCCTTGGTCACGCTGGGGGACGGCAATTACGGTTGGGCGGATATTGGCTGTATGAGGAAAAACCCGAAGTGTATCAATCGACTCTTTGAGCAGGGTTAGGCATTGCTGGTCAGAAATTTCCCGATAAAGGTTTCCGCCTGCATGCAAATGGCAAATTGGCGGGCCGTTAACCAGGCTCTTGCCTTCCTCGAATAATTCAACCTGAATACCAAGCTCAGCCAAACGAAGGGCTATTGTCGATCCAGCGATACCGCCACCGATCACGCCAACTTTGACAGGTGGGTGGTTATCGGTGCGGTGGGAACTATGAACATTCATAATATGCTGATTAGGCCATTTAAGTCATATCGTGATAATGGTTAGCATTCTACGTTGCCTTGATCGTGTTTAAAACACTTACTCTGTGTGGATTAGGTAAATCATTACCTTCAGAACAATATTTACATTGTAAATATTATACTCACGGTGAAAGTAGCCATGAGTGATTAATGACGACTATATCAATTAAATTGTGACGGTGTCACATGCTTGGTGATATAAAGATGTTTATAAATAGGTGGTGATGGCATATTTCAGCAGACCAATAGCGCTTCTACTGTTATCATCATGAGGAAAGTTTATTAAAAAGAATATATAGCAGCGCTCCAACAGATAAGAAGCGCGAGGAGCACGCATGGCTACTTCAATTTTGATTTGTGATGATTCGGCATTAGCTCGAAAGCAGATGGCAAGAGCCTTACCGGCTTCCCTGAATGCTGAAGTTACTTTTGCTGTTAACGGTTTGGAAGCCTTGCAGCACCTTAAGAAAGAAAAGTTTGACCTGATGTTCCTGGATCTGACCATGCCGGAAATGGATGGATACCAGACATTGGAGGCAATAAAACAGCAAGGAATAGATATTAAAGTGATTGTGGTGTCGGGGGATATCCAGCCACAAGCACAGGCAAGAGTGAAAGCGCTTGGTGCGATTGAGTTTCTTAAGAAGCCCGTCGACAAAGCCTTCTTGAAAACATTCCTCAAAGAGCTGACGCCCTCTGAGCCTGTCGCATTTGATGCGGTGATTCAGAGAGTGTCGACGCCCGCTCTACGGCGTCGTGATGTTTATCTTGAGGTGGCCAACGTGGCAATTGGTCGTGCCGCTGATTCGTTGGCACGTCACTTCGACGTGTTTGTTAACTTGCCTCTGCCAAACGTCAATGTATTTGAAGTGAGTGAACTTCATATGACAATGCGTCACCTTGCAAGTAGCAGTACGATGTCTGGCATTTGCCAGGGCTTTAGCGGTGAGGGGATTGCAGGTGAAGCGCTGGTGCTGTTAAGTGACTCCAGCGTAAAAGATCTGATGGCAATGATGCAGTATCCGATAGAGGCTGACGGGGACTCAGAGCTGGAACTGCTGATGGATGTCAGTAATATTCTGGTTGGTTCATTCCTGAAGGGATTAGGTCAGCAGGCCGAGGTGAAGTTTTTTCAGAGTCACCCAGTGCTCTTGGGTCAACACATGCCTATTGAGAGGATGATAGCGCAGACTGAAGGTAATTGGCGTAGAACGATGACATTTGAAGTCAGTTACGGGATTGAGAATACATCAATTAAATGTGACCTGCTGCTGATGTTTGTTGATGAGTCACTTCCTTTACTCGATAACAAATTGTCTTACTTGATGGATGAGGACTAGGCCATGTTTTCTTTACCTGCTGAATTTGAACAATTTCACTGGATGGTAGATATGGTGCAGCATGTTGATGTTGGCCTTGTCGTACTGGATAAAGACTTTACCATTCATGTCTGGAATGGATTTATGATCCATCATAGCGGCAAACAGGCCCATGAGGCGATCGGAAAGAACCTCTTTGAGGTATTCCCTGAGATACCGTCAGAATGGTTTACGGCAAAATCCAAGCCTGTGTTTGAACTAGGTTGCCGGAGCTTTTTGATTTGGCGTCAGCGTCCCTACCTGTTTAAGTGCCGTAATGTAAGGCCAATCACTCAGCAAGCGCCATTTATGTACCAAAACGTTACGTTGAACCCGATGACCTCGCCAAAAGGTGACGTTGATTATCTTTTTATGGCAGTGGAAGATGCCACGGCCGAAGCGCTGGCTGAAGGGCGGTTAAAAGACAAATAATTACCATAAAAAAGCTCATTTCGATGAGCTTTTTTATTATTTCAATAATGGGTTTTTAATCTTACAAGTCTGAATATCGCCGATGTACTTAGGCTGCTCCTCTAGGGTTATCTGAACAATCCCCTTTCTTTATTGTTGATATATGTACGATTTTTCTTATTAATTCGTTGTATTTCCCTTGTAAAAATCCAAATTCGGTTCTAAACACTTAAGTGGTAGTGGCAAAAAAGAATCAATAATAGGGATATCTAGATATGACAAAAATGTACAAAATTCTCCCATTGGCATTATTAGTTTCGGGAGTCGTTCATGCTGCAACAGATAACCCATGGTATGCCGGTGCGCGTATTGGTGGTACCAACTTTGATAGCTTCGGTGGTGCTTTGGATGGTGCCGAGAGCAGCTTTGAACGCGATGATTGGGGCGGTGGTGCCTTTATTGGTTATACCTACAATTCTTGGTTTGGTGTCGAAGGTGGCTACACCTATCTGGGGCAGGCTGACGCCAATGTTGGTGGTGGCGGGTTTGAAGTGCACGGCTTGGATCTTGTGGGTAAGTTCACATGGCATGCCGCGCCGTCATTTGATCTCTTTGGTAAGTTAGGTGGCTACGTCTTTGATGTCGATAACAGCGTAAATAATCAGGACGATAACGGTGTATCTGCAACTGCGGGGATCGGTGCTGAGTATTTCTTTAATGACGATCTGTCTGCTCGCGCGGAGTACCAATATTACAACCAGGTCGGAGGTAGCAGTCCGGGCGAAAGTGATGTTCATTTCTACGGTGTTAGCCTGGTCTACTATTGGGGAGCGCCAGAGCCGGTAGCCATTATCGAGCCAGAGCCAGAACCAGTCCCCGAGCCGGCACCGGTTCCCGTTCAGCCGGAAGTGATGAAAGTGAAAGCGCTGAGTGTCAACTTGCCGTTTGCCTTTGATAGTAATGCTTTATCGCAGTCGGATATCGATCGGATCCAACCTATTGCCCAACGGCTGGTGGAGTACCCGGAAACAAAACTCTATGTCGTTGGCCATACCGACAGCCGAGGATCCGAAGAGTATAACCAGAACCTGTCTGAAGAGCGTGCCGCTGTTGTCGCCGGTTATCTTGGCGCGCACTTTGGCATTAACAAAAGCCGTATTGTTGCCCAGGGTAAAGGGGAGTCGGAGCCGCTGGCACCAAATGATACGGAAGAAGGTCGTGCTAAAAACCGTCGTGTAGAAGTGTACACGCCGGGTTTTGAAATTACGAAGTAACACGTTTGGAAGCAGTGTTATTGAGTAAAAAAAGCGCCTTCGGGCGCTTTTTCCTTTAGGGTAATCTGTCCTAAATAAGACCTGGCCTAATTATAGCTGGCACTGAGGGCGTGTTGCATTGTAGCTAGGCAAGCGCCCAATTTCGGCTCTCAGATCATCAATTCGTGTCGAGTGCGACGGGTGAGTTGACAACAACTCCGGTGGCTGGCTTCCTCCTGATGCTTTGGCCATGTTTTGCCACAGGCTGATGCTCTCATTCGGGTTAAAACCGGCCTCGGCCATCAGGCGCAAGCCAATGATATCGGACTCTGACTCCTGGGCACGGCCATATGGCATGAGTACACCGTATTGTACCCCGAGCCCAAGCCCGGCCATGGCGGCATCATGATACTGCGTGCCACTGATAGCCATACTGGAGAGCTGTAGACCGGCATTGGCTAACTGGTTACGCGAAAGGCGTTCGTTGCTGTGCTGGGCCAATACGTGGCCGATTTCATGGCCAATGACGGTGGCGAGTTGATCCTGATTGTTTGCGACACCCAATAATCCGGTATAAACACCGATTTTTCCGCCCGGTAAAGCAAAGGCATTGACTTGCTTACTGTCAAATACCACCACTTCCCATTGACTGAAGCCGCTGCTCGGGCTCAGCTTGGTTGTTAAGGCTCGGGTGACACATTGTACATATTGGTTGGTTTTTGAATCGCGGTTGATGGTTTCTTGTTGTTTTAGCTGCTCAAAAGACTGCGCACCAAGCTGCGACATGTCTTGGTTTGAGAAAAGCAGCACTTGCTGACGACCTGTCGGCGAACTGGAACAGGCCGTTAGCGCAAGGGCCGAGGCGATAAGCGCCGTACTGATAAGAGGTCGAAAGTAATTCATCTGAATGACTCCTTCCATTCAATTATAGGAAAAACTAATGATTCGATCATACTACGACAGGCGCAGAGTTAGTAGTCGGTAAGGGGGGAGAGTGGTATTCTAGCAACATAATGATCTATAGGTAACCTCATGAGTATTTGGAAAAAAGACTTCACCTTAGATAGCTTGAACCAGAGCTCGGTGAATACGCTGGTCGAACATCTTGGAATAGAGTACAGCGATTTTGATGACAATAGCCTGAGTGCTGTGATGCCGGTTGACGCGCGAACCCATCAGCCGCTTGGGATGCTTCATGGTGGTGCGTCAGTCGTGTTGGCAGAAACGCTTGGCTCACTGGCTGCTAATATGTGTGTCGACGAGACGAGGTATTGTGTCGGGCTGGACATTAATGCCAACCATGTACGTGCTGTTCGCAGCGGAATTGTTAAAGGAACCGCAACACCGGTGCATATCGGGACGACAACCCAGGTTTGGCAGATTGAAATTACAGAAGAGCGGGGACGTTTGGTGTGTACCAGTCGTTTGACAATGGCTGTAATGAAGCATAAGAAGAAAGACGCGTAACTCTATGAATTTATCTTTTTCTGAAGGACGAATCATTGCCAATCAGCACGAGTTGGTTGTTCGTCTTAATGGTGTATCTCGAGCCTCATTGCAGGCGAGGGTTGACGATATTACCTTAATTGGTGGTGCCAATGTAGTTACCGCGACTGGAAGTGGTGTTAACTGGTCGGTACGGCTGGATAGTGAAGAGCAATTGAACCAGCTTGCTGAAGCGGTAGGTATTGCGATTCAATAAGGTGTAATCTGGTATATCGGTATCACGTATACTCAATGTCTTTATGGTAACTGATAAAGACAAGTAGTAACTCTTTGTTTTCTAAGAATGGATTGAGATCCTTTCCCATAACACTTCGATCTGCGAGTTTTCACATCCGAAATGGCTCCTTGGATACAATTTTATGAGAGCACGTGCTCATTAATTACTATTTTGACCCAAAACTCTAGCGACGGAGTGTCATTTGTTGCACTCTGGATGTGAGTGATAATACTAAAATAATGAATTATTGACTGCGTATTTGTGTAGGGAATAAGTAACTGAGTGAGTTCAGTTTCTCAAGGTAAAGGGAGTGTTAATGATTCAACCTCAGCTTAAGCAAATTGCTGAAACTGCCTATTTGACTATGTATAGTCAGCGACCTGAACTGTGCAACATCCAAGAAACTTTTTATGGTTGGGTTGTATTTGTTGCATCGCCAAGAGGGAAAGCTGTCGTAAAGTTCTCGAGAGAGATAGGGCGGCTGGCGAAAGAAATCACTGGTTTAAAACGTTTATCTGATTGCCTTGATTGCTCTGTTCCAGAAATATTGTTTTTCGGCCGGGAAGAAGGCTATGACTACATAATGATGGAATGGCTCGATGGGATGTCGGCTCATGATTTGCCCAATGACCCGGTCGCACTTGAGAGCTTTCGTGAAAGCTATACAGATTTATTGCTTGCTCTTCATGATAACCAGGCGCAACAAGGCTTTGAGCTGGCAGAAGGTCAATACGAACCTTGCCTAATTAAGGCGTTTGACAGTTGGATGTCGCCGGTGCTGCGCTACGTGCAAAGTGGATGCTCACCGTTCTCGCCCAAACTTAAAGAAGCCTACGGCTCAATGTGGGAGAGAAAAGAGGAGATCCTTTCGCCCATCAATAATAACTCATCATTTGTTCATGATGACTGCCATGTCGGTAACGTGCTATTTGATCCTCGGACATTTAAAGTAGCAGCAATTCTCGACCCTTGTGATGCGGGCTATAAGCACCGCGAATTCGATCTATTTCACCTCTACGATGTTCGCCCAGATTTGCAGCTTGTTGAGCGATATCAGGAAAAAGTGCCATTAGCCGAAGGCTTCGAGCTTAGACGCTGGTTCCTCAGTCTGTGGGATGATGCTAAGCATAGCCGAAACATGGGATGGTATGATGAGGCATGGCTAACGTCCAAGGTAAATCAATTTAACGAGATCTATGCCCACAGGTAGAACTTGCTAGCGAATGATTTATCAGCATATTATTGTGGTATAGGAATGATTTAAGGTTAACAGAATGAGAATAATTGCAGCCTGTATAGCAGCAGTCATACTCGCTGGGTGTGCACAGCAACAAGTTTCTCGAGGGCCGGAACCCAAACCTGAGCCAGAGGTTGGGGGAGAGGCAAAGCCTGTTGAGCCCATTGTTAGTGAGCCTGTGATTGCCCCGGTTTCAAAGCCAGAGCCTGTAGTCAAACCTGAACTCAAACCAGAACCTAAGCCAGAACCTAAACCTGCACCGGTTGTGACAAAGACCCAGGACGGAAAGTTAATTCTGGGTGCAGAAGAGTGGGTTTGGTTAGATTCAGCTAAGCAGCATGTAAGAGTGAAGGTTGACTCCGATGTGAAGCTTTCCACGATTGGCGTGACGGATGTTCAGGAGTTTGAGCGAGATGGCAATGACTGGATTAAATTTAAAACCAGTGGCCACTCAGTAGAACTACCTGTTGAACGTTGGCTGAAAGGTAAAAATGGAAGCAAAGAGCGTCAGGCCGTTGTTAAGTTAAGGGCTAAGCTGGGCGAACTGAATGAGCTGACGGAGTTCGCGTTGACGGCAGGCAAGGGGATTGTGCTCGGAATTAACTTTATCCGGGACGTTGCTATTGTCGACGGGACACGAAAATACGTACAGCCAAAGGCGAAGAAATAGCAAAACTTTTAGTAACAATGAAAAAGGCGGTAATACCGCCTTTTTTGCTGTGTAACGTCACCTTTTACGGTGTCTCAACCGTCACTTCGTAACTGGTAAACTTGCGTATATTAATCACACCGGTATCGAAGATCAGGTATTGCCCCTTGATACCGACTAACGTCCCTTCTACGACTGGGTTTTTGTCGAAGTTGTGAGATGTGATTTTTGTTGGGTATTGCGTTATCGGGTACTGAATGCTGACCAATTCTTCATTGAGTTGTTCGACGGCATCTTCACCGTACAGTGCTAGAAGCTCATTGAGGCGAGTTTCAATGGTAGGGAGTAATCTCTCGGCCTCAGTTTTCAGGTCAATGTTCTCGTTGTCACCTTTGAGCATTGCCCGCCAGTTCGTTTTGTCTGCCACCATCTCTGCCAGGGCGATTTCAACCAGCCCCGAAATCTGACGGGTCTTTACTCTTAAAATAGGTAGTGCCTGTGTCGCACCTTGATCTATCCAACGTGTCGGTAACTGGGTATGGCGTGTAATGCCGACCTTTAAACCTGACGTATTAGAAAGATAGACGTAGTGTGGAACCATACAGTGGGTATCCCCCCACTCAGGCTCCCTGCAGGTTCCCTTGGCATAATGACAGGTTTCTGGCTTCATGATACACATGTCACAGCGAGCCAGCTTTTTCATACAAGGAAAGCAATGTCCCTGTGAGTAGCTTTTCTTTGTTTTCTTGCCACAGGCATCGCAGAAGATATTACCGGTATAGGTCAGCTTCAGTGTTTTGCCTATGAGAGGATTTAGGGGCAAGAGTTCATCACCGACAGGAAGCTGGTACTCAACTTCATTCCCTAGTGATGACTTCATTTTTTTTAGTGTGCCTAGCATGACTTTGCTCATATTGTATTTTTGTAGTACGGATGATTTTATCATTACTCGCACCCAATCTCAGAACTGATTTATCACTGGTTACAGTATTGTAAATGTTTGTAAGTTGTGGGCTATAGATGTTTACTGTCTGTGTTGTATTGGTATCATTTTGTTTAATAACAACAACTAGATGGAACTACAATGATGAAGAAAGTAATACTAGGCAGCGTACTGTTGGTTGCAACCAGTGTCTCGGCATCACCTTTTGAAAAACCGGAAGATGCTATCCATTACCGTCAGTCTGCATTTTCCATGATTGCGACAAACTTTGGTGATATGGCTGAAATGGTTAAAGGTCGTAAAGATTGGGATCAGAAGCAATTTAGCCAACGTGCACAATTTATCTCTCAGCTATCGTTAATGCCGGAGGAAGCGTTTAAGGAACCTGGTACTGAGTCTGGTGATACGAAAGCAAAACCTGAAATCTGGTCTGACTGGGATGGCTTCTCGGTGAAACTCAACAAGTTTCAGACCGATCTGGCCCAGTTGGCAACGGTGTCTCTTGAAGGTGACGAGCGTGCAACGAAACGTGCGTTTGGCGTAGCAGCGAAAAACTGTAAATCCTGCCATAGCGATTATAAATTCCGTTAATGCCAGCAGCAGAATAACAATCGGGGGTAAAGTGAAGACACTTTACCCCCGATGCGTTTATATCTCAGAAAAGATAACTCACAATCTCTTGTGCGAAGTAGATGTAAATTACCCCGCCAATCATGGCAAAAATCAGCCACCCAATCAGTCCGTTTGTTATTCTCGGCGCAATGCTTATTGGAAGGGGCTTATTACCGTTAATCATAGGCTTAATGAGGTTTTCCTTACCTAGCAAATAGGTAATGATAGCGCACAGGTGAAGACCTATTGCAGCTAAAATCAGGTTGAAGTTTAGCGCATGAATTTCCGTGAGCAAGCTGCTGATCTCACCACTTACATACATTGTGAATGGGCCTTCAGAAATAATGTCATCATTGGCGAATAGTCCCGTTATAAGCTGGATGCTTAGCAAAGCAAAGAAACAAAGCACCATGTAGCCACCTGCCGGATTGTGTCCGGGATGTTGTGTCGCCTGACTGTCCTTATCATGCAATGATGTCAAATACTGGAATACAGCCTTAGGAGAGCGGACGAAATGACGAAACTGGGCTGTTTCACTACCAACCATACCCCATACCAGGCGGGTGAGCAGAAGAGCCAATAAGAAATAGGCAACTGCGAAGTGCCAGTCCATGAGACCTTCCGTACCGGTATACCATAATCCGGCAACGGAACAGGCTTGCAACCAGTGATAACCTCTTACGAAGCCATCCCAGGTTCGCGTCGATACATTCATTGCTTATATCCTGTAATTGTTAATCAAGTGTGATTATTTTTACAGAATTAACAGTGTCATACCATGTTGTTTATGCCATCTTTTCAAACATTTACAATTTAGCTGATGTAAAAAGTGGCAAGCCAAGCTATTGCTCAGTCTCTAATTAGCATCGTAATGGAGCCAGCTTTCATCATCCAGTGTCAAGAAAGAGGATTTTCTGATTTCAAGAATGGTAGTTCCTTGATTTTGAGAAACAATCCCGACTTCGTCTAAATTCTGAACAAGATCACTCAACTGGAAGGGCCTTCCGGAAAAGACATCGCTGGCGATAATGTTCCCTAACAAATCGGAAATCGCGAGATAACTATTGGGTTGGCTCAGCTGTATTTTATCGCCTTGGATATTGAGGTCGGGGCCAAAGAACTTAATGCCAACAGGAACATGCGTTATGGTCTTAGTCGGGACTTCTCGCATTCCCTGAATTTGCATTTTGTCACCTCGCATTGCAGCGCCGTGCTCAGGGACGAATATCACAACCAGATTCCGGTCTGACTTTTTAAGCTTGTCTACAAATGCGTAGAGATCATCAAGAACATTTTTTTGCTGCTGCCTGTAGCTGATTAGGCTACTACCGGAATTACCTCGAATGATCCGGTTTCCATCATGGGCTGAAATAGAGTTGTACAGGGTGACTGTAGGCGTATTGCGAGTTTGGTTGGTTTGGGCAAGCCACTGCTTTAATACAGTGGCATCTCGGTAAATACTCGAGCCATCAAAGCTTTTCTGGTACGGCGATAACCTATCAAGTTCGACAGCGGGAGAGAGCGCACCGATGTTGTTGCTGATATGGGTCATGAAATTCCCAAACTCACCGTTGTGGTTTAAAAGCAATTCATTTTTGAAACCAAGTTGTGTCAGGTTCTCAAATAGCAGACATTGGTTGTTGCTTGCACTTTCAAAAAGGCTGCTGTGTTCTTGTTGACCACAGCTGGCACGTAGTAGGCGAATAACCGCTGGGCCGCTATAGGCTGTTGCGGAGTTGAAATTTTCAAACAGGATATCAAATTCTGCTAATAAAGGATGGGTTGTCTGGCCTGTGAGGGCGAGATCGTCCCAGGATATCGAGCAGATGTTCAGTAGGAGGATATCAAAGTTATGATTCATGCTGAGCCCGCTCTGTAAGCTGGAGCGTTTTTGCGCTTCATTAGCAAAAAAAGCCTTCCGGTATTGATTCAGACTGATATCGTCAATGATATCAGGAAGCTTTAATTTAGCAGTAGGGTGCTCTACGTATAAGGCAGCCGTTGTTTGGGTTGGAACGATAGGAGCTTTATGTATTTCATTTTGCGCAACCTGGGCAGCAGGTACTTTGGCCTGTACATAGAGCGGTTTTTCTGTATGGCTAAAGCTAAAAAATACCATGATGATCATCACTAGGCTTGTTACCCTAAAGACTTGATGAGCAAAATAGTAAGCGATGAGGATAAGGCCAAATAAAAGGATGATATCAAGAGAGATAAAACGGGTAAGCAGTTCAAACAGATAGAGCGTATCGAATTGTAGTAGTTGAGAAAGTTGGGTGGTTAATCGGTTAAGCGGCGGTAAGAACGAATCATAGTGAAACAGCCATAGGCCGACAACGACGGCAATGATATTTTTGGCTGCTCTTAGCCCCTTGTTAGCCACAGGGATCAGCAGGAAAAAGAAAAATGCAAAATTGTAGAGGGTCGAAAATCCTATTACCCCTTTAACCTTTAGGGCTATCTTGAGCAAAAAGTAGATATTCCACCAGCCCAGAGACCAAGTTACTTTTTCACTGAGTTGTTTCGTTGTCATGATAGGCCGTTTCCCTGCTTGAATTACAATGCATCATCTTTGTTTTTGTATTTTTTGAAATAGCTAAGGTGTCTGTTTAGCCAGCGTCGACGGACTTGGGAAACCATTGAGTTGGTGAAAAAGCCAAGCACAAAGCCGACAGTAGTCGCAACCGAGATTGTCAGAATAAAATCAGTCAGGTTCATGGTAGTACCCTCTGAGATTTCCGTTCTAGCGGTACACGCTTGGCGTAGATGCGAGTTGTAGTCTTGTGGCTAGGTAGCGGTTTGTTTGTGTGCCAGCGTGTTGGTTTAGTTTTGACGTTTTTGTTTAAATGTGGAGCTGTTGCGTTGGTAAGCTCTTCAATAATGTCAACCGGGTTGATAAAAACGTCATAACTAGAAAATAGCTCACTGACCTTGAGGTGAAAGATGCCGTTTAGTACGTCGTCTATATCATTGGCTCTAATTGCACTTAAAAAAACATAGATAACACCATCTCCGGCCGTGAGCAGATCGCCATCACGTCGTAGCTTACACAATGAGGCACACTCTGTTATGTCTTGGCTCGGGAGTATGTTGAGCCTTATCAAGGCAAAGTCTATTTTTAAGCTCATTTGCTGTGAAATAAGTGACTTAACGTGCTGAGTGAACAATGTTATATCGCTTTGGCCTGAATAACTGTAACGCGGCCGCAAATTGAGAAGGTCTTCATATTTGTCAGGGAGCTGACCAACATATACTTGGTTCTGTACTGCGAGCGTCTGGCTGACAAAGTGAGAGAAAGAAACCTCGGCGGGAACGATAAGATTGACTCCCGAGTCCAATAACAGGCGTTCATCAAAATAGCTGATACATTGGATGAGTTCCCTGACAATAATTTTCAGTTCAAGTCCGCAAGATGTCCTTAGTTGGAAGGCGAGACGTGATATCCCCTCAATTGCTTCGTAGGAAACACAAGGAAAAACGATGGTTGCCTTCTTGTTGGTTATTGATGCCTCTAGAATTTCTTCCGGAGTCTCAAAGAACCGAAACTGTGCCGGGGGGATTTCATTTTCTCTTAACAAAGAGGTCAGCGTTAAAACATTTCGGTTGTCATTGATAGTGTCGGTGATAGATAAATTGCGCAAGTACGCTTTGTCTTCGATTGGAGTATATGTCTTTTGGCTCGCATCAAAGTAATAGTCGGCGTTAGTCATAATGCCTTGTTTGGTGTGGGCAAAAAGAAGCGTGTAGTGGTAGTTAGTTTCATCTGAAGTGCTCACGAAAGAGACACTTTCAACCTGGTTGCTATGAGCCAACAACGTTGAAGCGAGTGACTTATTATGACGGACGTCATAAATGCAAAAATACACAGTGATGTTTGACTGAAGTTGCCAGATCTTCAAACGTGATAACGCAGTGCTAAGCTGTTCGTTGTTACTAGATGAAAATAAGCTGCTATCTGATACAACAAATAATGTACTACCTGATGTCACGGGTATTTTCTCAATATCATCAAGTAGCTGAAAGATGTTTTTCAGGCTGTTACTGCACTTTAAGAAAAATACTTCATTATAAAGTGCTAAGAGCTTGTCTTTATTCTTAATGGAGAATTGCTGGTAGCAATCATAAGACGTATTAAATAATAAGACGTGATAATCTGAATCTGCTGCATGTGGTCCTTGAAGGCTGCAAGGATCAGTCTCAAGCAAATTTATCACTTTATCATCTTCTGAAAGAATAAAATTAGTCATAACCTACATTGCTCATACTCTTTTACAGCCGCTATATTCACTGTTAAGGCAACTTAGAATTGGTTGGTATGTCAGATGCCAATTATATGGATGAAATAAAATCAATATGCTTCAGTTTCGACATTCCCCAATTGTTAATAAGCCTAGTACCAAGATCGTAATTTGGTCAATTTTCAGCAGGATAAACTCATAGTGATAGTACCTACTCATAGCCATCAAGGCTCAGACGCATCTGAAGCCAAATCGGAGAGGGGGCTACTAGGCCGAAAAGTCAAAGATAGGGTGGTGCTTGCTTTTCAGTTAGATCTCAACGAGGAGTAAAAAAGTGCAATAAAAAAAGTCAGATTGTGGCTGTTTTATTAACTTCTGCTATTCTTATTATGTTGATAATTATGATTATAAGTAGATAAGCGTATTACTGACTAAGGCGTTAAAATCAGTAATTGATTTTATATGAAATTTCTGTTGACGTCCGTCATCAATACATTTTGTGTCTTTAAAATAACTATAAAGTGATATGGATATAGAATCAGATCTTTCTTACATAGCATCTTCATACCATTTGGATGAGTTTGACTATGAAGAGTTTGCCGATAACGAAAGGGCTCGCATTATTAACGGGCGTTGGGGTGTTTTTGATGAAGTCAATGAACGCCATCCGAAACCTGTAAATGGAATAATAGAAATAAAAGAGCCATAATTTATTCTTCGAAAGGTCTAAATAGATGAAATTAATCGCTATCTCTGGCTTGAAGGGCGGGGTTGGTGCATCGACGGTTGCTGCTAACCTTGCTGGTGGGCTTCATGATATTAATAAGAATGTTGCAATTGTAGACTTGGACTTTCGTAATTTTCTTCGTGTGTACTTCTCGATGAAAATGACAGATGGTGATGGTTGGGCTAGCCGTGAATATTGTGGCGAGGACTGGGCTCTTGCTTTTCATCAAAGCCCTGCCGGGGTGAGCTTTCTTCCCTTCGGAGCACAAGCGAAACCTGTACTATCCGGCAGGGAGAAGAGTATTAGTAAACAGCGTAAAATCGATTTTTATTCAGATCCCAAATCAGTTTATCGGCTGTCTAACAGTTTTTTTTCTGAGATGCTGACAACGCTGGCTGATCAATTTGACTATGCCATCATTCATTTACCATCTGTTAGCTTTACTAGCAGTTTCATGGAGCCTCTGCGAGATCTTCATGCCACTATTGATCTGCACTTAGTCGTGATCAATCCCGATACGGCTTGCTATTCTATTCTCGATGCCCAGGGTGAAAGTGTTAGTCAGCTTTCCAAAATCAAACTGCTTGCGAATAAGTTCTATTCGACGAGTGAAGTGAGTAGTGACTTTTCCTTTTATATGAAAAAAATATGGGGAGAGACCTTAATTTCAAACCCGATTCATTTCGATGAGGCGCTTGCGGAAGCAACGGCTAATTTACAAACCGTGGGCTGCTATTCTCCCGGCAGTCTTGCCGCTGCAGAGTTCAAAACTTTAGCGCTGTGGAGCATTGCTGCCCTCAGTTGTGATGAAGGCAGTTATGCTTAGCTTCATTGCAAAAGGGGTAATCAAGCCCTCAGTTATTCAGAACTTCAACAAACACCTGGCGGTATATCCCGAGAGTGAGCATGCGTCGAATTCAGGTCGTTTTATATTGTTCATCTGGTTTTGTATCTGCTCTATTGTTCTTCGGCCAACCGTTTTCGGGCATCAGACTTGGACATTACCTCTAACGCTTTTCCCGCATATTAATTTTGCCAGACCTCGTTTTTTGGATTCGATACGCTGTTTGATACAGGCGCTATGGTTGCTTGTGGTTAAGCAAAATGGTGCTGAACGAACTCGACGAGAAGCTAGGGAGACAAAGCTGGGCAATACCCTACGAGACGGCCTGTTGTGGTTTATTGGCCTTCCGATGGCCTTCGTGCATTGGGCTGGAGCCTGGGTCGAAAAGGCGGCAGATAAATCTCAAACAGTAAACAGCCCCGATAGAGTGAGCTTCTCCAAGTTATTGCTAACAGTGTTGGTCGGTGTTGCTTCAGTGCTTTGTCTTACGGTTCCTTTTGCCTGGCAGGCACAAGTTATTTTCGTGTTGTTACTTTGGCTGGCAGCAATGATGATACGGCGCTTGCCTGGTCGGGTGCCTAACTTATTGTTGATCATTCTTTCCGTTACTGTTTCGTGCCGGTACATATGGTGGCGTTATACCTCGACACTTAATTGGGACAACTCCGTCGATTTGGCTCTGGGTTTGATATTGCTGATGGCGGAAAGTTATTCCTGGTTAGTCTTGATGCTGGGCTATTTTCAGAATGCCTGGCCATTAAAGCGAAAGCCTATCCCGTTGCCAAAAGACGTTTCAGAATGGCCAACGATTGATTTGATGATCCCGACTTACAACGAAAGCCTGGATGTGATTAAAACAACCGTACTAGCAGCACTTGGTGTGGATTGGCCCAGAAATAAGCTCAATATTTATATATTGGACGACGGGCAGCGCGATGAGTTCAAGGCCTACGCAAAGGAGGTTGGGGTACATTATATTCGCAGGCCAACCCATGAACATGCCAAGGCCGGTAACCTCAACTATGCCTTAAAGCGTTCTAGTGGTGAGTTTGTTGCTATTTTTGATTGTGACCATGTGCCAACAAGGGCCTTTTTCCAGGTCACGATGGGCGGCTTTCTGAAAGATGACAAACTGGCACTGGTGCAGACGCCGCATCATTTTTTCTCGCCAGACCCCTTTGAACGTAACCTGGCGAATTTTAGGGATGTGCCTAATGAAGGGAACTTGTTCTACGGATTGGTACAAGATGGCAATGACATGTGGGATGCGACTTTTTTCTGTGGCTCATGTGCGGTATTACGTCGTTCTGCGCTAGATGAAATTGGTGGCGTTGCGGTCGAGACGGTGACTGAAGATGCCCATACGTTCTTGAAGTTGCATCGCCTTGGTTATCGTTCAGCGTATCTACGCCAGCCAGTATCGGCCGGCTTGGCAACAGAAAGTTTATCGGCGCATATCGGTCAGCGGATCCGCTGGGCAAGGGGAATGGCGCAGATTTTTCGGTTGGATAACCCTTTGCGGGGGAAAGGATTGAAGTGGCCTCAGAGGCTCTGTTACCTCAATGCTATGCTGCATTTCTTATCAGGGATCCCCCGATTAATCTTCCTTGTCGCTCCTCTGGCTTTTCTAGTTTTTCATATGCAGATCATATATGCCCCGGCGATCGCAATTGTTCTGTATGTGTTGCCACATATGACCCATGCAGCTATAGCGAACTCGAGAATCCAGGGAAAATATCGGCATTCTTTTTGGGGGGATGTCTATGAAACGGTATTGGCCTGGTATATCGCTCGCCCGACTACCGTTGCGTTGTTTGCCCCGGAAAAAGGCCGCTTCAATGTGACCGAAAAAGGCGGGCTGATTGAAGAGGCCTATTTTGACTGGAGTATTTCGAAACCCTATCTGGTGTTGATAGGAATGAATGTCGTTGGGTTGGGTTTCGGGATCTACCGGCTTGGATGGGGGCCAGGAGACGAGCTCGCAACCACCGGGGTTAATCTGGTTTGGACCCTGTATAACTTGTTTATTTTGGGAGGCGCAATTGCTGTTGCGGCCGAAGAGAAGCAGATTCGAAAGAATCATCGTATCGATGTCGAAATTCCTGCGATGGTTCGCCTACAAAGCGGCCATATGTTTCCGGCGACTTTGGTCGATTTCTCACTGGGAGGGCTGCGGGTCAAAACTGCGAACAATTCAATCTTTGACGGACAACCTGAAATAGAAGTGACCTTGCACCGTTCGTCAGAGGAAATAACGTTTAAATGCATGGTTATCTACCGTGACGAAGAGTGCGTTGGCCTTAAGCTCTGTCCCCTTACAACCAAACAAGAAATTGATTTCGTACAGTGCACGTTTGCCCGTGCGGATAACTGGTTGATTTGGAAAAAGCAATATCAACCAGATAGACCAATGAATAGTTTCAAAAGCGTACTGATGGTAGGCGTGAAAGGTTATGAAAAGCTATTGGAGAATAGCCCTTCGGCCGTTAAAAAATCCTACCTCTCTCTAAAGTCAGTTATTGGGGCTCTACTTAGTTATCTGTCGTCATTTAGGCCAAGGTTTGTGCAGTTGAGGGATGATTAATGAAGCGACTAACCATCAAAATAATAACACTTCTCGTTGGTTTACAGCTCTTCTGTTTTGCGACTGTTGTACAGGCGTCTGATCCTGTTGCGGATATCGAGCATAAGGATATTAGCTTTTCGCAGTTGGGTATTAATGGTTCTATCACTATGTCCGGAAGCGAAAGTACGGCTTATCTGAGCTTCGGTTCACGGCTGGATGAAATCGTCTCGAAAGCGGTGTTAGAGTTTAGTTTTATTCCCTCTCCGGCATTGCAGTCCGCCGTTTCTCATCTAAAAGTCTTTTTGAATGAAGAGCTGATGGGGGTAGTTCCCATTAATGAGGGTGACCAGGGGCAACGCGTGTCTGCTTCGATACCGCTAAACCCAAGGTTTATTAGTAACTTTAATCAGTTACGTTTTGAACTTATTGGATCAATCAACAGTACCTGCCGTGATCCGAATAGCCCGAGTATCTGGGCTGAAATCAGCAAGGCAGGTAGCATTAAGCTGCAAGTCCACAATGCTGTTCTGGCAACGGATCTCGCTTTGTTACCTGCGCCATTTTTTGATCAAAGAGACTTTTCGCATTTAACGCTTCCTTTTGTTTTTCCACCTCAACGTGACATTGACGGCTTAACCGCTGCAGGGGTGATGGCTTCTTACTTTGGCACTCTGGCCAGTTGGCGCGGTGTTAATTTCCCTGTCTATTTTGACGACCTTCCCCAGCAGCACAATGCGATAGTCTTTGCAACGAATCAGCATCGCCCTTCATTTATTAAAGACCTGCCAACAGTGAATGGCCCTGTGCTTCAGCTCATTACACATCCCACCAACCGTTACCGGAAGTTATTGCTTGTACTGGGGCGTGACAGCCTTGACTTGAATACAGCTGTACGTGGTTTGGTGCTAGGAGACAGTTTGCTCTCTGGCCCTATAGCTCGGATCAATAATGTTACCGAACTAAAGCCTCGCAAGCCCTACGATGCGCCGAACTGGGTGAGAACGGACAGGCCGGTGAGTTTTGCCGAACTGGTTGAGGGGCCTTATCAGTTACAGCGTGAAGGGCGTAGTGCTGCACCTATTAATGTGGAATTCCACTTACCACCGGATCTGTTTGCCTGGCAGTCGAGGGGCATACCGCTTGAGTTAGCCTACCGCTATTCCCCGCCGTTAGGGAGTGCCGAATCGCGAATGAGCTTTTCGGTAAATGGGCAGTTTGTCGAAGCCTTTAATTTATCGGATACGGGCAAGCATGCCGGTAGCAGCCCGATCAGAGTACCGCTACTGGATGACACGTTAATCAGCGTGAATTCCACTTCTCGTATCCCGGCTTTTCGTATTGATAGCAGTAATACGATGCAGTTTGAGTTTAGCTTCATATCAGGGGCGGATGGTAACTGTCAGTCGGCACAACCCAGCCGTTATTACGCAGTGATGGACTCGGATTCCACGCTGGATTTCTCAGATTTTCCACATTACATAAAAATGCCCAATTTACGAGCATTTGCAAAATCAGGCTTTCCATATTCCAGAATGGCCGACTTATCGGAAACCGCTGTGGTTATAAAGCCAAATCCGCCTGCGCCTGAAGTAGCGCTGATGCTCGATACGATGGGGGCGATTGGAGCCAAAACAGGGTATCCGGCAATAAAGGTAGCCATGTTGGATCGTTGGGATCCGGAACTGTTGATTGATAAAGATATTCTGATGATTGGGCGGCTATCGCCAAAGGATGATTATGCCGTTTCTCAAGATGGCGCCAACCTGATTTTGGGGGAAATGACCAGGAAATTAGCCTTGCCCGTGAGTAATAACAAGCTGGGTTGGGCGAGCTGGATACAGAGCAAGCCTGAAGAGGCAGATGTTTTAGGGACCGTTGATATAACGGCTCAAGGTGCATTTGCAAGCATGGTTGCTATGGAGTCACCTCTAACCAAGACACGTAGCCTCATTTCGCTAGTGGCATCGCAACCAAATGATTTTGGCTTAATTGGTGATGCGCTGAATGACAGTGGCAAGTTAGACCATATGTTTGGTTCGGTTGTCACTATACAGGAAGGGCAGGTGGCGAGCTTCGAGGTCGGAAAGAGTTTTTACCTAGGGCAACTACCAGTAATGGACTTGGTTTGGTATCACTTCTCTTCCCACCCGGTATTGCTCGCCTTGTGTGTCGTATTCCTAATTGTCTCGCTCACGATAATATTCTGGCGTGTATTGCGACGAATTTCTGCCGACAGATTGGCTGACGGAGGTAAGTAATGAAACAGCTAATTGCTCTGCTAGTTTGCATTATGATCAGCTCTCAGGTATTTGCCAAGCAATGTAACTGGCCTCGATGGGAAACGTTTAAGAGCACCTACATTCTTGATGATGGTCGAGTGCTTGATGCATCCGATCCGAGGCAGATCACTACCTCTGAAGGGCAGTCCTACGCATTGTTTTTTTCGTTGATTGCCAATGATCCCGATACCTTTGATTTACTCTTTAAGTGGACCCAAGCACACTTGGCCAAAGGTGATCTGACAGCCCGGCTTCCTGCATGGCTGTGGGGAAGAGATGCACAGGGAATGTTTACTGTGCTCGATGCTAATTCAGCCTCGGATTCGGACCTGTGGATAGCCTATACCCTGTATGAAGCTGGCCGGCTATGGGACAACTTTTACTATCAGAGTGTTGCCTACTTCCTTGCCAGCAGGATATTGCGCGAGGAGACCGTAGCGCTGAAACAAGGTGAGCGTTTCTTGCTGCCGGCGCCTAAAGGTTTTGTTATTGATGACCGCACTTACCGCCTCAACCCCAGCTATGTGCCTATTCAACTGATAGAAAAAATGGCGACATCCTTCCCTCATCAAGACTGGGCGTCCCTCAGAAAGGGAAGTGAAAGGCTCATCGTTGAATCGATGCCAAAAGGCTTTAGCCCTGATTGGGTTGTTTATTCCGATAAAGGTTATACGCGGGACAAGAAAACTAAAGGGGAGGGGAGCTATAACGCGATTCGTACTTATTTATGGGCGGGTATGCTGGCCGATGATGATCCGTTTAAGCCTCAGGTTGTCGAGGTTATGCAGCCCATGGTCTCGGCAAATACACGAAAAGGGTTACCGCCGCAAACGGTAGATACGCGTAACGGGTCTTATCGGGGCAAGGGGTCGGCTGGTTTTTCAGCTTCTATGTTGCCGCTGTTGGTGGCATCGGGCGAACGTGAACTTGCGAGTAGTCAGTATCAGACGGTGAAGGAGACGCTGCTTAGCGAGCAGAAAGATTACTACTACGATAATGTTCTTGCGCTTTTTGGCGAGGGATGGTTTGAAAACCGATACCGCTTCGATCGTGATGGCAGCTTGGTTACCTTTTGGGATACGCAATGTCAGTGATTTCGGTGCGCATGATAGCGAAAGTAAGTCTGTCTCTCTGTTGGCTCATTATTGCCGGTTCTGCCTGGGCACTGACCCCTGAGCAGCGTCAACAAGTCTATAGTTTGTCGCCGTCGTTATTACAGCAAGCATCCCAGCCCCAAGCGATAGACTCTGTTGACTGGCTCCATGGCCAGATTGTTACCGCGGAATTGATGAATCGTGATGATATTGTCCAAAGTGCTCTAGAGAGATTAATAGCTGTCTCGCCATATGATATACAAGGACAAGCAGCACGTGCTCGCCTTAGTGCGCGAAAGAATGAGATCAAGCAGGCTGAGTTGATACTGAACCTGCTGAGAGTGCAACATTCCGGAACGAGTTCGGTGTTGTTATTAGAGTCATATCTATCCATTTATACCCATAAGCGGAATGAGTACAAACGACTTCAGTTGCTGGAAAAACTGGGGCGCACAGAAGAAGCCATTTCCGGTTACGATGCTCTGTTTCCGCATGGGATGCCAACATATCAACTTCGACTAGATTATCTTTCCTTGCTTGGTGAAGATGATAACAACTGGGAACGGGTCAAAGATCAGCTGGAGGAGATGAATTACCGATACCCGGATGTACCGGTTTTACAGCTCAGGCTTGCCAGCCACCTCAGAAAGCGGGACTCAGCTAACCCCTGGATGCTGGCGACTGTTAAGAGGTTGGCAGCAAATCCACATGTCGGGGAACAGGCAGCGAATACGTGGCTAAGAGCACTCGAAGATCTGCCCGTTGATGAAGGTTGGGCAAAACAGCATGCGACACTTGCCAGCTACTTCCCCTACAATTTCGCTATCCAGCAAGCTAATATTGCTGCCCAGTCCCGCTGGAGACAGGAGAAAGATTGGCTAAAAGATCCGACTTATCTTGCCAAGCTAAAGGGAATAGCTTTAGTGAAAACCGAGGATCCCGCTAACCTCCCAAATGCTTACGAGCAGCTAAGCTATGCGATGTCTACCCGGCCGAATGATCCTCTGCTACTTGAGGCGTTGGGAAAGTATTATCTGCGTGTAGGGGAGTCTGAGCAGGCATTGTTGTATTTCAAGCGGGCCGCATATTTTGACGAAGACCCTGATAACGCCACAAAATACCAATCCCTTGTTCGAACTGCCCAGTACTGGACACACATTGATCGTGGCGATCAGCTAGTTGAAGAGAGGAATATTCAACAAGGCAAGGAATACTATTCTAAAGCGCAGATTCTCTTGCCAGACAACCCGCAAAGTTATACCCGTCTGGCAAATCTTTCTCTGTCCGAGGGAGACTATTTAGCGGCAAGTGCCGGTTTTCGGAAGGCAAAGGTAAAGGATCCCTTGAATGCAGCAGCACTCAGAGGAATATTGGCTACCTATGTGACGCAGCAGCAACCCGAGATTGCGTTGCAGCAGGTGAGCTCTTTTACGCCAGCGCAACAAGTGTTGGTACGAAAGGAAATTGATGCGCTAACGATAGAACAGCTGGCACGGCGGCTTGAAACTTATGCGAGTAGCGAAAAAAGTTTGCGCCTAGTACAGCAAACGCTCGATATGCTGGTGGCACTTAACCCGAGCGATCCCTGGTTAAGAAAAGAAGTGGCTGATTTGCTGGTAGGCTACCATCAGAAAGCGCTGGCTGATCGCCTGATGGCGAACTGGGCCACGGCTACATCGGAGCCGGAAATGGTATATGCCTATGGCCTGTATTTATCCCAGCAAGATCGGCTTGAGGCCGCAATTGCTACGGTTTCGTCTATACCTGACGAAAATCGAACAATCAGTATGCGTCAGACTCTGGAAAGGATGAAACTCAAACAAGTGATTGTCCGGGCCACTGCCCTTTATGAGAAAGATCCTGATAAGGCGACCCGGTTGTTGCAGAGCTATCCTCGCCCCAAGCGGGTAGAAAGTCGGTTAACTCTGGCGTTTGCCTGGATACGAATGGGAGATCTTGGCAAGGCGCGTTTAGTTCTTGGTGCTCCGGAGCTTTCAACATTGAATGATAATATGTTCATTCGCTACGGAGAGGCTGCTGTTGCCCTCGATGATAGGTTTCTGTTCGATAGCTGGCGCATAGCTGCCCAAGACCGGACATTTAACTCAGAGTTACAGGCGAAATACTATCAGACTGTGGCCGACTACGAATTATACGGTGCCAAAGCCGATTATGCCGTCGGAAATGTCGGTAAAGCACACCAGACGTTTCAGTTTTTACTTAACTCTGAAGTTGCCAGCCAAGATGAGATAGCACTTCGTCTTGTTCGGACCAGTCATAAACTGGCTGATGAAAAAACCTTTAGCTATGTCACACAGCGCTTGATACAGCGTCAGCCTCTCCTTTCTTATTCACAGCAACTCAAATTGGCTGAGGTACTTTACGAGACCGATAATAATCAGGATGCGACCCTGATGCTGGCCAAGCTTAGTGAACGCAATGATGGGACGGTCATTGATAAGTGGGAATCGTTGAACATTGCGATGGAAAAACAGCAATGGGAAACTGCAGAAAAGCTGGCGTACCAGACTTTGCTGGCCGACAGGCAGGCGAAACATCCGGCTAAAAAGGGTGAGCAGACCCTGACCCTGGAAACCATGTATCTTGAAGCTGATGACTATTGGTTGACACGTAAGGTGAAGGCAGATATCGATACCCTGAGAGCCAGGGAAGACGGCTATATCAAGCTTGGGATAGATTATGGTTTTCGTGAAGGTGAGAACCATGAGCTCAATGTACCCTTGGAAGCCAAGATCCCTTTGCCTGAGCATGATGGTCATTTGGTCGTAAAGGTGGATTATGTTGAGATAGATTCTGGTGATCAAACCTTTTTTGATAGTGATGTCCGTTTTGAAGATAAGCAGAGCGGCACTGCCATTGGCATTGGTTGGGAAGCCAAAGACTGGCGGATCGATATCGGAACTACGCCTCTGAGTTTCCTCAATACCGGAGTAGTTGGTGGGGTCGAGAAGGTATTTGACATCGACCAGTTTACTTTTCGGGCTGCTTTGTCACGTCGCCCTGAAACCAGTACAACTGTGTCTTATTCGGGCATAAAAGCGGCCGTACCCCCGACGACGCCAACTGAGCAGGAGTGGGGAGGGGTGCTAAAAACAGGTATCAACCTTGGCCTGTCCTGGGATGACGGCGGGCCGTATGGTTATTGGTCGAGTGCGCAATTCCATTATCTGGATGGGAAAAATACCGTAGACAATACCCGTTTTGCATTGATGGGGGGCGGCTACCGCAAGCTAATCGCCGAGGAAGATAAGCGTTTGAGTGCCGGTATCAGTGCGTTTTATATGAGTTACGATAAAAACTTGGGTGAGTTTGCCGTTGGGCATGGCGGATACTATAGTCCCCAGTCATATTTCTC
Organism: Photobacterium kasasachensis; assembly: GCF_050336885.1. NCBI lineage: Bacteria > Pseudomonadati > Pseudomonadota > Gammaproteobacteria > Vibrionales > Vibrionaceae > Photobacterium > Photobacterium kasasachensis. The sequence continues at coordinate 496,733 of NZ_JAKJSH010000005.1, forward strand.
GCTTTCGCTACCGGTCAGCTACTACGGCCGCTATCAAAATACCTGGGCCTATTCTGCTTATGCCTCGGTATCACATTCCTGGAGTGAACTAGATGCGCCCTACGGGTTTGACGGCAGTGAAGAAAAAGGTGGGGACTTTGGTTATTCCCTTCGGTTGGCGGCAGAAAAACGGGTGAGTTCGAAGTGGTATGTCGGGGCGCTGGTGGATGCGGAGCGGTCTGAATTCTATGAGCCGAACCATTTTCAATTGTATGTGAAATATACCTTCAATGAGGGCTGGCAACCGATAAAAACACCGCCAGAGCCTGTCGCTCTTTATGCGGATTACTATTAAGCAGTTGGCTGAGCCTTGCATTGCTCGATCAAATTTGTCGATTAAGAAAAAAGCCTGCACGAAGCAGGCTTTTGGAGGATGACGGTGATTTCGTTATCGGTTTTCCAGGCGGTTATAGTCAAGTAGCCCAGCCTCAATCGGATAACTATCTCGATATATCTGATTCAACTTGTCACTGAAAGACCAGAAGTCCGAACTTGTTCGACGAATGGCGTAGTTATCAAGAAGTTTGCGATAATCTTGTTCTGTACTCACTGTCTTTATTTGTTCAGCCAGTTTTGGCAGTTGGGACTCCTGTAGATACCAGAAGGCACCGGGATAACTGCCAAGTAAGCCTGAAACCAAAGTAACGTCGTCCTGTTCATACTGGCGATTAGATTCTTCATCAAACAGGCTTGAAATGTTCTTGTGGGCGCTGTTTCTAACCAGTGTGAACAGCTGCGGCTGGACGGTGCGATCACTTGGTTCGATGACGATAAACGTCAGCTCGGGGAACAATGTTGCCTGCTTGCCTTTTAAATGGTTAATCGTATCAAGGGCTGCAATGCTTACTGGTGCTAACTGCGCATTAGACAATGCAAAACGGTTCGAATTCACATCGTTTAAGCGATCCAGCAGCATATTAAACAGCTCTTTCTTAGGATTATCAGTGCTGAATTGGACACCTGTCGGCTGGTTAAAGGCATTGATATCACCCTGTATGAACTGGCTTAAATGTTGGCCGGAATCCTGATACCAGCTAGCGAGCTCCTGATGTCTGGTTTCTGTCGGTAGTAGTGACAAGAAATTAGATTCACCTTCCATACGCAGAAAGTCCATATACATCCGGGTAATAAGCTGGTGGCCGAAATTACCATAGACATCAAAACCGGCAACCAGTAGGTAATGGATCCGTTCAATTAATGAATAATCAAGTACCCAGGCCGTTTTCGGATGTTCGCCAATGAGTCCTTTTGCAACGGTGGCGCTATCGAAATGACGGAAAATGGTCAAGGTCGCATTGTCATTGCTACCGTCGCCATCCCAGATCAAGTCTGTTGTTAAATGCTCTCCGTTTTCAAAGGTTTGGTTCAGTAGCTCGTTTTTGGCTCGTAAGAAACGCCCTTGCTGTTTAGCGTAGGAAATCCAGTTTGTTAGCGGTAGGGTGTTGCTTTCTTTTTCCGCCGGCAAACGCAGGTTGTGTGCCTGTTCTGCATAGAAGGTATTGACGCTAGGAACGTTAGCCATTTCAGGAGCAACGAAGAAGACCCAGAAGCGGTCATTAATGACATTTAAAGCCAGCTGGCCACGACATACAGGCCCTTTGATGAAGCCCATGATGGTGTTTTGTGCATTATCGATCATAAATCGATAGCGGGCATTGGCCGGCAACTGGCTGAATGCCATCAGAGGGTTGGCTGCGAGATCTGGCTCATAGCCCGGTAGGGTAGAAACAATGTAAGAGGGCTCGAAAAAGAGTTCGTCATACCTTGCCATCTTGTTCTTGTTAAGGGCGTAAGGCATGTGAGTTTTATCGACAATGGTTTCTCGTACCTGCTCGAAACGGTAGTAGACTCGAGATACTCCGGGATCATCAAATGGTCGACGGGTCGCGATTAAATCAACAGGGTTGCCAGGTGCGGTTTTTGAGCGGACTAGTTTAAAGAAAACCGGCTTTTCTTCATCTGAAAAATAGAGATGAGAAACAAACAGGTGCTCGTAGATATAACGGCTGACCAGTTGCTCCTTGAGAGAATCACCATTTAGGAAGGTTTCCCACTCGCGCACTTTTGCCAATGTTGCCTGTGAAGGCGGTTCAACACTGGTCATCGGGGCGCCAACCGCCAACCACTCCATAAGCGTGTCGTTTTCGCTTTTCGCGATTTGAGGTAAACCATAAGGCATGCCCCATTTAGGGTAGGCTTGCTCGTATTGATCCATTTCCTCAATCGTCGGGCATTGCTGATCCCTGTCCAGGCTAAAGTCCCAGTTATCCGGATTAAGGACTGTATCGGATGGTAGCGGGTGCGCTTGTTTCAGCTGAAGCATTCTGGCCATGACACCTGCCTGGGTGTTGGCCTCAGGTGACTGCTCACGTTCGTTGAGCACGGGGGCAAAGCCCTTTTCACGCCATTGGGCCGTAGTTTGAGCATCAATAAACATGCGCGTGGTATTGGCAGCCAGCAGACGCGTACCTTCGTAGACTTTCTCTTTATTGGCACCACGGTCAATGCCTTCCGCTGAGCTTAGCTTTAGTTGGCACGGAGCATCATAGCAGGCATGGCAAACCACGCATCTGTTTTCGATGATTGGTTTAACATCGGAGAGGTAGCGCTGAGCGATAGGAGTAGCTGCCGGTACTATCCGGTCTTTGGGTTCAGGCAGACCATAGAGTTGGTCGTAGTTGAAGCCGGCATATACAGCACAGCCTGAAAAAATCAGGGTGGCGAGGAGCACCGCCACTCTTTTGCTCTGCTTAAAAAAAGGTAAGCGCATGGATGATTTATTAACTGGTTGACATCTCAATATTGTATAAGTAGCCGCCGCGGTATAACAAGATTTTATTTTAACGTTGTTCAATTAGCGCTTTGCTGCTTGTACTCCGGTATATATTGCTTGTAATTAAACAGTTTGGTGTTTTTCACACTGTTATGGACCCAGTAGATCCCTACATTGGGATAGAAGATCAGATCCAAGTAGGGCTGTTGGTATAGTAGGTAACTGTACGCGATACGTTTGGCTCGAAAGTCATCCCTCATTTTCGATTCAGTCATCAGCGCCGTCGACTTCTCCTCGACAAATAAATCACTTGGCTGATACGCCCAATGAAACATGTCTGGTTTAAGCTGGGCGGTTGAAAGAAAAGGCGACTCATTTTCGATGATCGATAAGGTAGCCGCACGCACTGACAGGGCGTGATGGAAGTCTGTGTCTTTTTCAGTAATGAAAGACATATAAGAGTAGTTGAGCGTGGCAGATTCACCTTTCGAGATATAGTGATGGACAACCTTCGACTGAATACCGGACTCGTCGATATAGTTCATGAATACCTGCGCGGTTGGTTCTCGTGCCAGCTGGGTTTGGATAACCGGATCATCCCGGTAGGTCTTTGTTTCATGAACGAGAAGATCAGAAAATTGTTCCCAGTTGTGATAGCCAAAAGTATATGAAAAATCGGTGTTTGGCTGGCAGGCGCTTTCTTTGTCAACGCGGCACCATGCAACAGAGTAGATTCCGTCACCCTTATAAGCAAAGGCTTTTACCTTGGTAATTTTGGGTGGTGAGACCATTTTTAGGTGTAGCCGGTAGGCAAGATTGAGTTTTTGCCGCAGATCATCCAAATCGTCTTCATTAGTGGCAATGAGAGTAACTGAGTTATCTCCCCAGTTTTCTGTTTGGGTTAAGTAATTATTTTGTGCCGGTCGTTTGTAATGATTTAACCAGAAATAGGTACCAATACTGGCGATAAGAAGAAAACAAACAAACGAAAATGGGAAAAGAGGGTGCTTAAAGATAAATTTGGTTTTCTTTGTCAGCTCTGTGTCGAGTGGGACTTCCTGTCGTTCGAACTGAGTAACTTGATAACCAACACGAGGCAAGGTTTCAATGACCTCACCTTTATGCCTTTCCTGCAGTTTTACCCGAAGCGCCCGTATAACCTGAAACAATGATGCTTCTGTAACAACTCGATCAGGCCATCCTACTTTCAGTAATTCGCTCTTGGTAATCGGACGCTGGTGGTTATCGATTAAAAAAGTCAGGATGTTTTGTTCTGAGAGGTTGAGCTTTTGTATTGAGTCAGAAGATTTGATGATGCCTTGGCATGGAATGAAGTAAACGTCAGTTTGAAATTTAATCTGCTCACGGCTTGACATTAATACCTCTGATGACTTGTGACACAGTGGAACGTTTCCTTTTAGAACTCATAGCGTTAGTTACTAGAGGTTTCATCAGCAAAAGGCATAGATAAAGTAATCTAGGACGCTAGGTTTAATTTTACGCTGGAAAGTAAGTCTACCATGAATAAGGGAAAAGAGTAGGGGAGTTGGCTCGTGCGGGGAAGGAAATGATTGTGCAGCTCTGAAGGGGCTCAGGGAGGCGAATACCTCCCTGCTGGAACAATAAGATTACTTCTTAAAGATTTCCAGGAACTCACGCTTCATTGGTGGGTTGCGGCGTGCTTTTTTCAGCTGCTTGCACATGTCTTTTACGCAGTTATGCAGTACTTTGTCTAGCATAACGGCTTTGTATTCTGTGTATTCTTCGTCTGTCATGTCATCAGGCTTTTTCGATTCCTGAAGCTCACCCAGGAAGTCTACACCTGAGTAGCTCTGGCTAAGCGCGATAAGAGCATGAAACTGTTCGAAGTTGTCCAGCACATTTTGCGCACTTGCAGGAAGCTGGTCCCACGCCAGGCGAGATGTTCCTTCAGAAGCTTTGTAGACGTTGACTAGCATGCCCAATAGTTCTTCCGGCACTTCTTCAAACTCGACAACCTGGCGAAGTTCTGGTGAACAATCGTCAAGAGTAAAGGTTACTTCTTCGGCGATTTGTTCTTCTTTATTTTCAATCTCAGACATAGCTAATTCCTACAGCATGAATAGTTAAGGAGGGGAATCCTATAGCCCTACGTATAAATGTCAACTTTTCTCCGCGTAACCGTCTAATTTGGTTAGCCAGAGTAATATAGCTTGTTATCGGTAACAGATTGCCAGTCAGAATTGAAAACTTGCTAAGCAGGTCACGTTCGATCGCCTATAGTGAAAGTATGCTCATATTATCGTTAGGCAAATTTTCTAGCTGTGCTATAACTAAAGACAATACAAATGTTTCAATATCAATAGGATGCTTTCATGGAAGCAATGCGTATCTTACTGGTCGATGATGTTCACCTTGAACGTATGCAGCTCGCAATGAGGTTGCAGCGTCTTGGTCATATTGTCGAGGCTGTTGGTTCAGGACATGAAGCCATTGAAAAATACCCGTTGTTTGATCCGGACTTAGTGCTGCTTGATGTCAGCATGCCGGATATGAGTGGCACCGAGGTGGCGGAGCAAATTCGAATTCAACACCCTGACTGGGTGCCTATCATCTTTCTGAGCGGTCATGATGAACCTGAAATGATTGCCAAAGCCATTGATATGGGCGGAGATGATTATTTGGTCAAGCCAGTAAACAAAATGGTTTTGGTCTCTAAATTAAAAGCCATGCAGCGTATTGCGCACATGAGACACCAACTGAAGGAAGCGTCGGAGCAACTTGAACTGGCTAATGAGCGCCTTTCGCAACAGGTTAATGAAGATGGCTTAACCAAGCTGGCCAACCGACGTTATCTTGATCAGAAGTTGGCTGAGTTTATTTCGTGGCATGGACGCAATAACTTATCGCTGACCATCATCATGGTGGATGTGGATCACTTCAAACCGTTTAATGACCACTACGGGCACCTTGAAGGTGACCGTTGCCTACAGGCGGTTGCCGGCGAGCTCAAGCAGACCTTTAGTCGGGCTGGGGAGCTTGCCGCCCGTTACGGTGGTGAAGAGTTTGTGGTCTTGATTAGCCATTGTGACAAAACCAAGGCTGTTAAGGAGTGTGAAAGACTGAAGGCCTGTATCCAGCGGCTAGAGATCCCTCACTCGAAATCGACGACGTCGGATGTGGTAACCGTAAGCCAAGGGATGGTTGCGTGGATCCCTACGGGCCTTGAAACGCCTGAGAACATGTACGAAATCGTTGATAAGGTGCTTTACAAAGCGAAGGAGCAGGGGCGTAATCGTTACGTTGCTGCAGAGTTTACCTGATTGAGTTCACCTCCTTTCTGTACCGACTTAGCTGCTCTTTCAATGCCTGAAATTGGATTTGGAAGGCAGTTAAGTGTGCTGCGTTGTTCCTTCCCATCAAAACAACAGCCTCTAACTTTCCCGTCGATTAAGGTTAAATGAGATAACTTCGCAAGATTGAATGCTAATTGATTGATTTTCAAACACTCGGTTCGGCAAACGCTTGTTGTTCAGGCTGCGCGTGCTAATCTGCCTACAGGTCAGTGCTGATTCCAGTCTTGGCATGACGTGTTCATAAAGAGTGGAATCAGTATTGGTATCAACAATAAGAAGGGTGAGGGAAGATCATGGATATTTGCTTTTCGCAGAATGAAGCGCGAGTGTTGGGTTGTTTGCTAGAGAAAGAAGTGACTACCCCGGATCAATACCCATTAACACTGAATGCATTGACGACAGCATGTAACCAGAAAAGTAATCGAGATCCTGTGATGTCGCTGGACGAAGCGACCGTACTGGATACTGTTGAAGCGCTGAAAGCTAAACGCATTATTCAGGAAGTAACGGCAGGATTTGGTAGCCGCGTAGCGAAGTACCAGCACCGATTCTGCAATACTGAATTCAGTACATTGCAGTTTACCAAGCAGGAGAAGGCTGCGCTGTGTGTGATGTTGCTGCGTGGTCCGCAATCACCTGGCGAAATCCGTACCCGAACGAACCGTCTGTGTGAGCTTGCTGACGTAAAAGAGGCAGAAGCTGTATTAAATGGCCTGGCAGAACATAGCAAAGGTCCGTATGTTGTGAAGCTGCCAAAAGAATCGGGCAAGCGAGATTTTCGATACATGCATTTGTTCAGTGGTGAGGTTGATCTCGAAGCCTTGGCTGAGCAGGCTGCTGCGGCTCCGACTACGGGCGGTTCATCACCAACTTCTCAGCGCATGGCAAAACTTGAAGAAGAAGTTGCAGCAATGAAAGAAGAGATAGCCGAACTTAAAGAGCTACTTGAATCATTGACATCTTAAACGAAGAAATTAGTCGCGTAATTTACTAAAGTATGGCTCAGCACTGGCTGAGCCTTTTTATATGATGAAGCAAACACATAACACTTCTCTGGCTGAACATACAGCGAAGCAGACTGATGCAGAGCGTAATAAAGCCGCACAATGGTCGGTCTACTTAATAAGAACCGCATCAAATCAACTTTATTGTGGTGTGACGACAGATGTCGAACGCCGTCTGAATGAACATAGTGGACGTAAGAAAGGGGCCAAGTACCTGAAAGGGAAAGGCCCATTGAATTTAGCCTGGTTTGAGCAAGTCGGTGATAAGAAAACGGCTATGCGGCTGGAGTACAGAATCAAAAGGCTGTCGAAAGCCAAGAAAGAGTTAATTATTAACCACACCCTTAAAATCAATACACTATTGGAATAAAACATTGTTTTAAAGGTGAGTGCTAGATCACGAAAATCGCACAGCACAATAGCAGTAATCACGTATCATGGAGTTAATAGTAAGTATGATAGGTTAATAACTGTGTTCATTAGAACTTGGTGTTTTGGTTTTTCGTTAATTTTTGCTTCACTGGCAGCTCAGGCCTCAGAGGTGACCTCTTCTCCTAACCCGAGAGGGCAAAGAGATGTGTTGAAAGATAAGCTAGTCGGGATATACACGACATATCAACTCAGAGAGACTTTCATCAAAGGCTGCAACCGACTTGAGAGCAGCATAAGTACTGACGTTGAAACGGCCTTTGATAATTATGCCGTGGTTGCCAAAGACTATATCCTGGAAGGAAAGAGACTGCTAAACGAAGAGCTTTCAGCAGTAGACGTCATTGAATGGAAAACGTTACTGGCCGAAGCGGGAAAGCACTACAAGCAAAAGTTTACTCAACTGCCTGAGATTGAGCTGCAGCAAGAATGCCAGCAACTGGCAAGAGAAATGACCACCATTAACAAGCAAGTTATTGCGTTGAAAAGCCAATAGAAATTGAACTCTAGTCTTATTCTTACTACACTTCAGGCATCTTAAAATCAGGTGTTTTGTTATGGCACAGAAAGCCACCATTTATAAGGCCCAGTTCAACGTCGCTGATCTGGACCGTCACGTTTATATTGATAAATCGCACACATTAGCATGTCATCCTTCGGAAACAATCCAGCGATTAATGCTGCGCCTAGTTGCCTGGGGTTTGAATGCAAATGAAGATCTGCAATTTACCAAAGGGCTATCAGAAACCGACGAGCCTGATCTGTGGATTAAGAACCTCAGTGATGAGATAGAGCTATGGGTTGAGCTAGGTCTACCGGAAGAAAAACGGGTTCGTAAAGCCTCCCACCGTTCGCAGCAGGTGATTATTTTTGCCTATGGTGACAATGCTGCCTCGGTCTGGTGGCAGCAAAACAAAAGCAAGATCACTCAATATGTGAACGTTTCAGTCGTTTTCATCAACGATGAAACATTAGCCGAGTTGGAAGCGATGGTTGAGCGTACTATGCAGCTTCAACTGACTATTGAGGGAGAGCAGGGTTGGCTAAGCTCGGGTGAAACCAGCTGTAACATCGTCCCGGACTGGTGGCATCGGGCCTAGTCAGATCTCAAAGCGGTATTCGCTGATATTGTCATGCTAACTTCATTCTAGCTGTGCAAAGTAATACCCAAACTACCTCAATATGCTGGATTCAAAGTGGGTCCAGCGGTTTCAGTTCAAGGACGGATATATGGCATCACAGGTTCACTCTCTGGCTAAGAAAGTCTGGAACTACCACTTACTCAATGATCAGCTTGAGAAAAGCGATTGTATTTTTGTTCTGTGCAGTAACGATATCCGAGTTGCCGAGCATGCAGCAAAGTTGTACCTAGATGGTTACGCACCATATATTGTCTTTTCTGGCGGAGTCGGCGAATTAACGAGCGGTATGTTCAGTGGGTCGGAAGCTGAAGCGTTTGCCTTGGTTGCTGCAGATATGGGTGTACCCAAAGAATCTATTCTTATTGAACCCCAGTCGACGAATACCGGTGAAAACATTCTTTTTACCAAGGCGCTATTGGAAGATAAGGGGCTTGACCCTACAACGCTGATATTGGTTCAAAAGCCATTTATGGAGAGAAGAACCTACGCCACATTTATGCAGCAGTGGCCGGGCAAGCAAGTGATGGTGACATCGCCGCCTATCAGTTTTGATGAGTATCCTAATGAACTGCTCACCTACAGTGATGTAATAAACGTTATGGTAGGCGATCTTCAGCGAATCAAAGATTACCCAGCGCTGGGGTATTCAATGCCACAAGATATTCCTGACGATGTCTGGCAAGCATTTGAATCACTGGTCGAACTGGGTTTCAACGAACATTTAATCAATACTTCGCAAACACCTCTCTAGTTCGTTTCTTGCTTGGGTCTGTTCATCTATCTATTTTCACCTGTCTCAAAGATGATGAAGATCAACAGACCCTAAGCTCAGTTATCGGGTCACCATTTTTCTAATTTCAGCCGCCTTTTCTTCGTCACTTAGTTCTGATGGCGGTGGAACAAGAATACCTCTCTGACAAGCAGGGCGTTCGGCAAGCTCATTGAGCCAGCGTTGCAGATGCTCCAGGCCGTCGATATCAATTCCGCTCCATTCATAGATTCGAACCCATGGCCAGGTTGCCATATCAGCGATGGTATATTCATCACCAGCGAGATAGGCATGTTTGGCTAGCTGTTTATCCATGACCTCGAACAAACGGCGGCCTTCGTGCTGGTATCTTTCTATTGCCGCCGGAATGGTTTCCGGGAAGTAACGATAGAACACATTTGCCTGCCCCATCATTGGTCCCACACCGCCCATCTGAAACATCAGCCATTGAATAACCTGAGAGCGCTTTTTAGGATCCTCAGGCAAGAACTTTCCAGTTTTTTCTGCCAGATACAATAAGATGGCACCGGATTCAAAAACCGCGAAGTTGTCGTTTTTTGTGTCTACGATAGCTGGAATTCGACCGTTTGGGTTAATGGCGGTAAATTCTGGCTGTTTTTGTTCCGCCTCCATCAGGTCGAGTGGGTGGACTCGGTATTCAAGTCCCATTTCTTCCAGCGCAATAGAGATTTTATGGCCGTTTGGCGTGGCTGCTGTGTATAGATCTATCATATTAATTCCTTTTAGCTTTTAACGGAGGGACGGGCGCTAACTAGTTGATACCAGCGTTGTAAGTTAGGAAAGTTATCATCGATATGGATTTCTAGGTTTTTCATGAAATCGCACAATATGACTGCAGTAATGTCAGCAATACTGAAAGTGTCACCGGCAACATAGGTTGTTTTCGAGAGTTGTTTCTCAAGCGTTGGTAGGAAATCAACTAACCGCTGGCGAGATTCTTCTCCCCAAGCCGTTATGCAGTTTTCTCTGTCTTTGTAGATGCCGCTAATGTTACGAAAGGCTTGCATTGCGACCAGCAGGCCGCGTAGTTCAATTAGGCGCTGCCACATTTCAACCTGGGCTTTCTCTAGTGCGCTATTGCCGAAGAGTGACTCTTCTGTCGGGAAGGCTTCATCAAAGTAGCGACAAATAGCGACAGATTCGCAGATTGTCGTGCCGTCATCGAGTTCAAGTACAGGGATCTGCCCATTGAGGCTTAGCGCCTTGAATTTCTCGCTGAGGTTTTCGCCCCCACGAATGTCGACTTGCTGACGTTCAACGTCTATTCCTTTTTCAGCCAGAAAAACACTGACTCGGCGAGCACTTGGTGCCGGTCCTAGTTCATAAATTTTCATTATACTTCCTTTATCTGAACGCTCGTTTAGTTTAAAATCTACTCAATAACGGAACGATCAGTCAAGTATGATTTGATCTTTTTTGGCGAGGAATAGGAATGGCCAGATCGAAGAATTTTGACCGCGAGGAAAAACTGCTGTTGGCGATGGAACTCTTTTGGCAAAAAGGCTACGCGGAAACCTCTGTTGCAGACCTGGTTAATCACCTTGGAATAAATCGGTTCAGCCTATACAACACTTATACCGACAAGGAGTCATTGTATCGGGAAGCGCTGGACTATTACCTGAAGAAAATATCATTTCCGATGCTTTCAGATAGTCTGTCTGCTGATGCGGGTTATCAGGACATTGTTGCGTATCTGACATGCTTCGCCGATTTGCAACGGGAGCAAAAATGCGGTTGTTTTATGCAGAATGCCATTTTGGAGCGGGCATACAGTGATAATGAAGTGCTGGATGCCGGAAGTCTGCTTTATCAGACGCTATCCGATAGCTTTAAGAATGCGATTGAAAATGCGCAGCGACAAGGAGAGCTGAATACAAGTGTTGAACCGGCGAGGCTTAGCCATTTCTTGGTGATGCAGATGCAGGGAATAAGAGTACTGGGGAAAGCTCGGCAATACGAAATGATTGATGATGCCTTGTCTGTGTTACTGACTATGCTTGATAGTCAAAAAGCACCAGGTGCCTGCGAATAGACACCTGATACTGAAAACATTTGTGAGGCGTTTGGGTTAGCTATTAGAAGCGTTCAGGCCTTGTTGCCAAAAGGCAACCTCCATACGAGTCGCTGTTTTAAATATCTCGCACAGTCTTTGACCGCGTTGGCTGTCTAGCGGAATTTCAGCCAACATCTCATCAAGACGCTCAATTGTGTCGCGTACACCAGACTGGAACTCTTCACCGCTGTATAGCTGGATCCAGCTTTGGTAAGGGTTACCGTCAAGTTTTGTTTCAGGCCAGTTAAGGAGCTGAGTACCGATCTCGGCATAGCCAATCGCGCAAGGAGCGAGGGCGGCAAAGAGATCAACACGATCCCCGGCCATCCCGGTATCAAGGACATAGCGAGTGTAGCTGACTGTACCGAAATCTTCTGGTTCACCTTCCATGTCAGATTCGGTCAACCCCCACTTGGCGCAGTATTCGACGTGATGGGACATCTCGGAATCAAGCAAAGCAGTTAGGCTTGGTAACGGCTCACGCATTTCAGCAAGGGTACGCCCCTTGAAGATCGCGAGTGCATAGGCTCGGGCATAGTGTTTGAGGAATAAAAAGTCCTGTTTAAGATAATGAAGATAGGCACTTTTATTTAGCTCACCTTTAGCAAGTTGAGTAACAAAGCTATGTTCGGTGTAATCCTGCCAGTCTTGCTGGCAGGCTTTGATAAGGTCTTGATGATTCACTGGGAGTCCTTGTTAAATTAAGTCAAGAAGTGATTAGTACGTCAGTACGTAATCTTTAGCCTGCGGCAGGGTTGTGATGATCTTGTGTTTTTTCATGAATTCGGCATATTCGTCATATCGTTTCAGTTCAACAGCTCCCGGACGCAATGCAAAACGGGTAAGGGTATCTTCCCAGGCATTACGGTTGAGATCGTTATTCAAAGTATCGGGAGAATAAGCTACGAATTCCTGCCAGGCCTTTTCAGGATGGTTGATCAGGTAGACAGTTGCTTTTTCGATAGCCTTGTTGAATTTACTCACCGTTTCCGGGCTGTACTTGTGTTTGTTGGCTACGAAGATCAGTTCGTCATATGGCGGAACACCGTGCTCTTCAGGGTAGAATGCTGTAGCTTTGTAGCCTTCCAGTTTTAGTTGATTCAGCTCGAAGTTTCTCAATCCGCCCCAAATTGCGTCCACTTTGCCGGAAGCGAGAGAAGATGAAAGCGCCCAGCCAACGTTAATGATTTTTACACTATCCATACTGACATTGGCAGATCGAAGCATGGTGCCTATGGTTGCATCCTCGTTACCGCCAATCGCGACACCAATTTGTTTACCTTTTAGATCCGCCAGACTTTTTACACCTGATTTATCAAGCACAATTAGAGAGTTTAGCGGACCCGAAATTAGGGTCGCTGAGCGTACGACCGGTAAACCTGCGGCAGTACTTGAAATAAGCGTGCTTTGGTACGAAACGGCCATATCAATCTTGCCAGCGGCAACAAGCTTGTCCGGAATACTCGGGTCAGCAGGTTCCTGAATCTCGACCTCAAGGCCTTGTTCGGCAAACCAGCCTTTTTCTTGGGCCAAAATGATAGGTCCGTGGTTGGGGTTAACGAACCAGTCCAGCATAAGGGTGACTTTTTCAGCAGCCACACTGAATGAGGCCATAGATAGAGAAAGTGCAGCAAATCCATGGATTAAATGCTTTTTCATTGATTGTTCCTGTCCTTAAGTTGTTATCTTTATAGTTTATTCGCCTGATAGTCAGACTTTGTTGGTGTTATTTGCTTTGCCACGGAATTGCTTTTTTCAGCAATACATCGGCGGTGAAATAGAGGCTGACTGAAAAGAAAGCCAGGATAAAAAGGGCGGCAAACATTTCGTCGACAAACATTCGGGCGTTTGCCTGAAGCATTAAATAGCCAAGACCCTCGCTAGAGCCTACCCATTCACCAATTACAGCGCCGATTGGAGCGACGACAACTGCGACTCGAATGCCTGAGGCCAAAGCTGGCAGAGCCGCCGGTAACCGAATTTTCCATAGGAGCTGCCAGCGCGTTGCGCCCATGGTTTTGGCCAGATCCAGATATCCTGAAGGTGTATGGCGAAGGCCGTCATAACAGCAGGTTGTTACCGGGAAAAAGATAATCAGGGCGGCCATGACAACTTTCGAGGCAATACCATATCCCAGCCATAGCATCAGAATCGGAGCGATCGCAAAGACGGGAATAGCCTGACTGGTGATAAGAATTGGCAGTAGCCAGCGGCGTAAAGGGGCAAAAAGCAACATTTGCAATGCAAAAAACAGCCCCATAAACAAACCAAGCAACAGTCCGAATATAACTTCGGTACTGGTGACTATTGTGTGGTGCCATAACACATCAGAGCGTTCGATTAACTTGCTTAAGACTGCTGCCGGACCAGGCAAAATGAAGGCCGGCATGTCGAATGCTACGACTGAGGCCTGCCATAAACCCATAATCACAGCAAAGCTGATCAGAATGCGCATCAGGTTTTGCGATAGCCCGCGGTGCTGTTTCGGAATTAAATGCCGGATTTGGACTGACTCGGTCATGGTATTGGGTTGATCAGCCATAATCTTGCTCCAGTTGATCAATAATGGTCTGCTGGTGGTTTGCCATTTGGGCATTGAATTGCCTTGGTGGCGGTGATGTTGGCGCATCTAGTTCAATGAGTTTGGCAGGCTTGCCAGTCATGATGTAGATATTGTGCCCGAGGCGCAGTGCTTCTTGAGGATCATGAGTGATCAGCAACACAGTACGGTCTTTGAGAAGCTCGGCTGACAGAGTCTGCAATTTATGACGTGTCACGGCATCGAGTGCCGAGAATGGCTCATCCATAAGCACTAGCGGTTTGTCCTGCATTAGCGTTCTGGCCAGTGCTACCCGCTGGCGCATTCCTCCCGAAAGTTGATCTGGCATTGCTGTAGCATAGGTTTCCAACCCTACTGCCTGAAGCAGCCTGATGGCTTTATCCTGATCCCGAGGGGAGGGAGATGAACCGAAACGATGACTTAGGCAGATGTTATCCATTACCGACAGCCATGGTAGTAACAGGTCTTGCTGGGCCATATAGGCAATGCGTTCGGCCAGAGGCTTATTATCGGATGTGGCAAGGCTGCCATGCCAATTGACTCGATCTTCGTTCAATCCTGCAAGTTGCCTTAGCAGTGTTGTTTTACCACAGCCACTTTTACCCAGCAGGCATGTCCACTCACCGGCAGGCAGGGTTAGATTCAGATCCGCGAACAGAGCATCGTTAGCATCTTTGTATGTCAGCGAGACATGCTGCATACGTACTTCGACAGCACGAGAGTGCTGGATTGTTGTGGATACGCACATAGCCAATACTCTTATTCAGGTTGGTAGTGACCTGCAAAGAAGTGGTGCACCGGCCCGTGTCCCGAGCCAACTTCAAGTTCATCAGCGTGGCTGATAGCCTTTGTGATATAGGATTTTGCGCATTGGACGGCAGTTGTTAGCTCAATGCCCTGGGCAAGAAACGATGCGGTTGCCGAAGACAGTGTGCAGCCGGTTCCGTGGGTATTGCTAGTCGGAATTCGAGGTGTGCTCATGCGGATCACATCATTAGCCAGAATAAGCAGGTCGGTACTGTTGGTGTCCTGTTCCAGGTGACCGCCTTTGAGAAGAACGGATTTAGCGCCGATTTCACGTAATCCGTCTATCATATTCGTCATTTCCTGCTCGCTGTGAGGGATAGCGACACCCAGTAGGGCTGCTGCTTCAGGTAGATTAGGGGTAATAACATCAGCTAGCGGCAACAGTTCTGATTTCAGGCTTGAAATAGCATCTTGTTGCAGTAGGAGGTCACCGCTGGTCGCGACCATGACAGGATCGACAACGAGATATTTAGGCTGGTATTGACGGAGCTTGGCGGCAACTACACGGATAATATTGGTGTCACTTAGCATGCCAACTTTTACAGCTTTGACATCAAGATCAGTAAAGACACTGTCTAGTTGTTGTTCGACAAACTCTGGCTCGACGGCAAGGATACCAGACACACCTTGAGTGTTCTGTGCCGTCAATGCGGTGATGACGGAACAGGCGTAACTTCCTGTCGCCGAAATAGCCTTGATGTCGGCTTGGATGCCTGCACCGCCGCCACTATCAGAGCCGGCAATCGTTAGTGTGATTGGTGTTTTTGATGGAATCGCCATAACTACCCCTAAAGTTGAGCGCAGGGTAGCAGGTGTCAAAGAAAGGCCACATGAGAGAAGGGCGCAGAGAGACACGGTTGCTAGTTCCCTACGCCATTATTAAATGGATCAGGTTCAACGGGTCCCATCGAAATGGTCTCAGCCAAAGGCTCCCCGACTAACGTACTAAAATTCGTTTAATATGTTTGACTAAACAGCAAATGATGCTGTTATTAATTTTCCCGCTATTCTAACCATGTTTTTTATCAGAGAGCAAACATGATTGTGAAAATTTCTGGGTCAGGACTGTTTTCACTTGACCTGCCCCTGAGATTAAAATCACCAACCTGTGTAAGCTTTAGACAAATAAAGGTGGGGTAATCAATCTCAAGAGGTGAAATATGGATAATTCCCAAAAAGAATCGCATGAAAAAATCAATTATGTTGAATTCCCTGCAGTGGATCTTTCTGCGACAAAGGCTTTTTTTACTCAGGCATTTGGTTGGGAGTTTGTTGATTATGGTGAAGACTATTCCGCATTTTCCAATCAAGGGTTAGATGGCGGTTTTTTTCAGTCGACATTGTGTTCGACCACAGCCAGTGGCGGTGCTTTGGTTGTACTTTACAGTCAGGATCTTGAGACTTCGCTGCAAAGTGTCGAAAAGGCGGGCGGGGTTATTGTTAGGCCTATCTTTTCATTTCCGGGTGGGCGTCGTTTTCATTTTACCGAGCCAAGTGGCAACGAGCTTGCGATATGGTCCGATAAATAATATGGCCAATCTATGATTTAGGTAGCCTCATAAACACCAAAGGCGCTATCTAGCGCCTTTGGTGATTCATCGTTACTGCGAACGTAAATTACATTTTTTTACAGTACGCGGCGATGATTACCATGTTGGTACCGGCTGCTTTGCCTGTGATGTGCAGAGGGTTGTCTGTTAGGCGAATGCCACGAACAGCGGTGCCTTGCTTAACAACCAGGCTAGACCCTTTGACAGGCAGGTCTTTGATGATAGTGACGTTGTCACCAGCCTGAAGCGGAGTGCCATTAACATCCAGAGTTTGAATAGAGTCTAGTGCTTCTAGCGCGATCCCTTTTTCAGCCCACTCAATTGTGTCTTCTTCTAGGTAAAGCATATCAAGAAGATCTTGTGCCCACGTTTCAGCCGAAAGACGTTTCAGCATACGGTAAGCCATAACCTGAACGGCAGGTACCTGGCTCCACATGCTATCGTTCAGGCAGCGCCAGTGATTCTGATCCATTGTATCAGCATCTTCAATTTGACCTCGGCAAGTACCACAGACCATTACACAGCTACCAGCAGTTGTGTCCGGAGAAGCAGGTACTTCATACACGCTCAAGTTATCTTCAGATGAACAAAGTTCACATTTTGCGTCAGCACGCTGCTTAACGATGTTTTCAATAGTCATAGGGATTTGTCCGTAGATTTGTTGTGGCATTATTATGCCAGCATTTTTCGATAAGGAAAGAAATCCTGCTTTAGGTCACACAAATAAGCCTAAGCTGATAGTGAATTGTATGGTAAGTGAACATCTTTATTGGCGCTGGTCGTTTTTTGTCCGTTATCGAGCAGCCTGTTTGAAGAGAAATAACCGCCTTAAGCTATCATTTATTTGCTCATTGTTGTTGAAAGGCTGTAATAATGTAGAGATAAGGATAAAATCATTATTGCCTTAAATTAATATTATAAGACGATGTAGGGACGAGTGATGAAGAAGGCTGTTTTTTTACTATCTATACTTGCTTTGGCAGGCTGTGATGAAGATGATGTCAAAGATTTAGCGCAAGGGAATACTAAAGTGTTTACGGTTACGGGCGCGCAGGTAGCCAGTAAGCTAGGAACATTGGATCCTGGTTACTACGACATTGCTGTAATTACAAGCGCAAGCCAGGGGAATACGTCGCCAGACGGTCTGCCAGTTGCTTCAAAGTCTACACTTGAAAATCTGGGAATCGCGGTTGAGGGAGAGACTTGCGGTAGAATTGATATCACTGATCAGGTTTGCTTCCAGAGCGGAAATTCAAGCAGCTGCCTGCCGAGTGAGATTAATATGCTCGGTTTGGCGGTTTATACGATTGATCTTGATAAAGTCAAAACAGCGTCAAGCAATGGATTTTATCCTAAATTAGCCGCTGAAGTTGGTGGGCTGTACGTGGATATTGCTTATAACGAAGTAAGCTGTGCTTCACTGCAAGCGCTGTAATTTGTAAGCAGCGTTTTAAAACTGGGTTTGTACGTCAAGCCCAGTTAGTTATATTCGAGTTAGACGAGTAAACAATAAATAAAATTGGATCAGATTAACTGATAAATGTTGCTTGCTTATGTTACGGGGTAAATTAATTCGAATATCCTCGCATAACATCTTTTTCCTCATATTCACTTTTATATCCATTGGTAAATTACTGCTTTTATTTGCCAGGGATTGAACGTAATGACAGTTAGGCACTTACTCGCCTCAGTAGGCTTATGCCTGTTATATATTGGCCAGGCAATCGCTTCAGATGTTACTGGTTATGTAGTCGGAGGCTCGCCCGTTAAGCCTAGTCAAGACTATAGCTGGATGGCCTCGATTCGTCTAAGTTCAAATCAGCTAAGCCATACTTGCGGCGGAACCGTCGTTAACCAACGCTGGGTGCTTACTGCCGCACATTGTGTTGTCAGACAGGGGGACGATGGTAAGTTTTTGGTGATTCCTCCCAGTCAGTTGAGTGTGATGGTAGGGACAACAAGCAGTGTTGTTGAAGACGTTGCAACGCTATACGCGGTTTCTCATGTTGTCGTTTATCCCAAATATTCCCCCCAGATAATTCTCAAAGAAACCCTCCAGCCGGATGGTTCTATACTTACCGAGGTGATTAGTACAGCATTAGAGAATGACCTAGCTTTATTGCGAGTTGATAAGCCTTTCTCTGTGAACATTAATCATGTTGCTCTGGCAACGGATAAAGATGCTGATGAACTCGATGTTCAGTTAGGGTTGCAGTGGTCTGATAAAGAACGACCTGAGAATACAAAAGTATCCGGTTGGGGATCAACTCAGACAAATGGAGGTGGGGTATCAAAAAGATTGTTGGAAGCTAAGCTATCGTTTGTCCCAATGGATGAATGTTTTACTCGTCTAGAGCTTGGAAACGACGCTCATTACATCATTGATAGCCCAATGAACCGAACAAAGATCTGTACACTACCGCCATCGGTCATTTTTGATAGCGATGGTACTTCGCTGGAATTTGGCTCGGATTCATGCAAGGGAGACAGTGGCGGGCCTCTAAGAGCACAGAATGAGCTGGGAGAATGGGTACAGTTTGGTATTGTCAGCGGTGGCCCTATAGGCAAATTGGTTTGTGGTTCGCTTGTGCGTCCGAGTTTTTATACACGGATTGGTACCTATTACCCATGGATTCTATCGATTGTCGGTACCATCCCCGAAAAGCCAGTTACCAAGCCCGACTTTATTACAGCCGAAGAATCCTCTTCGACTTCGCCAGAGGGAGATACAGGTGGTTCGGGTGGTGATGCAGAGTCCGGTAGTGGTACAGGCTCCGGTGACGGAAAAGAAGATGAGCTTGTAAATAGTGACTGTAATCTTAACTCTTCTGGCATTTCACACACTAACTGCAATTTGAAGTCAGCAAGTGGCGGAGCAAGCACCTGCGGGGCGATATTATTGATGATTATTGCTTGCTGGGCTCGTTGCGGGGCAGGGGTTAGAGAAGGGTAAGTAATTCGAATAAAGCCACCAGAATGGAACGGTGGCTTTATTCGCAATAGTAGCTATCGGCAGAAAGTCACTTCTTCGCTGTTTTCTCCTAGGCAAATTTGTGTCGTTGCAGGTTGAGTTTGTGCAATGATCTTGCCTTGACGGACTGAATACCGTACCGGTACTTGGCGACGAACAGCATCAAAACCATTCTCAGCGGGTAAGATCAGCAGGTTACCTGGTTTGCCTTCTTCAATACCATAGTGGTGTTGGATGTTAAGTGCACGCGCTGAGTTAGTGCCAATTAAAGCCAGTGAATTGTTGATTTGGTCGTAACCCATTACCTGGCATACATGTAGCCCCATATGGAGTACTTGCATCATGTTTGCTGTACCAAGCGGATACCATGGGTCAAAGACATCGTCGTGACCAAAGCAGACATTGATATCAGCCGTCAGCATTTCTTTGACCCGGGTAATACCACGTCGTTTGGGGTAATCATCAAAGCGGCCCTGTAGGTGAATATTCACCAGAGGGTTGGCAACGAAGCTGATACCCGACATTTTCAGCAGACGAAACAAGCGTGACGCGTAAGCGCCATTGTATGAGTGCATGGCAGTTGTATGGCTGGCTGTTACCTTGTCCCCCATTTCGAATTTATGAGCCAGGGCGGCCAGTGTTTCAACAAAACGTGATTGCTCATCATCAATTTCATCGCAGTGCACATCAATAAGTCGATCGTATTGGCGGGCGAGTTCAAATACATAGTGTAATGATTCGACACCATACTCACGCGTGAATTCAAAATGGGGAATTGCGCCAATCACATCAGCACCGAGTTTCACTGCTTCTTCGAGTAACTCTTTGCCGTTAGGGTAGGAGAGAATTCCTTCTTGAGGGAAAGCAACAATTTGGATATCAACCCACTGTTTCATCTCCTCTTTGACTTCAAGCATCGCTTTTAGCGCTATCAGTGTTGGATCAGAAACGTCGACATGGGTGCGTACATGCTGGACACCATTGGCAATTTGCCATTTTAGCGTTTGCGTGGCACGTTGTTTTACATCCTCAAGAGATAGCATGGACTTTCTTTCCGCCCAGCGCTCGATACCTTCGAACAACGTTCCGGAAATATTCCAGCTTGGTTCACCTGCTGTTTGCGTGGTGTCTAAATGGACATGTGGCTCGCAAAACGGGGCCATAGCCATGCCACCTTCGCCATCAAGTACTTTACATGTATGGTGTAGCACTGTATCCATCGGAGCAATTGTTTTGAACTGACCATTTTCGATCAGAATTTGATGCAGGCCATCCTTGCCTTGTAGCGAAATATTATGAATGAGTATATCTGAGGTTTGCATCTCAACGAATCCTTATACTTTAGTCGCCAAGGGCTACACCAGTGATAGCCGTCCAGTAGGCTGTTTTAATTCAGTATTAGCAAAGTCCTTATGAGAATGATGGTTTTTAAGGCAGTCTGCAATGATATTACCGCTAATTGTGAGATGGTACGTTGTATCTATTTTTATAGGGCAGAGTATCAATCAACTGAGAACCCGCTAAAAGTAGGTATTTAGCAACGTTTTTTTCGTTGTACGACTTTGAAATTGGGCTGGGGATAAATTGTTTATCCACAGAAGCTGTGAATAACTCTGTGGGAAATGCTTTGAGCCTAATCCCCATGCCGGATTCAACAAAGTCAATACTGTACGTAATGAAAAAGTCATGTAATCTCAGATAGATTGATTTAGTTCAATATCAAAAAAACGTCAATAATTTTTTCAAATAAGGCACTGAGAAATGAGTGTTGAACGCTAAATTTAGCTGGGTTTGTTAAGCTATCGGGCCGGAAAAATTGGCATAGACAAGTGGAACCGGGTGCGGGGTTTTTGCTCACTTAAAAGGGTGGAATAAGTATTTTTGTTATCATCATTGAACTAAATGACAATAAGGATAATAATGCGAATTGTTTTTCTTTGGGTGTTAGTTTGTGTCCCAGATCCTAGTTGTTGATGATGATATTCAACTGTGTGAATTGCTAAAAGAAGTACTGACTGAAGAAGGCTATGATGTTCATTGCGAGCATTGTGGTGAAAATGCACTCGCACACATGCAGAATAATGCCGTTGATCTTGTTTTGCTTGATGTGATGTTGCCTAACATTGATGGCTTGCAGGTTGCTCGCCGAATTTGCCAGCGATTTGCTACACCAATAATGATGCTGACGGCATTAGGCGATGAACCTTCAATGTTAGAGGGGTTGCAGGCCGGTGCTGATCAATATCTAGCCAAACCTTTTCGGGTGCCTGAATTATTAGCGCGTATTACTGTAATATTGAGGCGTGTTGGCCTGGAACGTCAGAGGCAGAGTATTAATCATTGCCAAACGGATCTTAGCCAGCAGATTTCTCGGTTGCCTTTAACGGGGACTGAGTCTGAACTTATCGAGTATTTGATAAACCAGCACGGTGTTGTGGTATCAAAAGCCGAGTTACAAAAGGAAGTGCTCAAAAAGGAGTTAAGCCCTTTCGATCGTAATCTTGATATGCATATAAGTAACATTCGTCGTAAGATGGTGCAGTCTGGCTTGTCTAAGCAGCATATTAAAACGGTTCGAGGAAGAGGATATAGTTTTCTTGAGTCGGTGGGTGTAGTTTGAGCAACCTAAATAAAAGGAGTGGCGCTAGAAGCGCCACTTTTTGATTTATTTGCTGTACGAACTCGCGATATTATCGATTCGCTGGTTCGCTCGCATTGCTTCTTGATACGCTGCGTCAGAAGCAGCACGTGCATCATTAACTGCACCTGCCATTTGATCTTGCTGACTTTGCAGAGCACCTACCTGATCAGAGAGCATATCTACTTTGTTGGTAAGTTGCTGCATTTGATCAACTTCATCTGAGCTTGAACAACCAATCAGTGTCGCACTCAGAATAATACCGGTAAGGATAGATAATGAACGGTTCATTTTTCTTTCTTCTCCTTTGTTTGCCACTACAGACCGAGTGTTAAATGTTATCAGTCGGCAGAATTAGTATGGCATATGCTGCTCAAATTTCTTCTTTGTCACCTATTTATCGCTAAAAAAGGTCTCTCAAAAACGAGAAAACCCGCCGGAGCGGGTATAAAAGCTTAGTTATTTGATTTTATGATGACTTGGATAAAAGTCGTTCTATCGTCTCGACAATAATCTGTGGATTCAGTGTATGTTGAACTTTTTCAACCAAGGTTCCGTCAGGCTCGAGGAAATAAAAATATGAGCTGTGGTCAACAGCGTATTCAAGGGCAGAGTCTTTTAACTCAGTTCGCATATAAAGCACACCATATTTTTCTGCGAGTGCTTTAGTTTGATGTTCTGTCCCTGTCATTCCAATAATATTTTTGTGGAAATATTGTGCGTACTGGGCACTTTTTTCAGGAGTATCACGATCTGGATCCAGGGTGATAAAAATAGGCCAGAGGTTTTCTAGTTGTTTATTATCGAGCTCTTTCAGCGCAGCAGAAAGAACGGCTAATGAGGTCGGACAGACATCAGGGCAGTGGGTATAGCCAAAGTAGATAACTCGTAGACGCGAGTCTTCCTCGTCATAGAGGTCAACAGCTTCTTGACCGCTCTCAAGAATATTCATAGGGTAACTGGCTTCAGCTAAGGCAGGGTCTTTGGACCCAACAATATATTGAGTAATTAAACCTGCTGAAAGTGCGAGTGCGAGTACAATCCACTGAAACTTCACTTGACCATCCTTATTGAAACGTTAATAGGTGTAATTTTTTCTTGGTCAGACAAGGGCTTAATATTCCCTCGCCAAGTCATTTCATCCGATGTGCAAAACGGGAGTGTCAGGTCGCCAGAAAACCCACCGCTGGCGGTGCGTGATAATTGTAACTGATAGACGCCCATCATCATTTCATGACCTTCTAATGTGAGTACTAAATGATCGGTTTCAGCCGGTAAGTCAGGCCATTGGACATTGATTTCAGTGTTTTGCATTGGGTTGATTACATCAGTAGCAAGTGTAACAGATGCGCTGTTTTGTTTACAAACTTGAGTGCTGAGCTGACAATAGTCAATTTGCTGTTGTTGCTTGTCAGTCTTGTTTTTACCGATTTCAGACACCTGGTATCCGCCCCAACCGACGGCTACGATAAATACGAGGTTGGCTATTGGCTTCCATGTGCTCTTTTTCATTATTTACATTTGGTCCGTGCTTGTTATGACTTTGTGAATGATATCACGATAATAGTGGAGGAAATTGGTAGCGAGATAATTTTGTGAGGGGCGTTGAAGTTAAGCTGTTCGCTCGTGGGAATTGTGTAAACCTTGCCCCGGATAAGCAGGGCAAGGTGAAGTAAGCAGTTATTTTTCAGCGACTTTTTCAAGCGCCCAGACAATACCAATTCCCACTAGCATTGCAGCGATGGCATAGCCTAACAGCGCAGGCTGCCCGGTTACTTGCTCAAAGTTAAGTGGTGAAAGATTCTGTTCAAGCAGTGGAACCTGCTGGCCACTAGAGTTTGTTCTCCAGGTTAAGGTTTCTTTCCAAGGCCAAATCTTACTGAGCGTACCTATCATTAAGCCCGTCAAGAATGTTAGGGCGATATCACGATGGCGGCGAAGTACCCAGGACAAAACGTGGGAGAAGCTTAATAGACCCAGCAGACAACCGGAGGCAAACGTCCCAAGTGTTACGATGTCGAGTGATTTGGCTGCTGCAAGGATAGGGGTGTACATCCCTAGTAGCAACAGAATAAAGCTGCCTGAAATGCCGGGTAGGATCATGGCGCAAATAGCGATGGATCCAGCAATAAGGGTGTTCAGTAATGTTGGCTCTAAGCTAAGCGGGTGCAGGACCGTAATACCGTAGGCAAACATCGCACCGGCAACAACCGAAAGAAACCGGTTAGGTTTCCAGTGCTTGATTTGTTTGAACATATGATTCACCGATACGATGATGAGGCCAAAGAAAAATGACCATAGAGGGATCGGATGTGTATGCAGCATCCATGTAATAATGCGTGCCAGAGTAAAGATACTGGTTAGAATGCCTGATAATAACAAGATCAAAAATGTCCCGTTAATATGCTCGAAAGCGGCCTTGAAGCCTTTGTCTCGCCAAATGCCAATTAGGCTTGGGTTAACACGTCGAATACTTTCAAGTAATGTATCGTAGATCCCTGTAATAAAAGCGATTGTACCGCCTGAAACGCCAGGCACCACGTCAGCAGCACCCATCGCCATGCCTTTTAGAAAGGTAAAAACTTTGCTCATGGTTTTCCGTAATCTGAATGATTGAATAGCAGAACTTGCCGCCATTATACCGTGTCGCCGTGAAAAATAAGTGTTTTTTTGCTCTTTGGTGGCGTTGTTATATGGGAATGAATCAATGAGTCAGTTTTACCTTTTTTTGACTTGAATAAGTCTAGCCTTTGTATGTCAGACAAGGTTATAGATGTGTATGAGATTCAATGGATACAAAAATACTAAAATTTGCGGTGTCAGGTGGGCTTGGCTTTGTTGTGGATGTATCGACAATGACATTACTGTCTGCAGTGCTGCCGGTAATACCGGCAAGGGCGGCAGCATTTTGGGCCGCGGCATCGTTTACCTGGTGGTGCAATCGTCAGTTTACTTTTAAAGGTGCCGATAAAAGTGCACCACTTCGACAATGGTTTAAGTCTCTCTTAACGG
Source organism: Photobacterium kasasachensis (assembly GCF_050336885.1). NCBI lineage: Bacteria > Pseudomonadati > Pseudomonadota > Gammaproteobacteria > Vibrionales > Vibrionaceae > Photobacterium > Photobacterium kasasachensis. Next base: position 521,836 of record NZ_JAKJSH010000005.1, read on the forward strand.
CATGTGTAGGTTTTATTCCAAACTGGGGATGCTACTGGGTGCTGATCAGGTGGGTAGATGATGCATGGATCACGCAACTGGTGGGTGATAACGGGCTTTATTTCTGGCCACTGGTTGCGATGATCCCCGGTATTTTTTTAGGTATGGTTGCCAATTTTAGCCTTGCGAATCGCTGGGTGTATCGCCCGGCGTTAGGATGATTTCTGCAATACAGCCTTGCGAGTCGTTATTGTAATGGTTCAGTTGCCAGCCGTATTTACGGCAAATGTCGCCGGCAATAAGCAAACCAAGGCCAAAGCCTTCGACGCCACGAGGTTTGCTCCCTAACCCGATCCCGCTGTCAATCACCTTGATGCTATAAGGGGAGGTCTCTAGCGTAACGGTCCCTTCTTCTGTGCAGGCAAAAGCATTTTTAATGAGGTTGCCAATGAGTATTTTCATTGTGGTTTCAGGCGCTTTGACAGTCGTCTCACCATTCATGGTCACACGCCATTTAACGGGTTTGTTTGCCAACAAGTGCTCATGTTCGGTGGCAATGCTGCTGAGTTCATCATGGCCTAAGGCTCGCGGACTAAGGTTAGTCAGGCTTTCTTCACGGGTTAGAGAGAGCAAGGTAGTGACGAAGTCGTTCATCTCATTACTAGCATGGAGTAGGCGTACACGCTGCTTTTCAATAAAAGCAGGATCGGTAGATTGCCCAAGCAGAGAGATTGAACCCTTCATGACCATTAAAGGAGTACGTAGCTCATGACTGGCATAGCGATTGAAAGACCGCTCTCGCTCAAGAAGCTGGTGGATCCGTTCGGAGTAGAGGTTGAAGCTGGTGACAAGCTGCAAAAGTTCCTTTGAAACCACACCTTTGGGTGGCTGAATAGGAGATAAATCTGTGGCAGAACGGGCCTCTAGGTCATTGGTTAGCTCTGACAAAGGGGCGGTCAGCCTTCGGGAAATACTTAAAATGACAAATAGGCTAATTAAGATTAAGACAAAGGTGATGGATAGCTGTTTGGCCTGGTTCCAGAATATTTGCTCTTCGCTCAATTCGTAGATGTCATCGTAATACAGGAAATAAACACTCAGCTGTTTACCTCTAATCATCAAGTTACTGCGCATGATAAAGTACTCGGTATCATCCGAGCTGACTCTTTTGAGTTCAACGGCTTCGTCGTCGGGCAGGGAGTCTGGAATGATGAGGTGAGATGGCAGGAGCTCTCTCCCAATATAGGCATGGCTGAAGGGAGGAATCGAGATTGTTTGGGCATCGTTCTCGCTGAGTACTTCCTTGGCCACTTCTTTTGCATGCTGCAACCTGTTATTGGCATTAATTAGCTCGAAGTCTTCAAGAGTTGTCTCAAGTAAGACGAAGTGGATGCTGATGATGGCAAAGGCAACAATCGAAAAGTAGGTGAAGGTCAGCTGCTTTGCACTTTTAACCTGTTTGTTTGCAATCACTGGTTTTCCTCTGGAATCAGCTGGTAGCCAACTTTGGGTACTGTTTTGATATAGCTATGTTTAAAAGGCTTGTCTATCTGATTTCTGAGTTGGTAGATATGACTTCTTAATACATTTCCTTCAGGCTCGTCATCTCCCCATAGGGTTGAAATGATTTCCTCCTTGGTAACCAATTTTGGAGCCCGCACCATGAGCAGCTTTAAAATGGTGAACAGCGTTGGGTTTAGAGAAAAGCTGCAGTTGCTCCGGTGAACAGTATGACTGCCAAGATCTAATTCAAGCTGGCCGAAAGTCAGTGTCGTGGTTGCTGTTTCACCTGTTCTACGGCGAGTCAAGGCCTTGATACGGGCTTCAAGGATTTCAAGATCAAACGGTTTGACCAAGTAGTCATCAGCTCCCTGAGAAAAACCTTCCAGGGTATCTTCCCGCGTATCTCGAGCTGTAAGCATTAGAATTGGGGTATCGACCCCATGTTCTCTCAACTTTTTGCATACCGTATAGCCATCCATGCGAGGAAGCATGACATCAAGAATAATTAGATCGTAGTGATTCTCGCATCCCAAATCATATCCCTGCCGGCCATTACTGGCGTAATCCAGTGTGTATCCCTTGATTTCAAAAAAGTCAAAAATGATCCCGGCAATGTCTTGATGATCTTCAACTAATAGTAACTTCATGAAGGTTGTCCGTAGGTAAGAAACAGCAGCATATGATGGCATAGATAAACGTGAAAAAAATGTCGATGACCTTTTTACGACATAGTAAACAATAAAATACATATTAACAGACAGGTCACGAACTGAGGTTAATTATGTCATCTATTACTTTGCTTTCTCAGCACCGAGAGCAGCGCCATAACCGAGATGGGGAGCTCTTTGTTTCGGTGATCGTACCTATGTATAACGAAGAAGCCGTTATTGAAGATTGCCATGAGCGCCTCTGTCATGCATTGGACCACTTAGGAAAAAAATGCGAAATCATTTACGTCGATGATGGTAGCTCGGATAGAAGCTGGGAGATGACCTGTCAGATGACTAGCTCTAACCATTGGGTGAGAACGGTTAGGCTCAGCCGTAATTTCGGCAAAGAAGCGGCCATGACGGCAGGCTTGCAATCAGCATCAGGGAAGGCGGTTATTTTGATCGATGCTGATCTACAAGATCCTCCTGAATTAATTCCCGCAATGGTCGAGCAATGGCAAAAAGGATTTGACGTCGTCGATATGAAACGAAAGCAGCGTTATGGCGAGAGTTGGTTCAAGCGTTTCACTGCATCAATGTTTTACAAACTCATCAATCAACTAACAGAAATGCCTATACCTGAAAATGTAGGGGATTTTAGATTGATTGACCGGCGTGTTGTTGACGAGATCAATAAGCTGCCGGAGAGAACCCGCTTTATGAAAGGCTTATTCGCCTGGCCTGGTTTTCAACGTACAACCATGATGTTCGACAGAGACCCCAGGCTCGCGGGTGAAACCAAGTGGAATTACACCAAGCTTGTCCACCTGGCATTCGAAGGGATCACCTCGTTCAGTACTCGTCCGTTGCGATTAGCAACCGGTGCTGGCTTGATTACCTCGGTGGCAGCAATTGCAATGGCAGCTGTTGTTTTTACCAAAACCATGATTTGGGGAGACGCGGTGGCAGGCTATCCGTCAACAATCATGGTTGTCTTGCTTCTCGGTGGAATCCAACTGCTTTCCATCGGCTTGATGGGAGAGTATGTCGGGCGACTATTTATTGAAGCAAAGCAGCGACCTTTATTTGTTGTTATGGATAACAACGTACGAGAAGCAGTAAAAATGAATAAAGAAGTAGAAGCATGATTCAGTCACTAAAGAAACTTTCACTCACTCAATTTGCAATTGCATTAGCTGTGTTCGCAATGGCTGTTCGGTTGTTAACTCTTGGTATTTATCCATTAATGGATACAACAGAGGCGCGTTATGGCGAGATGGCTCGAATTATGTTCGAGACCGGTAACTGGATCACGCCGATGTTTGACTATGATGTTCCATTTTGGGGTAAACCACCTCTGTTTACATGGCTAAGTGCGACGGGATTTGAGTTCTTGGGAGTATCCGAATTCGCTGCTCGAGTCCCACACCTCATCGTTGGCTGTATGGTGTTATGCCTGGTATGGCTACTTGCTGCCAGAGAAAAAGGTAATCGCAATACGGCCTGGCTGGCTGTTGCTATTTTGGCAACCACAACTGCATTTAGTGTTATTGCGGGCGCAGTCATGACGGATATGGCGCTTACTTTGGCAATTACTTTAAGCATGGTGAGCTTTTGGTTTGCGTGGCAGAAAAAATCCAGAGGGTGGGGCTACCTCTTTTTTGTCGGTCTTGCCATTGGCATGCTGGCAAAAGGGCCGCTGACGTTAGTACTGGTCGGAATTAGTCTGGTGTTATGGCTAGCTCAGGATAAACGCTGGCAGCAAATACCCACTTGTCTGCCATGGAAGGGAGGAGTGGTTTTATTTTTACTCATATCATTGCCTTGGTACTTGCTGGCAGAATGGAAAACCCCGGGGTTTCTGAATTACTTCATCATCGGCGAGCATATAAAGCGATTTGTTGTTAGCGGCTGGGAGGGGGACCTTTATGGTTCGGCCCATAAAGAACTAAGAGGCACCATTTGGGTGTATTGGATATTGGCGGCTTTGCCTTGGTCTCCGGTATTGTTCTATCAGGTTTCGCGATTTTTCAGAAACGGACAAGAGGGGGTTCAATCTGAGTCAGGCTATCTAGGGTTTCTCTGGTGCTGGATGTTATCGCCATTACTTTTGTTTACGTTTGCTGGCAATATTCTGCCGAGCTACGTACTTCCCGGTTTACCAGCGATGGCTTTGCTTATCACGGCCTACCACTATCAACAGCCTTTATCTGAACGCGTGTTTAAGCTGGGGCTGATTACTCCTGTTTTAATTGTCATCGTCGCTCTATTGCTCAAATTCAACCTAACAGGAAAAGAAGCTGAAAAACACCTGATGGCTCAATGGGCCTCACAAGCCGAAACGAGCCAGAGCGAGTTGCTGTATGTAAATCACAGGCCATTTTCTGCTCAGTTCTATTCCAATGGTCAGGCTAAAGCGGTGAGTGGACCTATTACAGAGTTGATGAAAAATGCTAAGTCAGATGTATTTATAGTTATCGATAAAAAACACATACCAGAGGGTTTTTTATGGGATAAGCGCCGTTGTGAGCTACGTGGAGAGTCGAAGAAGCGTGAGCTTATCTATTGTAAATCGATAACCCCATCGCTTGTTGATGTTGTGCCGTAAATGAACTTGTTTAACCATGCTTTATGAAAAGCGATGAAAGTGAATTGGTATGTTGGTTGTTTTTTGAACTGTGACTGGACTAACTATATCCCTTTTAATGTTGTGGAAATATATTGTCAGGATTATTGAAAGTTGGAGCATCACTATGTACAAAGAGTTACTAGAGATACCCAGTAGTCATAGCTTCGTACGCACAGACATGAAGTGGGATATCGGCAAGGAAACAGATATTGATACCTTTTGGTATGATGAGAAAGATTTAACCGGAAGCATTATTGCCAAATACGTGGTTAAAGTAACCAAGTTTATTTATCCACCAGAACGTTCACAGATCTGCTACCAGAAGTTTACGCCAGACAGTTTGTCACTGCTTTCCACGGGAGAGTTGAAACAATAAATGTTGTTTGAAAAGTGGCCTAGTGCCACTTTTTTCTTTTTTCATCTTAGTGTGATCCAGGGCAAAAAATGTGCGGTGTTCAGCAAAGCTGAGCTCTAGCGTTTGATTAATATATCTAATGGCTTGACGGTATGGACAATAGCTGTAACAGTATAGGGATATTCAACCTCTTGAGTATTGAGGGGTGAAAAATAACGATATTGCTAGTTAGCGTGGTGATTCATTTTATATAGAAAAAATAATACCGGGCTATAACGCGATAGAAACAAATTAGAATCAAAGGATGATACGGCCATGATACCAAGAGACGCGACACTCCGTGTTGTCAGACCTACCGATAATTTAGAGCAAATTGCTGTCATGTATAGCAAGGCGCTCGGCTTTGAGATGCTTAAACAGTTTAAAGATCATGATGGCTTTGATGGTGTAGTGCTAGGCCACCAACAACATGCCTATCATTTGGAGTTTATTCATCAACAAGGCGCTACCGTCGGGAAAGCGCCCTCACAAGAGCACCTGCTAGTTTTCTATATTGACTGCAGCCGCGTGTGGGAACGAGCCTGCCGTAATATGATTGATGCTGGGTTTAGTGTGGTAGATTCGACGAACCCTTATTGGGAGAATGTCGGTAAAACATTCGAAGATGTGGATGGATACCGCGTGGTACTACAAAACCGCGATTGGGATTGCTAATTCCAATACATATTTAAAAGCTCAGGCTAAGACCTGAGCTTTTTTGTCTATGCCTATTCCCTAATGGCGCTTCGAGAGATCCTCATAAGCTGACTTGAACATTAGAGTGAAGCCGTCTTGCGACAATTCCTTGGCTGTCATCTCGGCTGCGTTTAGACGCCTATAACATTCACCTAGGGCAGCAATCGCATTATCAATCTCTTTAGTACTGAGTTGTGGAGTGTGCATCTTGGTTCTCTTCCTGGTAAGACAGAAACGTTATTAATACATGCCGTTTAAGCGGGCCGTAATCTTATATTTCGACCATATCTCAGTCTGTATGAATGCAAACTGAACGGCGTGTAATTGCTTATTTGTTGTTGTTGGAAACGAATCTAGCCTATTGATTTTGCTAGCTGGCTTTGTCAGGAAAGTGTCAAATAAAGAAAATATTTGGTTTGAATTCAGAGCGTTGAACAGGCTGATGCTGAGGGTTGTTTATACGAACTCTCAAAATCATGCCTGCTGTTTATTATTGGGAGGTTTGTGTAAGGTTAATACCTTTTGTCTAACTCCACTAGTTTATGAATGAATGCCTGGATTTGGGCCTCGTTGTTATTATGAAACTCAGTGGTTGTTTGGTTAATGACTGTATCAGGATCTTCATTTGCGGTATGGAAGTGATAAGTATTATGGAAGTTAATATCAAGGCTGACATTGCTATCAGATAGATTGACATAATACCCATCCGGGTTCTCAGTACAGGTGACTCCATCAAGCTGGATGCCAGTATCTGTCGCTGTCCCCTGAGTTTTGATCTTTTCGTACACACTAAGCAGGGTACGCACATCAACACTATTCTTCATAACAACCTCCACCCAATTTCATATTGTTCCTACGATAAAAAACGCAAGTTACACTTATAAATTTAGGTCCTGCTCCGTTGACTGCAAGCTAAGTTAGTTGAATGTTATTTAAGATCAAAAACAGAGCCCGCTAAGGGTCACAGTTTTGCCAAAAAATGGATAGAACAACATTGATATTTTTAATGATTTCATAGTGACCTTTCGTAAGCTAAGTGATAGGTTGATTCTATGAACAGCCACTAAATGGAATTTATCCGATGTTTAAGCAGCTTACTGAAGCACAACTTGACCCTATTCTATCGCTTTCAATTGCTTATCGAGAAGACGAGCGTGAAAACAAGATGGATTTAGGTATTGGGGTGTACCGGAATAGCCAAGGTGAAACGCCAATTATGCAGGCGGTTCAGCAGGCTCAGCAGCATGTATTGGAGACGCAAACGACTAAGGGCTATGTGGGTCTTGCCGGGAATGAAGTATTTAACCAGTCGATGATAGATCTGTTGCTGGCAGACACATCAGCATATACCCGTGCAGCGGCTATCCAAACACCAGGTGCCAGCGGAGCATTGAGAATGTTGGCAGACCTAATGTGTATTGCCCAACCTGATACAACGGTATGGATTTCCAACCCTAGCTACGTCAACCATAAGCCAGTTATGGAGGCGGCAGGACTTAAAGTGCGTTATTACCCGTACTTTAACCCAACAACGAAGTTAGTTGACAGCCAGGCGATGCTGGCCGAGCTAGCAAAGGCCGGCCCTAAGGACGTGGTATTGCTTCATGGATGCTGCCATAATCCGACAGGCGCTGATATTACCTTCTCTGACTGGCAGGCGATTACAGAACTCGCCAACAAGAATGGCTTTATGCCTTTTGTCGATATTGCCTACTTGGGATTTGGTGATGGCTTGGAGCAAGATGCGGCTGGCTTAAAATACATGGCAGACAATATTGAAGAAATGATTATCGCTACATCTTGTTCTAAGAATTTTGGCTTATATCGGGAGCGCACTGGTGCCGCGATCGTGATTAGCGATAGCCTGAAGGTAGCCCAAAATGCCAAAGGACGGATTTTGAATCTTGCACGTTCTACATATACCATGCCACCGGATCATGGTGCTGCACTTGTTGCGACAATTCTGAGCGATCCAGCCCTAACTCAAGCTTGGAAGCAAGAGCTGAATGAAATGCTGGGTAGATTGTTGAGCCTGCGCGCAGGTCTGACAAATGCGGTACGAGCACAAGGTTCAGATGAATTCGACTTTATAGAACAGCATAAGGGAATGTTCTCAGTAACAGGCTTGAGCCCTGAGCAAGTTGGTCGCTTACGCGATGAGTTTGCAATATATGCTGTTGGTGACGGGCGGATCAATGTTGCCGGTATGCAGGAACAGCAGCTAGATTATTTAGCCAACGCTTTGGTGACCGTGTCACGTTGATGTATAGACGAAAGGGGGGGGGAGTTAGTGCGCTCCCCACCTTTCAAGCATTTCTTTTAGTTCTTTGGACTGGTAAGGCTTGCAGAGGATATCGTCCATGCCGGCATCAATGCACTCTTGGCGTTCGGCTGTTGTCGTCCCGGCAGTTAAAGCAAGTATTGGTTTCCGGTAACCATGTTCGCGCAGCTTCTTGGTTGCGCAGTACCCATCCATAATCGGCATTCTGCAATCCATCAAAATCACATCAAAAGAATGGTCGCTTAAAATGTCGAGCGCTTGTTGGCCATTATCAACAACAGTCGGGACAAGGCCGAGTTTGCTTAACATTAGCTTGATTAACATCTGGTTGGTTTTGAGATCCTCAACGACCAGTACTTTAAGCTCATCGAGTGGCCTGTTCTCATGTGAGTCAGAGGGAGCCTGTTCTTCTATTGAATGATGGATAGATAAGGGGAGGGCGACGGTAAAGGTTGCACCTTTTCCGGCTTGGCTATCGACAGTTATCTTGCCTTGCATTTGAACGGTAAGTTTTTTGCAAATAGCAAGTCCTAGCCCTGTCCCTTCATGGGTACGTTTGCTGGAAATATCGACCTGACTAAAGGGCTTAAACAGTTTATGTTGTTGTTCTGGGGAAATACCGCAGCCGGTATCGGTGACAGTAAAGACTAAATGCCCTTCCTGCCAGTCAACGAGAGCTGTGACATGCCCCTGAGATGTAAACTTGATGGCATTACCAATTAGGTTAACGCAGATCTGTTTGATTCGGTCCTCATCACCAATGAGTAGGCTTGGCACTAAACTGCTACATGTTACCGATAGTTGGAGTTGTTTTTCTGATGCGCGAAGTTGGAAAATATCATCCAGCTTTTTTGTCATGTTATGGCAGTTAAAGGGTTTTTCTAATAGCTCCAGCATTCCAGCATTGATCTTGCTGTAGTCCAGTAAGTCGTTAATGATAGCCCGCAAGAGTTCACCAGAATGGTTCAAGGTGTTTAATAGCTTATGCTGGTGTTTAGTGAGCTCGGTATCTTCTAACAGCTCTGCTGAGCCCAAGACGCCATTCAGCGGCGTTCTGAGTTCATGATTAATCATCGCCAGAAAGTCGCGTGTGGCTTGTTCAGAGGCTTCAGCTCGTTGTCTAGCCGAAATAGCTTCTTCGTAGTTTAGCTGCCGACCAATCGATGAGCGGAGCATTTCACTAAATATAGCCATGTGCTTTTTAATTGTCTGCAGCCATATACCTGTTGCTCGAATTCGAACGGCAAAAAAGCCATCAATTGCCGGGGGGGTACTCATTGATATCCATAGAATGCCCTCCGTGCTATCCCAATACGTGTTAGTGTTTTTTAATAAAGCGGGAGGCTGCCACACCTGACGTCGACCTGAGATAAAGCTGTCGTTTATTCCTATATCGGGTTCACAATTAACTTCAATATGGCAGGCAGTTACCGAGAGGCTATCGACTAAACTATCTGCCAGTTCCTGAATAATGGTTTTGCTGGGAGACTGAATGAGGAACAGGCGACCATACTCCAAAAGCATGGTTTCCATTTTCGCCTGATAGGCTAGCAGCTCTGAATCAACTTCAGCTTTCGCCTTTAGTTTTTCAACAGACTGTTCAATGAGCTTTTTGGCAGAGTAAAGCTCATGACTTTTAACCTCCAGTAGTTTTTCTGCCTCCTTGCGAGCGAGCTTTTCGCGTTGAAGCTTTTTATGCAGTAACGCAATATGCTGGCTGTGATCCATGTTCACTCCACAATTAACTCAAGGTTGAACCGGACGTGACTTTCTTTTTTATTCAGTGGCTCCATCATGATGTAGACGGTCTGGTCAAAATGCTTTGCACAGCCTTTGATAAGTCCCAGACAGACATGTGACATGCATCGTGCGGATTTATAGTCCATGACCATGTGGCTTTCAGTTTCTGATATAAATTCAAATTGTGGCGGAGTAGCATCCGGGTAGAGTTTTTTGACTTCTGTATGGATATGATCTTCGACTTTTCTGATGAAACTAAATGTATCTTGTTGGCGATCTGCCATCGCTGGCAGAGTTTCCAGCAAGCGAACGAAAACGGCCTCGCCGTACACTTCCTGGAGGGACTCTGCTTTAACGCCCGTAAGCTTACTTAATGTAGTAATGAGTTTTACAAGCGCCCGGTGGTCATAGCTACCGACGGCAGTATAACTTCCAGTATCGGCGGCTTCATCAAGCATCTGTTGACAAACCTCGAGCCCAAAACTCTCTTCGATAATGTCTAAAAACTCAGTAAAGATGATTCCTTTCATATTCTTACCTATTTCGCACCATCTATGATCCATTATGGTAAGCGAAATATGGAGCGTCAAAGTTCATTGAAGGAATGTGATGGACAACATGCTAAAAAAGCAACGAAGAGAGCAGTTAATCTCTGGAAAATACCAAAAAGAAATATATCGCTTTCTGGTATTCTCCTGAAGAATGAAGGAGATATTGATCTTAGGTGTCGTGTAACCTATAGCGAGCTTCTGCTAATGACTAGCGTGCGGTTATTATCAGAGCCGGCTTTCTCGAGTATGCGGCTTTCCATTTCTTCAATTAAAGCTTGCTGATTGGCAAGTGGCAGTGCGTATATATCTGATACCAGCGATAAGCCATTATTAGTGTGGTAAAGCATCCCGCAGGCCGCAGGTTTGCCTTTATAGAAACCGACAAACAGTTGCGCAGGTGATTCATCATCAAACATCATCTGGGTCAAAAATTCGACAACAGCTTCTTTTTCGGCCTCATTTTGCCATTTACTGGATAATACTAGCGCATAGCGAATTGTCAGAGGGTGACAGTCAACGGGGTAGATTGTGAGCGCCGGTTCTGGGGTATCGGGAATAGATGATATCTGTTGGCTAGACTGTTGTTGCCGTTGATAGAGAGCAAGCCCTTGCTTGCTTAACGGCGTTGGGAATTCTGCCTCGGTTATGTGTCTAGCCATCCAGGCATTCTTTGCATTGATGAGTTGTTCAATCTGTGAAGGCATATCATCTATTCTTGAGTAGTGGTTTCCACACCTTACCGCAATTGGGTTTGATAAGGTATGGTGAAGAAGGTTAATTGGTTAATTAATGACTTATAATGATATCTTGATTAGGAACGCGATGTCGTTCGCTGTAGATTCCTTCTTCTGTCCGTCTACCGCAACTGACAATCATAGTAATTTCAGCCTCTTTGGGTAAACCAAGAAGTTTCTTGGCTCGCTTGGAATCAAACCCTTCCATCGGGCAGGTATCATAACCTTCGGCCCGCATTGCCATCATGAAAGTCATTGCTGCCAGAGAGCTGCTTTTGTGGAGGCAGACTCGCAGGTCGCTTTTGCTGACTTCTCGTACCATAGGTTTCTTGAGCCCCAGGAAGTAGCTAAGGATCTTTCTCATGAAACCGAGCAAGCCAAATTGATCATTGCGATAGACAAAGGGAATAAGCTTTTCATAATATTTTAAAGCCCGCTTGGCCGTTGCGTCTTCACGCCCGTCGAATGCGTGGCGGATTTGTGCCGCATTTATTTCTGCACGAGATTTCCATTTGTAGGGCGTGATAACAAAAGCAACGAGTTCATTTGCTGTTTTGGCTGCGTTTTGCCCCATGCAGATATTGGCCAGTTGATGACGCTCATTATCACTGATCACACGGTGGAATTCCCATAACTGCATGTTAGAGCTGTTTGGGGAGAGTGTGGCTAATTCAAGTGACCGAGCGACGGCATCATGATCAAACTCAGAGTGCTGGTCATACTTTCTGACAGAGCGCCGAGAATGGATGAGGTCGTTAAAATAAGCGTGATGTTCTGACATGCTGAATTATCTGCGGTTTCGATATGAGATTACGAGAATTATATCAACCAGCCTTCCTGAGCAACACCACCAATTTGGGCTTTGAATATTAAAGAGATAGAGCAGGGGAGAGGGATGCAATTTTCTTGGGGACTTTTGACATAATTGTCTACTAGGTCGCAAAACGGTTTTTAACCAATACGCCACCTGATGTACATACTGTTTAATAGCTAATTATGTTTGAAATGTACTATAGAGTGCTATGAGGCCTAATAACCCTATAAGTGATATCTATATCAGTATATTACTGTGTATTGGTATCGCGTTTGTTACTTACCTTGCCCGAGGCGGTGAGTTTAGTCGCCAATTAATCATTGTGCTTGGTTATGGCGGAGTTTGTAATTTAATCAGTCTGCTTCTGAGAAATTATTGGCCGTCTTGGCAGTCTTATGCTCACTTTTTTATAGTGGTGAGTGGTACTGTTATTTTCGGAACATTTCATGCCATGCTCTGGTCGGCCTGGACGCCGTACGAAAGTGATCTCTGGCAACTTTTTAGCTTGCTAAGTGCAGCTCTATTTTTTTCAACCCTAATCTATTATTTCTTCCATAATCGCGAAAAGGCACTGAGGTACGAGACCGAGCTGAAGCAGGCCAAATTACTTCAGGTGGAACATGAGAAGGCGCTTGTTATCAGCCAGCTACAAGTTCTTCAAAGCCAAATCGAACCTCACTTTTTGTTCAATACGTTAGCAAATCTGCAAGTTTTGATCGATACAGATGCAAAGAAAGCCAATATGTTACTTGAGCGCCTGACGGATCTATTGAGGGTCTGCTTAAAGAAAAGCCGTCAAGAGTCGATAATGCTGGAAGATGAAATCGAACTACTCGATGCGTATTTGGGGATTCAATCAATACGCCTCGGGGAACGGTTAACTTATCAGCTTACTGTTGATGAAAACGTAAATAAACGATGGAATATACCGCCCCATATGTTGCAGCCGCTGGTTGAAAATGCGGTGTACCATGGAATTGAACCTTGTAAGGAAGGGGGAGAGGTTATGGTTCACCTGACATCTCTAAATGGAAGAGTAAGAGTAGAAATTAAAGATACCGGCGTGGGGCTTGATGGTAAATCCTTGTATAAGGGAAACGGAGTGAGTTTGGATAATATTCGCCAGCGGTTGATTGCTTTGTATGGGGATCAATCCTTTCTGTCGGTTACGTCACCAGATACGGGAGGAGTAATAACCAAAATCGAATTAATCCCGGGGGAATACATATAATGACCGACTTGAAAACGATCACGGCTGTCATTGCTGATGATGAACCATTACTGCGACACCACTTAAATCGTTCCCTTTCTGAGGCGTTTCCCCAGCTTGATATTGTCGCCAGTGAAGCGGATGGTAAGTCAGCGTTAGAGACCATAAAGCAAAAAAGACCGGACGTTGTGTTTTTAGATATTCGGATGCCGGGACTTGATGGTATTTCTGTAGCCAAGGCTCTAAATGGGACCGATCTAATTCCTTTGATCATTTTCATTACGGCCTACGACGAGTACGCCATTCAAGCCTTTGATGAACATGCTTTTGACTACTTGCTCAAACCAATTACCGAAAAACGTCTGCTAAAGACTTGTGAACGAATCAGGTCTTATTTGTTTTCCGTACGGACGGAGCAAAACCGTACCGATCCAAATTCAGTTGAAGCGATAGAGCGACTGGTTGCGAAAATTCAGTCTCCGGCTAACAGTTACCTACGGTGGATTAAAGCCAGTAAAGGGGATGATATTTGTCTGGTTCCTGTTGATGATGTGAACTATCTACAAGCTGAAGATAAGTATGTCAGTGTTTATACACGGTATGGCGAGTATCTCATTCGTACTCCGCTCAAAGAACTCATTAAACAACTTGATCCAGATCTTTTTTGGCAAATCCACAGAGCGACGATTGTACGGGTAGACGCAATAGAACGTGTGAAGCGAGATTTTACTGGCAAAATGTACGTTCATTTGTCGACAGGCGATGTGAAATTGGCGGTGAGCCGAAACGCCCAGGGCTTATTTAAGCAAATGTAGTTTCGCCCCTCCTAAGGGAATTCATACAGGGTATGATCACAGGTTGTCGGGTAGGTAAGTTTGCAAAGAATGCCGTATCGTTCATATTGATATCGTTTTAGTGGCTTCATCTGCTTGCGGTTGGCGGTTGGCGGTTCTCAGTGCTGTCAGAGTAAATCTGGGAAATAGCAAAATGATGACAATATGATATATGCGCCATGGTCACCATTTATCGTGGTATCTTCCTTTTATCCTACTCAATAACCATTTATCGCATGGATGTTTACGAGACCTATATAATTGGTAATCTATCAGCATATACGGAGACGGCCTAAAGAATATAGCTGAAGAGTTGCAGGAATAACGAAGCAGCTTGTTACTATCACTCTGTAATGAATAAAAATAATGTTGGTTGGCACTTAACCGAGCCCCCTTCTGGGGGCAGGTTAAACTAGTGTTCTGTACTCAGTTCTATTATGAGGAATGATTGTGATTGAGTTTCAGAGAATACAAAAGAATTATCAGTTATCAGGCCAGAAGGCTCATGAGGCCCTGAAAGGGGTTCACGGCATAATTAACCGAGGTGAGACTGTCGCTTTGTTGGGCCCATCAGGCTCGGGAAAAAGTTCGTTGCTAAATATTTGCAGCCTGCTTGATAATAGTTATAAAGGGCGAGTGATTATAGATGGTGAGGCAATTACGAAAACGCCTGAATTTTCTGTCGATATTCGTCGTGAAAAAATAGGGTTAATATATCCCGGATTTAGTTTGGTTGCAGCCTATACTGTGTTCGAAAACATTGAATTCCCATTGATTCTCAATCATGTTCCTGATGAGGTTCGCCGTACGCGTGTATCGGACATGATATTGAAGTTAAATCTGAAAAAGTATGAAGGATTTAAGCCCGATCAACTGCCTGTGGAACTGAAACGAAGAGTTGTGGTTGCCAGAGCCTTTATTAATCGCCCTGCTGCGGTTATTGCGGATGAGCCAGTCGCTGATCTAGAGAGTAGTGATGCTGTGAGCTTGATTGATTCAATAAATCAAATAGGGAAAGAAACAGGAAGCGCTGTACTAATCGCAACATGCGATGCTGAGTTGACCTCGGGCTGCGATCGCATCATACACTTACATGATGGCAATATTGTAGAGCATGTGCCGTTGGCCTCTATTCAGCGGAGCAAGGTCTCTGAGGCGCTTCCATGGGGAATTTAACCCTGCAGCTAAGATTGATGAAAAATTGTCTAATTTATCACTGGCGGTCGTCTTTGCTCTTGGTCATCACTGTCGGCTTTTTTTCTATGCTGTTGTTGGTTCTACGTTATAATATGCCAGATTCAACCGCATATTATGAATATAACAATGCTCTCTATATATTTGGGCAGGTTTTAGTTATATTTCTATTTATACTATTCACGTGGAGTATATCCATAAATAAAGTCGTAAATAATGCATCTGAATTCAAATCATTTATTGTAATTGGCTTGAATAATAATGAAATATTACTTTGTTTAGTGGTTAATTCATTGATTATTACTTTGCTAGGTTTTTCTTTGGCAGGAGTTCTTGCTATACATTACCTTCCTATCGGGCAGCATGTTATGGAGTATTTTCTCTGGGAAGCATTATCAATGGTCATAGGAGGGGTATGTATATCGGTAGCTATAGGGGCTATTGCGTTAAAAAGATGCCTTGATGATGGCAGGTAATAATGAAGTAGGCTGGTTGCCTCCTGAAACGTCATCAAAAATTTATATGCGTAGTACATGTTTATAGTCTATAAATTTTAGATGTTTAAAACAAAGTTCAGGGAGAGAATGAATGGACTGTAACTCGAAAAGCAATCGTGACCATTCTTTATTGCCTAATATGTCAATAGATGCTTTTTACTTTCCAATACAGTTGGTTATGTTGTCAGGAAAAATGCTAGAAACGGTTGCGGTAGCTCAGGCTAGACAATCGATTGATATTGCCTCAATTCAAACAAGCAAGTTGCTTGAAAATGTGGATGACAAACTGTCAATAACGGTAAGTGCAATGGACAACAATTTGGTCTTTCCTTTTGATGTCATGGATTATGTGTCCAGAGCAACTGCTGATAATTGGCGTGTGTTGCTGGGTGGTAAATCAACGGCTGAGCTTAAATTGGCTACACAAGTTGATAATCAGGAGAAGTTATTCTCCCGAATGGAAAAGCAATTTAAAAGAGAGAATGCTTCATTAACCCATAGGTTGTCAGAGAAAGAGGAGACGTTAGCATCACAACTATCTGAATCAGAAAAGGCCCGGAAAGCCAAACTATCAGCGCAGCGTACTCAGCGAAAGTTAAAATCAGAACTTGAGAAAAGTAACGATCAGGTATCGGCACTCAAAGCTGAATGCGAAAAATATACAGAGAGATACGATCAACAACTGTCGGATAACTCTATGTTGAAGACAGCAAATAAGCAATTAGAGCTTGAACTTGCACAAGTAAGGCAAGAGTCGGAATTGCAAAAAAATGACTCTGAGCAGGTGGCGACTAAACTTGAAGCCCTGACGACAGAGCAAACAAAACTGATTGCCGAGAAAGACGGCTTGCACAAACGTATAGAGGAGTTACAACGTCAGTTGGATCACTCTTCAAACTATACCGAATAATAACTCTTTCCATTTTATCAAGCGCCCCGCTCACAGGGCGCTTTTTTTATGCTCCATAGCTTATCTGGTACAAGATGCTCGAAAGTTCTTGCCCAACAAGGCTGAGATTGATAAATGTTTAGATTATGTTAAGTGTTTTTAACGCTTAGTGTATCGTGATACTAGGATCAATCAGGCATGAGCCGTGAAGTTGCTGTAGGGAGAGTGGATATGGAAGGTGGACAACGTGATGTGACGTTGAGGTTTCTTGCTGAGCCGGGAGATGTGAATTTCGGCGGCAAGGTTCACGGTGGGGCTGTGATGAAATGGATTGATTTGGCGGCCTACGCATGCTCGGCTGGGTGGAGTGCGAAATACTGTATTACGGCTTATGCTGGTGGTATCCGTTTCGTGGCGCCGATTCATGTTGGCAACCTGGTTGAGGTAAGTGCAAAGGTTATCTATACGGGTAGCTCTTCTATGCATATTGCTATTGATGTGCAGGCCAGTGATCCTAAAACACTGGAAAGAAGGTTAACGACTCATTGTATTGTGATCATGGTTGCCGTAGATGAAGACGGTAAACCGACACAAGTTCCTGAGTGGGTGCCTCAAACCGAGGAAGATAAGATGCTGCGTGACTCCGCGATTAAGTTAATGAATATGCGCAAGGAGATCGGTGAGGAGATGGAAGCACATGTGAAGTATCTGAAATAAGGGAACTGACTAGAAAGATGCCGCCCCACGGAATGTGGGGCAGGTATTGATATGTAGAAGTTCGGGTTAGAAGGTGTAGCTACTGGCTGTGAGTGAATTTCGATACTTGTTTAATAAGATCTGAAGATTGGTCACTCAGTGTTTCCGTTGTTTGAGCAAGGCGATTGACGAGGTGCTTGTTGTTTCTGGCAATGTCATCAATGCGTTCAATTTCTGATTTGATATTAATACTATCGTTCGCCTGCTTGGCGGCGATTTCTTCCAATTCTTCAAGCTGGCTCAGAGACAATTTCGATCCGGCACTGAGTTCACTCAACGGCTTAACCATATCAGTGACCATCGAAACACCGCGTTCCATTTCGGAACGACCTTCGACCATACTTGTTACCGCTTCATTGGTTTCTCTGTCGATCTTGTCGATGACGTTGTTGATTTCGACGGTGGCGGTACCTGTTCGTGTGGCGAGGTTTCGTACTTCGTCGGCAACAACAGAAAACCCTCGTCCGCTATCACCTGCCCGGGCCGCCTCGATGGCTGCGTTCAGTGCCAGAAGGTTAGTCTGTTCGGCAATTTCTCTGACGGTGGTTACCAATTGGCGCACGGAAGCGGCACTTTCCTGCAATGTTTCTACAGATGTAGCCGAGTGGCTGATGGCAGAGGCAATTTTATCAAATTCCTCGGTGACTAGATTAATGCGCTGTTGACCATCCAAAGCAAGATCATGGCCTTGCTGCGCTTGCTTTTTAGCCTCTTCGGCAGTTGCTGCGACTTGAACACTTTCATCCGAAAATGTATTGATAGTATTGCTGATTCTCTCGACAGCTAGTTCCTGGGTGTTCGATCCTGTTTGGATTTGGGTAACAGGGTGTTGAATGGTTTCCGCTGCAGTACTGACTCTGTCAGATGAATGGTGGATTGCCATAATGAGCTGATCCAGGTTCGAGCATGTCTCGGTCAGGGCATGGGTGATATCACTAATTTCATCTCGTCCCTGTGGCAGTGACGGATGGCGAAGATCACCACTTGCAAGGCGACGGACAGCCTCGACTACACCACTAATTGGTTTAACGATACTGCGGCTGACAACAAATGCCAAAATAATACCAAGAATGAGGGCTGCAGCAGAAAGTACCATAACCCATTGTTGTGCTTGCTCTCCTTCCTGCTCGACAATGGTCTGCTCTTCCATCATTAGCATCTGCTGCTGCATGCTTAATGCTTCGATGGCATTAAGGAATGCCGCTAGTGCTGGTTGCGTTTGTTCCGAGAAGTGGCCAGCGGCTTGTTCCGGTTCGATTTCGACAAGCTCTACAGAGGCAAGGAAAGCCTTACGGTAAGCCGCCTTGCTAGCCAGCAGCTGGTCAAATTTCTCGTTCAGTCCGGTGGTTTTTACTTCGGCAAACTGATTGATGATATTGTCCAGTTGCGCTAAGTGGGTGTCCATTTCACGATACAGTTGCACTCTTTTATCCCAGTCACTGGTAGACAGGATCTGTAATAAGCGCAGTGCGGCAGCTTGTGCCTCAATATTCATTTCGGATGACAGGGTGACGCGTTGAACATCATGTTCGATAAATTGTTTTGAAGCAGCTGAAGAGCTTTTCATTCGCTCAATTGCAACTCCGGAGATGACGAATAGCAACGTTAAGATGAGTAAGAAACTCACCCCCAGACGCTGGCCTATCCTTAGGTTGGAGAGAAAAGACATATATAGATTCTTTATTCCGCAGGTAACAATAATGTTTCAATGATGACACATGCAATTAACGCTTTAAACTGAATAAGTTAGTTTTAATAGTATCTTTTTGTTGGATTCATTCCTTGTTGTTATTAAGCGGGGGTTTTAAAGTCAGATATTCTAGTTTGGGATCAGGTTCAGACAAGGTTAGGATTAATACTATAGAATCATAGCGGTACGGCAATGAAAGGACTCAACATGGTACATAATCGAATGCAGGACACTTTTCAGTCAGCGCTGGTTGTCGAGGGTGGTGCGATGCGGGGGATATTTGCAGCAGGAGTGCTCGATAATTTCATTGATAACAATTACTGCCCTTTTGATTTTTGTATCGGTGTTTCTGCGGGCTCAACGAACGTGGCGGCCTGGCTCGCCAATCAGCGGGGCAGAAGCTATAGGGTAATCACAGATTATTCTTGTCGACCCGAATTCATCAACTTTCCGCGCTTTGTAAAAGGGGGACATTGGCTGGATCTTGACTGGTTATGGGATATAACCATAGATGAGATCAAGATCGATGCAGAGGCAATGATGAGCCAGCCTATTCCCCTGTATGTTGTTACCACTAAAGTGAATACCGGCGAAGCCGCATATATCAAGGCGACGGCAGATAATCTCAATGAGTTGTTGAAAGCATCGTGTTCGGTGCCAGTTGCCTATCGCCATTTTCCATTGATTAATAACGAACCGATGACAGATGGTGGAGTGGCAGATTCTATTCCCGTGATTAAGGCTTATGAACTCGGTGCCAGAGATATAACGGTTGTCCTATCACGTCAGCTTGGCTACCGGAAAACCCCTGTTCGAAACAAGTGGCTGGTAAAGAAAATGATGTCTGAGTTTCCGGCCCTGTCGGAAGCGATGATAAGACGAGCTGAAAGCTATAATAAAGCCATCGACTTTATCGAGAACCCGCCCGAAGATTGTTCCATCACTGTTATCGCGCCGCCAGAGTCGTTTTCCGTTGGCAGAATTACTACCGATCAGGCCAAACTTAATGCGGGTTATCAACTCGGAATAGAAGCCATAAACCTCCAGCAGGTATGAGTTCATGGTATTGATAATGAAAGGAGTTTTTGTGATTGAAAACGCGCAGGAAAATGATATTGCTGAAATAACGGTTCTGATTGAGCATGTAATAAAAACCTGCATTGATGTAACCGATCGTGATGCCAATGACCTGGTCGCCCATAGTGTCTACAACATGTTGTTATGGAAGATAAATAAACATAATGCTGCTCACTTAGTCTATCGCATCGATAACAGGATCGTAGGCGTAGTATTGGTCAACGAATTTTGGAATATTACCAGCTTATTTGTTGATCCGGACTATCAGGGCAGAGGTATAGGTAAAGCCCTCATTACTGAGGCCTTAACTCAATGCAGGGAAAAGTCCCCCAAAGGGTTAGTGAGGCTTTCATCGTCGACCCATGCTCAAGATTTTTATCGTGCGATAGGTTTTGAGCAGGCAGGAGAATCGAAGCCTTTGCCTGGTGGATGTATTCCGTTTCAGTTTGTATTCAATAGCATTGATTAACAGTTGAACCCGGAAGTAATAAATGACCAGGTTTTTAATCATCTTCAATGCGATTATACGCCGGATATAGATAGACTTAGGAGTAAGCATGCAATCTATTCAAAATCCCTCGCTGCTTTCATTTTTGTGTGAGCCTTCGGAAAAAACGCTTGCCGTGACTAACCCGGCTACCGGCGAGGTTATTGGTCATATTGCAACCCAGTCAAAAGCTGAGATTGAAACGGCAATAGAAAGATCCCATGAGGCACAATGCTACTGGAAAAAGCGAACAGCAAAAGAGCGGGCAGCCGTGCTAAGGCGCTGGTTCCAATTGATGATGGATAATCAGCGTGATCTGGCCCGCATAATGACCCTGGAGCAAGGAAAGCCGCTGGCCGAAGCGATGGGAGAGGTGGCTTACGGTGCGTCATTTATCGAATGGTTTGCTGAAGAGGCGAAGCGCGTCTATGGTGATGTGATTCCGGCACCAATGAGTGATCGTCGTCTTGCAACTATTAAACAACCTGTAGGTGTTACCGCGGCAATTACACCTTGGAATTTTCCAATCGCGATGATCACCCGCAAAGCGGCTCCTGCCCTGGCGGCAGGCTGCAGCATGATAGCTAAACCTGCAAACCTTACTCCCTTGTCAGCTTATGCCGTTGCAGAATTGGCCTATCAGGCCGGTATTCCCCGTGATTTGTTAACGCTGGTCGTGAATGCTTCAAGCAGCATGGTCGGCGAGGTATTTTGTTCCCATCCGAAAATTAGAAAATTATCCTTTACCGGCTCGACTCAAGTTGGACGCTTGTTGTTGGCACAATGTGCCAACGACATTAAGCGTACTTCGATGGAACTGGGTGGCAATGCGCCATTTATCGTGTTTGATGATGCCGACATCGACAAAGCCGTTCAGGGGGCCGTTGCTTCCAAGTTCAGAAACGCCGGCCAGACATGCGTTTGTGCCAATCGCTTCTATGTTCAGGATTCCGTCTACGAGACGTTTGTCGATAAGTTTGTTGCAGCCGTCAAGGCTCTGAAGGTGGGCAATGGTCTTGATGATGGCGTTGTGATTGGACCTGTTATCGAGCAAAAGGCCAAAGAGAGTATTGAACACATCATTGCCTATGCCAAGCAAGAGGGAGCAACCGTTGCCTGTGGAGATACTCAGCAATCGGGATTGTTTGTCTCTCCGACTGTTTTGACTGAGGTCAGACAGGAGATGGATATAGTCAAACAAGAGATATTTGGCCCTGTCGCACCGGTTATTCGCTTTAACAGTGATGAAGAACTTATCGAAATGGCCAATGATACTATCTATGGTCTAGCTAGTTATTTCTATAGTCGTGATATTGGCCGTATCTGGAAGGTCGCCGAAGCGCTCGAATACGGCATGGTTGGCGTCAACGAGGGAGTTATTTCCACTGAGGTCGCCCCTTTTGGTGGCGTCAAGCAGTCAGGGCTTGGCCGTGAAGGGGCGAAGCAGGGGATGGACGAATTCCTCGATGTTAAATACCTTTGCTTCGGTGGGATCTAGCGACTAATAAATCGCGACGATTTCAAAGACCTTTTGCTCGCCGCCGATATGCACTTCAACGTCGTCATCAACATGGCTGCCAGCTAAGGCCTGACCAAGCGGAGCTGAGGGTGTCACGATAATGATATCTTTGCCTGAAAACTGGAATTTCAGACCGCCGGCAGCTGGTCCGAGAAAAACATATTTATCGTTATCATCCTCGTCAACCAGGTGGATCAGACAGCCGAGGGCAATGGCATCCTCGCTGGAGAACTGCTTGATATCAAGCTTGGCATACAGAGACAAATCTTCTTCACACTCAGCGACCCGCTGAGCTTGTCCTTGAGCAAGGTATGAGGCTTCCAGACTTAAAGTGTCATATTTATGCTCAGGTGCGTTTTCCTCGTCTGTTGCTGTCTCGTATGCGCGCGTAGCCGCATCTATCGCTGATTGGTGGACAGTTTTTAGCTCATCTACAATGTGTTTGAGTAACAGTGTTTTATCCATGTTTATATATTCATTGTTATGCAAGCGGTCATCGTACCTGAAAGCGAACATGATGTCATAGACGTCTTATGACTTGGCCATTTCTGAGTGTGTACGTTTAAGTATATGACGAAGCAGTGACAAATAGGGATTGAATATGCCGACTGTCGGGTTAGGTGGTAGCTGTTATTGGTGTACTGAAGCTATTTTTCGTTCATTGTCAGGAGTGGAGCAAGTCAGGCAGGGTTGGCTAAGCGCTTATGGTTATGACGAGCCGTCTGAAGGGGTGATTGTCAGTTATGATGAGCAGGTTATAGATCTGCATACATTGATTCAAATTCACCTGCACACACATAGCTGTACATCGAACCATTCGTTGCGTGACCGTTATCGCTCGGCTGTCTATGTTTACAACGCGGAACAGGGAATAGAAGCTGATGCTTGTCTCAAGGTATTACAGGCTGAGTTTGATCAGCCTTTTATCACTCGGGTACTCGACTTCGAGGCGTTCAAACCGTCATGTGAGCAGATTCAAGACTATTATTATTCCAATCCGGACAAGCCATTTTGCAGAAATCACATCACTCCTAAGTTGCAGGGGCTACTAGAAAATTTTTCAGACAAAGTAGACCTGAGCCAAAAAGCTGTGATTGAGGGAGAGGTGGGGCAAATTACAAGAGGTAGAACACAAATGACAACTAATAAGGATTACCCGCTTGAGCACGATACAGTAAAGCATGAATACCGGATGGAGATCGCCGAAGATACCTATGCGTTGGTTACCTACAGCCTCGAAGGTAACGTGCTTCACCTCAATTACTCAGAAGTCCCTTCTTCACTCAGAGGGCAGGGGGTTGGTGAAATCTTGATGGAGACGGTGCTTACTAGAATTCGGGACGAAGGTTATAAGGTTTTGCCTGTTTGCGGCTATATCAGTAACTACATCACCAAGCATGACGAATGGCATGATTTGGTAGCGGATTAATGTCAGCAGTATTTTGTTAGCAAACAAAAAGCGAGCCGAAGCTCGCCTTTGAATCCAGAGTGTTTTGTTAGGCTCCGATAATGCCGCCATCAGTTCGTGTGATACGGATCACCGATGAGCGAGGGATTGTATTACCGCCATCTGGAAAATGGGACGGGGCGAGCTTTTCACCAGGGTGTTGGACGCCGACAAACATGGTTTTTTGGTCTGGGCTGAAAGTCAGGCCTGTGATTTCGCAGGCTATAGGGCCAGTAAGGAATCGACGCACCTCTCCTGTTGCGGGGTCACCACAAAGCATCTGGTTGTTACCCATCCCGGCGAAGTTATCTGTATTGGAATACTTTCCGTCTGTCTGAATCCATAAGCGCCCGGCATTGTCAAAGCCAATCCCGTCTGGGCTGTTGAACATATTGTCTGTATTAATGTTATCGCTGCCAGCCATCAGACCATTTTCATGAACAGTAGGATTACCGGCTATCAGATAGAGATCCCAATCGAAATAGCGGGCAGTGTGATCATTACCTGAAGGTGACCAGCGAACAATGTGGCCGTAAGGATTCGTTTCTCGAGGATTGACTGCATCAACGGGCTGGTTGGCTTTTACCCCGCGGTATTTGTTATTGGTTAGGGTACAGAAAACCTGCTGGTTCTTCGGGTTGACTGCGACCCACTCCGGGCGATCCATGGTGGTAGCACCTACTTGAGTTGCTGCTTTACGAGCAAAAATGAGGACTTCAGCCTGATCTGCAAATCCATTATCAGGTGTAAGGCCATTTTTACCCCATGTCAGCTCAATCCACTGCCCCTGGCCTTTTAGCGCTCCGTCTTTGGCATCGAATTTGGCCACATAAAGTGTACCTTCCTCTAGCAAATCACGGTTGGCGGCTGGGTTAGAAGGCTGGTATTTATTTCTTGAGATGAAGCGATACAGATGCTCGCCGCGTTCATCATCCCCAAGATATACAACAACATGACCGTCATTATTGATGGCGACCGCAGCATTTTCATGCTTGAAGCGGCCAAGGGCAGTACGCTTTTTGGGGGTAGAGTTCGGGTTCATCGGATCGATTTCAACAACCCAGCCAAACCGGTGTGGTTCATTAGGGTTCTTGGCGAGATCAAAACGCTGATCGAACTTATGCCATTGGTAACCGGCATCTATATTCGAAATACCGTAGCGCTGGTAGTTATTGTCGAGTGCCGGGGTTGCATCAGAGCCAAAGTAACCGTTGAAGTTCTCTTCACATGTTAAATAGGTTCCCCATGGCGTTTCGCCGTTTGCACAGTTGTTGAAAGTTCCGAGCGCCAGTTTACCGGACGGATCCGCTGTGGTTTTCAATAGGGCATGACCGGCAGCCGGGCCTGTTATCGCCATTTCGGTATTGGCTGTAATTCGACGGTTAAGTCGACCGTTTTTGTTGACTACCCATTTCCCGTTCATTTTGGATAGCTCAATAATAGAGACACCGTGTGCGGCTTGCGCTTTTTTTACATCATCGGCGGTCATCTTTTGTCCCTGATGGGCAAAAAGGTATTCATAGTTGGTGTATTCATTGTTCACCGACAATACGGCACGATCATCGCTGATTTTGAAGAAGGTCATCCCGTCGTTGTTGTCGCCGAACTGTTGTAATTGCGCGTGACTGTTAGCAGATTGAACAAATGCCGGGGCACCGTTAAAGATAGGATCTCCCCATGAGATAAGAATATCTGCCTGATAGCCTTCAGGAACAACTACAGAGTCAGCAGTTGAAACTGGAACCTGTTTAAAACCAATTAACCCGTTCCCCTGGCTTGTTTGTGCAGCAATAGCTTGAGAAAGAGGGGACGCACCAAAGAAAGCAACAGTACTGGTTGCTGTAGCAGATTTTAGAAAGCCCCGGCGGCTTAGCCCCTTGCTAATGATTGAGTTGAATTCAGGTTCTTTGTTTCGAGGGTGAAGTACTTGATCTTGTTGATCGAAACGGCTCATTACATGTCTTCCTTTAATTATTTTTGCTGACTTAGTTGTTTGAGCTGAATGCTATCGATTGAATGTGAATGACGGGTTAAAGTTTCATGAAGGAATTTTTATATCCAGATTAAATATCTAGTTAAGTACTACCTGTATTTGTATCTCCGATGGTTCAGGGGGGACTTATTAGTAGACGTTATTTTGAGAGGCTGTTCACCATCTTGGTTTTAGTTAGGGTAGTTGAAGATTTTTGCTCTACATTTGTTATATAGCAGTGAGTAAAAAAGCAGGGAGGCTAGCCTATGACAAAGCGGGCAGTAAAATATTGGAATGTTCTGGCAGAATCGAGTCGCAATCGTTGGCAAGTGCTTGATGGAACAGATGGCATGATAGAGCAAGTGACATTAAGCATGGATGACTCGACGGGTGACTATACCCGTTTGACCCGCTTCAAGGCGGGGGCAGATACCACACCGTTTGGTCGAAATCGTCATGATTACCCCGAAGAGGTGTTTATTGTATCCGGACGGCTTTATGATCAGACTAATGGCACCTGGTTAGAGCAGGGTCATTATGCCAATCGGCTGCCCGGTGAAATTCATGGTCCTTTTTTGTGTGAACAGGAATGTATCGTGTTGGAGATATCGACGCCAAGCCAGGCATAGATTACTAAATCATCATGGTTAAATGTTCAGGCCCGATACGTAAGTGCATAGGGCCTGACTGTTATCTGGTGTTACTACGTACAGACGGTGGCTTGTTCCCAGCGAGTTAGTAACTCCATAATTTGGTAAGAGTCCGTGGGTTGTGCAGCTGGGCGCTGAGCTTGTTTCAGACCAGCTTCGAGGTATTCTCGGGTCTTTCTGACCTGGTATAGGAAAGCATCGCCGTCGGCATCAATTTCAACAATCTCTTCCTGTTGTTCGTACTTTTGGATGATGAGCTGATTGCCAGTAGCCTCAGGCAGCCACGGGCTTGATTTTAGCTGTATACAGCCCTCAGTACCGAGAATAGTAAAGCCGGCTTGCAGGCCATAATCTTCTGCAGTATGAAGCTGGCAGACAACACCATTGTTGAAGTGAAGCGTTGCTGCAGATTCACAGATATTGCCGTCATTTCCCCGGCGGCCATGTGCTGTGAGGGTGTAATTGTCGAAAACTTGGCTTCCAAAGCTGTGCTGCATCACGAGGTGAAGCAGTGAGGCTGGGTAACAGCCAAGGTTGTACAATGCTCCTTTACTGCCCGGATTGACAAATTGAGCGATGGACGCGCAGTAATGCCCCTGAATTGAACGTACCTCACCAATGATGCCACTGTCGAGCATCTCCAGGATCTTGATGGTGAATGGGTGATGCAGGTACATCAAGCCTTCCATAAAGAAGACGTTGTTCTGTTCAACGGCAGCCAGTGATTCAGCCGTTTTTTCCATATCAACAGACAGTGACTTTTCGCATAATATCGCCTTACCAGCGTTGGCTGCTTTGATGATGTATTCATGGTGCAGGTGGTTAGGCAGGGCAATATAGATAACATCGACATTGCTATCTTCGATAACAGCATCGAAGTCTGATGTCACCGTCTCGATATCATGGTCTTGTGCGAATTGTTCAAGTGTTGGGAGGGTTCGCCCTGCGACAGCATGAATACGGGTATTTCCCTCTTTATTAATTGCATCGGCCATGATGCCTGAGATAAAGCTTGTTCCCAGGATCCCCCATTGTAGTGTTTGAGACATGCTTATAGTTCCTTGATGAGTCGTTTAGATTCGAATGCCTGAACCAAATCAGTTAGCCCTGCAGCAATAAAGCGTTGGGTATGGTTGGCTTGAAAATGTTGCTCAAAAGCGGCGTGATCTTCATAACGTTCCCAGAAAACGATCTTTCTGGGTTCTTTTTGATCTTGAAGCGCCAAAGCAAAAGAGCACCCCGGCTCATTATTCATCTCATCGCAAAACTGGTGTATCGCGCTGATGGCGTTATCTAAGTCAACGTCAGGTTTAATGTGAAGCTCTGCAGTAATGAACAGACCTTGTTTGAACATTTGGGATAGCATAAGAAAGTCATGTTGGGTAATTGAACGGCAAGAGCTAATTTAATTGACTCCTTGTGGTTGATAAACAATGATCTGGTTTGAAGTTTATAAACTATAGGTTGTTAATGTGGACAAATTGAAGAACATGCAGGTATTTGTCTATGTGGCGCAAAACGGTAGCTTTGCAAAAGCCGCAACGCATTTTTCGGTATCCCCAACAATGATTGGCAAACATGTTAAGTCATTAGAAGCCCAGCTTGGTGTCAAGTTGTTAAACCGCACTACACGAAAGCAATCTTTAACTGAGGCCGGGCAAATTTATCTTGTCGAGTGCGAAAGGATTCTGAGTGATATCGCAGACGCTGAGAACAACCTTCAGACAATTGAAAATAAGCCAAAAGGAACGGTTAGGATTAATACGCCAGTTACTTACGGCAACCTGGTACTGGCCCCTTTGATTGCAGACTTCCTGCATCAATTTCCTGATATCAATATTGAGCTGGTGGTAGATAATGCAAGGATCGATCTAATGCACGAAAGGTTCGACATCGTATTCAGGGTGGGGGAGCTTGCCGACTCAACGTTGATAGCTAGGCGGTTGCCAGATTATGAAATGTTGTTCGCTGCGTCACCAGATTATATACCGGACAAGGGAGAGCCTGTTTCGCAGGCCGATTTGGTGAATCATCATTGTCTAGGCTTTAGTTATAGCGATATTCAGCCCCAGCTTGCCGTGGGGATCGAAACTCATGCTTTTGACAGGCAACATACACGGCTACTATCCAATAGCGGGCAGGCTTTGAAGGTTGCAGCAGAAAAAGGAGCGGGGGTTGTGCTGCAGCCGCGTCTGATCCTTTCACAAGCACTTGTTGACGGATCGCTGGTTGAAGTACTTCAGAATGAGCGACCAAAAGCGATGCCTGTTCATATGCTATATAAGAGCAAGCAATTACCCTTAAAAACGCGAACATTTGTTGATTTTGTCTTGGCGGTGCTTGTTAAGTAAGGGTGAGTTTCTTATGTCTGCTTTTGACGTTATAAGTTATTAGGAAGTATTTGTGCTATTAATGCACATCAGGGGCTTCTGGTTAGTGCCTTTCTGTTTTTAACGGCGCTGTGCGATGAAATGGAGAACGTTCCTCTGTGTGTCTCACCGCGCTCTCTAGGGGGTGATTATAAAGGCTTTAAAAAGATGGAGTTCAAAGGGTGTTTTCTCTGGATTTTCATCTGCTTATCTTAGTAAGCTATAACAAAATTTAGCGATGAGAGAGAAAGATGAACGTATCCGGTTCAACATTTACTGAGGAAGATTTTTCGAATACGGACCTTGCTGGTTCGGTGTTCAACCAATGCAATTTCTATCGGTGTAGTTTTGTTCGAGCCGATTTGACTGATGCTAAATTCACCAATTGTCGATTCATTGAACCTGGTGATATTGAAGGCTGTCGGTTCGAATATGCGCAACTAAAAGATGCCAGTTTTAATGACTGTGATTTGAGTATGGCGCTGTTTACTGGTGCGCACTGTCTGGGTATTGAATTTAGATCCTGCAACATGAAGGGCTGCAATTTTTCGCGAGCTAATTTTTGCAATTACATCACTCATAATACTTACTTTTCCTCTGCCTACATCACCGGCTGTAACTTGTCATACTCGAATTTTGAGAATCAGCGGTTGGAGAAATGTGATTTGTTCGAAAATCGCTGGAATGGTGCCAATCTAATGAATGCTTCTTTAAAGGGCTCTGACTTAAGTCGTTGTGAGTTTTCCGAAGAACAGTGGGGCCAATTTGTCATCGAGGAGTGTAATTTGTGCCACGTAGATCTGACAGGTCTGGATCTGAGAAAAGTGAAGTTGAAAGGGGTCATGATCTGCGACTGGCAGCAAGAGCAATTACTTGAACCTTTTGGGTTGTGTATCCTTCCATCCTAGCTTTCTTTATAAGGACGGTCTCAAGGCCGTTCTTTCGTTTTAGGACTTTCCGTCTGGCCCTTTTCTCTGAGTCAATTTTATTGTTGTTTTGGGAGCAAAAAAGCAGCAGTTATTGCTAATTGATTAGAACACGAAATATTATTTTGTTGCTATGGTTAATAATTATCTAAGTAAACAAGAATTGTTGGTTGCTTCTTGTCCACTTTACAGTAATTTCCAATTAAACTTGACACTTCAACCACATAAATGATTTGATCTACGCAGTTACATATTATTTATAGGACTAAGTATTCTTGGCAGAAGCTGTGCCAAGTAGGATTAAATGATGAGTAAACATGATAAATACAGTATAGAAAATACTGATTACACAGTTGGACAAGACAACATCCAAAAATGGGGTTTTGACGTTCACAATCCGGTATTCGGTACGAGTGCTGGCTTGATCGCCCTGTTTTTGGTTGCTGTTTTGATCAGTGATCCGGCAACGGCAAAGACAGCTCTGAACGGGGTGAAAAATAGCATCATAAATAACTTCGATGCGCTGTTCATTTGGTCAGGAAATATTTTTGTCATCTTCTGCCTGGCTTTGATCTTCTCACCATACGGGAAAATTCGTATTGGTGGTCAGGATGCTGAAACGGATTACTCTCGCGTATCTTGGCTATCGATGCTGTTTGCCGCTGGTATGGGTATTGGCCTGATGTTCTGGAGTGTTGCCGAGCCGGTAGCCTACTACACAGGTTGGTATGAAACACCGCTAGGTGTGACGCCTAATACTCCTGAAGCTGCTAAGTTGGCGATGGGTGCAACTATGTATCACTGGGGATTCCATCCTTGGGCTATCTATGGCGTAGTTGCTTTGTCTCTGGCCTTCTTTGCGTACAACAAAGGCTTGCCTCTTTCTATTCGTTCAATCTTCTACCCACTGCTAGGCGATCGTGTCTGGGGATGGGCCGGTCATATTGTTGATGTTTTTGCCGTATTGGCGACATTATTTGGCTTGGCAACATCACTGGGTCTGGGTGCACAGCAGGCTGCAAGTGGTATTGAGCATGTCCTGGGCTTCAAGAGTGATATTACTTTGCAGATCGGCGTAATTGCTATTGTAACTCTGCTGGCTGTGTTCTCAGTAGCTCGTGGTATCGATGGCGGGGTAAAACTACTCAGTAACATTAATATGCTGGTGGCGGTTGCGCTATTGGTGTTTGTTGCCTTGGTGGGCTTTGCAGTCTCAATGGGGACAATCCCAACAACTATCTCAGGCTATGCCGAGAACTTCTTTGCTTTAAGTAACCCTCATGGTCGTGAAGATGAAACCTGGATGCATGGCTGGACTGTGTTCTACTGGGCGTGGTGGATTTCTTGGTCACCATTCGTTGGTATGTTCATTGCACGTGTTTCTAAGGGCCGTACTGTTCGTGAGTTTTTGATTGCTGTGCTAATTGTACCGACATTTGTTACTGTTCTTTGGATGTCAGTTTTTGGCGGTCAGGCGATTGATCAGGTTATTAACGGTGTTGGTGTCCTGGGTGAAAACGGTCTGACGTCAGTTCCATTGGCTATGTATGAGATGTTTGAAGCATTGCCTTTCAGCAATGTATTGTCGATTATCGCAATTGTGCTGGTGATGGTGTTCTTTATTACTTCTTCTGACTCCGGTTCTCTGGTTATCGATAACATCACCGCTGGTGGTAAGCTGGATTCTCCAATGCCACAGCGAATCTTCTGGGCGACTATCGAGGGTGCTATTGCTGCTGTGATGCTGTATGTAGGCGGTACGCAGGCAATCGAAGCGCTTCAGGCGGGTGCGATTTCAACGGGGCTACCGTTTACCATTATCTTGCTACTGATGTGTGTAAGCTTGATCATGGGTTTCCGTACAGAACGTTATCGCTAATAGCTAAGCATAGTGATTATAAAAACGCCGCTAATATAGCGGCGTTTTTTTTACAACCAAATCTCCGATACCGGCGTATCAGGATCAAAGTGATAGGCAATTTGTGCCTGCAGAAGTTCTGCAGTTGCCAGGGCATCCGTGAGAGCATGGTGGGGTTGATAGGTTGGCAGTCCGTAGCGCTGACGTGCTTTCCCGAGACGCACTGAGCCAGGTTTTTTGCCCTGAAGCCGGTTCCAGAAACCACCAAGTTGGCGGTGTTGAAATGCAGATTCCAGTGCCAGGGTGTCGATGACAGGGAAGTGAATACCTTCGCTAAGCCGGGCCTTTAATGCACTGTTCATAAACTCTCGTTCAATTTTCTGATAGTGCACGACGACAATTTTCCCGGCAAGAGCATCGAGTACTCTTTCTAGGATGCGTAGCAGATCTGGTGCACCACTGACATCAGAGTCGGTAATACCATGGATTACAACTGACTCTTCATCAAGAGGCCGGTGTGGGTTCACGACCCAGTGTGCCGACTCCCTGCAACGAATACGCTGAAGGCTAAAGGGGACCAACCCTATACTGATGATTTCATCGGTTTTGGGATCGAGTCCGGTTGTTTCAAAGTCCAGTGCGACAAAAGGGACGTCTTTTAGTGGTGTATCGCCACTAATCATGCCAGCAGAATAATACTGTTGCAGACGAGAGTCTTTCGCCTGTCTAGCCAGAGTGGCAAAAAAAGTTGGCCAGTCAGGTGTGTTGGTATTGGCAAGCAGGGATCTTTGTCTTTTTTCTTTAGTCATTATCGTCTGTTGCCTTGATACCGGAACTTGATGAAGTTCTGAGCATTACTGAGGATCTGGAATGCAGCCTTGAGGTTTCTTCGCTCAAAGTCAGACATGTTTTCAGGTTCGATACTATTGTCCGGCTCGGTCTCGGCTTCGACGTCAAGCGCCTGGTGGCGTATACGAACCATATAGATGAACTCCATGGCATCCCTGAGGTCCTGACCGCGTCCTTTCGGTAGTATTCCCGCTTCAATGATGTCATCCAGTCGTTCGAATGAATTTTGTGAACGAGAACCTACGGCGAGAGCGTGAACGCGGATCAAATCGGCAAGTGGTGCTGTACCGCGGCGCTTTAGGTTAATCGAGTTGTTATGGCGACCGTCTTTTTCCATCACGAAATCTTTGAAAAAGCCAAGTGGTGGCGTACGGCTGATTGCGTTGCGGGCAAGGCAAGCCAGGAAGCGGTTATTCTTTCTGGCTCTTCGAATGATAAAGCTATTGAGTTGCTCGGCCCACTTCACCCGTCCCCAGACACCATCGAGGTCAAAGAAGATCGAGCTATTTAATAATGCTTTTGGCTTGGGGTTATCAATCCACTCACCAAAGCATTCTTCCCATTCCTTACGTGTTTTACGCCATTCAGGGTTGGTAGCCATGATGTCACCCTGGCAGTAGCTGTAACCACATGCAGCAAGTCCGTCGCACACAAACTTAGCGAGATTGGCAAAGTATTCACCATGCTGCTTTTCGTTGTAGCTGTTGTCGAGAATAAGCGCATTATCCTGATCGGTTACAATTAACTGCTCGTCACGGGCCATAGAGCCAAGCGCGAGGAAGCAGTAGGGAATGGGCGGCGGGCCTTGAATTTCTTCGGCAAGCTCGAGCAACCGCTGTTTGAAACTGCGGCCAATCACGGCCATTGCACTGCCCACCATATGGGAGTTGGCATCTTCGTTGACCATCCGGACAAAGCAGTCTTTGACCTGCTCCGATAATGTTTGTAATTCTTCGACACTCTGCTGTTGGAAAATGGTGCTGACCAACAACAGGCTATTTTGCGACTCGTAACGTACAATATCAGTCAGTCCAATAACCCCGATTGGATGCTTGTTACGCAGTACCGGAAGGTGGTGTACGTTGTAGCGCAACATGGTAAGCATTGCTTCGAATACATACGCGTTATGATCGAGGCTGATTAACTCAGTAGTCATCACCTCTGATACCGGGGTTGAAACATCAATTCCCATGGCAAGAACGCGCGTACATAAGTCTCTGTCGGTAATAATGCCGACAAGATGATCCCTGTCTTCATCATCAACAGAGGCCTCAGGGTCGGTAACCAATAGGGAAGAAGTACTTTCTTCAGCCATGGTTTGCGCGGCGACCTGAATTGACTCGTCCTTTGCGATGAGAAAAGGATCGCGAGTCAATAGGGTTCGGACCTTGGATGTAGTGAGATCGTTGGCATCTGTATGAGTGGAGACGACATTACGGAGCCGGGCGCTGTCTTCAACCTCGACGAAGTCGGCGAAGGTATCGAATTCATCATACAGGCTGTTGAACATGTCCTCCGGAATACAATAAACCAAGGTGTCTTCAATTGCTTTCGCCGGCATACGGACACGGTTGTTCATCAACAGGCCCATCTGACCGAAAAGATCTCCCTCGTCAATACGGTTATAGAGCTCGCCCTTTCGTCGGTAAATTTCGACGGCACCGCTACGGATCAGGAATAGGTCGTGAATTTCATCGCCTAAATTGAAAATCATAGTATCGGCTCGGTAATAGGATACCTCGATTTGTAGCGCTACCTGTTGTTGTTTTTCTTCTGGTAAGTTATCAAAAGGAGGGAACTGGCTGATAAAACTAAGTATTTCTAGCTGTTCTGCTTCCATCGCAAGGTCCGTGTTGGGAGATTAATTAAAGATATACAGTAATCAGTATACAAGGGTTGCTTCATTTATGCTTTTACTATCAGCTTGTTAGCTTAGTTAAATTTACTTTTCAAACCCACAGTAGATCTGATTTATCAGCTGATTTTGATGACGGCAGCCCGTTTTGTGCAAGATACTTTTGATCTGCGACTTCGTTGTTTCTTTAGACACGCCGCGAATAGCTGTTATTTCACTGCCGTCATAGCCTTGAGCAAGCAGTGAGACGACATTATGTTCGGCCTGGGTGAGGGTAGCGGGGAGTTTCAACATTCCTCTGGATATAGGTGCTGAGCCATAGAGGTTTTCAAGAGTGTTGCGGGCGATGAAAAACTGTCCCCATGGCGCGAGCATTTCTAGCAGTTGCTGCATGAGCTGTTGGCTTTTGTAGGCAAACGGTTGATTATAACGATGAAAACTAAGCGATAATATTTTTCCGTCTGAAATGGGAAAAATCCCACTGATTGAATAATCAACAGCCATCCTTGGAATCATCTCTTCAAGAAACCAGCTGTCACTAATTTGCTTGATGGGCAACATTTCCTGTAAGGCTATCATACTACCTGATAGTGACTGGCCGAGATAATGCTGTAGATAAATATCATCCCGAGAGTGCCGTAGATAATAATCAAAGTCGCTGGTATCAATGCCGTGATGGAGGACCCATTGTTGGCCTTTATGAGGTGGGGCCCCCAGGAATAACAGACTTATATCCGCACCCAGAAATTGGCCGATATTCCGAATAATTCGATTTAATTCATCACTGGATTCACCAGCTTCCAGTAGTTCTTTTACCCAGTATTGAACCCGCTCCATGGATTACCCTCACTGGTGTCATTGTTATTAATATAAGAATCAATGATGCATTAGTATATTGCAATTATTTGTGTTGATGCTGTGATCAAGATTTGCACTGGCAATCAGCAGCTTAATCGGTATTGGCGGCGTGCTGGTTTCACCGTTTCCGGTAGCCTTGTTTCTTCAAAGGGCAACAAAAGCCACATAACCTAAAAAGCTCATCAGTGAAAAGCGGGTTGACCGCATGGAATTATGGGTGATAGCTTGAATGTGATGAGGAAATACATGGCAAAGGAGTGTTAATCAAGGATATGAAGTTTATCACCTGCAATTTTGAGTCTCATGCCCATGAGATTTTGACCATTCTTAATGATGCGATTTTGCACTCAACAGCGCTATATGACTATAAGTCGCGAACAATAGATAATATGGTGTCATGGTTTACAACCAAGGAAAAAGCCGGCTATCCGGTTATTGGCGCTATAGATGAGCATGGGCAATTAATGGGATTTGCCACCTACGGACGTTTTCGTGAACAACCTGCTTTTAAATACACGGTCGAGCACTCTGTTTATCTTCATCCTGATTTTAGGGGAAGGGGAGTTGGCAAAGCATTAATGAAAGAGCTTATTGAGCGTGCCAGGCAGCAAAACTATCATGTCATTATTGGTGCTATTGATCTGGAGAATGAAGGCAGTATTTATTTGCACCAAAAGCTAGGCTTCACTCATTCGGGCACTATCCATCAAGCCGGATTTAAATTTGGTCGCTGGCTCGATTTGGGCTTTTATCAACTGGTATTGAATACGCCGGCCTGTCCGGTTGATGGGTGATATTTGCCACATCAATCATGCTTACCTTAGTTATTGATAATGTGATCTTTTTATAATTACGGGACACTGGTCCGATATCATATTTGCTGAACTAAATTAGAGCTTCTACTCTTCATTGTTCCATATGCAACGGAAATGATAACAATGAAGACAGTAACTAAGAGTATCTTAGCAGCGTTGGCTACGCTCTCATTTTCTGCGAATGCGGCAATTGGTGAGCACCCTATCATTTTGATCCACGGTTTYCAGGCTGATCAATTGCAAACAAAACCCGATCGTCAGGCCGTCGAACAGGAAGGGGCTGATTATTGGCGCGACTTCTGGCTCGCAAAAGCAGACGATCGCATTGACTGGCCGTCTCAGGAAAGGGTGGCTGGCAAGATTTCGTCAGATTATATCTGGCCGAAGTTGCAGGAGCTATCGAAAAATCAGACATGCCGCAATGGCTGTATTTTCGTAACTCACTCAACCGGTGATCTTGTTGCGCGCTACATGCTGGATAACCAGGCGAACTGGTTGGAAAATGCCGACCTACAGCCGCTGAATATTCTGGCGACCTTCGATTTTGCCGGTGCCGGAGGAGGTTCGGAGCTTGGTGATTTGGCGATCAATGTGGCCGAGGGAAGCGGATGGGTTAACGGTGCGCTTAAGTCGGCGATTAAGTTGTGGTTGGGTGAGATCCCGACCAGCTCAAATACCGGCGTACTGAATGATCTAAAAGTAGCGAATGCCCGTCAACTGGCCCCGATACCTGATGGCCGGATCCCAAGGGTACGCTTTACCGGTGATGGATCAGATTACTTCAACTTAACCGCAGGTTTTTTGCCCGGTCATGATGACGGTGTCGTTGCCAGCCATTCTACATGTGGCGCGAGCCAGGCCGGTGACTTTAACAGTTGTTCGACCAGTGTTGCCTATGATGGCAAGCT
Organism: Photobacterium kasasachensis; assembly: GCF_050336885.1. NCBI lineage: Bacteria > Pseudomonadati > Pseudomonadota > Gammaproteobacteria > Vibrionales > Vibrionaceae > Photobacterium > Photobacterium kasasachensis. The sequence continues at coordinate 558,466 of NZ_JAKJSH010000005.1, forward strand.
GGCCACGCAATCAAGCGGTGTAAGTGATTTCATGCCTGATCATTATCCGTTGCTTATGGGAGACGGCTACAGCCATGGTGGGTTGATTACCAATACACATAGCGGGCAAGTTACAGCAGCAAATCAGCAGGCGACACTGTCGAATGGTAAGACGCTGACAGTGAGTACGACAGATGAAAAGTATTGGCTGACAGGAAACTATTATCGTTATGTTGATGGTTCTGACAACGTGACCATGTCACAGCTGGCAGTTGATTTACTGAACTAATATTCAGAAACAAGGGGGCAAGTAAGCCCTCTTGTTGCCTGATTAGCATATTTATGATTGCGAAGCCTTTATGAATAATAACAAGCGTATTGCTATCGCGGTGATTGTCGGGGCATCAGTGCTGGCATACTGGATGGCAAGTCCATCAAAGGATGAACATCAGCTTGTTTCGGCAATGTCTGAAGCAGAGCAAGGTGATGTGTCAGCAGAATATAGTGCGGCAGCGTCGGTGATTGATTCCGGGGGAAAAAATGTAATCCCGGTTAAACAAAGTGTTGAGCCTCGTTCTGCCGAGAAGAAAAATAGCGATCCCGAACTAGAGTCCGTGACTCGGCAGTTGGCCCAAATTTCTGATGCCTATGAAGCCGAGATTCAATATCCTCCTTACTCGAAGCCCATTACAGCATCAAGCAAAAGCTACCTGGAGCCCAATTACTTTAATGTCGTTGATGTACCCGTGTTAGATGGGACTCATACTGCTTCAATCTCACTGGCCAAGTTTCGGTTCTTCTACCCGGAACCTGTCGTCGTGTCATTAAATACCAAGTTGGCAGTTAGCAATATTAATTATGAGTTCTATGAACCAACCTCGAAGCAGGTGCTAGCGGTTGAACAAACTGATAGTAAAACATTAGAGATTCAGACGAGCGAGGACTGGCCACAGGAAATTCGAATTAAAGCAACTATTGATTTCGAACAGGGCAGTGACATATTGACGACGGACTTTAATTTTTATGTGCCGTCAGCCCGTTTGGTCTCTGTCGGGGTTCCGATATCGGAAGCAGCTGATATGCTGATCCCTGTCCAGCTGGAGGTCAGGCAGAGCGGAATATACCGAGTGCGGGCTAATTTATATAGCCAGCACGGTGATGTGATAGCGGCACTGAACGGAAAGTCCAAGCTGGCAGAAGGTTCTGACGAGCTGGTACTAAAAGCCCACCACAGTGTACTGTCAGGAACAGACGGTTTATATCTCCTCAAGGATTGGGTCATTGAAAAAATGTCTGGCTTCCCTGGTGAAAAGGCCAGTTACGGGATCAGCGAACACGACACAATCCCTCTGGCCCCGTTTGATTTATCGGCACTCAGTCAGGAGCCTTATACGCCAAGCGCGGAAGAGCAACAGCGGCTTAAGTTTCTGCGGCAGGCTGCAAACCAATAGCGACAACGCCTGGCTGATTAGCCGGGCGTTCTTGTCGAGAGTTTATGAATATGATAGAGGTTGACGATGATACAGAAGCTATTCATGATCACTACGGGGTAAGCGCCTAGTTGCCAGCCATAGATGACAAATAGCAGGCATCCCAGGCCGTTGATATACCTGAGCCGCTTCATATCACCCATTAACAAAGACATTCCTACCAGCAGAGAAGCCGCGTAACCGATGGTTTCTGATATTTCCATTATCACCCTTTTTCAGTTCGTCCCTGAATGCCATTAACTGTAGAACAAATCTCATCGCATGAAGGTGCTCAACAGGAAGTTACTCAGAGGGATGTAGTCTATGTTTAAGTGATAGCCCTTCTATGTGCAGTAAGTCGGAGGTCATGTCATTGAAACGATAGACTATCTAAAAGACAGATACACGGAAGAACTGGCCAGGTTTGCTTATTGCGAGGGCCAGTGTTCTCGGCTGTTGGTATTCTTAACCATGATCCTTGCTGCCGTAGGCACGGTAACAGTGATAAAGAGTGATAGTTTTTTTCAGCCCGCTTTACCGGTTGATTGGATCAAACTGCTGGCGCTGCTGCTTGCTTTGTTTGCGGTTGTTTGTGCCTGGGGGCATGCATTACTGGCGCTAAAAATTGGCGGCAATATCGAGCTTCCCAAGGGACGCGAAACAACAAGAGATCTGGCTGCGCATGATATTGCGAGCCGGGAAAAATTAATTATCAATTACTACCACCAGGCGATAGAAGAGCTAACTGAAGTAATTCATGAAAAAAACAAGTATATTGTAATCGCTTATGAGGAACTGACAATGAGTGCCTGGTTTTTCGGGATAGTTTCTGCAGTCGCGATAGGGACGGAAATATTAAGCTGAGCAACAGTGATTAGCCATGAGCATGGAAGAGGACTATGAGGGAACTTGAATTAAAAATACCGCCTGTTGTTCTGATGGGGGTATTTGCTATTGGAATGTGGTTGCTATCAATGCAGTTACCTAAACAAGCACTATTCGCTAATGGCAGTACACTCGCTGCAGCGATTATTACCTTGCTTGGTGTCATCATTGCTATTTCAGGTGTGTTGGCTTTTCGTAAAGCCAGGACCACGGCCAACCCTATGGAACCGCAGGACGCATCTACATTGGTAAACAGTGGTGTGTATCGAGTGACTCGTAATCCGATGTATCTTGGTTTTCTGCTAATGCTTGTTGGCTTTGGTATCTTTTTGCAAAGCGTTTATTCGCTGGTTCTCTGCGTGGGCTTTATTCTTTATATGAACCGTTTCCAGATTGAACCGGAAGAGCGATTTCTCGAAGTACAGTTTCACAATGAGTTTGTACTGTATAAAGGAAAAGTGCGCCGCTGGATCTAGGCGAAAGTCAGCATAGTGTTAATTGCGCTCAAAAAAACGTCACTTGGCCACTTAAATGCCTGAAGTTTCTGATTTTCGTTGATGTCGAAAAGAAATACGACATAATACTGGTTATTTATCCAGTTAAAGAGGCAAGAGTTGTTGGTCAGTAATACTAGACTGAAAAGTATTCAACAACCTTGTTTAGCGTGAATATTTGTGGCTAATTTCAATGTGCATCTTGGATCAGCCGCGCTAACCAGTAGTTTGGCGGCTACCGCATTATTATCGGCTGGGCATATCGTACCGATTACTGCTTTATGGCTGATGTTTCTTGGCACCATGGGTGGATTGTTGCCAGATATTGATTCAGACAACTCCACCTCGATGAGTACTTTATTTCGATTTTTTGGTGGTATGATCACATTCAGTTTTGTTGGTCATATCTACCGAATGGTCTCAATGCTGGAGTTGATCGTATATGCGCTTTTTTGCTATATGACCATCCGGCATAACCTAAAAGCCTTGTTAGAAAAAGTGACTGTACACAGAGGTTGCTGCCATTCATTAGCATTTATTAGTGTTTCCGGTTTAGGCTGTGCTTCCCTTGTTTATTTGCTCGGCTACAGTGAAATAACGAGTTGGCTATCAGGGCTCTTTTTATTCGGTGGAAGTCTTGTACATTTGCTGCTTGATGAAGCATACAGCGTCGATCTTGCTAACCGAAAAATTAAAATGTCATTTGGCTCGGCATTCAAGTTATGTTCGAACCGTAATCCAGTGATTAGTGTTATTCAGTTTTTGCTGATAGGGGTGCTTGTGATTCATAGCCCGCCCTGGAACGATACTTGGCAGCAACTGTCGGACTGGAGTGATTTTAGGCTCAAACCGAATTGGCTCAATCGAGAAGATGTCACTGCGTTTTTTGATGATGTTGTCGAGTCTACAACTAATGCAATTCAACCTCGCTAGTCACGAATGTTTATAATCTCAATCGAACCTACCTAAGTTTGTCGACTTTGATTTGCATCATGTGCCATTTTTATAAAAAGTGCTTAACTGTCACAGCTTTAATGATAGTGCCTTAATCGGCTAAGAGGGAATCAGGTTAAAGGCCTGAGCTGTACCCGCAACTGTAAGCGTTGAGTGTTACCTTGAACCACTGATTATTCGGGAAGGGGGGTAATACGTTGTTATACGTAAGCCAGGAAACCTGCTATCAAAACATGCTTCTAGATACTGGGCGGGAATACTCAGTGATGAAGGGGTTGATCTCACGTCTGTGTTATCAACCGTTTTCTCCTGCCTGTTATCTAGTGCAAAGTTAACTTAACGTTTAGTGTGCATTTGATATGAAACGGAACTTCACTTTAGACCTCTATCTCCCTTGCTCCATTAGGTTCATATTGTTATCGCGGCTTTGTCTCGCGCAATGTCAAGGATTACAAATATTCATTCTGGCGACCAAGAATTAGGAGCCAAGAATGCATATTGTAGATGGCGTTCTTGCAACTCCGGTGCTGGCTAGCGGTATTACTATTACTGTGCTGGGAACCGGGTTTGGTTTGCGCGCCCTGTCCGACGATAAGTTACCTCAGGCAGCAGTACTTGCCGCGTGCTTCTTCGTTGCCTCTTTGATTCATATCCCACTCGGCCCGACAAGTGTCCACTTGATCTTTAATGGCCTGATAGGCCTGTTACTAGGATGGGCAGCATTTCCCATAGTGCTGATCGGCTTAGTGCTCCAGGCCGTCTTTTTTGGTTTTGGCGGGCTCATTGTCCTTGGGGTCAATTGCCTCAACATTGCTTTGCCGGCCATTGTGACCGGTTTTGTTATCAGGCCATGGCTAGGGCGGATCCCTGCAGTGGCTCTTGGGTTTGCCGCCGGTTTTGGTGCGGTGTTGCTAACGGCATTGTCTGTTGCTTTATCGCTGGCCTTGTCAGGTGAAGGTTTTATCACCAGTGCCAAGTTAGTGGTGATAGGACACTTGCCTGTTGCTGTTATCGAGGGTGTCGTATCAGCATTTGCGTTAAAGCTGCTTTGCAAGGTTCGACCGTCCTTAGCAATGTCTTCCTATCAGTGAGGCCACAGAATTTCTCATGAAAAGTTTAATCCCGATTTACCGCTCAGTAGCTGATATTGCCGGTTTGGTTATGTTGAGTGCCAGTTTGATAGCCGTTAGTTCAACCAGCGCCTACGCCCACAGGATGAAGGCTTTTTCCTGGGTTGAAGGGCAGGCCATTGAAGGCGAAGCCTATTTTACAAATGGCCAAATGGCTGCTGATTCAATCGTCGAGTTGCTTGTTGACCAGAAAGTTGTAGCAACCACTCAAAGTGATGAGGAAGGGCAGTTTCGCTTTGAAGCATTAGCGGTTGGGGATTATCAAATCCGCACCGATGCCGGTCAGGGCCATGTCGCTACTTATTACATTTCGGCGAGTGAATTTTCCGTCGAAGAAAGCGATACGGGTACCGTTGTTGATCCTTCTGGACCGGAAGCTTCACAACTACAAAAAACTGTTGATAGTACCCTTTCGAAAGCTCAGGTAGAGCAGGCAGTAGCGAAAGCCATTCGTCCTTTGCGTGAGCAACTTGACCAATATGAGGCGAAAGTACGCCTTCACGATATCTTGGGTGGGATCGGATATATCTTCGGTCTGTTCGGGTTGTTTGTTCTCTATCGGTCTCGTCGCCAATGATAGACGCCTTGCTTGCAACATCATCGATACAGATGTCATCAGTTAATGCTGCCCCAAGAGTGCGGCTGTTGCTGGCGATAGTTATTGCAGCCGCGGTGGTGATGAACAAGCAATGGGCGCCTCTGTTTGGATATGGGCTGTTGGCATTTCACCTATGGCAACACAGCCTTGTCGGGCTTTGTTCTGGATTGAAACGTCTTGCTGCCGTTGATGGTTTTATCGTGTTTACCGTTATTTTACTGCCGTTTACCGAGCCGGGAGAGGTCGCATTTCATGTCGGTGAGATGGCGGTGACCCGAGAAGGCATGACTCTGGCAGCAATGATTTTGTTTAAGGCAAATATCCTTGTTATCACTTTAATGGCCCTGTGTGCGGGGCTAAATGCAATGAGTTTGAGCTATGCTCTCGCCGAGCTGAAGGTACCGCATAAATTGGTGCTGATAATGCAGCTAAGTATTCGCTATATCAGTGTTATGCATTTGGAATTTAAGCGATTACGTCAGGCCATGAAGGCCAGGGGGTTCCGGCCTGACAGTTCGCTACACACATGGCGCAGTTATGGCTACCTGTTTGGCATGATGCTGGTACGGGCGTTGGATCGTGCCGATAGGATTTGGCTGGCAATGAAATGTCGTGGCTTCAATGGACGTTTCCCGCAGACTCCGACGGTCCCTTTGTCTGCTCGTGACAAACGTTATCTCGGCGGGTATCTCATCATTGTTGTCCTGATTTTTCATGGAGATATCGCTGTGAGTTGGTTAGTTACCACATTGCCTATTCAGGAGTGGTCATGAGTGAATTAATTGCTCTCGAACAACTGAGCTATTCGCGCCCTAACGGGAAAGTTTGTGTCGAGCAGCTAGATTTCAGTCTTTCAGATAGCGATCGAATAGCAATAACTGGGAGTAATGGCTGCGGGAAAAGCACTCTGCTTCAATTGATCCTGGGGTTACTGCCTGCTGACAAGGGCAACGTTCGTCTGTTTGGTGAGAGTTGTTATAACAAAAATCGACTCGATGAAGCCAAGTTCAGACAGTACCGGACTCGTATTGGTCTGGTTTTTCAGGATCCCGATGATCAGCTTTTTTGCCCGACTGTGATTGATGATGTTTGCTTCGGCCCTTTGAACCAAGGGTTTAGTGTTATTGAAGCTCGTCAGAAAGCCATTGCGATACTCAGTCAGCTTGGTATTGGTGACTTAACAGAATGTGTCAGTTATCAGTTGTCCGGCGGCCAGAAACGCTTGGTGGCCTTGGCAACCGTGTTGGTGATGGAGCCCGAGGCTCTGCTCCTGGACGAACCCACGAATGACTTGGATCAGGAGAATAAGCAACGGTTGTTAGAAATTCTACATGACTGCCAGTTGCCAATGATCATTGTCAGTCACGATAAGCAATTTCGTTCTGAACTTGTATCGCAAGAATATTGTTTGCAACAAGGCCGGTTAGTGTCTGTTTCTACCGCGAATATCGAGGGTGCTAGCATCAATCAAGAGGCAGTTCAGGTAGGAGATGGCGCGTGATTACTCAAGTGAAACGCTCAAAGCATCGTAATGAACTACGTTCAGGGTTTACGACGGGGGCTTGTGCGGCAGCTGCCAGCCGGGCAGCGACACACTATTTGCTGACTGATGAATGCATTCGTCAGGTAACGATTACTTTACCCAATGGTGATCAAGCCTGCTTTGAGTTGTTTCGTCTAGCACACACTTCTGAGGGGGTGCTGGCGAGTGTAATAAAAGACGGCGGTGATGATCCCGACTGTACCCATGGCATAGAGATTCAATGCATGGCGTCGTGGTATGCCGAGTCGGGCATTCATATTGACGGTGGAGAAGGGGTGGCGACAGTTACTTTACCCGGGCTGGAACTGCCTGTGGGAGAGGCGGCGATCAACCCCGTACCCCGGCAGAATATATACGATATGGCAATGGCCGAGTGGTTGGCATGTCCGTCTGAGCTGCACCGTGAGCCGGGATTGGCTCTGGAAATTCGTGTACCGGAAGGTAAAGAGTGTGCGAAACAGACTATCAGCGAACGGTTAGGGTTGGTTGGTGGCATTTCGATACTCGGGACCCGTGGCACGGTTAAACCTTACTCGACCTCTGCATTCTCGGCGTCGGTACGCCAGTCGGTGCAGGTGGCCAGTGCAAATCGCCTTGATCATGTGGTACTGACTACCGGAAGTCGATCAGAGCGATCGGCAATGGAGATGTTGCCTGAACTCAATTCAATGGCATTTATACAAGCGGGCGATTTTGTCGGGGTTGGGTTGCGTGCCGCTAAGCGATACCAGATCGGGAAAGTGACTGTCGTCGCGATGATCGGCAAGCTGGGGAAAATGGTGTCTGGCCATATGATGACCCATGTGTCCGGCCATGCGATTAATTTCTCCCAACTGGCCGATATTGCCGCTCAGCATGGTGCTGATGAGGTGCTGTGCGGAGACTTGGCGAATGCCAATACCGGGCGACACGTGCTTGATCTTGTTCTGGCTTCAAATAACCGATCAAACGCTTCTACTGTGACTTTTTCTTTTTCAGCTAGCAGGTATTTACAGGCTCTTTGCTGCCATGCAGCCAAGCATGCGACTGATTATGTGGCTGACAAGGTCATGATTGAATTTCGCCTGATTGATTTTGATGGCAGCTTGCTGGCTCAATATCCGGCTGATAGTCGTTGCAAGCAGCAGTCAGGGTCGTGAAACAGATAGATTTCACCTTTAACCAACAGAAAAACCATAACAAGGACTGCCGTAATGAAAAGCATGCAGCAATTAACCCGGCAAGGCCGCCAAATTGAAGAAAGCTCATTTGACATCATTGATCGTGAAATCGAACAGATTCACGGTGGACATAGCTTTACGCCTGCCCAATGGGCGGTTGTACGTCGAGCGATTCATACCACAGGCGACTTTGAGTTTGCGGACTTATTTCGATTCAGTGAGCAGGCAACATCTTCCGGTATTGCTGCGCTGAAGGCAGGGGCTCCGATCATTACCGATGTCACCATGATTACCAGCGGGCTTAGTCAGCAAAGGCTATCAGTCTATGGGAATCAGGCTCACTGTTTTATCAGCGATGCCAAGGTTATTGAAATTGCCAAGAAAGAGGGTGAAACGCGAGCAATTTGGGCGATGCGTTATGCCAGAGATCTCGGGTTGCTCGATGGCGCGATTGTGGGGGTGGGTAATGCCCCGACCGCGCTTTTTGAGGTGCTTCGAATGGTTGCTGACAACGAAGCCAAACCTGCATTGATAGTGGGGATCCCGGTGGGTTTTGTGAAGGCGGAAGAATCAAAACAGGCGCTGACAGAACAACATATCGTGCCTTATATCGCCAGCCTTGGTCGAAAAGGGGGGAGCCCGCTGGTGGTCTCAACTATTCATGCTTTGCTCACGGAGTCTGTATGACTGCAGCCATAACTATTGTCGGTGTGCCGGAAGATGGCTGTATAAGCCTTACCAGTCGTGCTGTAAATGCTGTAGCCCAAGCCAGGGTGCTGGCCGGACACTCACGTTTGTTGCATTGGTTTCCCCAGTTTAAAGGCCGTTTATTGCCAATGGACAATGGGTTCAGACCATGGTTGAACCAGCTTATCGATGAGAGTGAAGAGGGTGAGGTCGTTGTTCTTGCTTCGGGGGATCCGCTGTTCTATGGCATTGGTAGTACCTTGAGAAAGCAATTCGATCAGCGTGAGTTGTGCTTTATCCCTTCACCCTCTTCCATGCAGTTGGCTTTCTCTCGTCTGGGTTTACCCTGGCAGGATGCTCGTTGTTTGTCATTGCATGGCAGGATAATAGCAGGTTTGGTTTGTCAGCTGCAGCAGGGCGATTTGTTCGCGATACTGACGGATAGTACCAATACACCATCGGTAATTGCACAACATTTGCTGCATTACGGAGAAACCTCATGGCAGCTCAGTGTTTGTGAGCAACTCGGGGCTCCGGGCGAACGTATTACGGAATATCGTGTCGCAGAGTTGGCCGAACTGTCAGGAGATGAGTTTGACCCGCTAAATGTAATTATTGCTGAACGAACAGCGCCTGGGTTTTGGGGAGAGTACGGTCAGTTTGCCGATGATGATGCCTTTGAGAAGCGCATGCCGCAGCGAGGGTTGATTACCAAGCAGCCAATTCGGCATTTGGCTCTGGCAGAAATGAGGCTTCGACCTGCTACCACTGTTTGGGATATCGGCACGGGGTCGGGTTCGATTGCAATTGAGGCCGCCAAGCAGTGCTGGCAGGGGAGTGTTTATACGGTCGAATGCAACGAGGTCTGTTACCCAGCTATCGAGGCGAATATCGCAGCTCACGGCACCGACAATGTCACTCTGCAAAAAGGGAGAGCGCCAGAGGCTCTGGCGGGTTTGCCTGCGCCTGATGCGGTATTTGTCGGCGGAACACGCGGGGCGATGGGCGATATATTATCGCATTGCTGGCAGCAGCTAGCTGAACAAGGGGTGTTGGTCGTGACAGCCGTCACTATTGACTCTGTTGTTGAAATTCATCAATGGAGCAAACTAAACCAGCTTAACCCGAAAGTGCAGCTTGCTTCCGTCTCACAAGGGGTCCCTCTGGCACATTACACCCGATATCAGGCTGAAAACCCGATCCATCTTTTCATATTTAATAAGTCAGTGACGCAACAAGGTAATAACAATGAATGATAACTCTGCTGGTCAATTATTTGCTGTCGGTGTAGGCACCGGAGACAGCGAACTGCTTACCCTCAAGGCAGTTAGATTATTGCAACAAGCTGATGTGATAGCGATTCCGGAGAAAACCTTGGGTAAGGGTGATTCATTTGCCTGGCAGATAGTGACTGGTGCGATTGACGATGACGAACTGGCAGCTGAGCGTTGTTTTTTGCATTTTCCGATGACTCGCGATGCTTCGGTAAATGTTCCTGCATGGCGTCATGCGGCATTGCAAATTGCTGATCATGTTAAAGCCGGAAAAAAGGTAGTGTTTGTGACAGAAGGCGATCCGTCTGTATTTAGCACCTGGGCCTATGTTCAGGAAGAACTTAGCGAGATCATGCCTCTGTTGGAGCCTGAGATTGTTCCCGGGATTACGTCAATCACCGCGATTCCGTCTCAGACAAAGATTCCGCTGGCAGATGGTCAGGAACGGTTTTGTGTGGTGCCGGCAACCTACGGCATGGGATGTCTGCCTCGTCTGATGGTCGAGTTCGACACTATCATGTTGATTAAGGCGGGCCGGGTGATCCCTGAACTTACAGCGATGTTGGAGGATATGGGGTTGCTGGATTGTGCGACCTATGTGTCTCACGCCACGATGGATAAGCAGGAAATCTATCATGATCTTCGAGAAGTACCTGCGGAGCATCGCTACTTTTCAATGGTTCAGTTGTCTATCCGAAGCCGCCGGGGCATTTTGAGAGGTGCCCAGCAAAATAGTGCCGCTGAATGGGTGGGGGTGAATGCTCAATGAAAATAGCTGTTTATGCGATCACCCTCAATGGTGCCAGACAAGCGGAGCGGTTACACCGGGAATTACCTTTTGCCGATGTTTTCGTCAGCGAGGTCGGGCTTGAAGAGTGTGTCTCAGCATCATTGCTTACGTTGCCGCTGGCTGAGTTTATCGCACCGAATTTCCACCATTACGATTGCCATATTTGTATTTTTGCGACAGGCATTGTCAGCCGCATAATGGCACCGTTGCTGACAGATAAACGCCAAGACCCTGCAGTGATCTGTGTTGATGACCAAGGCCAGTTCGCGATCCCAATGTTATCTGGCCACCGTGGTGGCGCTAACACGATGGCACAGCGTGTGGCACAAATTCTTAAAGCCACGCCAGTCGTGACAACTGCATCAGACGCCGCCAATACACTGTCGGTCGACATGATGGGAGCACCATTTGGCTGGGCACTGGATCCCCAGTGTGAGGCCGCAATCACTTCGGTTTCCGCGGCAGTCGTCAATGATAAACCTGTTCTGGTGGTACAGCAGGCGGGCGAAAGAAGTTGGTGGCCCTATAAACGTACCATGCCGAAGCACATTTATTGCCATGCTCAATTAGCTGAAATTGATAGCGAGCTTTGGCAGGGGCTGGTGCTTATTAGCGACCGGAGAGAGCCAGAGCACTATGAACATTGGCGGCATAAAGCCGTTTTATGGCGGCCTAAGTCACTGGTGCTAGGAATCGGTTGCGACCGTAACACTCCATTATCAACAATTCAGGCCGGTATCGACAGGTTCCTGGCTGAAAATAACCTTTCCATTGATAGCGTATCAGCGATGGCCAGTATCGACCTGAAGGCTGATGAAGCAGGTTTGCTGGCCTATTCCCAACAGCAACAATGGCCCTTTGTTACCTACAGCGCGGAACAGTTGCGTGATGTCAAAGGGATCGAAAATCCATCGTCCTACGTCGAGAAGGTGACTGGTGTTGCATCGGTTGCCGAAGCGGCGGCATTGAAGCATAGCCATACAAATAAGCTGCTAGTGCCAAAATGGAAGTTCAAGCTGGATGGTTACAACGTCACTGTGTCGTGCTGTCGAATCGAGCATGAAGAAGCGCTCTCGAAACACAACTGGAAAAACTGGCTTGGGCAGAAGAGCAAAATAAATGCCCATGGCAGTGAGGTGGTAAAAGGATATCAATGCAAACCCAAGCATGTCGATTTAGACCGGCCGATGTTGTATCACCGGCATCACTTATTGCTGTGCGAAGGCGGGCGGTGCAGCAAGGAAGGCAGTAAAAACCTCACGCATGAACTTCGCTCTCTTATCAAGGAGATGGGGCTTGCCAGCGGCAACAACCGCATCAAACTGAGCAGGACTCAATGTGCGGGAGCATGTCGCAATCGCGCCACGATGGTGGTTTACGAGCGGCTTGAAAGCCACGAGGTGCCAGTCAACAACGGGTGCTGGCTGCGAAATGTTGAAAACCTGACGATGCCCCAGTGGCGCCGCTTGTTCCTGGCACTGGCTGATCGCGTACCGCTGAGTTCTGTTTTGGAGCCGGAATACTTCGCCGCCATAGATGCGGCAAAGCCGATCACCCGAGACGAGATAATTAATAATTCACAAGGATTGGCAACACAATGAAACGATTGAGGCACCATAACAAAGGGACGGCTATTGTCTTAAGCTGCTTTGGCTCGGTAGTCGAGCAACAACGTTATTTGGCTTTGCAACAGCGACTGGCCGAACGTTATCCGAGCTGTACGGTAAAACTTGCCTTTAGTTCAAAGATGGTGATTAAAAAGCTGGGTCAGCATGGAGAGCATTACCAAAGTCTGCCGCAGGTGTTGGCAGATCTGGATATGGAGGGGTATCGGCATATTCTGGTGGTTTCCTGTTATATGTTCCCGACAGACGAACATTTGCAATTATCTAAGATGGTGGAAGGCTTCCGTCAGTTCTCGCTAGCCAGCATTGAGCATACGCCGGCAATCATGCATCACACCTTGCATGCCAGTGCCATTCTGGCAGCGCTGAACAATCGTTTTGCCCAAGGGAGTGATGTAAATCTGTTTATCCATCATGGTGCCCCGTTACTGGATAACCCTGGTCATCAGGCTATCCAGTATTGCGATAGTATGCTGACGAAGCTATCGGCGAAGAACTTTACCTGCTCACTCGAAGGAGCATGGCCATTCCGTCTGATCGCCGAATCACTGTCACAGGAAATGCTGGCTGTTGGACAACAGGCTTCTGCTTGCACTGAGCACGCGATTAAGCCACAGCTACGCTTGATCCCACTGTTGCTCGTGTCCGGTAATCACTTCGTCAATGATCTGGTCGAAATTAAGCAATCTCTGGACAATAGCTTTGATGTTTCTTTGGCTGAACCGATTAGCGGTGACAGATTTTGTCTGCTTGATCTTCCTGAGCTGGTTTCAGTGTTAGAGCAGCAAGTGGAGGAAGGGCTAATTCGCTTGCGGGCACCTGAGTCAGAGGTGTCGTGTGGCTAAGCTAATTCTGGTCGGGTTAGGGCCCGGAAGTTTGGATCTTATGTCTTTAAGGGCCAGACAGGCCATTGTCGATGCCGATGTGGTGGCTGGCTATAAAGCCTATGTAGATCTTATTCAAGATCTCATCACGCACCAGGAGGTGATCCAAAGCGGAATGACTCGAGAGTGGGACAGAGCGGCCGCAGCGGTTGCACAAGCAAAAGCAGGGCGCGACGTGGTGTTGGTCTGTTCTGGTGATGCAGGGATGTATGCGATGGCCCCCTTGGTACTCGAGCTGCTGACGGAGCAAGGATGGAGTGCCGAGCAGGGACCCCAGGTAGAGATTATTCCCGGTATTACGGCGGCCAATGCCTGCGCCTCTTTGGTTGGTGCGCCGCTTGGCCATGATAGTTGTACGATTTCACTTTCCGACTTGCTCACACCTTGGCCAGTAATCGAAAAACGGATCCATGCTGCAGCTGAAGCTGACTTTGCTATCACGTTTTATAATCCACGCTCGCGTAAGCGTAAAAGTCACATCGAAAATGCGCAGCGTATTTTGCTGGCTTACCGTGAGCCGACAACTCCCGTCGCTGTGGTGAATGCCGCTTATCGTGATGAGCAGCAGGTGAATCTGACCACCCTCGATCGATTTACCGAGCTGGAATTTGGGATGAATGCGGCGGTGATTGTCGGAAACAGCAGTAGTTTCCTGTATCAAGACTGGATTGTTACCCCGCGTGGATACCGTAATAAATATCAGCTGGATGATGGTGTGACCTTGCCCGGACAGAAGCGCGGGCATGCACTTGCAGTCGATAATGCAGAAAGAGAATAACGGAGAAAACGATGACTGTGTATTTTATTGGCGCAGGGCCGGGTGATCCGGACTTGATCACGGTAAAGGGAGCGAAGTTGGTTGAATCCTGTCCTGTCGTTCTTTATACCGGCAGCCTGGTTCCCAAAGCTGTTATTGACAGGGCGCGGCCAGATGCCTTGGTCCTCAATTCTGCTGATATGGATCTTGACGAGATAACGCAAGTGTACGTCAATGCTTTCGAGCAGGGGCTGGATGTCGCGCGTGTGCAAACGGGGGATTTATCGATTTATTCTTCGCTGGCCGAGCAAACCCGCCGTTTGAAAGCGCTGGGTATTGACTGGAAGGTGATACCCGGTGTGTCATCGTTTCAGGCTGCCGCTGCAGCACTTGGTCAGGAGCTGACAATTCCGGAGCAGTGTCAGACGATTATTCTCAGCCGTGCCTCGGGTCGAACGCCTGTTCCTGAAAAGGAGAATCTCAAATCTCTGGCAGCGCATGAAGCAACTCTGTGTTTGTTCCTCAGTGCCACACTGATCCGCAAGGTGGTGCGTGAGCTTGAAGAGGTCTATCCCGTAACATGGCCGGTCGTTGTGGTTGAAAAGGCCTCTCACCCGGAGCAGCGTATTGTTCGCGGTACTTTGGCGGATATAGCAGAGAAAATGCATCAGGCAAAAATCCGTTCGACGGCAATGATCATTATCAGCAAAGTGTTTGCCATTGAAGAGTTTGCTGACTCTAAGCTGTATGATCCGGCGTTTTCTCATGCCTGCCGCAAAGCAACAGTCGTCAATGATGTCGTTACTGTAGATAACGGAGCAACGGCTGATCAGCCTGCTATACCGGGGCATTGTGATGAGTGTAGGTAAGGTATTTTTGGTCGGCGCGGGGCCGGGCGATCCTGATTTATTAACACGCCGTGCTTTCGACTTAATGCATCGGTGTGATGTGGTGTGTTACGACAAGCTTGTTAGCCCGGGCATTTTAGCCAGCATTCCCGATCATGTTGAGTTGTTTGAAGTTGGTTATCGGGGGTACCGTCATTGCCATATTGATTATGGCATACACCCCGAGGTGATTAATTTTGCAAGGCAGGGCAAACAGGTTCTGAGATTAAAAGCGGGCGATCCGTGTATCTTTGGTCGCACCACGGAAGAGTGCCGTAATTTGCAAGAGCATGGCATCGATTATGAAATCGTTCCGGGTATTACAGCAGCTCTGGGGGCCGCAGCCTATTCAGGGTTCCCCTTAACAAGTGCCGGTATTGCTTCCGATGTGACCTTTGCCAGCGGCCATCAAGGTTCCAAGTCGCTGTCTTCATGGGCGGCTCTCGGCCAGTCAAGCGGGACGCTTGTCCTTTATATGGGGGCGAAGAAACTTGCACAGCATGCAGAACGATTAATTGGGCAGGGGCGCTGTCCGACAACACCAGTTGCGCATATCTCCTCGGCCACTTGCGCCAGCCACACTGTGACCAAGGGGAGTCTGGCGACCATAGGTGATCAGGTACTGGCGCTCGATAATCATGCTCCGGCACTGGTTGTCATGGGAAATGTTGTCAATTTGGTAGACGAGCTGGCATGGCGCCAAAGAATACCGCTCTCAGGCAGCCGCGTGTTGCTATGTGGTCACTACTCAGGCCTTGATAAATTGAAATCATCAGGCGCAGAAATTTTCAAGGCTCCTGAGCCACAGCTGGTAAGTTTTGTCGACCAGGCCCTGCTGACAGAGCTATGCCAATACTCGGCACTGTCATTTGCCGATGTGGCTTCGGTGACTCTGTGGTGGCAAGGGTTGCTTGCTCATCAATGGGATATTCGCCGTTACTCAATGCCTATTAGTGCCGAGAACCCGGCTGTGGCGCAAGCTCTGAAACACCGAGGTATTGTTGTCGAGTCTTCTTCTGATGCTGGTATTTACAATCGGACAGTGCTGTCGGCCCCGGTTGGGGCCAAGCGCAACTCATGTGGCCATGGTATGGAGCGTTGTCTTGGTTCCCGGCACTATCCGCCAATGCGCGTTGAGCTGCCTCAGGTAGATTGGTTAATTGTGGAAGATGTCGCCCAGGCAAAGTCCTTGCTACTTCAGCAGCCAGAATTGGCGCAAGCAGTAATCATTGCATTGAACGATGAGGCAGAAGAGTGGGCAAATTCCTTGTCTAACGAGCAATTGCCTATCACCGATTTTGAAGCGATGCTAGAGCTCAAAAACGAGGTGCTGGATGTGGTTTGATGGAGGGTTGCTGACGACAGAAGTCGAGCTGCTTGTAGTCGCCGCTTCGGTGGGAGCTGCACTATCGCTGGATAGCTTTCTTGGCGAGCCAAGCCGTTTTCATCCGTTGGTGGGTTTTGGTAACTGGGCTAACTGGGTTGAAAGGGTTTGCCGTCAGCAGTTCTTGCTGATAAATCGACAAACTGATAATGGCAATCCAGAAACACGGCTCCGAAGTGTCGGAATAGCCGCCTGGTGTCTGGCTGTGTTGCCAATTTTGATAGTGGTTTGCGCTTTGATGGTATGGCTTGCACAAGTGTCATTCTGGCTCTGGTTGCTTATTAACGTGATCGTGTTGTATTTCACCCTTGGCGGTAACAGCTTGGCTTTTCACGCCAGCGAGATCTATCGCCCGCTCAAAGCAGGGGATATCACTTTGGCTCGCGAAAAGATCAGTTTTATTGTTAGTCGCGAAACAGCCTCTATGAACAAAAAGCAGATAACCTCAGCGACAGTGGAATCCGTGTTGGAGAATGGCAACGATGCCGTTTTCGGGGCCATATTCTGGTTTGTTGTTGCAGGTGCTCCGGGCGCGCTGCTGTTTCGCCTGGCCAATACTCTGGATGCGATGTGGGGCTATAAGAATGAGCGATATCGATATTTCGGGTTTGTAGCCGCCAAACTTGATGACTTTCTTGGCTGGATACCGGCACGCCTGACTGCCCTGACTTATGGCATTCAGGGAAACTTGCAACTGGCAATGAAATGCTGGCAGGAACAAGCGACTCTGTGTGCCAGTCCCAATGGCGGGGTAGTGATGTGTGCTGGGGCCGGTGCGCTGAATACAATCATTGGTGGCCCTGCGATCTATCACGGAAAATATCATGAGAAAATCTATATGGGCAGTGGTGAATTTGCCGATTACCCGGTGATCATCCAGGCCAATCGCCTGGTCATCTGCGGGGCATGGGTTTGGGTGTTAGTGTTACTTCTTTTGGGACTAGGTTAAGCAGGCAATACAAGATGTTAGAACATGGCGGTAATTTATTGCAATTTTCTCGGCAATATCAGATACCTGTTGCCGAATGGCTGGATCTTTCAACTGGAGTCAGCCCGTTTGCTTATCCTTGCTCGTCGGTACCTTCAGCGGTGTGGAACAGGCTTCCCGAACTGAATGATGGACTTGAGGAGGCGGCAGCCAGTTATTACGGCTGTGAGCCTTTGCTGGCGGTTGCCGGTTCTCAGGCAGCCATTATGGCGTTGCCTGAAGTGATAGCGACACAGCGTGGAGAGCTTGGTGTCGTGTTATTGCCACGGGTGGGCTACAAAGAACATCAGCATGCCTGGCAACATTTCATTGGACCTAATGGGGCGAAGTGGCAGATAGAGTTCTACGATACCGCTCCGAGTGAATCAGAGCTAGCACGTGCAGATGTCGTTGTTGTCATTAATCCAAATAACCCAACAGGTATAAGGCAACCGCTAGAGGTGCTACAGCAGTGGCAAGCTCAGCTTCAGCAAAGACAAGGTATGCTAATCGTCGACGAGGCGTTTATTGACTGTACCCCACAGCACTCCCTGCTGAGCCGGCAATTGGGGGGCAATGTTGTAGTACTACGCTCGGTAGGAAAATTCTTTGGCCTGGCTGGTGCTCGGGTCGGTTTTCTTTTCGGAAACCATCTGCTTCTTGATGCTATTGCACTCAAGTTGGGGCCGTGGACGGTTCCCGGCCCGAGTCGTTGGGTTACACGCGAGGCCTTGGTTGACCAGCAGTGGCAGCGAAGGATGCAGCAACAGTTGGCGGGGCACTCATCGCGATTGCGAACATTGCTAACTTGCTACTTTTCAACTCCAGTGAGTGGTTCAGAGTTGTTTCAGACAGTTTGTCTGCATGATGCACCTATGGTTCATCAACAGCTTTGTCGGCATGCCATCTTAACCCGTTTGTGCGATGAGAAGAATGCACTTAGGTTTGGCCTGCCGCGTGATGAATCAGAGTGGCAACGCCTTGATGTGGCATTAAAAGCCATAACGCAATCGGTCTGATGTTTCTGAGGGAACCAATTAAATGATGATTGTAAAGGAATACAGCAAACATAGGTGGGGCAATGACCGTGCAGTGGCTTAACTTTACTATTTTTAATGCTGTCGCACCCTTGCCCGCCCTTCATCGAGTGAGTGATGCTGGTGCCGGTGAAAACTTGATGCAGTTGACACCCACAAGGGATGCCGAATTAATCGCTTGCGGACGTGCCAATACACCATTAAACGGGGAGTTTTCGCCATCACCGGTCGCAGGTTCTGAGTCCGTTAGCCCGGCCATTCTTGTACACGGGTTATTGAAAGCATTACAACGTCAGGGGCTAAAAGTACGCCTTCATTGTTATCAGCTCGGTCTAGAACAACAGCCGGATTTTAGTGGTAGTGCGCTTGATAACATTGTTTGCCATTTCTGTTTGCCCGGTGAAGAGGATCGTCTGGTCAGGCAGCAGTTGTTGCCTGAGTTAGTGCGTCAGTATCACGCCGGTGAAGAGCATATGATTGCCGAGTGTGGAGTAGGGGGGACAACATTTGCAACCTTATGGCTAAGGCATTGGTTAACAAATGAAATTACTTTAGCAGGTAGTACAAAGGCTCCAGAAAAGCTGATGATGAAGGCAAAAACCATTGAGCAGCTAATGGACCAGTTCTCTTCTTTCCCCCGTAATGTCAATACATTCATACAGCACCAGCAAGCTTCCGATCCCGTTCAACGTGCTCTGTGTGCATTGCTGATGACACAAAGTCATGACAAAACCGTACTTGAGCTAAATCTGGCTGGAGGAATGATGTTTATCGCACCGTTGCTGGCGATTGGGATTGATGACATACAACATCACTTACAAATCGCGACAACAAGGTGGGTATTAGAAGGAACAAATGCCCGTAAGGTATTGTCAAACTTACCTTCTTCAATCGAAGTTGTGCCATCAGTGACTGACTTTAATCAGTCATCCTATCGCGCGCTGCATCTGTATGAGCAGGGTTATGTGGTCGAAGGCTGCGGCTTAGGGGGAAGCCTGGTCTTTGCAGAGCAACTGGGTTTATCTCAGCAGCAGATCATTGAGTGCTTGGATACGGCAGTAAAGCCTTGGCTGGAATAGGTTGAATATTGGATAGATTACATGCGTAGTATGAGCATGAGTGTTAGGTAACATAATAATGAAAAATACGTCAGTTCAATGCCCGGCATTGGTAGTTAGCGCGCCATCTTCTGGCAGCGGAAAAACGACGGTTGTGGCAGCCTTGGCTCGCCATTTTCACTTGCAGGGAAAGAGAGTCAGGGTGTTTAAAACTGGACCAGATTTTATTGATCCGCGTTTTTTGGAGTTTGCTTCTCACCACCCTGTCTATCAGCTAGATTTCTGGATGTGCGGTGAGAAACATTGCAAAGCACTCATCACAGAGGCTGCGAAAGATGCCGATTTGATCCTTATTGAAGGTGTGATGGGGATGTTTGATGGCCATTGTTCAAGTGCCGATATTGCAGCAAAGCTCGGCATTCCGGTATTGGCAGTTATTGATGCCGGTGCGATGGCCCAGACATTTGGTGCCTTGGCCTATGGCTTGGCGAATTACAGGGATGATATCGAAATGTTTGGCGTGGTCGCCAACCGTGTAGGCTCGATTCACCATGCGCAAATGTTGCAAGAAAGCTTACCGGAGAGCTTGGCATTTTGTGGCTGGTTACCCAAAGACGGCGATATTACACTTCCAGAGCGTCATTTGGGATTAGTTCAGGCTGATGAGCTTGATGATTTGGATATCCGGCTAGACAGAGCTGCCGGTTTGATTGGAGAGCATGGAGCTGTCTCGCTACCGCCTTCAACTGTTTTTGATGAGGTATTTGACGATACAGTTTCTCCTATGCTGGCAGGAAAAACGATTGCCGTTGCCAGAGATAGGGCATTTAGCTTTATTTACCGAGCTAATGTGGACTTGCTGAAATTGCTGGGGGCGAAACTGCACTTCTTCTCGCCGGTGCTAGGGGATAGCTTGCCAAAGTGTGATGCACTGTATCTGCCGGGAGGATATCCTGAGCTATCTGCTGGTGCGTTGGCTGAAAATCAAAGGCTGATTGAACAGATAAAACAACATGTTGAACAAGGTAAACCTTGCTTGGCAGAGTGTGGCGGTATGCTTTACCTGAACCGAGCGTTGAAGACATTGGATGGTATGACGACTACCTTGAGTGGCGTACTTGAAGCTGAGTCTGCAATGCAGCCGAAACTGGCAGCACTGGGTATGGTCGAAGCAGATTTTAATCCTTATCGAGAGGGCGACGCTGCCGCTGATCACTATGTTCTCGATGATGATAATAAGTATGTATTACGAGGTCATACCTTCCATTACTCAACAACCCAGTCAACAGAACAAGTGCTTACCCAGCCTTGTACTCAGCGTGGGCACAAAACGGATCCGGTATGGTTCAAGAATAATTTGATTGCCTCTTATATCCATTGGTATTTCCCGTCGAACCCTGCCTTGGTTGCCGACATTTTCTTAGGTAACGTGATTAAGCGATGAAGCTGATTTTACTCCGTCATGGTCAGACTCAATGGAATCTCACAAACAAGCTTCAGGGTTGGCGAGATAGCTCGCTGACCCCGCAGGCGAAACGCCAGCTTTCGGCCATGTCGCCAGCATTAATCAAAAGCGATGTGATATACAGTAGTGATTTGGGAAGAGCACAGTCAACGGCACGTATTATTGCCAATATCTCCCGGACTCATATCATCACTGACACTCGCTTGCGTGAGCGCTGTTTCGGGGCGCTGGAAGGAAAGCAGGTACTTGATAGCGTAAGTGGCGGAACATTTTGGCACGGTTATCATCAACGGTATCAAGCTAAGATGACAAGTGTGCCGGGTGTTGAAAAAGAGCAACAGTTTGAGCAGCGAATAAACAGTTGGCTTAGCGATATTACCGCTCGGCATTATGGTAATACCGTGCTTGTGGTGAGCCACGGTGAATGGTTGCGGGCGCTACAAAACATCATTTTAGGCAAACTATCCTGGCAACAGGGCAACGGGATCTTGAGTAACGGCGAGCCTTTGGCTATCCGGCTTGCTGAATCTGTTGAAAGAAACACCATTTTGCATTGTGATTAATGTATCTAATTATTAATTGATTATTCGAAAATGTTGCATGCAGTAAATCGATGCAATTTATAAATTATTGATATTTAAATAAATAAACGGGTGTCAAAAAAATATAGGGAGCTGGTCATTATATTGACGGCTTGGGGCGCTATAACATATTGATAAAAATCAATATTTTTGTTCTTTTCCGTGCTAAATTCGAACGCATTTTGAAATACAAACAAGGCTTTATAGGCTAGTGCATGCTGTTTAATATCAATAACATATCCGTACGAAAGCAGGTTCTGTTACCTGTAGTCATGATCTGTCTGATCATGCTGATTGCTTTTGTTGTCGTAACCAAAGAGTCTCGTCAGCAGCGGGCGTTATCTAATGAGGTAACCTTTAGCGCTCTTTCTGAAAAGAGTATTGCTCAAGACGTTCTGAAAAATACCTATCAGGTGCGGGTCAGTGCTATTTATAGTCTTTATGATCAAACGGTATTAGCTAATCTAGACAGTGCTGTGAGAACGGGCTTTAGTAATAATAATCGTTTGCTTGATCAGCTAAGTCAGAATGAGTACTTAAGCAGCTATATCAGTACTATCCGTAATAAGATGCAGGCTTATCAGGATTTTATTGATCGCGATTTAAAACCATTTGTCGCACGGAAGAACGCAGGGACAGTAACGATTAGCGATGAAGAGAAGTTAGCATCTCGTTTTCGGAAAGTGGGAAGCGAGCTGATTGAGGCGATTGACCAACTGGCCACTGCGATTGAGGAAGATGTCAAAGTTGAACTGAAATCTGTTGAGTCAGACTACCGTCAGATGATGCAGGGGGTAATGGTTGTTATGGCCGTTATCGTTGGTGTTGGCTTGATGATCGCCTGGTATTTGTCGGGACTGATTGTTAATCCGATTATGTCGGTGTGTGGTGCGCTAAAACGCGTTGCGCAAGGGGATTTGTCAGTTCGTACTGAAGAGCTAGGTGATAACGAGATCACCCAGTTGAGTCATGATCTTAACTTAACGCTTGGTAAATTAAATGAAACAATTGACTCTCTGAACCGAATTAGCCATGAGGTTGCGTCAGCTTCTACAGAGCTGGCCGAAGTGATGATATCTGCGCAAAATAATGCCCAGAGCGAATTGAGTGAAATTGAACAGGTTGCTTCGGCTGTAAATGAGCTCTCCAGCACTGCTGAGAATGTCAGCGGAAATGCTTCCGAGGCTGATACATGCTCCAAGCAGAGTCATAAGATGGTTAACGAGGGACTGAGTGTGTTTGCCCAGAGCGAACAGGCAAGTCGCGAAACCATGGTAAAGATGACTGAAGCAGCGCAGGTTGTGACGCATTTGCGTGAACAGTCTGAAGAAGTGAGCAAAGTAATTGAAGTTATTCAGTCCATCTCAGAGCAGACCAATTTGCTGGCGCTGAATGCAGCTATCGAGGCTGCGCGTGCCGGTGAGTCCGGTCGTGGGTTTGCAGTTGTTGCTGATGAGGTGAGAATGCTTGCCGCACGGACTCAGGATTCGACACGCGAGATCCAGGCTATTATTGAAGATCTTCAGCACCAATCGACTGGCGCCAACGAAGGTATGCAAGAGTCGCTGAAGATGTTGCAGCAAGCCGAAGAGCTTAACGGTGTGGCAAATGAAGTGCTGGGTGGCATCACTGATGCAATAGATATGATTGGTGACATGAATACCGAAGTTGCGACAGCTGCAGAACAACAATCTCAGGTCACACAAAATATCAACCAGAACGTTGTGAATATGTCTGAGCTGGTGAACCTGAACGTGGTTGGAATTACGCAAAGCGCAAGTGCAAGTGAGGAGCTGTCACGTTTGGCAGAGCAGCAGCGCAAGCAGCTTGAGTTTTTTCGCTGCTAGCAGGTAAAGGCTTGTTGCCTGAGTAATTAGCGTTACTGAATGAGAGAGTAACCTGATTAATAGGTAACCCTTATTTTTAAGAATAACAGTCACCTACTATAGGTGACTGTTTTTTTATCGGAGGTATTTCAATTTCTAATTGCCTTTAATTAGCATTAAAAGGTATAAGTAGAAATCTAAATGCTGACTCTAATAGAAATTCCGAGCCAAGTGGCCTTCTCTCTTTTATTTGAACTAGTATCCCATTGTTCTATCGCGTCCCAATTTAACTGATGATCGTTGAGTTCGGAGTCAAACCATTCGCCCTTGTCATTATTGGCGACAAAGTGGAGGCTGTCTGGAAAAGCTATGACAGAGATAAGCAACTGCCCGCCAAGCATAGCAGGCTGGTCATTTAGTACTGTGATAGGGGCTTTTAACTGATTGAGAAGTTCAAATTCGAAAGGAAACAGAGTCTGTAAGTATGTGTAATGAGTGCTATCTGTTATTACTACTTCAGTTTTTAGTCCTAATTTATTGAGCACATATAACACTGCGGCTAATGAGTTAGAGCCCGAACCATCAATGTAGGCAGGATCTTTTCCCTCAGACAATATGCCTGTTACTGAGTAAATCTTTAAGGCGAGTTCATTCAAGTTATAGGCTGATGTTAAATCTACTAATTCACCGCTGAAATTCTTTTCTTTAAAATTATATTTATTGATTTCTGTTAGCAATACGTGTGGTAGTAATTTCAATGCGTATAAACATGCAACAATGCAATAGGGGCCGCAGTAGGCACTTCCTTTGGGTTGCCTTAAATTTGGAAACTTGTTCATTCATGTAATCCGAGTACTTGACTAAAAATATTAAATTGGTACAAAACGAGGTTATTAAATTAAATATTGCCCACCAATTCAGATGGTCTGTTATTAATCATTAGTGGAAATATTATGTGACTGAACGGTATTGACATATCTATAGTTAATATAAATGCGAGAGCAACCGCATGAAACTAATGTTATGAGAGTTCAAGCGACATAATATTCTGGATCTTCCTCCAATGCATCGATAGCCAATAGCTCTACACCTAGGATGGTGAATTGGCTTGTGTTCCCGACAGCACAATCATGATTGAGATCAATACTTTGCTCCTTCTCTGATTCAAGCACTAACTTGTCCCCCGAACGGGTGATGCTGATCGTCATCCTAAGTTCTATAACCGTCAGTAAGTGAGATTTACCCAGCTCAAGAACAGAGATGAACCAGGTGAAGACGGGGCATCCTGAGCCAGCAATTGACGCTGGGATGTCTTTTCGTAGAAGAGATACAAGGAACCGTATGATGAAACAACATCCTCTTGCTATCGCAGTAGGGCTGGGGACCCTATTGATGCTAGCGGGCTGTAATGATGACAGCAGCAACAACACAGCTGTTGAAACGCCTCAGCCTAACCCGCAACCCCAGACGACCATGAGCGTGACGGCGATTGATGGTTATCTCAATAAAGCAACGGTCTGGCTAGACCTCGATAGAGACTATCAGCTTGATGCCAATGAGCCGAATGTAAAAAGCGGCGACAAAGGGTTGGCAGAATTGGATGTCACTGGGATCGATAACCCAGAGCAGTATCCCATTATTGTAAAAGCCGTTACTGGTGAAACAGTCGATGAAGATAACCCAGGCGTTACGGTCACGAAAGACTTCATTATGTCGGCACCAGCGGGGAGTGAAGTGGTTAGCCCCTTGACGACAATGGTTGATATGAAAGTACGTAGCGAAGGAATACCAGTCGAGCAGGCGGTAGAAGACGTTGCCAGTATGCTTGGCATTGAAGCGGAATTGCTTACGGATGATTACGGTGACAACAACCCGCAAATTGATACCGTTGCGGTTAAGCTGGTAAAGCAATCAGCGAAGTCGATAGTTTCAGCCGGCGTATTACCTAGCGATGAAGATGCACTGAATGGAAATAACCTCGCCGATACCCTTGTTGATGTCTTGGGTAGCGGGGATGAAGTGGGCACGGCACTGAAGAGTGACCGCGGGGATGAGGTTAGTGATGATTATGACTTTGATCGTATAGTCAACGAAAATAAGAATGTTGAATCTGACAAAGATAAAGACGGTGTCGCTGATTCTGAAGATAAATTCCCCGAGGACGGTACCGAGTGGGCTGACACCGACGGTGACGGTCACGGCGACAATTTAGCTGACAAGTTCCCGCAAGACAGTACCGAGTGGGCAGATGCCGACGGTGATAATTACGGTGATAATGCTGCCGATAAATTCCCTGATGACCCTACAGAGTGGGCTGATACTGACGGTGATGGCCATGGTGATAATTTTGCCGATGTGTTCCCCGAAGATAGTACCGAATGGGCGGATAGCGACGGTGACAATTATGGTGATAATGCTGCCGATAAATTCCCTGAAGACAGTACTGAATGGGCGGACAGTGACGGCGATGGTTATGGTGATAATCTAGCTGACAGGTTCCCGGAAGATAGCACAGAGTGGCTTGACTCAGACGGTGACAATGTCGGTGATAATAGCGACAGCTATCCTGATAACGCTGAAAAGTCGGTTGCCGATACAACGACCACTATCAATAATTCTGGTCCGGTATTGATCTCCTTGCTCAGTGACGTGCGTGAACTGAACACCAGTACCACCACTGTAGTAGAGACGTTTAATAGCGGAAACATCAGTACAACCAAGACTACAACGTATTCTATGGTAGGCAGTAACCGCTATTTCGGAAAAGAAGATGAAGTCAGTGACTTGTCTCCAGCCGGTGACTTCGTACGAACACGGGGTTGGGAATATGATTTTAACCTCGATGGTATCGTGGGATTCAGAGGGAAAGCTTTTGAGCAGGGAAGTCGCACCTCGCAGGGTGAAACCTTCTGGCGATATATCGATGAATCGAGCGCTCAACCTGAAGGGGGAGAAAATGGGGCAGACTCTCGCCAGTTTGACAACCTTGATCTTGTCGCGCAAATAGCAGCCAAAGATCTTACAGGGGTTGATGTCATACAGCACATTACTCAAACCAATGAACAAGGCGAGAGTAGCCAAAAGATCACCCAAGATGTTAAGCAATATTCAGCTAGTGGTTTTGACTTTGACGCCGAAGAGTATATTCCTGAATACCAATATCAGACGATTTCGACATTCACTGGTGGAGTGCTTACAGGCATCGAAGAGCTGCGAGACTGGAATGCCGATGGCCTGGTTAATGTCAGTCTTCAGCTTACTGATGTTGATGCGCAGAACTATACCTTCGCCTATCAGCGTCCGGTATGGTCAAATCCTCATAATGCCGATTTTGAAGAGTATTCTCACTATACCTATGTTCAGGGCAAAGCGGGAGAACTTGGACCGCAGTGGTATGAAGTTAATCGGCAAATCAGTTGGCAGGACGGGCTCAAGACAGTTCTTCTGTCCGGCAAGCGCTTCTTGCTTGATGAAACAGACGGGCGTCACCAGAAGCGGACAGATGACGATAACCCGGATGGGGTGTTATTTAGTCAATACACAACGCAAACCCGTGACGTTAGCGATAGTGAAAAAGTCGAATCATCCAGTTGGGCGAGTTTTGCACTAGACGACAGCTACTTTGGCCAAGACAGGGAAAACTTTACCGTATTAAGTGACGATATGGGGCAGGACTATAAAATATTCCAGCGCCTGGATAATGGGATGTGGCTTGGTCATCGCTTTGCGGAGTGGGGAAGCCAGAACATTGTCGACTTAGCCGGTAAGGTTGAAGACCTTCGAGTCGCGAACTATGAGTTAGCCCAAATAACATCGGAGCAAATTCCCGGGTTGAGTAACTATGATGGTAAGGTCCTAACACCGTCATTCCGAATTGATGACAGTGGCCAGCCTGTGGTTTGGCACTTTATCACTAATAACTCGGCAATTACGGGCAACAATGATGGAAATTATCAGTTACTAGACATCACATTGACAAATAACGGTATTAAGGATGGCTGGCTGGTTAATGATAACGGGGTAGGAACAGTTGTAATATCGGTTCCTGTCTCTGATTCTCCATGGGACTGGTATAACGCTTATTGGCGGATGATGGTCGATATTGACAGCTTCAATACCAACGAAGGTGGTAATAGTTATAGCTGGACCAGCTGGCTTGGCGAGTTCTATCTTGATCAGGCGCAGGCAACTGCTCGGGCACTAGAGCTAGGGGTGGGGGGCAAAGAGTATGCTGTTTGTACAGAAGGCGATACCGAATGGGATGACGTCAATGATGTACCGGCTACAAGCCCTAGTTATCAGGAGTTTGTTGCCAGTGCAACTAGCTGCCAATATGAAGCTATGACGGTATCTGATATTGGCGGGAATGCATTTTATCGGACGAATAGCCGTGGTGAACTCCGTCATTGGGTGCTTAATGCTGACGGAACTGGCCAGTACTTTAAAAACGGTTACCCGAATGGTCAATTTACCTGGAAAATAAACTCAGAAGGGATTGTTGTCATTGATTACGGTAACGGCGATTTAGACTATTTCGCTTATGTCAGCAAGGATGATACCCGTATTAGTTTCAAACTCTATAGTGAGTGGAATGAAGACGGGCAAGACTTGAAAGAGGTTTGGTCATCGGGCTTTACATATAACCGCCCAGAAGACTATACCGTTCGTAGCTGTAAGGTCGATCTAGCAACCTCAAACGCAACAATGGCTGATTTTACCACTGCGATACAATCATGTGGCGGACATCACGTCATAACAGAAGAAGATGCAGCTGAAATAGCCAATATCAAGTTTGTTCGTGTACGTGGCGACGGTGATACTCGGGCGTATCAGTTTAATGCCGATAGCGCCGTTGATTACTACCGTGCAGGTGAGAACCGTGTAAGTTCAACGCGTCGTTGGGAACGAACTGATGAGGGGTATCTCAAAATTACTTGGGATACCGCAAACCCTGAAGAGTACATGATACTGGCTAACTTGCTGTACTCGGATGATCAAAGCAGCTTCGTTGTCTACGATGTCTATCAAGATGATGATCAGTGGGTCAAAGAGGTATGGAGCCTTGTTTTCCGTGAATACGAAGGTAACAAGATCACTGAATGCAATGAAGGAAACAGTCCGTGGAACAGTGAGCTTGACCAACCTTCAGCCTTTAACGTTATTGACGATTATTCTGCCGCCACTGGAAGCTGTCGGGTAAGAACAGATGATCAAACCCTGAAGTTCACTGAAGATATGTTGGTTGGTAAAAATGACAAGTCTTCAATATGGGCACTGCTCAATACTGAAGGCACAAATGAACAGGGAGAGCCTATTTATAAAGAGGATGAGCGGCTACGCTTTGATCCAAACAATAAAGGGGCTTTTGTGGATGCCGAAGACGGAGAATTCGGGTTTGACTGGCAAATCGACGATGGTCAGCTACTGCTGTCTATAACCCATCAGGATTATGCAGGTTCCACGGAAAAAATGTCCATCGTTGAAACAGATGGTGAATACTTCTCAGTAAAAACTTTCTGGATAGATACATCCGGCGAGTGGGCAAACCCAGCCCCTGCTGAAGGAGAGGGTGAATTGACGAGCCTTATTTTCAAGCAAATCAGTAAAGACTAATCACAGTTAGATACGAAAGATATATCCCCTTATGATCTTATTGATCATAAGGGGATATTTGTTATATACATGATTTAACTTGCGATTGAAATGAAGCACCTGAGCTCACTATTTTCTATCTGCGAAAATAGCCCAGAGCCAAGTTAAGTACCCAGGAGGAAGATATTATTGATGCGTTTATTCTGAATGTATTTACTGGAAATAATGCTAACGGCAACCCAGCTGCGGTAGTAAAACTCGATACCTGGTTGCCTGTCGAAACGCTACAAAAACTGTCAAAACAACTGGGTCAGCCTGTTACATCGTTTATTGTCGCAGTGAAGCAAGGTTATGAAATTCGCTGGTTTGCCGATGAGATTGAAATAAACCTTTGTGGTCATGGCAGTTTGGCCGCGGCAGCCGCTATTTTTGAAATGGTGTCAGCGCATATGCCTGATATTACCCTCGTTAGCAAACATGGCATGGTAACAGTCACAAAAAGTAGTGATGCATTTACGATGACGATGCCAAGCTGGAAGGCTTTACATGGTCATGAGTTGTCGAAATACGGCGATTTGCTAGGTGTAAAACCTATTGATGTGTTTAGCACAAGGGATTTGGTCATTGTGCTTGAAAATAAAGAGCAGGTGTGTCGGTTTGAGCCGAACTTTGACAAGATCAGCACGATTAGGGATTTCCATGCAATTATTGTTACCGCGCAAAACGGTGATAATGGCTACGTACTCAGGTATTTCGCACCAAGTATTGGTATTAATGAAGATATTGCCACAGGTTCAGCACAGTGTTCGTTAGGTCCGTATTGGTTCGAGCAGTTATCTCTTCAGGAACTTGAAGTGACTCAGCTTTCGCAACAAGGTGGATACTTTCAAGTGAAGCAGGCGAGTGTGGACAGTATTGCATTAACCGCCAATGTACGATTACAAAAAACAGTAAAGTTAATTTAGAAAATGGAAAGTAATGAAAATACGAAAAGCAGATAAATCCGATGCCGAAGCGATAAGTGATCTAATCATCCCGTTAACAGAAAAATACATTCTACCGACATGGGGAGAAGAGGCACATGACTTATTGCTCGGCTCCATGGCACAGGGGCAAATAGAGCAGTATCTGTCTGATGGATATGTTTATCATGTTGCTGAGAATGCTAGTGTAGGTATCGTCGGCGTTGTTGGTATCAGAGATAATTCTCACCTCTATCATTTGTTCGTAAGAGACGGTTTCAACGGTCAGGGTCTTTCCCGCCAACTGTGGGAAAAAGGCAAGTCTGATTGCTTATTGAAGGGCAATAAAGGCGAGTTTACCGTTAATTCAGCGTTGAATGCGGAAGATGTGTATCTTAAGTTTGGTTTTGAAAGAATTGATGGTATTCGAGAACGTAACGGAATGGTTGATATTCCTATGAAACTACACTGTACTGGCTAATGGTCTCGTCGAACATGAGGTGTGTGATGTTATACTTTGCCGATGAGTGATTATGAAGTACGTAGTTACTTGAGTGGATGTGCAATTAATGTATTTGTCATTTGCAAGAACGGTAAAGCTGTGAAAAACTAAAAACTGTTGTTATAGATGAACTTACTGTCTAGGTGTTTATCAACACAATTTCGTATAACCCCATTAATAGGGCGTGGGGAGCATGATATGAAAGAATTTATTTGTGGTTTACCCAAAGTTGAACTTCACCTTCATATTGAAGGTTCGCTTGAGCCTGAGCTTATGTTTGAGCTTGCTAAACGTAATCAGGTAGCGATTCCGTATAATACGCCTCAAGAAGTGCGTGATGCCTATGAGTTTCATAACTTACAGTCTTTTCTCGATATCTATTACCAGGGCGCGAACGTACTTATTCATGAACAGGACTTTTTCGATTTAACCTGGGCTTATCTTCTCCGTTGCCGAGAAGATAACGTTTTGCATACTGAGATATTCTTCGATCCCCAAACGCACACTAGCCGGGGGATAGAGTTCGATACCGTGATTAGTGGGATCCATCGCGCGCTTGTTCAGGCCCAGCATGAACTGGGGATCACCAGTCAGCTGATCATGTGTTTCTTGCGTCACCTTGACGAGGAGTCGGCTTTTGAAACGCTGGAGCAGGCATTGCCGCATAAGGATAAGATAATTGCTGTTGGGCTTGATTCATCTGAGCTGGGGCATCCACCGCAAAAGTTTGAAAATGTATTTCAAAAGGCTTTGACTGAAGGCTTCCTGACAGTGGCTCATGCTGGCGAAGAAGGGCCGGCGCAAAATATTGATGATGCTTTAGCATTACTGGGAACTGCGCGCATAGATCATGGTGTACGTTGTGTCGAAGATGAAACGCTGGTGGATCGGTTAATTGAAGATAAAGTACCGTTGACCGTTTGCCCATTATCCAATACCAAGCTTAAAGTCTTTGAGGATATGGATCAGCACAATGTTGTTGACCTACTTCGTCGGGGGGTGTGCGTGACGTTGAATTCGGACGATCCAGCGTATTTCGGTGGGTATATGAATGCCAACTTCCTTGCCGTTGCCAAAGCGCATCCGATGAGCAAAGAAGAACTCGCACAGTTTACATTGAACGCCATCGAAGCCAGTTTCATTTCGGAGAGTGAAAAACTTCGTCTCCAGAAAGAGACACTGACCTATTTGACACAGTAAATGATGAATAAAGAAGCTCAGGGCACTGCAGTCCTGAGCTTCCTATAAGTCTTAATTGGTTTTCTATTTTCCGTTCATAGCCTTGAGTTTGTCACCCACAGGGCCAGAGAAGTTATAGCCGTCGTGTTTGTCCCAGTTAATAGACCATGTCATCACACCGCCGAAGTTTGGATACAGCTTAGTCGGGATAACCGTTCCGCAACCTGTTCCTAGTGTTAGACAGTCAAGGGCGCTGACGATGTTTTGTATCGGGGCCTGGCCGGAGTTAGCCGAGCTTGGACCGGAAGGCAGCCCAATGGCAACCTGATCATCGCGGAGTGGCTGGAACATAGTGCCGTCAGCAAGCTCGAATCCTTCGACGAGCATTTTTGCCGACGCGACCATCATATCAACCGAACCTTCAGGTGCTGCGCCCGGCATGTATGGATTGGCTAATCCACCATTGTTGTAAAGCTGAACATGTAACAGGTTCAGCATGTCTCTAAGTTGATCGATAACCGGAATATAGGCTCCCCAGATACCTGAGTAGGCAATCATCCCACCTTGAACATAAGGGTGTTCCGGAGCCATGGTGAGGTACATGTTTCCGCCTGTATTGGCCTCAATCTGCTTTAGCGCTCGTGGCAGACGCGCCTGAATTTGGGTGCCGTGCAGAAGGTTGGAACCACTTTCCAAGTCGATATCCAAGCCGTCAAAGCCCCATTCTTTAATGATCTGGCTGAGACTGTTGACGAAGTTGACTTCATCCGCGTCTGTGTTGAGCGTAATAGTACCTTCGGCTCCGCCAAGAGACAGAACAATGACTTTTCCCTGAGCCCGCAAGTCACGGACATCTTGTTTGAAGTGCTCTGGACTTAGCGCCGGGCAGGTGCTGTGGATGTCACCGGCATAGAGGTTGAAATGTACGGTACCGTCACTGTTTCGGTCATTGTCTGCAAAGGCTATATCAATCACATCCCACGCCGGAGAAATGTCTCGAAGGCGCATTGGGCAGCCGGCACCGTTGACGAAGTTGTGCCAATAGCCAATGAGTTTATGCTTAGTGGCTGATTGTTCGATAACCTTGACGCTGGCTGTAGCAGAAATGGCCGTCGCGCCGTGTGTATCGGTTGCTATGGCCATGACGTTATAGCTACCTGCAGAGCCGGCAGTCCAGCTGGTTGTATAGGGTGCCGTTGTATCAGTAGCGACTATGGTGCCGTTGACCTGGAAATCCACCTTTTGTACGGAACCATTGAGTGATTCCGCAGTAGCCGCGAAATTAAAGGCCTGGCCTAAGCTGACAGTCGTCCCACTGGCCGGAGAGGTCAGGCTGGTAACAAGAGCTTGGTCGCTGATGCTTACCAGAACAGAAGACTCCCCGTTATTCCCTTCGTTATCGGTGGCGACTGCTTTAATCGCGACATCACCAAGTCCCGCGGCTTGCCAGTTGGCGGAGAAGGGGGCTGTGGTATCCGTACCGATACTTTGGTTGCCTGCATAGAACTGAACTTGGCTAATTGTGCCGTCTGCATCTGTTGCCTGAGCATTGATGGTAACGGTACTTCCTGCCAATACCGTACTGTTATCGGCGGGCGAGGTTATACTGACTTCAGGCACAATGGCACAGATACCCAGATCCGTCCAAGCATCAGCCCAGTACTGGCCTTTACCCGGCTCATAGGCCCATGCCGAATCTGACGAACACCAGCCTGCTACATCACAGTGATATTTATGGTTATTATGCTGGACGATATTGCCGACTAGGTACGCCTGGCCTGCAATATAGGCGGGTATACCGACGCATCCTCCCCCCGTGTTTCCATCGCTGACAGCAACGGTAACAATTTCACTGAAGGTATAGGCATTATCTATATCGGTTGCTTTGGCCTTGAAACTACGGATACCCGCTTGTGCGGTCCATAGATATTCATAAGGGGCACTCGTGTCCGTCCCAATAATTTGGTCATCAATATAGAAATCAACTTTAGCGACAGGTCCTTTGTCATCAGTTGCGTTTGCTGTGAGGGTAATACTGTTGCCGGCAACGATTTGTGATGATGCTGTAGGGTTGATTAGGTCAATCGAAGGCGGTAGGTTGCCGGTGGCACTGACAACCGTAATAGTAACCGTGTCACTGTTGGTTGCCCCTTGATTATCAGTCACTATTGCTTCGATCTGATGATTACCGATTTCCGATTTCCAGTTCAGCGTGTACGGGGGAGCGGAAATGACGCCAAGTGATTGTGTTCCCAGCAAGAATTCGACGCTGTCGACAGTACCGTCAGTATCACTGGCAGTCGCGGTCAGTATTACAATATCTTTTTCGGTAAATTGTGCATTGGCCAGAGGGGAGGTGAGGGTCACAATGGGGAGTTGATTGCCGGGGTTTGTGTCGCACTGACCAAGATTGGTCCACTCTTGCCACGGTCCAGAATGGTTTGCCGGATCATTGCCGATATTCCACCAATTGGCCTCATAAGCTATATTCTTGCTCTGAACTTGTGTACCGGTGTTATAAGCCGTTCCTTGTTCCCAGACCGTGAGTTGCGAACAATTGACTGCATAGGCTTGACCGGCGGCACTAATACTTAACAGTATTGCCGTTGCCATCAACGATTTTTGCATAATAAAGTTCCTATCAAAGTATCCTTAGAATGTTAGATAAAGTCGCTGTTTACCCATATCACTCAGCGAAGCCTCCTCCCTATGTTGCAAGCATCGAGGTGGCGTGCAGTAATCATTAGTGCCTAAGAGTATTATTGATAATGAAACTATGGATATTATTCTATACTTCAAGCGCTTATCACATCAGTGATAAGCAAGGGGGAAATTCTGGATAGGATATTGCGAGTGAGTTTATATTTTCGACAGGCTCAAAAAGCAGCGAGAGTTTTGCTATAGGCATACTAGGTCAGAAAGGTGAGGTCAACACTTCACCTTTCAGCTTCATTGAATCGGTTATCGTGGAGTTAGTTACTAACTATATTTACCCCAGTCGCGTTTGACGAACCAGTTTGTTGGCCAGGAAACAAATTCATCTGGTGAAAATTCATCACCTAAAATCTCCATGTCGACAATGCGCTCAGGGAGTAAAGAAAGAATATGATGGCGGTGGTCACTTTCAAAATCCCATAGGTGATAACGATCAGACTGGTTTTGAGCCAACCGTCTTGGACCAAAGTCCATTGGCGCACAGGTTCTTATCAGTTTCTGGCCATTTTCTTTCGAGATAAACGTTAGACGCACCATTTTTTTGTTTTGAATAGCATCAACGAAGTGACTTTGATCCATAGTAAACTCCTAACAACATGTGTCGCTTGTGCATATGGTAGAAGAACCATGCATAAAAAACTGAGAGAATACTCTAAAAAGTGTTAACGCTATGTTTGTCGAGGCTGATTCTGAAGGGGCTAGGCATTTTACCGAATCGTCACCATCGCTGGTGGCGATTCGACATCTGTTAATGACGCATTATTTTAGAGTTGGTTTTCTCTGGGTGCTTCATCAGGTGGGTATGGCGATTAGTAGCCGTTTGAGCCATATTATCGAGTATTCTGCCCATATCTGACGTGTGCAAACATTCAACAACACTCGGTTCGCGTTTCAGGTTGGTGCCGAGCTCATAATGACACTCTCTTTCAGGATAGAAATCGATATCGCTGTCTCTGAATTTCTTGGAGTCGGTTATGTCGTTGAACATAGATGCAACGGTGTGGCAGAAGACATCATAAACATCATTTGTACTTCTGGCTGTATTTATTTTATTCCTAAAATTTGGAGTATATGTTCTTTCCAATTTGGAATATGAGATGTGAGAGGGCATGTTTCCTGCCTCCTTCGCGCCTTGGCTATAGTTACCTATTAACTATAGGTCGGCAGGGAACTGAGTCAATCTGAGCTCCAACGCGCCTTAATCACTTCGGCAATTGTCGCTCCCCAGAACTGGTATATCTCGGGTCCGGGATGAAAACCGTCGATAGCCATCTGCTCAGGCTTGAGGCGGTAGTTGAGGTCGATTAACTCGCAATCGTTCTGTGTGGCAGCCCAACGGGTAAGTTGGCGGTTAAATGCTTTGGCTTTGCTTCCCAGGTACCAACGCAAGGGATGGGGTAACGCCGGAAACTGCTCCATCGGCGGGATTTTAGTCAATATGATCTGTCGACAAGAAAAATGAGTACGGATTTGCGTAACAAGGGCTTTTTGTTGTTGTAGCCATCTGATTGAACTTAAAGGCTTGGTAACGTCGTTGACGCCGAGCGAGACAATCACAATATCATAGGCTTGTTTGGGATGTTGAGAAAGGGTGGAGCGAGTGTCTCTTGTCGTGGAACCTGACTTGGCATGAAGCTGCCATTCTAGCTTGAAATGACTGCTTAGCTGATTGACTACATTGCCTGATAGTGCCTGAGATTGATCCTCGGCACCGACACCTGCTGCAGCCGAGTCGCCGACCAGTAATAAACGAAGCACTCTTCCTTGCCCGGCACTACCGCTTCGTGGACCGGAAGCCTCTTCCAGTTTTGGGGTCACCTTGCGAACATAACGGCCCTGAACAATGAACACCGGTGCCATCAGTAGTAGAATCAGATTGTGAATCATATTTTTCTCCTACGTAGAAGTCCATAGCCATGGAAAAAGTGTCTTCTAGCATAGGATTAATTATTAGCTGTACTGGTCTGATTTTTCTATTTCAATAATAAAAAGAGGCCAAAAACCAGGTTGCCATTATTGGGAAGCAACCATAATTTTTGGCCATCAATTTATCGGCTGTTGATTTACAAGCGTATATTACTTATTGGCAGCTGGCTGGACTTCACCATGGACGACCCAAGGCTCGTCAGCAACTGTCAGACTGTCTTTATCCTG
Source organism: Photobacterium kasasachensis (assembly GCF_050336885.1). Taxonomy (NCBI): domain Bacteria; kingdom Pseudomonadati; phylum Pseudomonadota; class Gammaproteobacteria; order Vibrionales; family Vibrionaceae; genus Photobacterium; species Photobacterium kasasachensis. Next base: position 595,004 of record NZ_JAKJSH010000005.1, read on the forward strand.
CCAGGTGGTAGTGATAGTCGGGATATTTACTGCAGTTGGTAGTGTCAGCAGCGATGCTCCGGCTAGATTCAACCCTGAATTTGTACAGTCAGCGGCACCACCAGCGGCTGGCAAGAAGCGTTTGTCGATACCCGTTGCTTTCAGTACATAACGGTTGCCATTGGTGTCGGTATAGACTTCGGTACCGTCAGCAATACTGAACTGTGCGTCCCACTGGCCATTAGTCTGATTCCATGGAATGCCATGTAAATTACCCGGACCGTGGTACTCAAGCATGACCTGGGTGTTGTTATTGCTGGATTCACCATTGCGATCATTTGCTGTGGTGTGGGTATAAATAAAGTTGATAGCTTTATCAAACTCATAGAAGCTCTGGTCAGTCTGATTTTGCAGCATGGTTAGCTGGCTCCAGCTGTCTAGCCCCATTTCCCAGCGATAGGTAACTACGCTCTGTCCATTAAGATCATCCCAGCTGGTTACCGAACTTGCATCAGAGCTAAGGACAAATTCGCCGCTTGACGCGCCCCAGAAGTCTTGGTCATTGCTAAGATCTGCACGGGTAAAGTTCAGTTTAACAGGCTGTCCTGACAGTTTTAGTGTCATATCCGCCGGATCGATGGTATAGGCGATGCCTGTTGAAGAGGGGTCTTCGTAGGCCTGAGTGAAGGTCCAGTTAATAGCATCATTCATGCTGACGTTGCTTTGCGGACAGCTGCCGTAACAGGTTAAACCAATCGAACCGCTGTTAAAGATGGCATCATTAGCGCGGACAGTTTCACTGGTTGTGTAAGCGACTCGGTGTGCACCACTGCCGTTACCTAGGTAATTGACGTTTTGGCGCAGTAGAGGAGACCAGAAGTAAGTATTTTGCGTAATACCGGCGTCAACACCGTCCGGACTGCCTGAGCCATTGTCAGTCTGGAACTGACCCGCACTTTCAACCCAGTAGACTGTCACTGAGTTGCTGCCTGTCCAGTATTCGAAAGCCTCACCGTCTTTTAGATCGCGTTGACCTTTTGTCTGGCGAACCAGTTTGCCAGGCGCTGTAACTACGTTGTAGCTAACACCGTTTTCATCAGTAATTGTGGTAGGAGCAACGTAACCCGGCTGGTGTTCTTCTTCTGTCCATAGTCCCCATTCACCGATAAATCCGTGCTGGGGCTGGCCGTTGATATTGGAGATATATTCAAAATTGAATCCAGCTTTAATATCTAGCAGGGCACCAGTGGCAAGATTAAAGAGCGAATAGCTATGAACGTTTTCGCGAGGGTTGTTTCGGCTTAGGCAAACCTCAGGGTTACTGCCTACTTGCTTAAAGTAGAAGTTTTCGTTGTACGCCAGTTTGTATTCAACAGGTACCGGCGGGCTCTGACTCCAGTCGATGCCCTGTGTCTTACCGCGGCCGCTGTTGCCCTGGGCATCGTCAATTTGTACGATGGCAGCTTGTTCAATGGTGTTACTACCTTCCTCGAAGGTATTGATCAGGCTGATGACGTTCTGACCGTTCTGAACACTAATGTTCAGGTCACCTTTGTCGCCACCTGTCGCATGTTTAAAGGTAAACTGCAGCTCACCAAAAGGGCTGTTCGGGCCAGGTGCTGCCGAAACCGTGGTGTTGATAATGTATTGTCCATCTTGCTCTTCAGAGTCCTGGAACCATACTTCAACTTCCTGAGGGCTGTTGCTGTTGGCACGCTTGGAGCTAACGACAACTTCCGAGTAGGAAATTTTACTGGCGGCCTGTGAGCTGGAGTCATCCTGGCGTTGCTCACACTGTGCTGAGTCGACCAAAGCCCGGTAATCGGCATTGGCAAAATGCTCGGCACCGGTAGCTTTCATGATACATAGCAGCATGTTAGCCATATTAAGCGGCTCGGCGGCTTGCTCTCCGACATAGCTGTCAGCAATGGTGTTTGAGTAGTCGGTGCCCGGATCGCTAAAATTAGCAGTAGTGGAAGCTGAAAAGAGGGCGCTGGTGATTGCCGCTGCTAAAGATATCTTATTCATATCAAGTCCTTTTTGTTATTATTGTTAGTTAACGACACTGACTGTTGATGGAGTGCTAATCCCACTAACGGCTTGGTCTGCTTCGCTGGAACTTCCTCCCCCGCTGTTACAAGCAGTAAGAACAAAACTTAATGTAATTAAACATAACAAGTGCTTTAATAATTTCATTGATATATCCCTTTTAATACACGTCATGTATTCGCTTGGTTTAATATGCCCAAGCTAAAAGTCAATTTATAAGTTGCTGAAAATTGGAAAGTAGAAAAACTAATGTATATTGATATGAAATCCATTTAATTTATTTGTCGCTGTACGTGATTATTATAATCCTGRTGAATAATAAAATCACAGAGAAGTTTTATTGTCTTTTTAATATTGTGCGAAAGAACAATATTAGTTAATTAATTGACGACTAAATCAGCCAGACAATATCATTATCGCCAAAAAAATGACGATAAAAACGAATTGAAAGCGCTGTGATATATTAGTTTAATAACTCTATTCTAATGGAATATTGTATCCCAATAAGATTGATTTTGAGATTGCTGCTTGATTATCAATGCCTTGATGGCTTTTCGGGACCTTTTGAGACGGCGGGTATTGTATGGGGGTAATCACAAAGAAAACGTCAGTGTGATCTTAATTCAATAAATTGTTTTTCATTATTTAGAATTTAAAATCTAGTGTCTTTATTCTATATTTACTTTTAGTAAATTATGTTTTGTTTAGCATGCTGCATATCTTTAAATATATCTATCAATTGTTGTTTCGTTACAATGAGATGTAACAGTTTTGATTGAATTTTGGTCAGTGGTGACAAGTTTAATTGTAGTGTTCACTGTGATGAATAACACCCAATAGCCTTATGTATAAATACAATCGGCAATAAGTATTAGCAGCAAGGTTAAGTGATAACTTGTTAGGTGGTCTAGATATATATTTATATTGACTACGAAATACAGTCATTTGTTACTAATTTGATTCTGTATTCCTTAATGGCATATTGTTGTGTTTATTATACATGCATGTCAGTATTTTTGTGACTTGGGCGTGATAAATTAGTGTAATCATATGCAATCATTATCCTGAATAATTGTTTTTGGCGTAATTAGAAGAGTAGTGGATGTATTGTGAACATATTATCAAGCTTTAAAGGCCGAATCATATCGGTCGCAGTCTTGTTGTTGGTAGCCTCATTGGCTATCTCGTCTTTTTTATCCTACCGGCAGCTGTCTTCCTCGATTCTGAGGAACATTGATGAATATTCAATGCTTAAAATTGACAGTTCGTCAGACAGAATCACAGATTGGTTTCAAACCATTAAGGAAGGTGTCATTGCCACCGCACCCGATTTCGCTATCGATCGGAGTGACTTGCAAATCACCTTAATGGTGAAACAAATTGCGAGCGTATCTAAGGCCTCAGACTTTGTTGTAGGTTTTGAAGATGGTCGCTCTTACGGCGCCAAAAGTGGTATGCGTAGCCTGGCATTGTACGATCCCCGAGTCCGTGGCTGGTACAAAGCAGCCAAGCAAAAGCGGAGTACTGTCATTACTGGTATCTATAAAGGAGCATCTTCTGGAAAGTTGATGATCAGTATTGCAGAACCATTCTTTTACGAAGATAAGTTCCGTGGTGTTTTGCTCGCAGATCTGGATTTGGATTTGCTGAGCGAAGTCGTCAACGAGTCTCCCTTCCCTGGTGCGATGACCGGATTGTATGACGATAAGGGTACAACCGTCGCTTCAACGGGAGAGGTGGATGTTCCTGGTAAGACAAAGCTCTCAGACTTTCCTGAACTGGCAGAACTAGAACGCCAGGTGCTCTCTAAAGAGCAGGGGATTTTCGATTATAGTCTGGGAGGGGTCGACAAGATTGCTTACTTTAAGGAGATTGTTCTCGACGAAGAAAACAGCTGGCACCTTCTGGTGGGTATCGATCAGTCTGTCGCTCACGCCGAGGTTGATGAGGCAGTGAATACCTCGTTGGCAACAGCAGGAATATTGCTGGTGTTTGCGATTGCGATTATTCTGGTTGTTCTAAATCGAATTTATCGTCCAATCCTGGATCTAAAATCGACTATCGTCGAGCTTTCACAAGGTAATGGCGATCTTACCCGTCGCCTTGATGTCTATACCAATGATGATTTAGGGCAGATAGCAGAAGCGGTGAATACCTTTATTGGTAACCTGCAGGCAATGATGCTGGAGGTCTCTCAGTCTACCGAGCATATTTCAGATGGGATACAGCAGCTTAAAACCCAAACGGAACTCAATAACAATGTCCTTACCGCTCACTATTCAGAAACCGAGCAGGTCGTCACAGCCGTTAACGAGATGAGCTCAACAGCTGAAAGTGTTTCTCAGAGTGCTTCTCAGTCGGCGTCATTTACCCAGAAGACCAGTGAAGAGGCTGAGCAGTCTAAGCGTGTGGTTGATGGGGCGGTGAGCAGCGTTGCGGCTTTAATTGACGAAGTCGAGTCAATGGCGATGAGTATTCAGGCTATGAACGAAGATACCCAGAAGATTGGCTCTGTTCTTGGTGTTATCGGTGGAATTGCCGATCAGACCAATTTGCTGGCTCTTAACGCTGCCATTGAAGCCGCACGTGCCGGTGAGCACGGACGCGGTTTTGCCGTTGTTGCTGATGAAGTACGGGCATTGGCGGCAAGAACACAGCAGAGTACTTCTGAAATCAATGAGATGCTGAGCAATTTGCGCAACGGGGCAAGCTCGGTTGTCGCAGCCATGGATGTGACGAAAAATAGCTGTCAGCAAACGGCGGATACAACGTCGAATGTGACTGAGAGCCTTGATTCGATGGCGACATCTGTTGTCGAAATCAACGATCTCGGTATTCAGATTGCGGCAGCAGCCGAGCAACAAAGTACGGTGACTGAGGAGATCAGCCGCAACATGATGGCAATTCAGGAGATGGTTAGCCAGCTGACAGATAACGGTACTCAAACTATGGACAGTACCAACAACCTTGCCAGCAGCAACGAGCAATTAGTCGCGATTGTGAACCAGTTTAAGCTTCAGTAGTTACTGGATAGTTAACCTGCAATGATAAACCCAGAGCCGTCACGTCAGTGGCGGCTTTGTTTGTTTATTGACATAAAGAAGGAAACAACTACTTCCGGACCGTTAATATCGTTGTTCTTGTTACCCAAGAGGCGAGGCAAATCTGGCGTGTTACTGCCCGGGAAATTGTGGCCGCCGCCTTCGATAGCATACAAGATCACGTCAGCGTGATTGCTAGCGCACTGATAGCGAACGACTCTGACGACTGAGCCATCTGTCTTATCTGTATCAGGCAGCATTTCAACAGAGGTGACGGATGAACATTGGTTAAGTTTCCTCCATAATTTCAACGTTTCGTCCGTTGATAACACATTTCCCATTTTCTTACGCATAAAACGGACGGTACCACCTTGCCATGGCATCATTGGATCCTGGGTTCCGTTCATTAATAGCATTGGTAGCGGTGAGCCTGGACGGCAGGTGTTGGCTAGCTTTGCTGGCATGTTGGCAATGACAGGAGCAATGGCAGTGAGCTTGTTGCTGGCTTCGCAGCCCATTCGGAGTGTCATCATGCCGCCATTGGAAAGGCCTGTCATGTAGACTCTGCTCGGGTCGACATTGTGGGTATCTATAAGATGATCGATCAGTGCGCTGAGAAAGCCGACATCGTCAATGAGAATGATCTTGTCAGATTTTCTGGCTGTTTTTCCACGGCCGTCGTTCCACTGCGCATCGATACCATTGGGGTAGGCAACAAAAAAACCTTTCTGGTCTGCGAGTTTATTGTACCCGGTTCTCTCCGCCAGTTCGTCTCCGTCGGCTCTGCCTCCGCCATGTAGGGCCAGTAGTAAGGGAAATTGATCGGAAGATGTGTGTTGAGGCGGTAGATGCAGGTAGAAGCTTCGTTGTCGGCCGTCATGATGGATTGTTTCCAGACGAAGGCCATCATGAGGCGATTGCTTGGCAAAAACATATGAGCTTATAGCTGATAATAATATAACAAGCAGAGCGAAGCCGAGTCGTGAATAGGGTAGTTTAGTCATCCTTGGACTCCTAATGCTGAAATATATTTTCATGTGTACTTTTGTTGTGTATCGGCGCCGATGATACAAATTGAAGTTGCTTAAATCATTACGCCGATTGCCCTTTTATCTAGTACTATTTATTTTAGTGGTAGGTAGATGTCTGTTACTAATTCATGCTCCGCAACTTCGGGGAAGAAGTTCAAATAATGAAAGAAGCAGGGGAAATCGCGTAACTCCTCATCACTTTCAGGCAGCCATTGCCCATAGAGATAATGGACTTTGCTATCTAGGTCATCATGTGAACCATGATGCCTGATAACTGCGCATCGTCCAGCAGGAAGGGTTTTGTTTATAATCCCATGGGTGGTAGTGCCGATCGCTTGTTTGACTTCACCACAAATATCGAAGCGAAAGTCCTCAGGGGCCGTGACCTTAGGATCGTCATAGATGATGCCAAAGGTTCTGCTGCTGGTAATCGGTGAGAGTCCGGTTGATTTGCGCCATTCAATAAACTGGCTTGCCGATTCGTTGACGCGTTCCGGCGCTGCACGATGCTCTTTTACTGCCACTTTGGCCTCTTCGAAGAATATGATTTCTACCTTCATGTGTCTCTCCAATGCTCTTTCACGGTGATGATACTGTTGATTCCAGTGCAACCAATTGGGTTGGTTGCGGAACTCAGAAGGCGACTGGCCAAACTCCTTTTTAAATGCCCGAGCGAAGGATTCCGGGTACTCAAATTTCGCATCAAGCGCAATATCAATAATGCGCGTCTTCTGATGGAAAACCAGTTGATAGGCTGCGCGTTTGAGTCTCAGTTGCTGGACAAATTTGAATACATTGATCCCCATGTAATGGCTGAACTGCCGATGGAAGTGATATTTAGAGAAATGTGCCACTTTGCTGAGCTCGGCAACAGTTAACTCCTCATCGAGGTGTGAATGGATGTAGTTACAGATTTCATCGATTCTTTGCTGGTAATTCTCATTTACTTCCAATGTATGGCCTGTCGTTGCTTTCACGGTATGTTCCAGTTCGTCTTCTGATTGCTTGCTAGTATCGCCTTGAAGAAGGCAAATATCCTGACAGATATTGCTATCGTGGTTAAGTGTAAGCAATTGCATTTGCTTACAACAGGCAGTAATCGAGTGTGTTATTATTCTTGCCAAGAATATAAGAAAGTATTTGGGTATAAATTTGGGCGGGGGCTGTTCCTCCAGTTTCAACGCATGGCTGTATATAGAGAACCTATGACTTATAAGATCTTGATTGTTGAAGATGATCCCATCGTTAGAATGAAATTCCGAGGTCACTTTTTTCAGGCTGGCTATACCGTTTATGAGGCTGAAAACGGTGCGGCGATGAAGGCTGTTCTGGGCAATGAAAAAATTGACCTAATCCTTCTGGATCTCAATCTGCCGGGTGAAGACGGGATCCAACTAACCCGTGAGGTAAGGAATACGTCCGATATCGCTATCATAATGGTGACGGGCAGGACTGATCCCATTGACCGAATTTTGGGTCTGGAGATGGGGGCAGATGATTACGTTACCAAACCTGTCGAACCACGAGAGTTGCTGGTACGGGCTAAGAACTTGTTATGGCGGATCCAGCTTACTCGTGATGCGCTACAACAGGCAGAAGCGGCCTGGGCGCAACTGGAAAAAGATGATAGCCGCTTTTGTTTCATGGACTTTGAATTTGATGTTACGCAGCGCCAGTTATCGAAAGGTAGTGAGGCAATAAGGCTTACCAAAGCGGAATATGAGTTGCTGGTGGCGTTTATTACTCATCCTAGTCGAGTGCTAAGTCGCGGCCGGTTGCTTAACTTGATATCACACCGGGTTGACTCCCCCAGTGATCGCACTATAGATGTGCTCGTTCGCAGGTTAAGAAACAAAATGGAAGAGAGCATTAAGAACCCCAAGATCTTCATTACGGTACATGGCGAGGGATATTTGTTTGCACCGGAAGTTATGTAGCTCGATGAATCTGACCATAAAAGCCAAGCTATCACTCATTATGTGTGCATCTTTACTCATAATGAGTTGTTTTTTCATTACTAGCTTGATGAGTACCGAAAAGGCCGTCCTTGAGGCTGAGCAAAGTAATGTTAGTGATAAAGTTGCTTTGTTGTTGAATGATCATTTGAAAGGACAGGTTGATACCGTTACCCGGTCACTTTCTGACTATTACGAAAACTCAAAGTTAGAAAGTATCAGGGCCGAGTTGGCAACGGATATTTCGACATTCAGAGATACTATCGAAAGCATATATCGTAACAGCGGTTCGGCTGCCGAGGCAGAAACCAGTATTCATGCGTTTATCAACGAGTACCATTGGAATAATGGCCGCTATATTTTTGCCTATGATGCGACCACGCTGGTGAATAAGGCAAACGGGGTAAAGGCCAGTATTATTGGTTCTAGCGCCATCAATAAAACGGATTCAAAAGGTGTCTACTACGCGCGAGATATTGTAGCTGAGGCCAGATCCAATGATATTGGTTTTGCAAGCTATCATTTTTTGAACCCGGTGACTCGCAAGGTCGAAGAGAAACTGACCGCTTCATTTTATTTTGCACCTTTAAATTTGGTTATCGCTACCGGTGAGTACATTAGTACCCTTAGGAAGGATAAACTTCAGGCTGCACTAAACAGTATCAGTGCGTCAAAATACGGTCAAAACGGCTATTTCTGGGTTCAGGACAAAAATGGCAAGATCTTGGCTCACCCCAAGTCTGAAATTATCGGGACAACGATTCCGTCAACGACGACAAAGATAGCCAATGCGATCCGAGGCCAAACAGAGGCTTTTGTTCAAATTGCCTACGAGAATCCAACCACTAAACAGACCGAGAGCAAGATAGCTTATGCACGGAATGTGTATCCGGAATGGGGGTGGACGATTGCCACTGGCACATATGCCAGCGATATTACCAATATCCAGGATGGCCTGACGAGTGCCACCGAAGATATTTTTAATCACAAGGTCTATATAAGTATTGCGACATCGGCAGTTCTGCTGGTGGTCGCTCTGTTGGTTGCGACCTGGTCGATAAATAAGATTGTCAAAGGGTTAGTGATTCTAAAAGAGCGTATCGATACGCTATCGACCGGAGAAGCCGATTTATCGTCACGAATAGAGATTACGTCCCATGATGAGCTGGGGGATATTGGTAAATCGGTGAACAAGTTTATCGCCTACCTTCAGTCGATGACTCTGGAAATCTCGCAAGCTTCCGCCAATATCACGGGCAGTATGATTCCTCTCTCTGAATCAGAACCGGTGGCAACTTCCCTTGCTGGACATCAGGCCTCGATTGGTGCCCCTGTAATGCAAGGCAATGATGTTCTTGAACCCTCTGGCAGAATGACGGCAGCGATAAAAAAACTCGCGGCCGGTGATTTATCTGTCGATATCCCTCGCGGCGAAGGGGAAGATGTCGGGCACCTTGCCGATGCGATATCGGTATTTAAAAAAAATGCCCTCGCATTGCAAGAACATCAGAACGAATTGCAAAAGCTGGTCGATGATCGTACTGCACAGCTTACAAAAGCCAATGATGCTTTAAATAGTGAAGTTATTAAGCATGCCAATGCACGGGAGCAAGCAGAAGAGGCTAGTAAGACCAAGTCGACGTTTTTGGCTCATATGAGTCATGAGATTCGTACACCAATGAATGGGATCATGGGAACACTCCATCTCCTTGATGGTACCTTGCTTGATAGTCAGCAGAAGCAATATACCAAGACGATTATCTCGTCTGGAGAGATCCTGATGGGGGTGCTGAATAACGTTCTGGATTATTCCAAGATTGAAGCGGGTCATTTTGATATCAACGAAAGCTGCTTTTCTACCAGTTCGATTGCGACCAATGTAATTAATATTTTTAAGGCAAGGGCGGAAGAAAAAAATATAGAATTAACGTATGCAATCGGTAGCGACGTACCAGGTCACATTTGCGGTGACTTCAATAAAGTTATCCAGATAGTTATCAATTTGGTCGGAAATGCTATTAAGTTTACCCAGCAAGGGCAGGTTAATATTTCTGTGTATCTAGCCGAGGAGCTGGCAGAACAACTGGCAGAAAACCAGCTGATGCTTTGTTTCGAGGTGGCTGATACAGGTAAAGGGATCCCTGAAGACAAGCACGAAGCGATTTTTTTGCCGTTTGAGCAGGCGACGCGGTCGGAACGAGGAACCGGTTTAGGTTTGCCTATCAGCCGGCGATTTGCTGAGATGCTGGGCGGGGAGCTGACTGTCTCCAGCGTACCGGATAAAGGCAGCCGGTTCACTTTGACGTTTCCGATGAATGTCGCTGCTGAAGGCGAGTTGAATTCAGATGTCGATACAGTTTCTCTTTCAGTTCCGCCTCTGAATATCTTGTTAGTTGAAGATAATGATACCAATGTTCTGGTAGCAAAAGGGTTTATGAATAGGCTGGGGCATAAGGTAATCGTTGCCATGTCAGGGGCTGAGGCTGAGGCGGCTATTGATGAACATGATATCGATCTTATCTTGATGGATATCAACCTTCCGGATACGGATGGCGTGACGTTGACCCATGTTCTTCGAAAGAAAGCTGATTGCCGAATCCCAACTATCGCTTTTTCTGCTCATGTCTTTCGTCAGGAAATTGAATCCTATCTCGAAGCCGGTTTAGATGGTTTTCTTGGCAAACCGGTACAGTTTGACCAGATGAAGGCTATTATCACCAGTGTTTACCATGGTCGCAGTCGTCAAGTTCGTGCAGCTAATGATGTTGCTACAGCTCCTTTAGAAAGCCAGGCTGTGTTATTTGATCCGTCTGTATTAGAGGTCGATAGGCAGACACTTGGTGATGAGTTGGTCGGAGAGATGGTTACACTGTTCTTCGAACGCTCGGCAAGCATTAGTCAAGATATTCGAGCTGCTCGCACAGCCAATGAGCTAGAATCCGCGGCACATAGTCTGAAAAGCTCTGCTGGCGCGATAGGTCTGATTGCTCTTAGTAAAGCTTGCGAGGCACTGGAAATCGCTTGTAAGAAAGCGGCAGGCGAGGAAGAGATAGAGCAATTGTCTATACAGTTGCTGGAGACGTATACCGCCTCGATTGACATATTGAAAGAGGAATTTCAGTCGTAAACGATAAATGTGGCCAGGCGATTCTGTTCATAATTTTACGCATTTTTTTAATACTTGTTCCCATAAAATATGCATCATTGATATCGCAACTAATTGCTGGTGAGGTGTGACAGAGGTCGTGATGACACAGCTTCCGGAACACCTTTATTATTGCGGTATATTTTTAAAAGGATTGAAAAGATGTCACTAGCACATGTAATACTCACCGTGCTCAGCAGTCGTGACGTAAGCGGTTACGATATCACCAAAGAGTTCTCTCACAGTATCGGCTATTTCTGGAAGGCGAGCCACCAACAGGTTTATCGTGAACTCAACAGAATGGCTGAGAAAAAATGGGCAAGTTTTAGGCTTGAGTTGCAACAGAGTAAGCCGGACCGAAAAGTTTATTCCATTACTGATGAGGGGCGTCAGGCACTGTTTGAGTGGTTTCAGGAACCTACACGTACGCCCACAATTCGTGATGAGTTTGCTGCCAAGCTAGCAGTATGCGGTATCCATCACTCTACTCCTATGCAACAACAGCTTGAAGCGTTAATTCAAGAGTCACACACCCTCATGAATAATTACGAAGAGCTGGAAAAAATCTACTTCCCTAACCATAGAACGCTTAATCGTCAGGAACGGTTAAACCGTCTAACACTTCGTCGCGGTGTACACATTCGTCAGGCTTGGGTTAACTGGGCCGAAGAAGCGCTGACGGAGCTAAAAGATCTGGATAGTGTAGAGGACAGTCTTAAAGAAGATGCATGCCTCTGCCTGTAAATATCTAATTTAACACGAATTATTTACGTTTAATTTTTTGATATAAGAGCATTAACAAGGCGCAATACAAACAAGCGAGAGCAATAACTAAAGCCAATACAACTTCTGTATTTGACGTGATAAAAATCAATAAGTTAGCCTTGAAAGTCTGGATGGCCAGGGCCAAGTTGGCTCTAGGTACACATTATTAGTAAAGGGGTGGCAGCGTATAAACTTCGGCTGCCGCTAACATGCAATTGAGCCTGTTAGTTAGCAGGCTCAGGTTGGAAAAATACATTTCTGAACAGGCGTCAATCGACGCCTCTTTGCTAAACCTTTGTGATAGTAGCTTTATTTTTGCTGCTATCACATCATTATTCTTCTGTCCTAATTTATTAAGTAACAGTTGATTCCTTGTCCTAACGCAATGTGCATGTAAAATCAGTTGGTTATAAAGCAAGGACATGTCACAAAAGCCAAGAAAAATGAAATCAGTAATAAATACAATTTATGAATCAAAACTAGCTGAGTTAAAAGACAAAATAGAGACTCTTAGTACACCAGTTCAGCTTACTATTGTCACCGTTGGCGAAGACCCGGCCAGCAAAGTATATGTCCGTAATAAAATCAGGCTATTTGATGAGCTTGGTCTTGAGTGCCATCACATTGTCCTTGCCGAAGAAGGAACAACACAGTCGGACCTTGATGTGCTTGCAGAAAAAGCCGAGCATCCGATTTTATTTCAGCTTCCTTTACCAAACGGACTGATAGCTCCGGATCTTCCGGCGACTGTCGATGTTGACGGCTTTGGTTCCGAGGCGCTCGGTCAGTTGGTATTAGGCCAGAATGCCGTTCTTCCGTGTACGGTACAGGCAACTGTAGATATTATTTCCGCACACTGCGGCGAATATAATTTTCCCGGCTTGAAAGTGGCGGTCGTAGGCCGGAGTAATATCGTCGGTAAACCATTGGCGATTGAACTTATTAACCGCCAGAGTACGGTTGCGAGTTTTAACAGTCGTTCAGACCTCGTAGCGGTTGATTGGAACAAGTATGACGTTATTGTGGTTGCCACCGGTGCTCACGGTATCTTGGATAACTCCCAGTTTATCGAAGGGCAACTGATTATCGATGTCGGTATCAATCGTGTTGACGGTAAGTTGGTAGGGGATATCAAGCACCATGACGGCATTTTCTCTGAAGCGGCGATTACACCTGTGCCTGGCGGGGTAGGTCGTCTGACTTGTCTGCATGTCCTGGGTAACGCTATTAAGCTGGCGGAATGTGCTCGCTAGTATTATCGGGCTCAATAAGATTGAGCCCGTTCATCTCAACTTAGATCATCATAACTTGTGCTGTTAACAATAGAGAGCCAAAGCCAAGTAAGAAAACCACGATTGGAAGAACAAACTTAACCCATTTGTTAAAGGGAATATCCAGCATCTGAAGCGTTACTAACACCAGCCCTGTTGGCGCCAGGAACAACATCGCATATTGTCCCCAGTTATAGGCCGAGACCACGATATCCCGTGGAATTCCTACCGTATCAGCCAGCGGTGCCATGATAGGCATTGATAGTACTGCCAGCCCTGAAGAAGAGGGGACAACTAACCCAAGCAGGAAGAAGACGAACATCTGGGATACGGCAAAGACACTTCCGTGCATTCCTGAGACAAGATCAGAGGCATAGGCCAGAATCGTATCGGAAATCATTCCTTGTTCGAGAACGATATTGACGCCGCGCGCCATACCAATAATCAGCGAGACAGCAACAAGCTCGGATGCCCCTTGGGTGAAAGCCTCTACCGCTTCTTTCTCTTTCAGGCCTGAGATAAAAATGATGATAATGGCAATGGTCAGGAACGAAGCAGCCATTTGAGGGAACCACCATCCTCCCATCGATACTCCCCAGACCATCATTGGAAATGCAATGGCAAATAAGAATAGAATAATCTTACGGCGCACTGTGAAAGGGACTTTTTCATCTAGACTTTTTCCTTTTAAAAACCGCTCTTTAAATGCCTCCCGATCAGAATAAGTATATGAGAATGATGGGTTTTCTTTAATTTTCTTGCAATACCAGTATAAATACCCGATGACGGTAATGGTTCCGACAATTAAACCAAAAGTTCGAACGCCTAACCCCTCAGTAAAGGAAATACCTGCCGCATTAGAGGCGATAACGACTGAGAACGGATTAATTGTTGAAAAAGCCGTACCTATTGAAGCGGCAAGAAATATTGCACCGACACAGACAATTGAGTCAAAACCGAGGGCAAGAAAAATGGGTACCAGAATAGGATAGAAAGCAACTGCTTCTTCTTCTAATCCGCAGGTTGTTCCACCAAGTGCCATTACAATACAAACAAGCGCGACAAATAAAAATTCCCTGCCTTTTGTTTTTTCTGAAAGTGAAATTAATCCCGCATTAAAGGCACCTGTTTTATTGATGACTCCTATCATTCCACCGAGAATTAAAATGAAGACAATAATGTCGGCCCCTTCGATCGTTCCTTCAACCATGCTGACAGCGACATCTCCCAGTCCCTTGGGCGATTGTTCGAGCTGTTGATATGTATCCGGGATCGCAATGGGCTTACGTATTGTGCCATTGATGAACTGATCGATACCGATATTTATATCCAGCTTGACTAATTCGTTCTGAGTGGCCGGAACAGAGATTGAATCACCATGTGGGCTGGTAATTAACAAGGTATTATCGCCCGAATTATACGATAGCTTCGAATACGAGCCAGCGGGAACAATCCATGTAAGACCAATAGCCACAAGCATGATAATAAATAGAATTGTAAAGGCTGTCGGAAATTGAAAAGTTTTCGTTGACTCTTTAACTGCGAGCATAATACATCCCCTAAAGTTATTTGGTAAGGGAAATGCCTACCAAGTGAAATTAAAATAGGGCTAAACAAATTAAAAGTATGTCGATGATGTCGCAAATTAGAGTCTGAAATATTATTCATTAATTATTGAAGGTGCTGCTAATTTATTCTATGGTGAAATTAATCAATAATCACCTGCTTTAGAGAGGGGCGGAACTATATTAGTTTGCTGTTTCTTGGTGATTGTAAATCTATGTTTTCAAATTTAGTATGAATTATTTCTCTGTAATATAGTGATTATGCTTGAAATAACAGGTATTTAATTTGCGATTGAAGTCACAGTGTTATTTCTAAAACAGCAGTAGTCTTGCTATTTAATTTATCAATTACTAGCAGTTATGAATACACCCACCGATAACGACTGTAACTTTGACGCTATCCACTTTCGCCGCCGCCTTCATCAATATCCTGAGCTATCTTCGTTTGAGGAAAATACCGCACTTTTGATTGCTCAGCAGTTAGAAGCTTTCGGTTTGAGCCCCTATACGGGGATTGGTGGGCATGGCGTTGTCTGTACTTTTGATAGCGGACAACCCGGAGAAACAACACTGCTAAGGGCTGACTTTGATGCACTTCCAATTACAGAGAAGAACGGCTTTTCCTACTGTTCGCAGCATGAGGGAGTGATGCATGCTTGTGGGCATGATGGACATACGGCAACCCTGATGGCTGTAGCCCAAACGTTGTCGGTTAACCCGCCAAATCAGGGAAAAGTCATACTGCTCTTTCAGCCAGCTGAAGAAACAGGTATGGGGGCGGCGAGCATGCTCAATGATGACTGGTTAGCAGAGCAGCAGGTTGATAATGTCTTTGCCTATCATAACCTTCCCGGGTACCCACTACACACGGTAATAGTTAAGCCTGATGCGTTCGCTTGTGCATCAACGGGGGTGACGATAGAGCTGGAAGGAAAGACCTCACACGCGGCCAGGCCTGAGAATGGCGTAAATCCGACCACAGCGATGCTTAAGGTGATTGAGTACCTGCAATGCATGCCAACGCGTTACAGGGAGTCTTTCACCTTGGTGACGGTTGTTCATGCGCTGTTGGGAGAGGAAGCATTCGGGACAGCTCCCGGCAAGGCTACCATTATGGCAACCCTGAGAAGTGATAATAGTGCAGTGTTAAATAGCATGAAACATGACCTATGCGAGATGGTATCGACGCTGGCCGCAAAGGATAAGCTGACCAGCCAGGTTCAATGGCAGGAATCGTTTAATGCTGTAGTTAATTCACCAGCACACTGTGAACTGGTTTGTGAACAAGCTAACGAGCTTGGTTTACCGGTAGAGATACTTTCAGAGCCAATGAGGTGGTCGGAAGATGTTGCCGAGTTCCTGCAAAAATGGCCGGGATCTTTATTTTGCTTAGGGAGTGGAAGCGGGCATCCCGAACTGCATAATCCTGATTATGACTTTCCTGATGCCTTGATAAGCAGTGCGAGTGGACTCTTCCTAGGTATTATCCGCCGAATTCATCACTCTAAGTGAGTATATGATCACGGGATAGCCCGTGATCATATGCCGTAATTCCGATCAAAAAGGTAACTAGCGACTATACTTCTGACAATTATCAATTCAGGGCTTGTTAATCACTTAGCCCAGTTATCGGCTCGATTCTGAAGATCAACTCTGAGCAATAAGCTTAAAGAACACGCTGATTAGGAGTGGATATGGAATGGTTAGAAGGTCTATTTGGTGTCATTGGCGATCTCACTTGGGGATGGGCATTGATACCCTTCCTCGTGGTATTGGGTCTCTTCTTTACGCTTGTTACCGGGTTCGTTCAGTTTACATTCTTTGGGCGCATGTTCCATGTGCTGTTAAACAAAAACCAAACGGCTGACAAAAACGCAATTTCTGGTCGGGAAGCACTGCTTTTATCGGTTGGTGGACGTGTCGGTGGCGGTAATATTGCCGGTGTTGCCGTTGCTATTACGTTAGGTGGGCCAGGAGCGGTTTTCTGGATGTGGGCAATTGCCTTGGTAGGGATGGCAACAAGCCTGGTTGAATGTTCACTTGCTCAGCTTTATAAGCGCAAAGAAGGTGATGAGTTTCGTGGTGGGCCTGCTCGCACGATAATTCACGGCCTGGGCGAAGACTACCGCTGGTTAGCCTATCTGTATGCCGTTTGTCTTATCGCTTCTTTTGCGATTGGTTTTAACGCTTTTCAGGGAAATACTGTTGCTGGTGCTGCTCAAGATAGTATGGGGATTGACCGTATGTGGACCGGGGCCCTGCTTGCAATAGGTACGGGCTTTATCATTTATGGCGGTATTAAGCGTATTGCCAAAGTAGCAGATGTGATAGTCCCTATTATGGCCATCGGATATGTTGTGATGGCGCTACTGATTATTCTGTTAAACATTACATCGATACCTGCGGTTATAGGTACCATTGTCTCTAACGCGTTTGGTTGGGAAGAAGCTGTAGGTGGCGGAATGGGCGCGGCCATGGCTCAGGGCTTGCGTCGTGGTTTGTTCTCAAACGAGGCAGGGTTGGGTTCGGCCCCTAATGTTGCTGCAACAGCAGAAGTGACTCACCCGATAAGTCAGGGGATTACACAGTCGCTGTCCGTATTTATCGATACCATTCTTATCTGTAGTTGTACGGCTTTTGTGATTTTGCTCGGTGATGTCTATGTACCGGGGGCTGAGAACATTGATGGCGTTGTATTGACCCAGCAATCGTTGGTTTCCCATGTCGGATCCTGGTCACAGTACTTTTTGACAATAGCCATATTGCTCTTTTCCATCAGTTCGATTATCTACAACTACTACCTGGGTGAGAACGCATTGACCTTTATGTCGCAGAATAAGGCTACAGTTCATATCCTTCGCATCTTTGTGATAGGAATAGTCTTTCTTGGGGCCGTTGCGCCGGGAGCAACGTCTGTGTTCTTCTTCTCGGATCCAATGATGGGCATACTCGCGATCGTTAACTTGTTAGCACTGTTAATGCTGTTCCCAACACTGATCCGTATTCTGACAGATTATAAAGAACAGCTGAAAGCAGGGGCTGAGCACCCTGTCTTTGATGCGTCAAAGTTCCCTGATCTCGATATTGATCTTGAAGCTTGGAAAATTAAGAAGAAAGAGAGTTGATGATGTCTTAGCACAGTGAAAATACCACGAAGGTTAAGTTCATCATCGAAAAGCGAGTACTGCAAATGTGGTGCTCGCTTTTTCTTTCAGACGAAATCAATGGTACACCTTGCCCTAGCGTTGATATGCTGATTTGACTTTCAGTCACAAGTGCTCGATCCCGCTTATACTCAAAATTTGGTGATGTGATTTTAACGTTCGGAAAATCAAGCCAATGGCGAAAAGGGTAATACTGACGATTGTCGGATTGATGGTAATAATCGGTGTACTCGCCGGTATTAAGGTATTGCAGATCCAGCGGATGATCGACAATGAAGCGGCATTTGAGGCCCCCCCCGAGACGGTGACAACGGCCAACGTACGCGCTGAGTCATGGGATACGCTATTGACGGCTGTCGGCTCGCTGGAGGCCGTGCAGGGAGTCACCGTATCAGCCGAACTTCCCGGTAAAGTGGTTCAGGTGGCCTTTGAATCCGGTGCGAAGGTAAATAAAGGTGGTTTGCTCGTCCGTCAGAACATAGCCTCAGAGCGTGCGCAGCTTGCTGGTTCAGAGGCGAGTGTCGAACTTGCCCGCCTCAATTTTGATCGTATTGCTGATCTGTATAAACAAAAGCTGGTCTCAAAGTCCGAGCTGGATACAGCTCGGGCAAATCTTCGTCAGTCAGTGGCTGAGGCAGACAGTATCAGGGCCACTATCGCCAAGAAAACCATTCGCGCTCCTTTTGCCGGTCGACTTGGTATTCGTCAGGTTGACCTCGGCCAAATATTAAGCGAAGGGGAGGGAATTGTCTCTCTCCAGGCTTACGGCTCTATCCTCGTTAACTTTCTGCTTCCGCAGAGAGAAATTGCCCGGATCACAACAGGTACTTTTATAGAGGTAAGCACTGATGCTCACCCGGATACCATGATCAAAGGGAAAATCACCGCCATTAATCCTGAGGTAGACAGCGCTACCCGCAACTTCCAGATACAGGCAACTGTGCCTAACCCGGAAGAACTGCTTCGCCCCGGTATGTTCGTTAATGTCAGGATATTGCTTTCTGCTCGAAAACAAGTACTGGCTATTCCATCAACTGCCGTGTTTTATGCGCCTTACAGTGACTCGGCTTTTGTTGTTGAAAGCAATAAAAAAAATGGCGTGTCTGGCAAGGTACTGCGTCAGCAGTTTATTCGCCTAGGGGAAAAGCGTGGAGACTACATATCTGTATTATCTGGCTTGCAGGAAAATGAGGTTGTTGTAAGCAGCGGAGTATTCAAACTAAGTAACGGTCAACCTGTGGTGGTAGACAATACGTTAGCGCCGGATTTCAAGCTTGCACCGAAGCCAGAAAATAACTGATGGCAATTGTGATTTACCTTATGTGGAGTGATTTAGCTTTGATTGGCGTGGCTGCAAGGGGAATGGTATTTCGATGAGATTCACTGATATCTTCATACGCCGTCCGGTGCTTTCGCTGGTGATCAGTTTTTTGATCATCATTGCCGGGTTGCAGGCAATTCAGTCGTTGAATGTTCGTCAATATCCCCGTAGCGAAAATGCGACGATTACAGTCAGTACGCTATATATCGGCGCAAGTGCTCATTTGGTCAGGGGTTTTATTACCACCCCTTTGGAGCGGGTGATTGCTGCAGCTGATGGTATCGACTACATCGATTCTCAGAGTGCGTATAGTCTGTCGACGATTAGGGTGAGGCTAAAGCTTAATTATGATGCCACCAAGGCACTAGCGGAGATTAGCTCTAAGGTCGATCAGGTACGTAATGATCTTCCGCCTGAAGCAGAAATTCCAACGCTCAATATCGAGTCGGCAGACAGTGAGTTTGCCTCTGCATATCTGAGTTTTAGCTCTGATGTATTGCTGCAAAATGAAATCACGGATTATCTGGTTCGTATCGTTCAACCTCGCCTGAGTGCGATTGAAGGTGTACAGAGAGCCGATATCCTGGGAGCACGCACGTTTGCGATGCGGATCTGGCTTGATCCGGAACGTATGGCCGCCTTCAATATTAGTCCGGCGCAAGTGCGTCAGGCCCTGTCTGCCAATAATTTCTTGTCTGCACTCGGGCAGACGAAAGGGGCTTTAATTCAGGTTAACCTGACAGCAAATACCAACTTGAAATCTGTTGAGGAGTTTAAGCGTCTTGTTATTCGTCAGCAGGACGGGGCAACCGTGCGTATTGAAGATATTGCCGATGTTGTGCTTGGTGCAGAGGATTATGATACCGAAGTGCGCTTTTCAGGTCAGACTGCTGTTTTTATGGGAATTTGGCCATTGCCTAACGCCAATTCTCTCGATGTGATTAAACTAGTACGCGCCGAGATGGCCGCTATTCAAAAAGGGCTACCTAGCGGCATGTCGGCACGTATAGCCTACGATGCAACGGAATATATCGATAGTGCGATTAATGAGGTACTTCAGACCTTAGGGGAAACGCTGCTAATTGTGGTGGTGATTATTTATCTTTTCCTTGGTTCTTTTCGCTCTGTGCTCGTGCCTGTGGTGGCTATTCCTCTGTCGTTGATCGGCGCTGTATTTTTGATGCAGGCCTTCGGGTTTACTGTTAATTTGCTCACTCTGCTGGCTATTGTGCTCTCGGTTGGGCTAGTGGTCGACGATGCAATTGTGGTGGTTGAGAATGTCGAGCGTCATCTTAGTGAGGGGCAGAGTCCTCTGGATGCGGCCGTTCTCGGTGCTCGCGAGCTTGTTGGACCAATTGTTGCGATGACGGTTACGCTCGCTGCTGTCTATGCGCCTATCGGGTTACAGGGGGGGCTTACCGGCGCGCTCTTTCGCGAGTTTGCCTTCACTCTTGCTGGTGCCGTGACTATCTCAGGCATAGTGGCACTGACTCTCTCTCCTATGATGTCATCGAAACTCCTTGTTCCGGGGATTGAAGAACACGGCTTGGCGGGCAAGGTTGCCAACGGATTTAAACGGCTTCGCTTGCTATATGGTCGAATGCTCGATGTCACTCTGAATACGCGTCCCGCTGTTTATATAGTGTGGGGGAGCATTAGTCTGCTGACTGTCCCGATGTTTAGGATGTCGCCACAAGAACTGGCGCCCAGTGAGGATCAAGGCGTCATCTTCGGGATCATTGATGCGTCGGCTAATGCTACTCTCGACCAGACCAGTCAGTATGCCGCTGCGGCAAATGAGGCTTTTCACAGTGTGCCCGAGACAGATTTTACCTTTCAAATTACTTTTCCAGCATCGGGCTTTGGTGGGATGGTAACGCGGCCATGGGACGACAGGGAGCGTACCGTATTTGAAATTCTCCCTGAAATTCAACAAAAGCTGCAGGTCATTCCCGGTATTCAGATGTTTCCGGTGACGCCGCCTGCATTGCCCGGTGGCGGGCAGTTTCCGGTGGAGTTCGTCATCGCTTCAACGGTTGAATCCGAGCAGATTTTAGAAATGGCCCAACAAATTCAGTTTAAGGCGATGCAAAGCGGAATGTTTGCCTTCCCGCCTATCATTGACGTCAAGATTGACCAACCACAATCCGAATATGTGATTGATCGTGATAAAGCGGCCGATCTCGGATTGAGTCTAGAGCAGGTTGGCATCGATCTCGGCGTGATGGTGGGCGGTGATTTCGTTAACCGATTCGACATTGCTGGGCGTAGCTACAAGGTTATTCCCCAGATCCAGCGTGTGAATCGTCTTAACCCTGAACAATTACAGGATATTTATATCACAGGGCCGGATGGCGGGTTGGTGCCTTTATCGACTATCGCGACCATTGAAGAGTCGACTGTACCAAGATCCCTGAACCGCTTTCAGCAGCTCAACGCAGTTAAAATCAGCGGGGTCTCGATACGTCCGTTAAATGAAACGCTGACATATTTGGAACAAGAGGCCGCCAAAATCCTGCCTGATGGTTATGTGCTTGACTATACCGGTGAGTCACGGCAGTTACGAGCCGAAGGGGATCGTTTTCTCCCAGCGTTCATTCTCGCTGTGACTCTGATTTTTCTTGTCCTCGCAGCTCAGTTTAATAGCTTCCGCGATCCGTTTGTTATTCTTGCAGGCTCGGTGCCTTTGGCTATGTTCGGTGCCCTGACTTTCACCTTTTTAAGAATGCCTGATCCGAATGTGTCGTTTTGGACTCACAGCTGGACTACAACCATGAATATCTACTCGCAGGTTGGGCTGGTGACCTTGGTTGGCCTGGTTTCGAAAAACGGGATTTTAATCGTTGAGTTTGCCAACAAGCTTCAGGAGCAAGGCCTGGCAAAACTTGAAGCTGTTCATGAGGCGGCATTAACCAGACTCAGGCCAATACTAATGACCAGTGCGGCCACAATTGCCGGTCACTTCCCGCTGATTCTGGTTACAGGTGCGGGGGCAGAAGCCCGTAACTCCATCGGTTTGGTACTGGTAGGAGGGATGGCGATTGGCACCTTATTTACACTGTTTGTTATTCCTTCGATTTATATGCTTATTGCTCGTGATTATCGGACAGGTAGTGACTAACTGATTTGAATTTGTTTTGTGTGAATGCAAATAGGCACAAGGCCAGATTCTAAGAATCTGGCCTTGTGTTAATTTACTGTCGGATGTTTGACGGTAGATCTTAGAAGTCGGGGTTAAAGCTAAATTGCTGAAGCTCTTTTTCCAACTGTTTGTTATATAGCGGTAAGCAGATCCACGAATATGCTACAATCGACAGCCACGCATAACTGGTGATTAAGGACAGGTCTCCGTATCCCAAATCCGAGAGAATAGTGGCAAGTAAATTAAATAATAAATAGCCGGATATGAGCACCATACTTGACTTGATATTACTCATACCAGATATTTTGCTATTAATACGCCACCATAAGCCTAAGAACCAGTTTTTACGCATTTTAATATTGGCAAAGAGCTTTAAGGCTTCTTCTGAGCTTGGATTTTGGCAGATAGCGAACTTGGCGTGGTATGTCGCATCGTCCACATCTCCCAAAGCCAGCTGAACATTCCCCATCAGTACATTAGCGTCTTCGTCTTGGGGAGCGACTCTAAGGGCTTCGGAAGCAATTTCAAATGAGTCCTGAAGTTCGCCTATATTATAGTAATGCTCTCCCAGAGCAGTAAGTACACTGACTGAGTCGGGGGCCAGTGATAAGGCTTGTTGAAGGCAGCTTTGAGCGAGCTCTCTCTTCTCCATATCGAAATGCAGCCTGCTTTTCAACAATAATGCTTCGACTAACTCCGGATCAAGTGTTAATGCCTCATCGCAACTATCAATTGCTTGCTTAAAATGATTGTTGCAATACTGAATATTCGCTTGTGTCATTAATAGAAAAGCGCTTTCAGGATCGAGCGAAAGGGCAATCTTCAATTCGTACTCTGCAGCATGAAGTCGCTTTTGTTTAAGGAGGCAAGCTGAAAGTAAGCCATGATAAAAGGCGTCATTAGGATTGTTGCCAAGTAGTTCTTTTAACAGTTCAATGGCCTGATCCGTTTGTCCGTAGTGGTAACAGCGCCATGCCTGCTCAAGTTTATAATCATCCATAGCGCTTATTGTCTCCCTCTAATGTAAAGGAATAAATTAAAGGCCTTTGATTGAGTAAAAGCCGCAAGGTATAGGGTGATAAAGAGTAAGCCATTTAAGGTAATTCTTAAATATGGTGCCAACTGCTTAATATCAGCCGCTTCCCCCTGTTGAGTAACATAAAAGCCAAAAGCGACCATACTAGCAAAAATTGCCAGTCCTCCGGCAACGCAAAAAAGCACCTCTTTCTTAAAACTAGCGCTTCCAAGAAGGTACCCGTTTACGCATAGCCACAGTAATGGCATCCAGAACTTTCCACCAAGAGGTGGCATCCAGAAAATTGGCACTAGGATCCCAGCGAAAATAATAAGAACAGGGTTTACAATGAGGTGCTCCCACCTTCTTATTTTTGGCTCATCAATAATGTGGTAACTACTGCTGTTATTTTCCATGTTTCTTTAAAAACTCCAATACCTCGTCATAACGACCACCGTCATTTGCATAACGGGCGTAGTTTCTGGCTGTAGTTAGCCACTCAGTTGTTGTTGGTTTTATATGCTTTAGAGCCTCTTTCATATGTGAATACGAAATATTGACATCTTTCTCTAGGGCAATCATTTCGTCGATTGCTTCATCGGCAGCCATGTCTATAAGGTTGGCAATATCGGCTCCGGAAAAGCTAGAAGTTTTGCTGGCAATTGCATGGGTATCAATATCTGCGTCTGTCGGCCTTTCTTGCAGGTAGTAATCCAGAATCGCTTGTCTTGCAGGCTTGTCAGGAGGGGAAACAAAGAACATACGATCAAAGCGGCCGGGGCGCATAAATGCCGAGTCTATCGCCCAAGGAACATTCGTTGAGGCGAGCACCAGTACACCGTCATTGTTTTGTGCGAAACCATCAAGCTCGGTGAGAAACTGGCTTACAATGTGGCTTGCACTTCCTTTACTGTGTTCACGTTTTCCGGCAAGGGCTTCAAGTTCATCAAAGAACAGAACGCAAGGTGTATTGCTGCGTGCCTTTTCAAAAATAGCATGAAGCTTTTGTTCTGACTCACCGATATACATATCTAGTACATCAGAGATATCGATATTGTAAAAGGTGGCGTTGCATTCACCTGCCGTAGCTCTAGCCAGAAGAGTTTTACCACAGCCCGGAGGGCCATATAACAAAACACCACCACCAACACGTTTCTTAAAACGTTGAAAGATCCCCGGCTTGTGAAAGGGCAGAATAATCTTCTTGTGGATTTGTTTTTTTATGTGGTTAAGACCAACAACATCTTTGAAGTTGGTGCTTTTCTCACGGTAGTGGTCGAGATCGGTGATTTCAGCAATATCGATTTTTTCTACTACTCGCAGTTTTGCCCGCTTTTGTTCATGTTGCGCGGTTAAATCTTGAGCATGCTCGATATTCAGCGCTTCATTGAGTTGTTCGTTCTCATAGTCAGGGGAGGTCTTCAATATATTTACGTATAAAAGGCGAGCACGCTCCTTCTCACCTGATTCAAGTAAGATCTCTACCTGTCTAATAGCTTGATAGGGCTGAGAACTGTCTAGCAGTTCAACGGCCTCTTGATATTGCTTCTTTTGGAATAGGAAATCAGCTATCGCCACCGCATCATCATCGCTTAGCGGTTTTGGGAGGTAATCGATGAAGTCAGCAATATCGTTGTTCTCGTCTTCGAGTGAGTGTAGCACGATGACTTTGGCCAACTCTGAGGAGGGAGCTACGCTAAACGCCGATTTGAGACTTACAAGAGTGGTATTATCCAAACTTTAACTCCGTGTATGAGGTGTAGGTATTAGTTCAACAGTCTAGAATGATGGGCAAGTTGCACGGTTGGCAGTATACCACTTGCTCATGCTATTGAATATGCGAATGTTTTTGGCTTTGTTTGTACATCTTGCGCTAATCTGAACCATCATCTGCTGAATATTGCCAGCAATTCTAAATTAATGCTTCAGCTGTCCGAATCTGGCTTTTCTACCATTATTATTAATAGAT
Source organism: Photobacterium kasasachensis (assembly GCF_050336885.1). NCBI lineage: Bacteria > Pseudomonadati > Pseudomonadota > Gammaproteobacteria > Vibrionales > Vibrionaceae > Photobacterium > Photobacterium kasasachensis. The sequence continues at coordinate 620,416 of NZ_JAKJSH010000005.1, forward strand.
ATGCATTACCATAAGAACGGAAGAGACCATGAAAACCTTCTTATTAATCGTCTATTTGCATGCAACAAGCGGCCAGACATCGTCAGCGTTGACCAGTGTGGATGGTTTTACATCAAAAGAAAGATGCGAAACGGCAGCAACTCAGGTTAAGCAGGTAGTACTGAAGAACAACCGGTATTGGCTAAGCAAAAACAGTATCGGACATAGCTGTATAGAAATAATAAAATAGCCGCCCTTGCTCTCGGTTATGGGAAGTAAATGTGCTAAACAGCAGATGATAGCTAATAACCGAATGATAACTATGTTTCTGTTATCGTATGAAGAATTGCAAGTTGAGAAATCGCACAGGTTAGTTGAGGAATTAAATGATTGTTCTGATGGTTGAAGATGACAAGGTCTTGTCATCGGCGATAAGTGATTATTTGGCGCTGGATAATATCGAAATCGATTATGCGTTTAATGGTGAATCAGGCTTAAAGCTCGCGACCCAAAATCATTATGACGTGATATTGCTCGACATTATGCTTCCGAAGCTAAACGGACTAACTGTGTGTCAGACACTGCGAAAGCGGGGCGTGTCTACGCCTGTATTGATGATGACAGCGCGAGACAGTCTGAATGATAAGCTGGAAGGTTTCAGTGCGGGAACTGACGATTATATAACCAAGCCCTTTGCGATGGCAGAGCTATATGCGCGTTTGTATGCATTGATAAAAAGAAGCAAAGGGCAGGTAGCCAGTAAATTGCAAATAGAAGATCTCACCTTGGATCTGGATAAGCATCAAGCTTATCGCGATGACACCCTTTTGGAGCTTTCTCCTCTTAGTTGGAAGCTGTTATTGACCTTGGCACAGCACAGTCCTTCTGTTGTAACAAAGGAAGAGTTAGAACAGGAGGTGTGGGGAGAGGAAACAAACGCAAATAATCTAAAAGTGCAAATTCATAAGTTGAGGCAGTCAGTAGACAAACCGTTTAACACTCCGCTGATTCATGCTGTTCCCAGAGTCGGATTTGTACTGAAAGGTGATAATTGATGCCGAGTATTAAACGGGAAGTCTATAAGTTACTTGGCGGATTTATTGTTTTACTAATACTTCTGTTTGCGTCACTGATGTTTCTCAATGTGAAGTATGGCATCAGTACTGATACTGAAAACATGCTCGTATACCAGGGAGCCTTGCTTGAGCAATCGTATCATTCTACAGGCTCTTTGCCAGCCTTGGTTAATAGTGAAATTCTGAGTGTATACAAAGAAGTAGAAGATATTCCATCGTATATAGCTGCTGGTTTCTCATGGCCAGAGATGGAAGTGGCAAGCTTGGAAGAAAAGCCACTTCACGATGATTCGGGCAATGCTCGTTATGTTTATGCGATGAAATACGCCATAAAAGGGCTGAACAGGCCTATTTATATCATTTCTAGCTACGATGATGATTTAGAGAAGAAAATACAATACGAGGCTTCGATTCGCGAAGGTAACTTGCTCTATATTGGAGTAGGTATCAGCATGATTATTTTTACAATCTTGCTGTTTGTCAAAGTATTGTATTGGCGATTATTGAGCCCAGTTGAAACACTTTTTGATTGGGTGAACAGCTTAGATGAAGACAATGCGCCATCACGAAAACGCCTAAAGTATATAGAACTGGTTCATTTAGCCGAAGAGTTAAAAAATAATTTAAGAAAACAGAAAGAGTTCATCGATAGGGAAGGGTTCTTTTTGCGAACAATTAGCCATGAGTTGCGGACTCCTATAGCCATTATTTCAACAAGTGGAGAGTTGCTGGAGCGGATGTCACTGAGAGATGCGGTCGCACAGCGTGCAACAGATAGGATCATGTACGCTGTCGATAATATGAAAACACTTGTTCAAACACTACTTTGGATTTCAAGAAAATCTGATAGTCCGCTACCGGTGACAGAAATAGATATCAATGCGATGATCCATGAACTCGTCGAAGACAATAAATATCTTTCGCAGGATAAAGATATTGAGTTTGACTTGGATAAGTTGGCAGCCGGAGATATGTTACATGATAACTATGGTGCCGTGCAGTTAGTTCTGATGAACCTTGTCCGTAATGCCATTCAATACACCCATGAGGGGTGTATTACCTTTGAAAGCTTCTCAAGCACGGTCACTATAACCAACCCCGTTGACGATGATAACTCTGACCAAAAGGTTGAATCATCATATGGTATTGGATTGTATTTGGTCGAAAAGATATGTGAGGCACAGAACTACCGCTTTGAAATCATGACAGAAACTAACACAGTCAAAGCAACGGTATCCTTTACTCGTTGATAACCGATTGATAACTGCGCCAGGGTTAAACTGAGTGGCATTGAAGTGAGCATCATGCTCTCTGCATTGATACAGAACTAACCATGTCAGATATCTAAGAGGAATCAAGATGACATTATCCAAAGCGTTGAAAGGGCTACTGCCGATAATCAGTGTCTGTGTACTTTCAGTGTGTAACATAGCCAATGCCAAGTATGCAGAGTACGACTATGTCGTTGTCGGTGCAGGAGCGGCAGGGTTATCAGCGGCATTCACCCTTCACCAATCCAATGAAAACTATATTGTCTTTGAGAAAGACAATCGAGCTGGTGGGATAGCAGAGAATGGCCGTAGAGGTCGCTTTCATTATGCGAAGGGGACAGAGTACTTAGGAGAGCCCTATGGCGCTTTAGCAAATATAATTGAGAAACTGGACATACCTATGGTGGAGATACCAATGCCAATGGATGCCAGTCATTTTGAAGGAAAAGCATACATAGGTGATCATAATATTACTGAGTTAACGGCTAAACAGGCTGGTAACCAAAACTTTATCCATTTTTTGAAAATGCTGAAAGATGCAACCGATAATGAATCTGTAGAGTATTGGAAACAGCTGGATAATATTACAGCTAAGCAATGGTTAGATGATAATGAAATTTCGCCATTTATTCAGCGTCGATACAATGTAATGGCGCGGGGTCTTTTTGGTGCCAATCTGAATGATATCTCGGCGCTTAGCCTAATTCCTGAGGCTGCATTTGATTATGTAGGAACAAGCTCATTTGAAGACCTTTTCCAGCCTTCAGAAAATTCAGGCTCATGGACATCTGTTCACGGGATTGCAGCGATCACTGATGCGATAGCCTCGGAGCTTGGTGAGCATATTAAGTACAATTCAACAGTTAGCAGAATCACCAAACATGGTAGTAAGTTCAAGATCATGGTGAATAACAAGGGTACAGAGTCTGTTGTTATTGCTGACAAGGTCATCGTGGCAACGCCTTCACCAGTCACGCAATGGATTGCCAAAGATGTACTTACCACCCGTCAGGAGGAACTATTAAGCGAGGTTGAATATGCTCAGTACATTACGGTTGCTTTGTTTTCGGAGACGCCCATATTTAACAAAGCCTTTGATTTAGCAATCCTTGATGGTGATATCATCACAGATCTTTATGATGCCACCTGGGTAGAACGTCATTACACACCTGGTCTAAAAGACGTTAAAGAATATATTGCCAGTGCATATCTTGCGCCTAAAGGTGTTTCGGACAAGTCATTAATGACCTTAAGTGATGGGGAAATAATGAACATCGTTGAAACAGAGCTTGCCACGATTGTTCCTGGTATCAAGAGCAAGATTAAAGGCTATGACATTAAACGATTTATGTACGCTTATCCGGTAATGAGTCCGGGTGCTTACGGACGTCTGAACGAGCTAAAGAAAAGTTTTGATGGCATATATTTAGCTGGTGATTACATGGAGTATCCGACTATAGAGTCAGCGTTTAACTCTGGAACCGATGCTGCTAAAAAAGCGATGAAGCATGCTAGGGGTAAATGATGCCATGAAGAGCGAGCATATGGTGAACACGCATCATGTGGGTAGACTGAGATTCGAAAAATACAGTAACCAGCACTTTACTAGTTGTGTCGAACTCATCAAGTCTACCTGGAATTTCCACATTGACTTTATAAATATATCTGATGACAACATCATTTATGAGTATTACTTCAAAACATGCTTAAATTGGAATCAGCACCTCGATGTTATTGTCGATGAGAATGGCAATGTGAAAGGATTACTTTTTGCTAGCAAGGAAGACTCATCAGTATTTAAAGAGTTGGTATATCTCAGGAAAGAAAGGCAAATTAAGAAGTGGAAAAACAAGAAAATAAGACTTGGTGCTTTTGGTGATCGAGATAGAGCTGAGCAGTTGTTAGAGGACTTTGCATTTAACGATCATCAAGGTGAAATTGATGCTGAGTACTTTGACAGTGAGGTAAACTTATTCATTGTCAGTCCTGAACTAAAAGGTAAGGGACTTGGGCGAAAACTTATGGATCGCTACATGCGTTTTTGTCGAGAGAACGCCATAGAAACAGCTTTTCTCTGGACAGATATGGATTGTAATTATTCTTTTTACCATAAGTTCGGTTTTAAACTTCATCAGAAATTCAAATGTTCAAATCAAGCGAAAAACAGTTCAGAAGTAGAAAATGGGATGGTTTTCTATATTGACGTCATTAAGTAGTATATATAAACCGAGATTTAGATCACGTTACGTGAGAGGCTTTTGGTGCAGACTTTACAAATTATGCAATTTTAATTGAGTGTTTAGTCTGTAATCATCTAATGATATAGCGTCAGCTTTAGGTTGAATCGTTCGTTTGATTCGATCATAGGTTTCTGACGCTGGTTTACCCGTCTTCTGTTGATATTGATAGCCTAAAAACCACATTGGTAACTTTCTGTAGAATACAAACATAGGCCAACGGGATTGGTTTAATAGCTCTAGATAAACCTACATGAACCACAATTGTTTATAAAATTGCATTGGTGTTTCTCCAGGACTCAAGTTTGTTGAGGCTGTAATTGTTGGGGAAAATGTTTTTATATTATGAATTCATGGAGAGGTTTCAAGCATGGCTGCAGAACCCGTGCAGCGTCGATTACAGTTTGTATTAGACGTATATGAGAAGTATCCCAACGATAATGTCACATTATGTTATTTCGGTATGGCAAATGAAGTATTCATTGTTCCTACCAAAGATGGCAAGTACGTTCTAAAGAACTGCTTTAAGAGTAATACGCATGAGCTACTGAGCAATGAGGTTGCATTGATAGAGCACCTCAATCGTAATGGTTGCCCAACACCGGCAATTGTTGCGGATAAGACAGGAGCGCCATTTGTTGAGTTTGATGGTAGTTACTATGTCATGACGGAGTATGTTCCTGATATGACATATAACTGGGAAAGCGAAATTCCAGAGAAAGCCTACAGAGAAACGGTGCATGCTTTAGCTGACTTCCATCAGGCTACACGTAGCTTCAAAGAGCCGTATCCGGGGTTGCGTATCCAATTTTTGGATATGGTTGAATGTAAAAGATGGCTAACAGATTTAGAAGTGCAGATTGAAGCTTCAGACAAGTCGAGAAATTCAGTGAAGCAAATGTCCCATTTGCTACCGAAACTAATTGCTCTTGCTAGCAGATTAGAGGATGAGATGGCGACTCATGATCTGAGTGTATTGAGTAAATGCTATATCCATGGTGATCTTCATTGTTTTAATCTCTTTTATGATCAGGATGTCAGCTACACTGGGGTGATCGATTTTGATTTTTCGCGTTATGACCATCGTCTAGCTGACATTTACTGGACGAGCCGGATATTGTTTTTCAGTGAGATGAGGAAAAGGTACAGTCGTGAAGAGTTGAATTCAGATGACTTTGATGTTCCACCAGAGGTCGCTGAGCAAGTATTATTTGATAATTGGCGAATGATTATCAGTGAATATCGTAAGATAGCTGAGTTAACTGCGGAAGAGCTGTCGTATATATATCTGTTTGTTGAAGCTGTACCTCTTTATATCGTTCGGTTTTTCGAACTGACGAATAGCGAAGAAGAATGCTTGGAGCATATCGAATGGTTTGAGTGGGAGCTTTCTCGTCTGGAAAAAGATAGGCAAGTGCTTCAAACAGTCATCAAGAGAGTATTGAATGATCTTGATTCAAAATAGTTTACGATATGTGAGGCCGAGTCTGGCACGTCCTATCATTAAATTGGCACTGCCGATTATGATTCAGGGGGTGCTCTTTACCTTGATGGGTTTTGTCGACTCATTAATGATTGGCCAATTAGGTGAAGGTGCCATTTCTGGGCTGGGGAATTCAAGTCAGCTGTTATCTTTTAGCTTCCTGCTGTTTGCTGCGTTGTCGACGGGGGGAAGCATTCTGGTTTCGCAATACTCAGGTGCAGGCCAGCCGCAAAAGTTAGTACATGTCGCACAGAGTATGGTGGCAACAGGTTGGCTGTGTGGAGTATTGCTGGGAGCTGTCTTTTATTCATATGCTGAGGAATTGATAGCTGTATTAACGACAGATATTTTTCTTCCTCGTGATGACTGGTCTCAAGTGCCTGCTATCGCGGGTGGCTACATGCGAATAGTTGCTTTCGCCGTTCCTTGTATGTTGCTCTCGCAAATGATATCTGCGGTATTCAACGCGTCAGGTAATACAAAAACACCGGTTAAGATAGCGATATTTTTCAATGTGGTGAACTTTGTAGGCAACTATATTCTTATTTTTGGCCTTCCTATCCTTGGTATTGCAGAGTCACTATTTACGCCGCTAGGGCTTCGAGGGGCCGCTTTTGCAACGCTTATTGCCAGTGTAGGGCAGAGTATAACTCTACTGATCTGCTTATTACGTCAATTCAAAATCAAGAACCTGCTAATGCCAGAGTGGCACTATCTTAGACAAATCGTAGAGCTTGGTTATCCGAACACTATTGATGGTTTTTACTGGCAGGGGGCACGTGTCTTTTATACGGTACTGATGAATTCAGTCGGGGCGATTGCTTATGCGGGATATGCAATTATCAGAACGTTTAAAAGTCTTTTCATGCTTCCTGTAGGAGGGCTGCAGCAAGCAACCGCAATTCATATCGGCAAGCTGCTTGGTGCAGGGAAGTTTCGCCAGGCACAGGCAAGTGCTAACAGTGCAATTATGGTTGGTTTGTTGATAATGACGGTTCCTGCTTTGTTATTAATTCTATTTGCTAACCCTTTATTGAGCTTGTATAAAATTCAGGACCAGACACGTGAATTGGCTTATATCTGCATCTGGATTCTCGCATTTTCACTTTATTTTACTTCCATTAACTCGGTAATACCTGGGCTCTTAAGGGCCGGAGGCGATGCTAAGTCAGTCATGAACATTACGCTTCTTAGTTTCGCTATAGTAGGAGCTCCCGCGAGTTATGTTCTTGGTATATGGTGTGATTGGGGTCTGATCGGCGCCTTTGTCGGAATCTGTTTGGAAGAAGTATTTAAGGCCGGGCTATTTATCCGTCGAATGAGGGCGGGGTTTTGGTTGAAGAGCTTAGTCTGATGAGGTTTAAGTTGGGTACACTTTTTAATGAATAGAGCCGATAGCTCGAGCAGGCTTGAATATAGGTAAATACAGCTAATGTTTCAAGATGGATTACGAGTCTGAAATATGGCATAAATGGCATCACATTTGTTGGCGTTTATGGAGTTAGCTTGGTATTTATTACAGTTTCTGTCGCACTGGCCGGATCGATTGCCGCAACATTATTAAATATTCCACTTGGGGCAATGTTTGGTGCAATGGTTGCTGTGATAATCGCGGGGAAACTCGGGCTGTCGATGTCATTATCAACACACACCATTACTTTTGTTCAATTGATTTTAGGTATGGTTGTTGGGTTGATGGTCCCCATTGAGGCGATTTATAGCGGATTCCCGATATCACTCTTACTCGGCCTTGTAAGCTGTATGCTTGGCCAAGTAGCTATTTGTTATTATTGGCTATATAAGCGAGAAGGGTGGTCTAAAACCGATAGTCTGTTGGGCTCATTGCCGGGAGCGATGGCAGCGGTACTAGCATTGAATGAATCCCAGGATGTGCCTTCTACTAGAGTTGTTTTTACCCATACTGTTAGGCTGGTGTGCTTAACGGTTCTATCTGGCTTAATCGTGTCTGGGAGTATTGATTCAATGCCGCCAGAAATGGCGGGTAGCGAGTCACCAATGCTAATTGCCATAATTCTAGTGGCCTGGATAGCAGGAGTCGTTTTCGAAAAAATAGGTTTTCCTGCACCATATATGGTTACTGGAATGGTGGTGACTATTACCTTTGTGGCATCACTACCTTCTGAAATCTATGCTATGCCACCAGTCATGATATTCATAGCAACTTCTGCTTTAGGTGCGTTAATTGGTGTACGTTTGGCTGAGGTAAGTCTTAGAGATTTTTTTCTAAACATCAAATCAGGCATTATTGCTACCTTACTCAGTTTGCTAGTTACCGTCTTTTTTGCATTTAGCTTTAGTTATATGCTTGATAAGAGTGTGCTTGTGCTGATTATGTCTTGGGTTCCAGGTAGTATCGAGGCGATGACTATCGCGGCTATATATTTGGGGCTTGAACCTGCATTGATAATGATGAGTCATGTTATTCGCCTACTACTACTTCACTGCTTGCCTGTCGCGCATAACTTATTGAATCGAATGTCTAAGAGTTAATATTTAAGTGTGTTAATTATTTATTGAGCTTCTTTGTGAGGTAATTCTTCTTTTACAAATTTAGTAGTTCTCAATAAGAATTATATATAAATAAAAGATTCCAATATGACATATATATAAAGAGCCGTAAAAAGTTTACGATTATCTCTTGAGTTATATAGATAATGAAAGTATATACTGTCATTTTAAATTTCGATTTGGTTTGTAACACGCAAATATTGTATTGTTCGGGTTGCTAATTATCATCGACGACAATGAGATTATGACGTCATGGTGATAATTATTGTTAAGGTTGACAATAAAACAGTTGAAGGATCTGGAAATGAATCGAGAGTATAACATAGACTCTTTAAGGGTTGTTGGTATTTTGATGGTTATAATACTGCACAGTTTTGCCATCTATATAGTTGCGAATTATGACTATTATAATGTTGACTTGAAAGTTTCAACGTCTATTGCTGTTTTTACCAGAGTTGCTGTACCTCTTTTTGTGATGGTGAGCGGTAGGTATATGATGAGTTGCCTTTCTTCGATTAGCTTGAAAGAGTTTTATCAAAAAAGGGCGAAACGAATAATATACCCATTGCTGTTTTGGTCTTTAGTTTATAGTGTATATAAACTGGTATTTGTTGAAGGTAGTACGCTAGAGAGCAATATAATGGACTTTGTTATGGGAGTACCTTATGTTCACTTGTGGTTCTTATACATGATCTTCGGCTTATATCTAGTTACACCAATATTATACAAAATAAAGGAAAAACTATCCCCAAAGGGATATGTTATATTTAGCATCGTGTCATTACTAATTGCACCACTATTCGAAATGACAGCTAAAATTCAGATATTACAGCTATTTACCTATATTGGATACTATACAATGGGGGACATATTAAAGGATTATGTTGTCACGGATCAGGGGAAACGAATTAGCCTACTTAGTTATTTGATATCGATGCTAACAGCGGTGGGTTTTACCGTGTACTTCATTGACCAACAGAATGATATCGCTTTTAACTTCTCAGCTAGTACTATGTACACAACGACGATTGCAACAATTTGCTTGTATGTGTTTTTTAACGGTTTGACAGGTAAAGAGAGCGTATTGAGTAAGCTTAGTATTTACACTATGGGTGTTTACTGTATTCATCACTTGATATTGGATTTGTTAGTAAATTATTCTGGAGAATCCATTACGGGCATAATGGTATTAGATGCTAGTTATTATGCTGTTGCAACCTTTGGGATCTCGTTTGTATTCATATACTACCTCAGCAAGGTTAAGAAAATCGGCAAGTGGGTAGGGTTCTAGAAACCATTTAGGTGGCCTTTTTATTGTGCACTTTTTACAATGAAGAGGCCATTATTAGTTAAGTTAGCTCTCTTTGTTATTGAGCCTGTTAATGTTAGCGGTGAATTTAATAAACCTTGTGATTTGTTTTGTGATAATTAGTACAACGCTGTAACTTTTCTCTAGTGTTTCCTTCTAATATCAGAATCTGTTTAGGTTTTCTTTCGTTGTAATCTGTTTCTTTTTGTTGCTTGAACTGCTTCGCAAAAGCAAATTGTTCGATTTATTGTTTAATGTTACGCCTGTATGCTTTTGCTTATGGTTATTGATGTGATTCGCAACAGTGATAATAACCGCAATAAATTGGTTGCTATAAACATATGTTTTCCTAAGCATCTGGCTTTTGTAGAGAAACACACGTCCTGTTATTACTTATCACAGTAAGGTTTTTGCTGGGTTAAGTGGTGCTCCAATTTAGCGAGGCTATCTATTTAGGTGAGTCACTACAGATTATATTGGTTACGAATAAGTAGAGTGGCGAAAAATGGGGAAATTAGACCAAAGTGAGACACCAATATTCAGCAGCTTAAAAGATGAATATGCGGCAAGAAATATGGCCCCGTTTCATGTGCCCGGTCACAAGCAAGGGCGTGGGATAGATAAAGATTTTTACGACTATATTGGCCCTAATATATTCAAGATAGATGTCACTATATTTGAGATGGTTGATGGCCTTCACCATCCCAAGAGTCATATTAAGAAAGCGCTCGCCCTGACAGCTGACACATTTGGCGCGAAAGAAAGCTTCTTCACGGTGAATGGTACTTCTGGTGGCATTCAGGCAATGATCTTATCTGCTGTGAAACCGGGAGAGAAAATACTGGTTCCTCGGAATATCCACGTTTCTGTGAGTTCAGGGGTTATTCTAAGCGGCGCTATTCCTGTCTACATGCAACCTGAAATAGACCCAAATAACGGGATTATTCATGGTGTCTCCCCTTCAACTGTTGAGCATGCTCTATCTCTGCACCCCGACGCCAAGGCCGTTTTGGTGATTAATCCGACTTACTATGGTACCTCTACTGATCTTGTTTCTATTGTCGATCTCGTACATAGCTATGATATTCCGTTACTTGTTGATGAAGCGCACGGTCCGCATTTGTGCTTTTCTGAGCAGCTTCCAATTTCGGCAATGGCTGCCGGTGCTGATGCTTGTACCCAGAGTACACATAAGCTGCTAGGAGCGTTGACGCAGGGATCCATACTACACATTCAAGGCGATATGATTGAGGGGAGCAGGGTAAGACAAGTATTGAGTATGTTGCAAACGACCTCGCCATCCTACCCACTGTTGGCGTCGCTGGATGTTGCCAGGAAACAAGTTGCTCTAGAGGGGAAAGAGTTGGTGGCTCAGGCTATCAGTAATGCAAGGTGGCTTCGACAAGCCATTAATGGCATAGAAGGGATGCACTGTTTCGGCGAAGAGGTGCTAGATTACCAAGGGGTGTTTGCGTTTGATCCAACCAAGATAACTGTCAGTGCAAGGGCGTTAGGGCTTACCGGTTTCCAACTAGAGAAAATATTAACCTCTGAATTTGATATTCAAGTTGAATTGTCAGACTTCTACAATGTCCTTTTCATTACCAGTTATGCGGATAGTAAAGATGATCTCATGGTGGTATTACAAGCACTTGGTGCTATTTCAAAACAGTATGTTCGAAAAACAAATAATGAGACGATCCCTGTTGTTAATTATATAAGTAATACACCGAGAATGATTGATAACCCCAGGGAGGCGTTTTTTGCCCCTAAGACCAGATGTTTGATAACTGAGGCCGTGGGCAAAAAAAGTGGTGAGTCTATTATGGTTTACCCCCCGGGTATTCCTATTTTGTATCCGGGAGAAGAAATTACGGATGAAATAATCCGTTATATCGACATGCTCAAATCAACTAATGTTTCAGTACAAGGATTGGAAGACTCAAACCTTGAGTATATCAATATCATAGAAGATAAGGTTAGTTCCTCAAATATCTTCAGAGCTCCCACTGTTCATGATTATTATGACGAGGTGGAGCCTAGTCAATGCAGTACGGAAATGTTTGAACCCGATATCATGAAAACTGGTTAATTCACTACTTAATCAGTCAGTTAACTGGCTTGGCTTGGCTTGGCTTGGCTTTTGGCTGGCAACTCATATTACCAGAAGATACAACAAAGGCGGATTGTTTGATTAAACATCGGTTGTGTTTGCTGGTGCGTGCCGGATTTAAATATCACGAATGACCTAAGATAACGAGTTAATATATGGCGACTATAAATTTAGATGTTGAAACAATAGCAAGTAATATTCTTCACGGTGAATTTGAGAAAAAAATAAATTCGCTTAAATTGGATTTTCTCAAGCTTCAGCAATCCCTTAAGGAAAAGAACCAAGATTCGGATGAATGCAAAGAGCATTTTCATTTGCAACTGGAAGCAATGAGGGAATGGGTTAGCCGGAATCACTTAGATATTTCACGCTGCTCGTCGTTGTTCGCTGTGCCGACCCAGCAACTGGGTGAAGATGAAAAGCTCATTCATCGGGTCTGGATGGGAGGGGGTCTGCCTGAACCAACAAAAAGTGCGATGCTTCAATGGGACGATGCAATTCAGGCGGTTAATGATAGTGCGTATAAGAGTATCCTCTGGGTCTGGGATGAGAACCAACTCCGTAATGACTCACATTATGTCTCGACGGGAGGAACCGGGGAGTTCACTCTTGGTCAGTATCGCTTTGGTGATCATGTCTCTCATGTCAATTCATTAAAAATGCTGGCCTTGGCAAAGGCAGAAGACTACTTCAGTGCTGTTAATTTGCTGCATGACAAAGGCTATTATGCAACATTGTCGGACTATTTCAGGTTTATGATTGTGATTGAGTTCGGCGGTATGTATATGGACAGTGACACGATTCCCTATAAACCGGCTGCACTGTTCCTTGCCAAGCCTGAAGTGCCTGACTATAGCCATTACGTCCAAAATGATGCCGGTGAGTGGCAATGTCATCATCTTGACTGGATGAATTTGTTTTTGGATGAAACCGGGCTGATCGTCGCAAGAAAGAACAACCAATCACTGCGCAGTATTCTCGATAAACTGCATGAGCAGTACATGCGCCTGCCTCAGGATATGCCGTATAAAAACCGTGAGTTTGAACTGTTTGTGTTTGAACAGCTTTATGATGAATGGAAGCTGCATATTGGCTGCAGCTTTATGAGCCATGATGAACTCACCCAGGCCTACTCAGTGTTGTTCGATCATCAAACTGAGCCAGTACTTTGCGGTATGCGTGGGATGCGTTTGTCTCATGACATTATTACGGGTATTCACCTTCCGCTGGATGAGCAAGAGGGCCAAAGTTATGATCGCTGCATAGCCAATCTGACTCAGGCGGACTGGGCATTAGACAACGCGCTGGACTTGGCTCAAATGGGCGATGTTTACCATGTCGATGAAGTACCCAGGATGGCCTATCCACTGCAGCTTCGTTCCGATATCGAGCATTATCATTACTACAACGTACTAAGTACCGATGAATACCTTGATCGAGTAAACCAAGTGTTTGGTGATTTCATGATTGCCAGTAATCAGCAGGCCATTGAGCAAGGATCGTTTTGGCATGGTGTTACGTCGAGGGCCGAAGCAAATATACAGCCCCACAATCACAACCGTTTAACAGCAAGGGAGGCGGTGAGATTTACTCCCGGAGATCAAACGAGTGAAACAGATCGCCATGAAATGGCAAAACTAATTTTTGAAACAAGTTATCTGGAATACTGCTCAGCAGCTAATGCTTTGGGATTAAACCTTACCGAGTTACAGAAGAAACAAAATATTGAGCCTTATCTTTCTTTGCTGGATGGTATTTACGATTACTCGTCTAGTGAATTTATGGGGTTCGTGATTTCGGGAAGCAGTGCTCAATACGATGCCATCAAGGCACCCTATTATTATCGTGATGACATGAAAGCTGTTGATAATGCATACGATGATTTTGTACTGACATATCTCAGAGATGATGATTATTTTATAAGTACCGTTGCGCTTAAAAGCAGTGCCCGTGGTCAGGGCGTTTTCTCCCAGGTGCTTAACCGGGTCAAAAAAGATGCTCAGGCGAAACAATGTAGCAGGGTAGTACTTACTGTATATGAAAGTAGTGATGCGCTCGCCATTTATCAAAAGATGGGGTTTGAAGTTATCGGAACGTTTGATTATGTACAGGATATCTTCTTCGATAATGTTCAGCTGTTCGCTTATAACCTGACCGACAGGTAGGACTGTATATTCTCATTGAAATAGCTGTGATACCTAGTTGGCACTGGGTTTACAGCTGTCCTATTTCAATTATTAAAGCGATGCACGTTTATCAATTTTCATATAGAAGCTAATAATCAGTGAAAGATATATATAAGAAGCTGCTCCATATAGCGATTCCAATAACGCTTCAGGGGTTTATCACCGCAACCATTAACCTGGCAGATGTATTTATGATCGGCCAGGTTGGTGAAGCAGCTATTGCTGCCGTTGGCCTTGCCAACCAGATCATGATGCTGCTAATTATCTCATTGTTCGGCGTGAGCAGCGCAGGCGTTATATTTGTATCTCAGTTCTATGGCGTGAAAGATTTCGCCAGCATTCGTAAGGTGATTGCATTCTGCAGCATGCTTGTCGTTTTAGTAACCTGTGCATTTGTAGGAGCTGCATTCTTCATTCCTGATGAGTTGATGCGGGTGTTTACTGCAGATACCCAGGTGATTAATCTGGCGGAAGAATACCTGGTTATCGTTGCGGTATCTTACTTTTTCTCAGCTGCGTCTATTACGTTGGGACAAATGCTCAGTGGGCTCGGCCATACCAAAGAAGCGATGTATGCCAGTGCACTTGCGCTGGTTATCAATGTTTCGCTGAACTATGTCTTAATATTTGGCCACTTTGGCTTTCCGGCGCTGGGTGTTGTTGGCGCGGCTATTGCGACAACATGTGCCAGACTTTTCGAATGCCTGCTGTTATTTTATTTGGCGCGCAAACGTGATTATCCGGTATTTGTATCGATTGATGATTTCAGAAAAATTGAGCGAGGGTTTATTTTTCGTTACCTGAAGACGGCTCTGCCGGTGATTGGTTCTTATACGTGCTGGGCTCTTGGTACGACGACATTAACGGCCATCTACGCCCGAATGGGAACCGACATATTGGTGTCAGTCAATGTTTTCAACAGCCTTGAAAAAATAGCAACCACAGGGATCATTGCGATGAGTTGTGCGACCGGCATTATTATCGGTCATGAACTTGGCCGAAATAATATTGCTAAGGCCGTTAGTATAGCTAAAGAGCTCAATATCATCGGGGCTATATTTGCTGCGGTTGTTGCTGTTGTTCTGGCGAACGTTGTTGAACCGATTATTGGGCTATACGAGCTTGAGCCAAGTACTAGGGAGATGGCTAGAAAGATAACGCTGCTTTTTTGTATGCTGTTGCCGCTAATTACAGTGAATTCGATCAATATGATGGGAACGCTAAAATCTGGTGGCCAAACCCGGTACATATTTATGGTTGATACCATTTGCATGTGGGGGACGTCGGTACCACTTGCACTTGCGTGTGTTCAACTCAACCTGCCTGTGATGTATGTATACCTGATTGCAATTGGGGGAGGGGAATTGGTTAAGTTGATGCTAAGTGGGCTGCGCGTTGTGAGATTGGATTGGGCCAAGAGCCTGACCTGATAACACAAGTAAGATTATTCCTCCTTATTCACCAGTATTAGCCAGTTGGTTGATAAGGAGGTAGCTTGGGTATATTTATTCGTGATCTTCAAAGAATTGCCACACCGTCATGCCTACCGGCCCAAGGGCCTTGGTTTTTAGTTTGGCAACATAGACAGGCACTTCCATTGTCCTTTGTGTCGTTATAGGAATAAGCTTTTTGTCTTTAACTTCTTGTTCAACGTCATGAGCAGGTAATCGTCCCCAGCCGAGTCCGCTGCGTATCAGTGATTTTTTTGTGTGCTGATCTGAGACATACCACTGAATCCCATCTTTTACGATGCCGGAGTCTGGGCTGGTCTTGTATGAAGATTTAACAACTACCTGAGGGAAGTTGATTAAGTCTGCCTGATTGATACTGCTCTTATTAGCCAAGGGAAATTTGTCTGAAATAAACACCGGTAGCTTGCAATGGTCAATACAGCGGTATTGCACCCTTGTATCTTGTTCTAGCCCGCCATAGATACCGATATCAACCAGATCATCGAGTAACATCCGCTCCCCCGATGCTGTCTCAATATCGAGGTGGATAATGGTTTTCGGAAATTCTTGTTTGAGCTTTTCCAGCAGTTTCGTGACTTTATCCATGGCAAATATAGCGCTGATACTGATGCGCAGCTCGGCTTCAACCTCACTGTTCATTTGGCGGGCGAACATATCAAAGTCATTGGCTTCACTGAGCAAATGCTGAATCTTGTTAATCAGAATCTTTCCATTGCGTGTGAGCTCCGGGCGATAGGTGTCTCGGCTAAAGATCTCTATCTGGTAATACTCCTCTACCTGTTTGACTGAATATGAAACAGCGGAGCGAGCCTTGAACAGACGCTCACTGGCTTTGCGAAAACTACCTTCCTGATGGATCACGTTGATAACGTGCAAATGTTCTAATGCAATCATGGTCAAATAATATGACCATTTCGGTCTAAAAGCTATGCTTTTTTCGACCGTTATTTCCGAATAAAGTAGACACATCAACCGCACCCAAGGGCCCTCAATCAGTCACGAGCAGGGCATTTACAGGGTGGTCAAAATTGTAGGCCATTAAGAAAAGCAGCCAGAGAGGAAATGGAAATGAACCAGCAAATACTCAGGACTCCGGACGAGGCGTTCGCATCCCTAGTGGATTATCCGTTTGCAGCAAATTACCTGGAAGTTGATGGCATGCGAATGCATTACCTCGATGAAGGTAAAGGCAATGACAAAACAATATTTCTGCTTCATGGCCAGCCTTCATGGAGCTATTTATACCGACACATGGTGCCTTTGTTTGTTGATGCCGGTTATCGAGTCATTGCGCCAGATTTAATCGGCTTTGGTAAGTCAGATAAACCGGTTAGCAGCGATGTTCACTCCTATGGTAATCATGTTCGCTGGATGACCAGTTTTGTTCGCCAATTAGGAATAAAAAATGCCGCGGCCTTCATGCAGGACTGGGGAGGAATGATCGGGTTACGAGTGCTTGCCAAGGAACCTGAGTGGCTGGAACGGTTAGTAGTATCTAATACCGCACTGGCTGAAATGAAAGGTCTGGAAAAGTTCATGGTGCCTAAAGTGCTTAAGCTGATGGCGGCGATGGCGGGTAAACCAAGCATCAGTAAATTTGCCGATAACATCAATTACGGTAACTGGGCTGGGTATTTCAGACATTCAGAGCAACTGGAAATAGGGGAAATCATCCAGACCCTCACGACCAGGCAGCTTAGTCAGGATGAAATGCAGGCTTACGATGCGCCGTTTCCGACGTCAGATTATTATGCCGCGCCTCGCAAAATGCCGGAAATAGTGGCTTCGGAATTGGATCAGGTCAATGCAGACTGGAAGCAGCTTAAACAGTGGGGCAAACCTGTTCTTACGTTATTCAGTGATAAAGACCCGTTTCTGGCAGAGCGAGGTTATGACAAGAAGTTTCAGAACAATTTTAGTGGGGCGCAGGGCCAACCACATATAACGGTAAAAAACGCCTCGCATTTCTTACAAGAAGATCAATCTCAGCATCTGGCGTCGAAAGTCATTAGTTGGTTAGAGCAAACACAATATTAATTTACAAATTTACCAGGAGAAGTGATGAAAATTTTAGCAATTGGCGCGAACGGTGTTATCGGTAAAGCGGTTGTTAGCCATCTACAGCAAGATCACCAAGTTATTGCTGTAGGACACAGCCAGGGTGATTATACGGTTGATATTGAAAGCAAGGAGTCCATCCAGTCTCTGTTTGAAAAGGTCGGAAAGGTCGATGCCATTATCAGCATGGCGGGCAATGGGCAAATGGGGAGTTTGGATGAAATGCCTGATTCTGCTTTCCTTGAGGTGCTAAACAACAAGGTGATGGGCCAGGTAAACGTGGTTCGCCAGGGGCTTGATTATCTAAATGAAGGGGGCTCAATCACGCTTACGTCGGGTCAGGCGGCTAATCATCCGATGCCGGGCACCACTGCAATTGCCATGGGAGTGGCAGCAATTAATGCCTTTGTCGCAACTGCAGCCTTGGAGCTAAAAGATGGCAAGCGAATCAATGCGGTGAGCCCTGGCATGGTAAAAGAAACGATGGAGCTTTGGGGTATCGATAGCAGTACTGGAATACCAGCAAAGGATGTCGCTACGTATTATCAGGCCAGTCTTGATGGCCAATACAAAGGGATCGTGTTTGATGCAGTTGGGGGGCAATATGAGTCAGCATAAACCTGCCTATTTAGTGGCATTAATTGAATTACCACAAGGGCACGCTTCTCTGGCTGATTATGCTCAGGCTGCAATGCCAATATTCAAGGCTCATGGCGCTGAGATTTTGGTGGCAGGAACTTTGGATCAAAGTGTCGATGTGTTGGAAGGTAATTGGTTAGGTTCAGATGCCAAGCTGTCACTGGTTAAATTTCCCTCAATGCAGCATTTGAAAACTTGCTTGAACTCGGATGAATATTTGACCATTAAACATTTAAGAACCGATATTATTGCCAGTAATTTTTCGGTCGCAATTGACTAAATAGCAATTAATGTTGATGAGTGATGTCGAGATACATCACTCATACCACTCAAGTTATTAATTAAGCTAGTGAAAATATTGAAACATCTTATTGATATCGTTAACATTCACGACCGCATTTTTATGATGGTAAGAGAGAGTGAATGGAAACGGTACAATCGGTAATTAATTGGTTGCTTACAGCTCCTTTTGGCGTATTAATAACCGCCTTGGTGGCTATTTATTTTGTAAATTATTTAATTCATAAATTTAAACTTGGGATTAAGCAAGATGGGAAATTGTCATCTACTGTCTTTATCTCGGCCTGCTCTATTCTGATCGTTTTCAATATTAGTCTTTCGCAATATGATGTTTTGACAACACTGAAAAATTGGACGACACAAAGCGCTGTAGGCATTTTATTCACCGTGCTTGCGGTGACCTTCTTGATCAGATTCGTACTCGGTTTACTGAAACCAGAAAAGGATTATGGAGACCACCTAACTGTTTTCTTTTATGTCATTGCGCCGTTATGGGGCTTTTATAGCTTTTCAATCTCTGAGAAAGATGCCACATCTTGGTTCATGTACATGCTTGGTACAATTGGTGCCCTGGATCTTCTGCTCGTTGCTTCCGTCGGTAGTATCGCCGTTGTATTGGTGTGCACAGTAATTTCCGATTGTCTTCCACATGGTTGGTGTAAAGAATTACTTAGCGTGGAATTTTTGGCCGTCCCAGTATGGGTAACGTCATTATTGCTTGTCTCATTCGTTAATATGAGTTACCCGTTATATCTGTTTGAAAAGCATGCCTTGGCGCAAATAGAAAAAAGGCCGTGGATGCAGGCAGTAAACTATTCCTATATTGAAGGGAAACTGTTAGAGCCAATGAGTTGGTATCGTCCTGTTCTTCACTCTGTCTCTATGGTAATGCCTGTTGTGCGTGAGGGGGCGAAAGAATTGCAGTGGAGCGAATATATTTTCACCACACTCACTTTCAATAAGCATCAGCCGAACATATTTGTTCAGGCTCATTGTAAGTCAGGTGAGGTAATCTATCATCATCAAACAGAAGGCGAGAAAAAGTTACAAAGAAAAGGGCAAATGACTAAAAGCGAAATGGCGCTTTATTGTCATTATGATTGGTCAGCGAAATTATCGTTATTTGAAGAAGCCCAAAAGCCTAAAATTATGAGACGTTTGAGTGCTTCATAGCTTAGTTCGAAACTGTTGTGGTGTGGTACCGAAACTCTCTTTAAATGCTTTGATATAGGAAGAGTCATTTTGGTATCCCACTTTGTCGGCGATAGTTTGGATTGACAAGTTTTCATCCAACAGTGACAGCGAATAAATAAGTCTCAGGTGGCGCCGCCAAAGAGAAAATGAGGTATTGAACTCTTTGGCAAACAGTCTTGATAGTGTGCGTTCCGAAGCCCCAACACATTCTCCCCACTTCAATAATGACCAATCCAACCCTGGAGTGTCGGTCAACGTCTCAAAAATCAGTTTTAACCGCCTATCTTCCGGTAATAACAGCTTAAAAGTCAGTAAGTCATCTTTAGCGATTTGATCATGCAATACATCCAAAAGGCGTGATAGTGAGTCCCGGTTGCCACTTTGCTGGCTTGAACGGTGAATTTCTTTGAGTAGCTCGCGGATAAATGGTGTAAGGGAAATCGTACGAATCTCTCTTTCGTAGGGGCGACCAAGTTTGGGATTGATATATATGCCAATAAACGTGGTGTTAGATAGGGCGACTGATTCATGTGATAGGTTGGCCGGAACAAATAGAGCAGAGGTATGCGGAACAAGGTGCTGATAACGATCAGCTTGAGTTTGCAGTAAACCTTTGAGCGGAAATATTACCTGGTGCCACTGATGCTGGTGCAGGCTATCGACATATCCTTTTTGCATATCAATGGTCTTCACTAAAACCGGAGAGTCAGGATTGTCTGCAATCATTTCGTTGGCAGATTTTAAATGGCGGCTTGGCATTGTTTTGTGTCCTTATGGCCTTACCTGGTCAAGGGTAAATAATTCTATCATCTTGAACAATCAAGTCAGTAAGGAGAGATGATGAAGATCCATTTTATTGTTCATGAAGCATTTGAAGGGGCGGGGTATTTTGACCATTGGGTGCGAGAGCGCGGTTATCTGGCTAGCTATTCGCGTGTATATCTTGGAGAAGCGCTTCCTTCGAGTACTGCAGAGTTTGACTGTTTGATTGTGTTGGGTGGTCCGCAAAACCCCGCTACAAGTACAGCCGAATGCGCGTACTTTGATTCGAAGGGAGAGCAAACGTTAATCTGCAGTGCGATTAACGCAGATAAAGCGGTAGTCGGCGTTTGTCTCGGTGCACAGTTGATTGGCGAATCTCTTGGTGCTCGTTATGAATCCAGCCCGGAAAAGGAGATAGGGTACTTCCCTATTAAGTTAACTGAGCAGGGGAGCAACGATATCAAGCTCAGCGCTTTTGAGTCGACCGAGTTGGTGGGACATTGGCATAACGATATGCCGGGGTTGACCGAGTCTGCTGTCGTGCTGGCAAGTAGTAGTGGCTGCCCGAGACAAATAGTTCGTTACGCCGATTTGGTATACGGTTTCCAATGTCATTTAGAGTTTGTTGCTGCCCAGTTACCGGCGTTAATTACCCATAGTCAAAATGATTTCTCCGAGCGAGAAAAGCATCGTTATATACAACCTGAAAGTGACATCCTGAACGCGCCCACTAGCCGTATGAATAAGATTTTAGGCGACTTTTTAGATAGGCTGGTGGTAGCCTATTGCGAAAATAAGTACAGAAGGATGTTGGTATGACACAGAAGTACCCTCTTAGCGGTGTATATTGCGGCAAAGTGGCCAGTCGGTATGGCATGAAAACGGCCATTGATAAGAGTGCGGTGGAAGTAGATATCTATCTTTCTGAGCAAGGGCTGGAAGGGGATGAGTGTGCAGACCAGAAACATCATGGTGGTGCTGAGCGCGCACTCCATCAGTATCCGGCGGAGCACTATCGTTATTGGAGTAATAAATACCAATCCGACTCTGAATGGCAGGCGCCGGGAATGGGGGAAAACCTTAGCTCGGAAGGGATGACCGAAGAGACAGTATGTATAGGCGACCGTTATCAATGGGGAGAAGCCCTTATTGAGGTCAGTCAGCCGCGTTCGCCGTGTTTCAAACTTAGCAAACGTTGGGGCGTGGAAAAATTTGCGGTAGAGATGCAAGACATTAGCCGTTGTGGCTGGCTCTACCGTGTTATTCGCCCGGGTAAAGTGAATCTGAAAGAGCCATTAGTACTGGTAGAACGTGTCGAGAGTGCAATGTCAGTGCGAGAAGTCTGCGAGTATTATTTTGGTGACCCATTGAACCAGGAAGGGTTGAATAAGCTCCTACAACAAGATCGATTATCGCAAAGCTGGATGAGTAAAGTCGAGCTTCGGTTGGAAACGAGAAAGGTTGAAAATTGGAACTTCAGACTGCTTGGTCACGCATGAATGTAAACAAGGAAATAGTAATGGTCCAGCTATCCTCATCTTTAGAAACAGAGCTAAACCAATTTGTGGAAATGGAGCAGCTTGCTGACAACGCAAGCTATATCATTCCCAATACGCCTGAGAAGCATCTTGTCGAGTACTCGAAAGAAGACACCCATTACCTAACGATTAAAAATGCTAATGAGATTGCTGGATTTATCATTCTTGTGGTTGATGAAAACAGTAATAGTGCCGAATTTAGACGTATTGTTGTATCGCAAAAGGGGCTGGGGATTGGCCAGAAAGCAATGAAGTTAATGGAGCAATTTGTGGTTACTCGCCTAAAAGCGAGTCGAATTTGGCTTGATGTGTTTGAAGAGAATGCTCGAGGAAAACATATTTATGAAAAAATGGGATATAAAACTTTTAAGACTGATGAGTCTAATGGCAGGACCCTAATTTTTATGGATAAAGATATGTCGGTTATCAATAAGGGTTGAAATTGAGACTGTAAATAACTTCGTGTAATTGCCTATTATTAAAGCCAGTAATGGCTAAGGATAGGCTCATGGATAAAAAACAACTCGAAGCGCTTGCGCGTGAAGCCGCAAAGTCCATCAAGACGGAAAGTGACCTCAACGACTTTCGTCAAATGCTAACCAAGGTGACCGTCGAAACGGCTCTCAATGCTGAATTAGATGAGCACCTTGGTTATGATAAACATGCTGAAAACCCGTCGAACAACTTCCGTAATGGTTACTCCAACAAAACAATTATCACTGATGACGGGCAGGTCACCATCGATGCGCCACGTGATCGCAATGCCAGCTTTGAACCTAAGCTCGTCAAGAAGCACCAAACCCGTTTCCAGTCGATGGATGACAAGATTTTAAGCCTGTACGCCAAGGGAATGACCACTCGCGAAATTGTCGCTACGTTCAAGGAAATGTACGATGCCGACGTCTCACCCGCGCTTATCTCCAAGGTGACTGACTCTGTTCTGGAGCAGGTTATCGAGTGGCAATCTCGCCCTTTCGATGAGGTTTATCCTATCGTTTACCTCGACTGTATTGTGGTCAAAGTTCGCCAGGACAAACAGGTCATCAACAAGGCCGTTTACCTTGCCCTTGGCGTCAATATTGAAGGCCAGAAGGAGCTGCTGGGGATGTGGATGTCCGAGGCAGAAGGTGCCAAATTCTGGCTCGGTGTCCTGACTGAGCTGCAAAACCGTGGGGTCAAAGACATCCTTATCGCCTGTGTCGATGGCTTAAAGGGTTTTCCCGATGCCATTAACTCCGTGTTCCCACAAACCCAAATCCAGCTGTGTATCGTGCACATGGTGAGAAACTCGGTGAGATATGTGCCTTGGAAGGACTACAAGGCGGTGACGGCTGATCTGAAGCGAGTCTACCAGTCATCGACCGAGGACGAAGCCTTGCTGGCGCTTGAGCAACTCTCTGATAAGTGGGATGCCAAATATCCCCAAATCAGCCGCTCTTGGGCAGCTCACTGGGATAACCTGAATACTTTGTTCAACTATCCTCAAGACATACGCAAGGCCATTTACACAACCAACGCCATCGAGTCACTGAACAGTGTTATCAGAAAGGCGATTAAGAAGCGTAAGCTGTTCCCGACGGATGAATCAGCCAGAAAGGTTATCTATCTTGCGATTCAGGATGCCTCCAAAAAATGGACGATGCCAATTAGAAACTGGCGACAAGCCCTGAACCGCTTTATGATTATGTTCGAAGATCGATTGACTAATTACTTGTAACTCAGGGCAGTTACACAGAATTATTTACAGGGTCTTGAAATTAAACAACAAAAACGCGAACCAATAGTTCGCGTTTTTGTCAGAAAAGGCTAAGTCAGCTAAAAGCTTTTAGTGCAGCTTCTTTTTAGGGCCGTTACGAACAAGGTCCTTACCGTTTTCGTATACTTCTTCAGTCACCCAGCGCCCGAGAAGCAGTTGATGCTTGTCATCAAGGACTGCAACAAAATGGCGGCCGTCAGCATTGTTAGTTGCCAGAGCGACACCGGCGGCGTTCTTCAGGCCCAATCCGCCACTTTCTACCAGTCGAAGAAAGTTCTCGAGTTCTTCAAGGTTGTCAATCACGCTTTCATCAAATTTCATATGATTATCACTTTGCTTGTTTGTATACCCACCCCTTGAGTACAGCATAGGACGGATAGCCAGTAGGTACTTCACTCGGCTATACCTTACTGTGTTACATCTTGTATAGAGGCGAGAGTTATCAATGAATATACTTTACAGTTGATGCATGATTAATAGAACCTGCGAAGCGTCGGGAGTTATGAAAAAAGCCTATTTTCAGCTTGATAGCTTAAGATGTAATCAATGATAGTAATGCTACTTAATGCCTTAATTCAAAATTATTTGCATGGTTACCTTTTGGTAACTACTTGAATACCTTTAGTTCAGTGCCCACAATAAGATTTCGAATCTAGAAAGCGAAATTGTTTTTGGAGTAACTATGGCTAGTTCAGTAAAACTTAAGGCTGGGGATGTATTTCCTGAGATGGAAGCGGCATTACTTGATGGTACAGTCGCAACCCTCGGAAAGCCACGAAATGGGGCAGCGTGGCAAGCGGTATTTGTCTATCGTGGAAAGCATTGCCCACTTTGCACCAAATATCTCAACGAACTCGAAAGTTACAAGCAAGCTTTTGCTGATGCAGGGGTTGATCTTCTGGCCGTGTCTGGTGATTCCAAAGAGCAGTTGCAAGCCCACCTGGATGCATTAGATATCAGTTTTCCAATAGCTTACGGGCTAACGGAAGAGCAGATGAAAGATCTTGGTTTGTATATTTCACTGCCACGCTCCGAGCAAGAAACCGATCATAATTTCTCAGAGCCGGGGCTTTTTGTCGTTAACGAACACGGCAATTTGCATGTGGTTGATATTTCGAATAACCCGTTTGTGCGTCCTGAGCTTGGTGCGCTTTCTCGCGGTTTGGCCTGGATCCGAAATCCGGATAACAACTATCCTATCCGAGGCACACTGGATTATTGATAGTCTGAACTGATGGAAAGAATGCTTACAATGAGTTGTTGGCATTCTTTCCGGTAGCTATTGATTAGGGCAGATGAAATAGTGTAGCTAGATTCATTTTAGGTACTCAGGAAACCATTTTTTCAAAAAATCAAGAAACAGGCTAAGACGATAGGGAGTATGTTTTCGGGTCGGATACATCCCGTAAATGCTAATCTCCGGAAAACTGGTCAGCCCCTGAATTTCAACAAGCTTACCTTGCTCAAGATCGCTGGTGACAAAAATCGTCGGTACCATGGCAATCCCCATTCCGCTGACAATCGCTTTAATTAAAGTATTGGTGTCTGATACAACGATTGTCCAAGGCTGACGGTAAGAGATGTTTTTGCCGTCAACGTTGAGATTCCAGATATCTCCATAGCGGTTGGCCCCCATGTGCAGGCAGTCATGCGCTTCGAGCTCACTGAAATGAGCGGGCGTTCCTCTCTCTTCAAGGTAGCTAGGAGAAGCATATAATCCGAATGTCGTCTGTCCGAGTTTGGTTGCGATGTACGAAGAATCCTGCAAGTCGAATGAAAAGCGGAAGGTCAGATCGATTTCGTCTTCTATCAGGTTAACCTGGCGGTTATCCAGCATTAGGTCAAACCGGATGTTGGGGTAGTCTATTCTGAAGGTCTTAATTGCCTGCATCAGGATAGGCCCCATGGCATCAGGGGCAGACAAGCGGATCAAGCCAGCTGGGTTGACCTGATGAGCGCTACTGAGTGAGTCTTCAAGCTGCTCAATATTCTCAATGATTTGTTTAGCCCCTTCATAATAGGCTTTTCCCCCTGGCGTTAACTGCATACTTCTGGTGGTTCTGTTGAGGAGTATGAATCCCAGAGAATTTTCTAATGCAGCAATTCTTCGACCGACAATCGCGGGAGTAACGCCAATCATTTTTGCTGCTTTTGCAAAGCTGCCCTTGTCGACAACAGTGCAAAACAGCTGCATGTTCTTGTATTTATCCATTCGATACTATTTGTATATTATCAAGTGATATTTAGCGTAATTGTTTAAGTAAAGTATACAAATTATCTTTAGCTCATACCAAATGATGTTGAGCTGAGGAAGTAACAAGATGAACGCCTTCACAAAGAAAACCGTGTTCTCTCTTTTGATTGGCCTGGGGCTAAACGCCCAGGCGGCAGATGGGTTTGATCCGACGAAGCCTGTAATGACCAAACTGAAAGAGGGGGTTTATCAATACACACAATATTTCTATAACAGCCTAGTTGTGATCACTGATGGCGGTGTTTTGGTGACCGACCCGTCTGGTGAGGCGCGATCAGCGCAAATGCGAAAAGCGATCAGAAAGCTAACCGACCAACCGGTGAAAAAAGTCATCTATTCGCACGATCACTTCGATCATTCTCGCGGTGGGCAAATCTTTAAAGATGAAGGTGCAGAATTCATCACTCAGGAAAAATGCGTTGAACTGCTGAGCCGAGATTTAGAAGACCGTGTGGTACCGCCTGACGTTACCTATAAGAACAACATGAGTGTAACTATGGGGGGTAAGCAAATTGATCTTCATTATTACGGGCCCAATGATGGTGACTGCATGAGCATTGTTCATATGCCTGAAGATAAAGTATTGCTAGCGGTTGACTGGCACCTGCCGGGATATGTCAACGAACCGCATAGGCTCAATACCCACAATTACGTCAGTATTTTAAATACCTTCAAGCGTGTCGATCGTGAACTCGATTTCGATACGGTTATCAGTGGCCATATGCCAGTCTCTTCCGTTGAAGCCTTCAAAGAAGATTACCGTTTCAATCAGGCACTGTTTGATGCCGTTTGGAAAGGGATGCAAGAAGGTAAGAAACCTGAAGAGCTTAAGTATACCGTCAAACTTCCTGAATTCAGTCACTGGCGTGGTTACGAAGAAAATTTGCCCGCACACGTTGAGAGAATGGCCTATTCAATCTGGCATGGGAACTAAACCGAAGCACTGAACTAAATACAGGAACAAAAGATGAAACTATACGCTTTTGATAGTTGCCCATATTGCACAAGAGTAAGGGCGCTCATTGGGCTGAAAGATATTGACTGTAAGATCGAATATTTTGCGCTAGGGGAATTACCTACAGATATTGTTGATAAACTGGAAAACTTTACTGTGCCTATTTTGGAGTATCCGGTTGAGGATATAAACGAAAAGGCCGTAATGACTGAAAGCTTTAATATCTTTAAAAAGCTTGACCAGTTAACAGAAGCATATTTTAAAGAGTATGAAGTTTCAGGTGAGATTGAACAGCATTTATTAGCTCTTAGGCAGCCGCAGGCATTGCTGTGTTATCCGCGTATGCCGTTCCTGAATTTACCGGAGTTGGCGACAGAGTCGGCTATGGTGGCTTTTACAACCTCTCGAGAAGCCTATTTGGGTAAAACGTTGCAACAAGCGTTAATAGATACTGAAGATCACCTTTCTGAAATCAAAGCGCCGCTTTTGGCATTGGACGCCGAACTAGAAACAGAAGCGCTATTGAATGGCGAACGAAAACTAACGATTAATGACATTGTTGTCTTTGCCGAGCTACGAAATTTAACCATGGTAGAGGACTTACAACTACCTGCCGGGTTGTTGGCGTATCTCAATTATATCTCCGGAGTGACCACGGTCACCTTGTATCCGTCTATTAGTAAGAACTGTCAGGTTTAGTGAGAAGAATGATGGCAATAAGCAAAAAATTCGCATTGGCGATAGTATTCTCTTTGGTCCCGTTGGGGCCGCTGGCGATTGATGTCTATTTGCCATCATTTCCACAAATGGTTGAGGCATTTGGGGCATCTGACAGTGAAATAAGGCAAACCATTGCTATTTATGTGCTGGCTCTGGGAATGAGTCAGCTCATAGCGGGGCCGATATCGGATAAAAGAGGTCGTAAATTCTCAGCGTTGCTCGGGCTGTTTCTGTATGCCGCAGGTAGTTTGTCTGTTGTTGTATCTGAATCATTGCTTCAGTTGTACCTCTCCCGGGCACTACAGGGTGTTGGTGCTTCATTTACCATGATTACTGCAATGGCATGGGTGAGAGACAATTACCAGGGGGTGAATGCAGGGCGACTTTTAAGCTATATAGGCGGTGTAACCAGTGCCATACCGACCATAGCCCCGTTAATTGGTAGTGGGCTGGCGATGTTTTGGGGTTGGACGGGGGGCTTTTATTTGATGGCGATTTTGGCTCTGGCTTTGATTGTTTTGACTCTGCTGGGGCTTGAAACAAAAGGCACCAAATCGGTGACAGTTGATGTCGACAATACGCAGGCGCTGAAATGTAACCTGAAAAATGTACTCTCCAGTAAGGTATTCAGAACATACTCTCTTGCCAATATGTTGAGTTTTGGAGGTGTGCTCACTTACGTGTCAGTTGCCCCTATTGTTTCCATGAAAGACGGGGAAATAGGTCAGGTTGAGTTCTCTGTTTTGTTTGGCGTTATTGGTGGGATGCAAGTCATTGCCAGTTTGGTTGCACCTAAACTGATGGCATTATGGGGGCGACAAAGTACAGTGCTATCTGGGGCTAGCTTGGTAGTCGTTGCTGGAATTGGGCTGTTGTTTACAGCCAATGATGCTATTTATGTCTTTTTTGCTATGGCGGCTTTAGGGAGTGCAGGGTTTAGCTTGCTTTCAGGCTCTGCGATTTCTTTGGCATTGGAACCCTTTCAGAATTGTGCGGGGCTGGCTTCCTCAATTGACGGCTTCTTAAGGATGATAGGTGGCGCGTTGCTGGTGGCAATATCCGGTTACCTGGACTTATCTGGTATTGCCACGTTAGCAGTAGTGTATTTGTTGTCCTTCTTTGCCTTGGCGTTTGTTGTGATGGACAAAAAGTCTGTGCATAGTGCAGCTGCCGTTGAGTAGGATGTGGTTGCCTATTTATTAGCGCTAACTTGCCGTGGCGACTTATTGTGATGCCAGACGCTCTGTATCCTGGTCTATGATGGCTCTAATTTGACTGGTTAGTTCATCATAGTCGGTGTGTTTCTTGCCGTACTGCAGGTTAAATGCATAATTAAAGTCTGCCGGGTTACGCCCTTGAGTATGCTGTAATAGCGTTTCAATTTTATCTAAAGCTTTTGCCAAACGTGCCTCCTCGGTGGAGGCATTGTCATATTCGAGCCACAGATCCAGGATTTCGTTTTGTAAGGTGTCATCCAGCGGGGCTATCAGGCTCTCCAGATCTCGTCGCTCAATAGCGCTTTTATCAAGCCCTGCGTGCTGTTCAAGTGCAGAGATGTCTCCGCCAATAGCTTCAGCAAGATCATGGATAATGCACAGCTTAATGACTTTAAGCATATCCAGATGAGAGTAGTGCTCCTCCAATAACAAGGCCATTAAACATAATCGCCACGTGTGCTCGGCAGTACTTTCCCGGCGTCCGTTGGACGTCCATGCCGTTCTTAGTGTGTTCTTCAGTTGCTCGGCATCACGTAAAAATTGTAGTACACCTTCAATCTTGTTTATCATTTGGATCATTATATTTGCTCGTTACCATTAACCATTGCTGAAATGTCTTCGGGGCGGGCAGGTTTGCTGAAGAGATAACCTTGCGCCATATCACATCCAAGTTGCTTCAATTTGTGCGTTTGTTCCGGCTCTTCGATTCCTTCGGCGACAACTTTACAATCTAAGTTGTGCGCCATTTCTATCATTGAGCCAACTAGCAGCTGTGTCTTCTGGTCGGTAAGCAAATCATCAATGAAATACTTATCAATTTTAATGCAGTCTACAGTGAGGTGTTTGAGAGAGGCGAATGACGAATACCCCGTGCCAAAATCATCGATAGACAACGATACACCTAGTGTTTTCAGTTCCTGAAATACTAATAGGTTTTTCTGGTGTGTTTGAACGACAGTTTCTGTCACTTCTAACTCTAAATCTGATGCCGCTATGCCTGTTTCAGCAATAACTCTTGAAATTAATGGAACAAAGTCAGGATCAAGAAAGTGATTGGGAGAAATATTGATAGCCATGCGTATAGAAGCTAACCCTTGCTTCTTCCATGCGATTAATTGTGTACATGCCGTTATAAGTACTTGTTCAGTTAGCTGCTTTATCATGCCTATTCGTTCAGCGATAGAGATAAATTGAATAGGTGAAACCTGTCCCAACTCAGGATGGTGCCACCGGGACAATGCTTCAACCCCAACGATCTTACCTGAATCTAAATCATGCTGGGTCTGATAGACAAGTGATAAGGTTTGTTGTTCGATGGCTTCTCTCAGGTATTGCTCTACCTTAAAACGATACTCAGCTTCTGTTGCCAGCACTTTGCTATAAAATGCATATTGGCTTTTACCCTGATCTTTTGCTGTGTAAAGAGCTGTGTCTGCCGCTTTCAGCAAGCTTTGAAGATCTGTCCCATCTTCTGGGTAGGATGCGATTCCAATACTACATGTTTGAATGAATTTTCTGCCACAGACGTCGGAGGGCTTAGCTATTATGTCAAGATAGCGAGCAGCAATGCTTGCTGCAGTGTCCTTATTCGTAGCCTCTTTGACAATGATGCAAAATTCATCACCACCGAGTCGGGCTAACAAATGCGCTCCCTGGCCAACAGAGGCTATCCGGCTTGCTACTTCCTGAAGGTGCTTGTCACCAACATCATGTCCTAGGCTATCATTGATATCTTTGAAGTTATCAAGATCAAGATAATACAAACAAAACTGGCTTTTCTCGCTGGAAGATCGTTTTATTAATGATTCAAGGTTGGCATATAAGCAATTTCGACTTGAAAATCCAGTTAGCTCATCGGTATACGCGAGTTCTCGTATTCGCTTCTGGTTATGATCTCGCTCCATAACAATGCCAGTAAGCATGGCTGCAGAAGTTAAAGCCTCTGACTCGTCTTCAGTCGGTCGTGCAGGGTGGTTATAATACATACCAAATGCACCTAATACTTTACCTGTTGAACTTATTATCGGCTCAGACCAACAACAACGCATACCATGCGGAAGGGCAACGTGTTTAATCGCAGACCATTTGGGATCCGTTTCTATATTCTCAACAACAACTCTTTTTCCCGTATAGGTAGAAGTTCCACAAGAGCCAATATTGGGGCCGATCTTAAGGCCATGTACTGCGTCACAATACTCTTGGGGTAGGCTCGGAGCACCACCATGAAGAAGTGTGTCTCCTTCGAGTTCAAGCATTGAACAGCGCATTCCTACAAAGAGTCCTTCGTACATCAATGCTATTTCGGTATAGATGTCGGATGTAGGAAAACCTTTGGCGATCATTTCCAAGATCTTGGTGTGGTTTGTACTGAACAACTCAGCTCTTTTGTGTTTCGATATATCGACATGATACCCCACCAATCGACTAGGCTTAGAATCAAAAGACTTTGATACACTAAATGCGATCGATCGAATATATACGTAATTGCCATTTTTGTGACGTAAACGCATTTCTACTTCAAATGATCCTGATTCGCCCGATATGTAATTTTTTACTTTTTCTAAAATTACGTCTTGCTCATCAGCATGAACTAGCGACTTCCAGGTATCTAAATGGTTGTCTAATTCGTCGTCATCATAGCCCAGCATCGATTTCCAGAGAGGGGAGTAATAGACTTCGTCAGTGTCAAGGTT
Source organism: Photobacterium kasasachensis (assembly GCF_050336885.1). Classification (NCBI taxonomy): domain Bacteria; kingdom Pseudomonadati; phylum Pseudomonadota; class Gammaproteobacteria; order Vibrionales; family Vibrionaceae; genus Photobacterium; species Photobacterium kasasachensis. The sequence goes on from NZ_JAKJSH010000005.1 coordinate 652,157, forward strand.
CCAATCCCACACTGCTTGGTTCGCTCCACGCATCGCAGTGACAAATCGTTCGCTACTTTTATTTAGCTCGTTAGTAAGTAGCTCGTTTGTTTCGTTTACAGAAGCTAATTCAGTCCGTAACTGATTTACTTGTGTTAACAAGTGGGGATTAGATTTCATTTGAATTAGAATTTTATTTATTGATATTGCTATATATTACTGAATCGCGTGTAGAATGAACAGAAAATAAGTCAATATATTGACATCGCGAGTCATAGCTAAACATACGTTAAATCAGGCCCTTATATTTTGGTAATTAATATTTCCTGTACTAAGTGTATGATTCTTATTAGTAATTAATGAGTCTTGATTGTGTGTGGTGGTAGTTATTTTCTAAGCCCAACTTACAATGTTAATCATTATATTTGTTAAGTTGTTATTTGTATTTATATAAAACATTATTACTAACCTAGTTGCTTGCTCTCATGCTTGCATAATAAGTTCGGAACGACCAAAGATGCATCGATATTAAAGGGAAGATAGGTTGTCGAGGCAATATCGAGCCCGGTCAAGCACTTCTTGTCGCTGATCATCGCTGAGCTGGTCCCAGCTGCGGTAAATCATTCTGATACGAGGATTTTTTGTCAGTGTTTTTTCATGAACGTGCATAAAGCGCCAATATAAGCTATTGAACGGACAGGACTGTATGCCTGTTTTTTGCTTGACGTTATAGTGACAACCACTGCAATAATCACCCATTTTATTGATGTAATTACCGCTTGCGGCATAAGGCTTGGTGGCTACGATACCGTTGTCAGCATAAAGGGCCATGCCGCGGGTGTTCGGCATTTCGACCCACTCGATAGCATCGATATAGATGCCCAGATACCAAGCATCCACTTCATCAGGATTAATTTCTGTTAGCAGGCAAAAATTCCCGGTAACCATTAGGCGTTGAATATGGTGGGCGTAAGCATAATCCAGAGACTGGCCTATTGCGGCTTTCATACATGCCATCTGAGTCTTGCCGGTCCAGAAAAAATCTGGCAGTTCGCGATGGCTATCAAGCGCATTGAGATCCCGGTAATACGGCATGTTGCCCCAATAGACCCCGCGGATATACTCACGCCAGCCCAGGATCTGACGAATAAAGCCTTCGACTTGGGCAATGTCTATCTGTAGCTCTGTGTCGTGATACGCATTTATTGCGGCATTGATAACCTGCATAGGATGGAGAAGTTTGCTGTTTAGGCAAAAAGAGAGGCGGGAGTGGTAGAGACTCCATTGATGTTCCGTCTGGTTGGTCATCGCGTCCTGGAATCGGCCAAAATTTGGCAGGCAGTATCGGCAAAAGTACGCCAGTAGCTCTTGGGCCTGCGCTTCATTAACAGGCCAGAGTAATAGAGCATCACAATTGCCTATTGTTGTAATACCATGCTGGCCTAATCGCTTTAAAATCTGAGAGAGCGGGTTTGCAAAAATCAAGGGAGCGGGAATATCAGCCAGTTCGGCAGGTTTAATTTTGTTGCGGTTTTTTTTGTCGAAATTCCACTTACCTCTGCAGGGTTTACCCTCTGCCATTAAAATGTTGTAACGCTTTCGCATGCGGCGATAGAAATGTTCCATCAATATATGCTCGCCTTGCGGGAACAGCTCCATAATTTCATGATAACCGAGTAGAAAGTGCTCAGTATCCCACTCTTTTAGGGAGGTGTTCTCAGGCAGATTCAGACTGTGTAATTGCTCGTAAAGACGGTATTCATCCGGCCGCTGGAACTCAACGTGTTTAATGGCGTACTGTTTGCAGAGTGACGCGATCATGTCAGAGAGTGAGTGATATGAGCACGTGTCATCAAGTGTAAGGTGCAGAATATGGTGTCCATCATTCTTGAGTTTATTGGCGAAATGCTCCATTGCGAGAAAAAATGCACACACTTTTTGGATGTGGTGTTTCACATAGTTTGTTTCTTGCTTCATTTCGGCAATGAGATAAAGGGTCTGTTCATCCTTTTCTCGGTACCAACTGTGCGAGGCATTGAGTTGATCACCAAGTATTAAGCGAAGCGTGTTGTAGTTCTTATTCATCATCACTAAATCCTATCGGCCAGTCTGCTGCGTCCACTGCATCTAAGTTGCCATCGGTCTGATTGCCTCTCCACTTACGAATAAAGCTGAGGTTGGGATCATAGGTCTCGGTTTGTTTTTGCAGGTTAAAGTGGCGGTGTTCTTGGGGATCTGCGCCTACTCCCGCCAGGTATTGCCAGTTTCCCCAATTAGATGCAACGTCATAATCTATTAGGTGCTGTTCGAAGTAAGTCGCACCGTAGCGCCAGTCGATACTTAATTCATTAACCAGGCAACTGGCTACGATTTGACGGCCACGGTTCGACATATAGCCGGTTTGATTTAATTGGTTCATACAGGCATTGACGATCGGAAAGGGAGTATTGCCGTTACACCAGCGGCGGAATCGTTCAAAATAAAAACTGGTTGTTGGTGCGTGGGGCTTTATTCCCTTGAACGAGAACAGCTTCGCCTTGTGACAATGGGCGTACCATTGGAAGTATTCGCGCCAGAGTAGCTCGAATTTAATCCATTCGGTAGAAGCGTTCTGTTTAATTTCGCTTTGATACCGACTTAACGTCTCAAGTAATGTGCGTACCGACAAGCAGCCAAGTGCCAGCCAGGGAGAAAATTTCGTGGATTTATTCCAACCCTCCAGTGCATTACGGGTTAATTTATACTGGCTGGGATGGGTAGTAGAAAAATAGGCCTGTAGGTGCTGAAGAGCTGCCGTTTCACCGCCTGTAAATTCATTGGTTAATGCTGTCGATGGAAATGGTATTGAAGCGGGCTGAACCAGGTTGGCTGGTAGGGGAGGCAACCAGTCAACTTTAGGGATAGAAGGCTGTACAGGTTTATCGTCAACTTGTTTTCGAAACTTTGAAAAGGTTGGAGGAAGGTCATTAACGTCAAAAGGAAGTTCTGATTGTTCAAAGATCGTATGAGTGGCTTTTGTCGTAAACGAGAGATACGGGTACTGTTGTTTAAGTTGCTGCCAGATTTGATTCTCATAGTAGCCACAATGCTGACTACGATAAAGTGCTGTGACATTGTAACGTGTAATGATTTCAGGAAATGTGCTTAGGGGGTTATCGGGTATTACGAGCAGATATTGATGATAACGGCTAAGTTGATTGTTAAGGCTGCTTTGTGATTGCAGCAGAAATTGCTGACGGTGCCGACCCAGTTCTTTAAAGGTGTAAGGTTGATGTGTCTGTTTTCTTGTAGGCATGCAATAGACACAGAGCAGTGCGTCCACTTCTTGGGCTGCTAGCTGCAGTGCCGGGTTATCATGAAGACGCAGATCGTTTTGGAATAAGAAGAGCCCGGTTATCATTACTATGCCTCTTGTCTGTATCAGTTCTCTTAGCTGTTTCTTTTACGTTGCTTTGTTTTACCGTTGCCTTCGATAACGTTCTGAGCAGTACTTGACGTTATCCCAGCATGCTTGCCATTTCCTTCGCCAGGAAAACGGCCTCATACATGTGGCACATACCTTGGCAGGTAAGTGTTGTTTCTTATCGAGCGCCACGGCAACTTCCTCATCATGTGCTTAGTACTGCTTATTGATATTTTCCTTCTGATAACTATTACGTAAGGCAGTTTGGCCTCGATCAAACCTGTTTACCCTTCAACTTTTTATGATAAACACGCTTCTTATTTCATCTTTAAATATGAATCAATTCAATATGTTGATTTATTGAACAGATTAATCCTCATTGACATGATTTAATATCAACAAGCTTTCTTCACTTAATTCTGCACTGACGCTAAGACAAGTCATTCAAGTCTGTCTTATTAAAGCTGTTGGTACATGGTCGTAACCTTACTGGGTATAGGGAGTGCAAGTATGGAACGTATATATGAACTTAATCAGACGATATATGATAAACAAGCCGATGCTTTTATCGGTGATCCATTGTTTTCCTTATTTACAACCGATATTAAGGCCCGAAAAAAAGCAATTATCTCAATTTGCCAGCTTGCCTTATACAATAGCAAAGGCGAGACGTTTATATACACAGCTGATGATAGCTATAATGCGCTTGCGATTTGGGAACGTGTCGGTGTTAAAAAGTTAAGGAATCCATTTAAGGTTCTTTATTGTCATTACAAGATGATCACATGTGGTTGTATTAAAGAGATCAGCACTTACGGCAAACGCTTATCTGAAATACAAAAGCGAATTGACCTTAATAAACGTAGGTCAGACTACTATCTAAACCTGTTATATGTTGCTCCTGAGTGTCAGGGAAAAGGTCTGGCATCAGAGTTGATGAAGCCAATGCTCTCGTATATGGATGAAAACCAGTTAGTGTGCTCAACAGATACTAACAATGAGAAAAATGTGGGCATGTATGAGCACTATGGCTTTACTGTTGTTGAGAAAGTGCAACGAATTGAGGGTATTACAACTTACATCTTGAGGCGAGAACCTTTAGAATGCACATCGGAAAATTGATAAGTAACTGAAATATAGTCGATATCGGGGAAGCGAGGAAAGCGATTCGCCCGATATCGATATAATGTTGCTAATACTCAGAAGCGCTATTTGATAGTCGCTTTTAGAAGGTTTACTGCAGAACGAGCCCACCCATCCAGTACCGGTCGAACATCTTCGAGTTCCACTTGATCATCTTTGTTTTCTACTGGTTCGCCAAAGCCTTTTCTTACCGCAGCAGCCAGCCTTTCTCCGGATAAGCTGTCTGTCAGTTCAGCCTCTAAGAATACTTCGACCATTTGCGATCGAGACCCGGTAGCCGTTGAAACGCCAGCCAACGCAAGCGCTATGGGAACATACTCATAGGCTGCCAAATCTTCCGGGCTGGTTTCCACGCCAGTTATCGCGGCTCGAAGCCGAACGACATCTTTTCCCGGTTCAGTGACAACTTCATATGCTTGCTCAACTTGTTGTTTGGCTTCTTTATTTAAATAAGCCAGCATACTCTTGAGAACTTCAGCCCGAAGCTGAGGACCAGGTTGAGGGGCAGGGTAGATAATAACGGGATCAAGCATAACCTTAGTGTATTTTCGTTGTGATAAGACAGGACTAACCCATTTAAGAACAACAGCGTTATCACCATCAACACTGGAACCCTTTGTTAGTTGGGAGTAATCACTGAGAAAGCCAGAAAACTCTTCTTCTTTAGTCGTTTTAGAGGTGCAACCTATAAGTGTAATACCCAATGCTAAAATGGCAAACAAGGCCGTTTTTATATTAATAGAGCGATATGTATTATCGACAGTTATCATCATCTCTCTCCACTTGGTTTGCATTAATAAAAGGATGGTTGATGAATCTGGATTGTCCAATTAAATGCTGATCTAGTAGCTCAATAAAAAAGGCAAGTCATTCAGCGTATATTGTTATGATTAAAATCAATCTGATAACGTATGTTTAACAAGGTGGGGCTGAAGAATATTAGACTTGATTAAACAGAACTAAAGTTTGCATGAAAATAATCAAGCTGGTGCATCTGGTTGCACAAAACTAAGGGCTGCACCTTTCTCATTCGTTAACATTTCTCACTAATAATGTAGCTAATAGAGTCGATTTAGGGAATTTATGCATTTTTAACGACATAAAAGATGTTCTAAAAAAGCATATGCTTGAAATTGAGTGAACTTATTGTGATCAACTTATCAGAATTGGATGAAAATATGAAAAAGTCGCATTTAATTTGCTGGGAACATATTCACGGCTGACGAATTATTCGCATAAAAACGGTCATTTTACCCAGATTTTTAATAAAAGGGCGGATATTTATTCGTAAAGTGACTATTTATCCTGTTCAGTCTCATGTGCTAGTAAAATGATATTTTGATATGTATCACAATTAACCAAGATAATTTCACTTAACATGGCTTCGCTTTCATCATTCAATTAAATAAAAATCTATAAAGATAATTTCTTAACTCTGTACTACATATAAGGATAAATATCGACATGAGTGGCGGTATCATTAAAGTTTCTAGAAACACTGCAAATGCACCTCAAAGCACACTATCTTCACAAACAGTTGCTTTTTCTCATTACAATAACTTTTCTGCACAATTACCTGTAGATCCTAAAACAGGTGAGATTGTTGTTGGTGATGTAAAAGAACAAGCAAAACAGTGCTTAACTAATATTAAAGCAATCGTTGAAAGTATCGATCACGTTATGGACGATGTTGTTAAAATCAACGTTTTCCTAAAAGATATTGCAGATATGGAAGCAGTAAATGAAGTTTACGCTACATTCTTCGATAACCTAATTCCAACTCGTACTGTTGTTCAAGTTGCTGCGCTACCAATGAGCGATGCACTTGTTCAAATGGATGCCCTAATCTCTAACGGTGAAGGTACTGCTCCTCAAGAGCCTTGCCCGCTAGTAAAACTATCTCGCAACACTGAGAATGCACCTCAAAATGCACTTGCAACACAAACAGTGGCTTTCTCTCACTACAACAATATCTCCGCTCAGCTTCCAGTTGACCCTAAAACTGGCGAATTTGTTGAAGGTGGCGTGAAAGAGCAAACAGCTCAGTGTTTGAGAAACATGAAAGCGATTCTTGAAAGCATCGATGTACCTTTCGATGACATCGTTAAAATCAACCTGTACGTAACTGATCTGGCTAACGTTGATGCAGTGAACGAAGTTTATTCAACGTTCTTCCCTGATTCATCTATTGCACGTACAGTCGCTTACGTTCCTGCGCGTTCTATCATCGCTGCAGATGCACTACCTATGGGCGCACTAGTTCAAATCGATGCTTCTGTATCACACGGTGACGGCACACCACCGCAAGAAGTCGAAGACCGTCATAACATCGTAATTCGTGCGAACAACACAGATGTAGCACCACGTAGCCCGCTACACACGCAAACTGTAGCTTTCTCTCACTACAACCACATTGCCGCTCAGCTTCCAGTTGACGTAGCAACAAATGCACTTGTTGCTGGTGGTGCGAAAGAGCAGGCAGAACAATGCCTGAAGAACATCAAAGCGATCGTAGAAAGTGTTGACCACGTTATGGACGACATCGTTAAAATCAACATCCACCTTAAAGATGTTGCTGATATCGATGCAATTAACGAAGTGTATACAACCTTCTTCCAGGGCGAGCTACCTGCTCGCACAGTAGTGGGTGTTTCACAAATCGAGATGGACGCACTAGTGCAAATTGACGCGGTTGTATCTAACGGCGAAGGTACGCTTCCACAAGCTTAATAGCTAATAGATTGCAGTTTGGTTGTTAAATATAACTACCAGCTGTATTCATCAAATAAAACAGGGCAGGTTTTTATTATTTGGTAGTTAGATTAACTGCTAAATGATAAAAACCTGCCCTTTATTTTTCATGCAGTAACTCAACTCACACTCCGCAAGCATAAATTAAGCCCAATCTTCTTCTTTGTGATTAGGCACTCGTTTGGGGTGATTATTTTGTTCCAAGCTTGAAGTCAAGATGAGAGGAGAAAGAAATGAGAGAAGTGAAAGATAATGTATTGCTAGCATTGTTACATGAATTTGCCGGGTTGAAACAAGTTGATGCTATAGCAATAGCCGGTTCTCATGGTACGCAAATGAGCGATTCACTTTCTGACTATGATATTTATGTCTACGTTAATGAAACTATCCCGGTTGAAGTAAGGCAAAAGATAACCTCACATCATTGTTGTGAAATGGAGATAAACAACCAATATTGGGAAACCGAGGATGATGGCCGACTAAACTCTGGAACTGAGGTCGAGCTCATTTATCGAAGCATAGATTGGTTGGACAAGGAACTTGAGCGTGTGTTGTTCAAGCATCAGCCAAACGTGGGATATAGCACGTGCTTTTGGACTAACTTGCTGAGCTCGAAAGTTTTCTTTGATCGACATGATGAGTTAACGAGGCTTCAAGATAAATATACCGTAGACTACAGCCGAGAGTTAGCCGCTGCAGTGATCGCTAAAAACTTGCCTCTGCTTTGTGATGCGGCTCCTGCTTATCCACAACAGATAATCAAGGCGATAAAGCGGCAAGATTATCTCAGCGTTCAGCATCGACTAACCGAATATCTGGTGAGCTATTTTGATATTTTGTTTGCCGTAAATCTTATACCTCATCCAGGTGAAAAGCGTTTGGTTGAGGTGGCGGTGAAGCAGTGTTCAAGCTTACCTGCTGATTTTGAGCAAACAATGGAGAACCTCCTGTTTCTTGCCGGGACTAGAAGTAATGAATTGCCTCTGGCATTGAATATTGCCACTGAGAACTTGAAAGCCGTCGTTGATGAATCTGGCATCAATTACCATGTTTGTTGATTTCATACTTTTTTTGCTAACTAACTGCTTTTGCTGAAGTAACGCTTATCGACTCTCGTTAAACAGGGGAGGGTAAGCGAATTACAGCATTTAAGATGAATAAAGAAAACTTGGTTATGTTGCAGAATAAGTGTAAGACTCAATGTCGTTGCCAGAATGAGCACTGTGCTGAAATAGCAACACTATCACCTTAGCCACATACGCCTCTTGCCTCAAGATACCAATAAGTTTGGCTACAATAGAAATGTCGCTTTTGCAGAAAGCGCTTGAAAGTGTTTACGGCGTAAGCTCAATCGAGGTCAGGGTCGAAAGCGAGTAGGGGACGGACAGTGAATCCGGTAACGCTCCAAAAGCCCGTACTTCGATGCAAGACATAAGGGAGATAAAGAGATGACTGACAAATCTCAGTATACAGGTGATAACGTACATCATACTCCTATTATTGGAGATCCGGCTAATGAAGATATCGTAAGGGCGATAGGTGATGAGGGTTATAGAAAAGAGCTCTGCGATCAATATGGCCTAGAAAAAATCGACCAACTAATCAATCATATGATTAGAACTTTGGATTAGTTTGAGCACTCTTAAACCTAAACGGCTTATAGTGATCTGTGAGGTAATCCACTCGTTGATGGTGAAAAATGGCGGAGATTATAGGTCATAAATAACCAAGCAAACATAATAGGGGCGAAGCAATCGCCCCTTTCTTGTATCTGAAAGTTACTTCATCCATTGAACGATTAGACTTATCATTGTGCTACTTCATAGGGCTTAAATACGCTAAGATGCACGCCATTATCTTTGCTAGAGCCTTTATTCCCCAATGACTACTGCCACAACGCCAGCCAGCTTCACTGAACTTGCTTTAATTCAACCTTTGTTAGCACGATTAACAGAGCTTGAATATCAACAACCTACACCGATTCAAGCGAAAGTTATCCCGAGTGTGTTAGCGGGGCGTGACTTAATTGCAGGTGCAAATACAGGTTCGGGTAAAACAGCGGCTTTTGCACTGCCATTGTTGCAGGATATTTTTACTCAAAAAAATGCCGAGCACTCGAGGGACAGCAAAGGTAACTATGTTACTGGGCTGATTTTGGTGCCAACGCGTGAACTAGCTAAACAGGTTGCTGACAGCGTTAAGTCCTATGCTGTGCATTTTAACGGTGCAATTAAAACGGTGGCTGTTTTCGGTGGAGTATCTGCAAATACCCAAATGCTTGCGCTCCGTGGCGGCACCGATATTTTGGTTGCAACGCCAGGTCGATTACTCGACTTAATTTCAAGTAATGCGATCAAGCTAGATAAGGTAAAGACCTTAGTGCTTGATGAAGCCGATCGGATGTTAAGCCTTGGCTTTACGGATGAGCTATCTGAATTGTTGGGTCAATTGCCGAAACAAAAGCAGACGCTGTTGTTCTCTGCGACGTTCCCTGAGCAAGTACAGACGCTAACTAAAGAACTGCTTAACGACCCGGTTGAAATCCAGCTGCAAAGTGATGATGCCAGCACCGTCGTACAGCGTGTTTTTAACGTCAATAAAGGCGAAAAGACTGCGGTACTAGCGCATTTGATCAAACAGCATCAATGGCGACAAGCGCTTGTTTTCGTTAATGCGAAGAACAGTTGTGAGCACTTAGCCGACAAACTTTATAAACGCGGCATTGAAGCCGAAGTGTTTCATGGTGATAAAGGGCAGGGCTACCGTACCCGTATACTGGAAGCCTTTAAGTCGGGTGAGATTGATGTATTGATTGCAACGGATATCGCAGCCCGTGGTTTGGATATTGAAAAGTTGCCAGTGGTGATTAACTTCGATCTGCCAAGAAGCCCATCAGACTACATGCACCGCATTGGCCGAAGTGGCCGTGCCGGTGAAGTTGGCCTAGCGCTATCTCTGATTGATTATGAAGATTTTCATCATTTTAAAGTGATCGAGAAGAAGAACAAAATTCGTCTTGAACATGAACAGGTAGAAGGGTACGAACTCGATGAAACCATTACCCAAGAGATGCTAGAGGCCAGTAAGCCAATGGCAAAACCAGAAGGTACGGGTAAGAAAAAGCGTAAGAAGAAAGGGCTTGGTCAATCTGATGTTTGGTTGAGAAATTCATAACCAAGCAATTAACCGATCAACCAAGCGATAAACATCGTGTCAGTTGATAGTTGCTGACACGATAATATACTCAAGTATCTTGAACTTACTTGAGTTGAGAAGCGTTTAATCAAAGACACACTGAACAATAAGGTAGAGAAAATGAGTGGAACCAATCGAGCCAATATTCACCCTGGATTAGAAGTGAAAATTGTCCTTAAAAAAGATCAACGAAGCGGAACACTGACCTCTGGCATTGTAAAAGACCTTTTAACGAAGTCACCAAATCATCCTCACGGAATAAAAGTCCGCTTAGAAAATGGTGATGTTGGTCGTGTGAAAGTGATCTGTTAGTCATTTTTCTTAAATGGCAATCACTTCGGGCAAAACCTTGTTGCGAATTTTAAGAGACTGAGAAATATCGGATAACTTAAATGTCTAAATCTGACTCTTCTAATAGTGAAATAATTGATAATTTTGTGGCCCCTAAGTGTCAGGCTAGGGTAGAGATCCTTTATCAAGATGATGATATTTTATTGATTAGTAAGCCGAGTGGTTTGTTAAGTTTATCGGGTAAAAACTTTCTTAATTGGGATTCAGTGCATTATCGTTTAGTTAATGGTCAAGGCGCCACCCAGACTGAAAAAGCAACGCCTGCTTTTGAGGATGCCAAATTACCACATCGGCTAGATTTAGGGACTTCTGGTGTTATGGTGGTGGGTTTAAACAATTCTGCATCTAAGAGTCTGAATAAACAGTTTCAAGCACGGAGAGTGCAAAAGCGTTACCTCGCTATGTTAGCAGGGTGGGTTGAAGCTGACAGTGGCCAAATATCTGCCCCTATTGCTAAAGATAAGGCTTTGTTCCCCCGAGTAAAGATTTGCCACGATACAGGGAAAAGTGCCACTAGCGACTATCAGGTAATTAGTCGTTTGGATAACCCCCCTAGAACTTTAGTGCAATACACACCCGTTACAGGCCGCACCCATCAGTTGCGGATCCATAGCCTTGAATTTGGACACCCTATTTTAGGTTGTGATCTGTATAACAACCCAGAGCAAAGCAATAGCCTTGAAGCGAATAACATATCACAGCGCTTAATGCTCCATGCCAGCGATATTTACTTCACTCACCCAGTCACAGGCGAGCCTATCCATGGTCATAGCCCTAATCCATTTTAAGTAATAAGATACTTGTTTCGAACTTGTGCGCTCAAATTTCAACATATTTACTCCTAGCAACATAACGCTAGGTTAATTAGTGAGCAATGCAGCTAAATAGCCTAAACTTTGTGCCGAAAGCACTAAACCCAGCATGGAACTCAGAATGCCGACCGTTGGGAATCTGCCTTAAACGCGTTGTATAAGCATTCTCACGGTTGTACTTGACCTTGTTTAAGGTTTCTTTGAGGTCATGAGTTTTCTCTAAATTCACACCGTAAATATTCGCCAGAGCACAAACATAGTACAGTACGTCATACAATTCTTCAGCGATGGATCCTTTGAGTTCTTCTAAAGATGGTTGACCACTTGTACCCTGGCGAATTGATTCTGATAATTCGCCAACCTCCTCAATCAACTTGAGAAAGTAATGCTCTGGTAGTTCAGGGGCATGGTCAAATTCTTTAATATGACTTTGCAGTTCAGATAACTTCATAATTTCCTATTTTGTGCCTTTTCCGTCTTAGCGTATAACGCTTTCTATACGGCTCAGCGCCGCATTTTATGCACATATAATGCAGTCTTTTATTGAGAACTTTAATTTATAATCAATAGGTTAGTGACCATGGTAAGATGTTAGGTTGCACAGTGAAGCATAATTTCGAGATGTGTTGAAATCGGATATATTTTGGTAAGGCAAACGCACATTAACAGAACGTGTATGAGCTTTTACACAAGCGAATGAAGGGGCAGAAGTGACTTAGAGAACGCGTCAGATTAGATTCAGCTCGACTCTGCTTTTGGTTATCTTCAAGTAATTAGTGAAGAGAAAGAAAAATGGACAAACCGAAGTTTGTCCATTTTTTACTAGGTTTGTCCAAATTTTATATAGACGACTACAAACCCTTAGTCTTCAATGTAGTTCTCAATACCCGGGCAAGAACATACTAGGTTACGGTCACCAAATACGTTATCAACCCGGTTAACCGTCGGCCAGTACTTGGCGTCCTTGGTCTGGTTTGACGGGAAGCAACCTAGCTCGCGGCTGTAGCTGCGGTTCCACTCGGTTTCCATCAAGTCTGCCTGAGTGTGTGGTGCGTGGACTAGCGGGTTGTCTGCCAGATCCCACTCGCCATCTTGAACTCGGGCAATCTCGTGGCGGATTGCGATCATCGCATCACAGAAGCGATCCAGTTCAGCCAGGTCTTCTGACTCTGTTGGCTCGATCATCAGTGTACCGGCAACAGGGAATGACATGGTTGGCGCGTGGAAGCCGTAATCCATCAGACGCTTCGCGACGTCTTCCTCAGAGATGCCAGAGGCTTCTTTGATTGGACGGATGTCGATAATACATTCGTGAGCAATTCGGCCGTGCGTACCGCGGTACAGAACAGGGTAGTGCGGACGTAGACGCTCCATCACGTAGTTTGCGCCAAGGATAGCCAGTTTCGTGGCTTCAGTCAGGCCTTCTTCGCCCATCATCGCAATGTAAGCGTATGAGATTGGCAGGATTGAAGCAGAACCTAGTTCAGCAGCTGATACAGCGTACTGAGGCTTGTCGCTTTCAGAGCTTTCTGTGTGACCCGGCAGGAACGGAGCCAGGTGCGATTTAACGCCGATAGGACCCATGCCCGGACCACCACCACCGTGTGGAATACAGAAGGTTTTGTGCAGGTTAAGGTGCGAAACGTCAGAGCCGATGAAGCCTGGGCTGGTTAGGCCAACCTGTGCGTTCATGTTGGCACCGTCAAGGTAAACCTGACCGCCAGCTTCGTGTACCAGTTCACACACTTCTTGAACGGCTTCTTCGTATACACCGTGGGTTGAAGGGTAGGTGATCATGATGCATGACAGGTTGTCACGGTGCTTTTCGATCTTCGCTTTCAGATCTTCAACGTCGATGTTACCCAGGTCGTCACAGCCAACAACCACAACTTTCATCGATACCATGGCGGCAGAAGCCGGGTTAGTACCGTGTGCAGAGCTTGGGATCAAACATACGTTACGGTGCGAATCACCGTTAGACTCGTGGTAACGCTGGATTGCGATTAGGCCAGCGTACTCACCCTGGGCACCTGAGTTAGGCTGTAGCGAGAATGCATCGTAGCCTGTTACCGAGCACAGCATTTCAGAGAATTTCTCAGCCAGCTCTGCATAGCCCTTCGCCTGATCAGCAGGAGCAAATGGGTGCAGGGCACCGAATTCAGGCCAGGTGACAGGGATCATTTCAGCTGCAGCATTCAGCTTCATGGTACAGCTGCCTAGCGGGATCATGCCGTGAGTCAGTGAGTAGTCTTTGTTTTCCAGCTTCTTCATGTAACGCATCATCTGCGTTTCACTGTGATGCTCACTGAATACTGGGTGCGTCAGGTACTTGCTGGTACGACGGCAGCTTTCTGGAATTGCTGCAAATTCGTCTGAAGCGATATCAGCCGTGAACATGGATGCTTTCAGGTCATTACCGCTGAATAGAGCCAATAGCTCTTCGATATCTTCAACCTTGGTGGTTTCGTCAATGCTGATACCAAGCTGAGTGTCATACTTACGAAGGTTCATACCTGCATCAAGTGCTTTTTTGTAGAACTCGTTCGTTTTCTTGCCAGTGTTTAGCGTAATGGTGTCGAAGAAGGTGTCATGTGCCAGTTCGATGCTAGAGTTGCGCAGGCCTGCAGCAAGAATTGCTGTTAGGTGGTGGACACGGCGGCCGATTTTACGCAGGCCTTCCGGACCGTGGTAAAGGGCATAGAATGCAGCCATGTTTGCCAGAAGCGCCTGAGCGGTACAGATGTTAGATGTCGCTTTTTCACGACGGATATGCTGCTCACGCGTCTGCATTGCCATACGCAGGGCTTGGTTATCTTTGGAGTCTTTCGATACGCCGATAACGCGGCCTGGCATTGTACGCTTGTGCTTGTCTTTGGTTGCCATGAAGCCCGCGTGCGGACCACCGAAGCCCATTGGTACGCCGAAGCGCTGGGCGCTACCGATAACTACGTCGGCACCCATTTCGCCAGGTGATTTCAGAAGCGTTAGTGCAAGCAGATCAGAGGCAACGGCAACCAGTGTTTTCTTGGCGTGTGCTTTTTCGATAGTTTCAGTCAGGTCGACCACGTTACCGCTGGTGCCAGGGTACTGAACCAAGGCGCCGAATACGTCGTGGTTGTCCAGCTCGTCGATAGAGCCAGTGATGATTTCAATGCCGATATAACCGGCACGAGTACGAACGACGTCTACAGTTTGCGGGTGTAGGTCGTTCGATACAAAGAATGCTTTGCTCTTGTTTTTACCAGCACGCTGACACAGAGTCATGGCTTCGGCTGCTGCTGTTGCTTCATCAAGCAACGAGGCGTTGGCCAGCTCCATACCAGTTAGATCCATGATCATCTGCTGGTAGTTTAGCAGCGACTCGAGGCGACCCTGAGAGATTTCTGGCTGGTAAGGGGTATAGGCTGTATACCAACCTGGATTTTCCAGGACGTTACGCAGAATAACGTTTGGCGTTAAGGTGTTGTAGTAACCCTGACCGATAAAACTGCGGTTGATGATATTCTTGCCTGCCATGGCTTTTAGGTTGGCAAGCATATCTGCTTCGCTTTGAGGCTGGTCTAACTTCATTGGTTCTGGCAGGCGAATTGCCGCCGGGACGGTTTCTTCAATCAGCTGATCAACGCTTGCAACGCCGATAGTTTCCAGCATGATTTTTTGTTGTGCTGAATCCGGGCCATTATGACGACCTGCGAATTCCTTATCGTCACTTAATGCATTTAGAAGAGTCATGTCGGTCATGGTTCTTTCCTGAACAGTTACTGCCTATTACACCTGAGCATGATGCAATAGTGGGAAGTCATCGAGAGTAGGTTGAAAACGGCTTTTAAGCGGAAAATTGTTTTTCTCGTTACCTAAAAGCCGGTATTCAATTAGTCTTCGTCGATAGACGCTAGGTATTTCTCACCGTCGATAAGCTTGCTTAGCTCTTCAACATCGGCCACTTTGATCTTAGCAATCCAGCCGCCTTCGTACGGTTCTTCGTTGATCAGCTCTGGGCTGTCTTCCAGCTCTTCGTTGATTTCAACAATTTCACCGGTTACAGGCGCGTAGATGTCAGAGGCTGCTTTAACAGATTCAACAAGAGAGAAAGACTCGCCTGCTTCTGTTGAGTCACCAACTTCTGGAAGATCAACGAATACAACGTCACCTAGTAGGCCCTGAGCGTGGTTAGAGATACCCATAGTGATAGTGCCGTCACCGTTGTCGCGTACCCACTCATGGCTTTCAGCGAACTTCAATGTATTTTCCATTTTTACTCCTTGCGCAATGCTTCCGCAGATTTTGTTTATTTTTACAGGCCCGTATAAAAAGGCTCCGGGCCACAGATTTCGGTTTGTCTTAATCAATAATCGTAGAGGATTACTGATATAGCGGGAAACGGCTGCACAGTTTCTGTACCTGCTGTTTCACACGTTGCTCAACTTCACTGTTGTCTTCCTGGTTGGCAACCAGACCGTCAAGTACATCGCCGATCCACTCACCGATTTGTTTGAACTCTTCAGAGCCAAAGCCGCGGCTTGTGCCCGCTGGCGTACCAAGACGAATGCCTGATGTAACCATAGGCTTTTCTGGGTCGAATGGGATGCCATTCTTATTACAGGTGATACCTGCACGTTCCAGTGCCTCTTCAACCTGATTACCTTTCAGTCCCTTAGGACGAAGGTCAACCAGCATAAGGTGCGTATCTGTACCATCAGTAACAATATCGCAACCGCGAGCTTGCAGGACTTCTGCTAATACTTTCGCGTTGTTGATCACATTTTTAATGTACAGTTTGAATTCAGGCTCCAGGGCTTCACCCAGAGCAACCGCTTTACCGGCAATAACATGCATCAGCGGACCGCCCTGAAGGCCTGGGAACACCGCTGAGTTGATTTTCTTGTTAATGTCTTCGTGGTTAGTCAGGATCATACCGCCACGTGGACCACGCAGTGTCTTGTGCGTTGTAGTGGTTACAACGTGTGCGTGTGGGATTGGGTTAGGGTGCTCACCAGCGGCGATTAGGCCGGCAATGTGTGCCATATCAACCATCAAGTATGCGCCAACTTCGTCGGCAATTGCGCGGAACTTGGCAAAGTCGATTTGACGAGGAATGGCTGAACCGCCGGCAATAATCATCTTAGGCTGGCTTTCGATAGCAAGCTCACGCACTTGGTCGTAGTCGATTTCGCAGTTTCCTTCGCTGACGCCGTATTGAACCGCATTGAACCACTTGCCGGAAAGGGCAGGGCGAGCACCGTGAGTTAAGTGGCCACCTGCATCCAGAGACATGCCCAGGATGGTGTCACCCGGCTGAAGTAGTGCAAGCATGACTGCACCGTTGGCCTGGGCGCCAGAGTGTGGCTGAACGTTCACGTACTCGCACTGGAAAAGTTGTTTGGCACGAGCAATGGCGATTTTCTCTACTTCGTCGACATGTTCACAGCCACCGTAGTAACGGCGTCCTGCGTAGCCTTCAGCGTATTTGTTGGTTAAACAGCTACCTTGTGCTTGCATAACCGCTTTAGAAACGATGTTCTCAGAGGCAATCAGCTCGATTTGCTGGTTCTGGCGGGTTAGTTCTGCCTCGATGCCTGCGTTGACTGCTCCGTCCACCTGAGCAAGGTTGGTGGAGAAGAACATTTCTAAATCGTGGTTTTGGTATGAAGCTTTCATTTCACGTTATCCTCAAGTGCGCCCTAGTGGGTGTTCCATTTCCAGAGTCGTTGGCTGTTTTGTTGTTATGGATAATATCTGCAGCTTATTGCTCTAATCAGACGAAAAAATGATTCCGAATGTCTAACTGACCCTAACAACTGCGTAACATACCTTTCTATAGATAGCCGATCAAACGAAAATTTCCAATAGTGGAACATCGTCCACTTTAGTGTCGTGCATTTTAAGCAAACGTTTGCGTCTTGTCATGTGAATTTCTACCAAAAGGCCAATTTCTTAGTCATTATTAAGTTTATTGGTGTTGTTGCGATGTAGTTAGATTCGGTAACAAACCCAGTTCTGGTAAGGGTTTTGTAAGTATTTTGCAAATGAGGTAATGTGGGAGAAAGGAATGTGCCGCAGTGCAATTATTGCCCTGTTAGGCGGTCAAAAAGGAAGCAGAAAAGTTGATGTTTCCTTTTGGAAACTTTGTTTCAAATATGATGCATGGGTCAAACTTTTTTATTCGTATGACTTTTAAGTTTCCGATCGGCTATGCCAAAATGAAGTATCAGTAGTACCAAGGAGGGATGTAATGAGTGACGAACAACAGCTTGATGTCTACCCATCGATGACGGTGGCGAAAGAACAGGGCGCAGATAAAGACGAAAAAATCGAACCGCTGAAACTTGGCAAGCGACTCAAAGAAATCCGGATGGCCCATGGCCTGACACTGGAAGAAGCCAGCAAGCGTACTGGTCTTGCCCGTTCGACGCTCTCAAAGATTGAGAACGAACAAATTTCTCCGACATTCCAGGCAATGCAAAAGTTGGCTGGCGGCCTGGAAATTGATATTCCTCAGCTATTTGCGCCTCCCAAGCAGATTAAGGCAACCGGTCGTAGAGACATTACCCGTCAGGATGAAGGTAAACCTCACCCGACAACGACCTATGAGCATGAGCTGCTGGCCACACAGTTGACCAAGAAGAAGATGATGCCGTTCAAATCACGGGTAAGAGCGCGTCAGTTTGAGGACTACTCTGATTGGATCCGCCATGACGGCGAAGAGTTCCTGCTTGTTCTCTCCGGAGAGATCACTTTCTTCTCTGAATTCTACGAGCCGGTGCAGCTTAAAGAAGGTGACTCCGTTTACTACGATGCCACAATGGGGCATATGCTGGTGTCTATCAGTAAAGAGGATGCACACATCCTATGGGTGACCGCATCGTGACAACCTCGCAACGGGCGATTGTTTGGCAATGAACTATGATGTTTATTGCCATTCCAAACGTGACCAGCCCGGAGGGCTGTAACTCATCGGAACAGGTGATACAGGTTATTAACAACAGGGCAAAGCTGGCTTCTTGATTACCGTATCGTTCGTTTTTGTATGACTGCAAAGTCAGACAAAAGGAAATATTTTACGTCTTTGTGAAATTATGTGATGTCGCGCAGTTTGAACTGAAAGAAACTTTGTTTACTATAGGAAACCTAGTTTAACATAGTCGCAACAAGTGATATGGAAAATAGCCGCATGCTCGCGGTTCACGGAGTATAAACGTATGTCCCAAGAATTACTGGTAACACCTCTGCACGCACTTCATGTTGAGATGGGTGCAAAAATGGTTCCTTTTGCTGGCTTCGACATGCCTGTTCAATACGCATTAGGCGTTCGCAAAGAACATATTCACTGCCGTGAAGCAGCAGGTCTGTTTGATGTGTCGCATATGGGGCAGCTTCGCCTTCATGGTGCCAATGCTGCGAAAGCACTGGAAGCTCTGGTTCCTGTCGATATTATTGATCTGCCAGCAGGCAAGCAGCGCTATGCCTTCTTTACCAATGAGCAGGGCGGGATCCTTGATGATCTGATGGTGACAAACTTTGGTGATCACCTGTTTGTTGTTGTTAATGCGGCATGTAAAGATCAGGATATTGCTCACATCAAAGCGCACTTGCCTGAAGACGTTGAGATGGAACTAATTGACGACCGTGCATTGCTTGCGCTTCAGGGCCCTAAAGCCGCAGAAGTGCTGGCTCGTCTGAATCCTGCTGTCAGCGATATGCTGTTCATGGATGCGGTCTCTATTGATCTGCTTGGTGCTGAGTGTCTGGTAAGCCGATCTGGCTACACAGGTGAAGATGGCTATGAGATTTCTGTTCCTGCCGATAAGGCTGATGAACTAGCCCGTGAGTTGCTTGGCAACGCTGAAGTTGAGTGGATTGGTCTGGGTGCGCGTGATTCACTGCGTCTGGAATGTGGCCTATGTTTGTACGGCAATGATATCGATCCGACGACTACGCCAGTAGAAGCTAGCCTGTTGTGGGGTATCAGCAAGCCTCGTCGCGCAGACGGTGAGCGCGCTGGTGGTTTCCCTGGTGCAGATTTGATCCTTGAGCAAATCAAGACTAAAGATGTTGCCCGTAAGCGTATTGGTCTGGTTGGTCAGTCTAAGGCGCCTGTTCGTGAAGGTAGCAAGCTATTTGATGCTGACGATAACGAAGTGGGTATCGTAACCAGCGGTACTTTTGGTCCGACTAAAGGTGCCCCGGTTGCAATGGCTTATGTGAAGACGGATCTGGCTCAGATTGGAACCGAGCTATTTGCTGAAGTGCGTGGCAAGAAGCTTCCGATGACTGTCGAGAAAATGCCTTTCGTGCCTCAAAACTATTACCGTGGATAAGAACAAAGCCTACCGTGGTTAAGAAGAAAGTCGACCGTGGTGAGTAGATAGTTAAACTGTCTGATACTGAAGGAAAAGGAGCCGATGGCTCCTTTTTTATTGAGTGTCTCATTAATAAGCTGGCGTTGTCGTTGTTCATCAACTTCACTTAAAAGGTCAAAAATTACCTTGGTGTGAATGATGATGAAACGAAGTGCACTATTGATGGCTGGTGTGGCTGTTTTCTTTATGGCGCCGGTACATTCAGAAACCTTGTTGATGAAATATGATGAATACATGGATCGTTGTCTTAGTACCTATGGCGAAGACAAGGTGACGAAAAGTGTATGCGAATCTCAATACCAAGCTATCGAAAAGAAAGAGCAGGAGCTGATGGCGCAGGCCGATAATGGTGAGCAGAAATCGTGGATGCCAGCGTCGTCATACGATGAGCTGCGAGATGAGAGAATTAAATAAGCTCTGACACATAAATTGCTCTCGCTATTCTTCAAGCGTTTTTACGGGTAAAGGATCTAAAGCGCTTGTAAGCCATGTGCTGAAATGAGTGCAGGGCTGATTGTGAATGGATCACGTCTTTGTATTGGTTAAAAGGTAAGTTGACAACTTTATTATCACAGTGCTGATGTGGCGTTTCATACTTTGTTATTCAAAGTGGTAGGTTTAACTCTGCGAGTGATGACAAGTAATGAAATGTAATGATGAGAGTAGTAGAGGCTCAAAAGCCAAAAAATCAAAAAGTTACATTCACAAAGCTGCTTCTGTTGTGCTGTTCAGGTTCGATTTAGCCTCAGCCGTTAGTATTAATAATGTAATCTAAACAGAGGAAGGCATATTGGACACCATTGTTAGTTTGTTATTTGTATTAGTTAGTGTTTATACGGCGATTAGCGTTATTCGTGCATTCAAAGCAACGCCTAACTCATCGTATTCGTCTGCTGCTGGCATTGAAGGTGATCTGGTTGAGCCGGGAAGTTTACATTTCCATGCTTCGAACCGAGCTAAGCTAGTTAATCAATAATCAAACTTTTTTTATCAATGGAGCCTGTGTCATACAGTTCACATCTTTCGTTGTTGTTAACAAAGCCCGGTAACTTGCTCGCTCCTGGTGGGAAGGCATAGCTTTGGCGTGGTAGCACTCATCGGATCTTAAGCGTCCCAAGTATAATCGGGACTGCTGGTTGGATAATTTATGCAAAATATGCTTTTTGAAGTGCTGTTAGCTATTGCTGCTATTACGATTGCTATCGGATTGTATACAGCAGTGGTGTAGGCAAACGTGAATCACGTTAAGGTGCTATGTTATACCCAAACTATTTAAATGTCTCTATACCCAAACTACCTCAAGATGCAGGATTCAGAGTGAGACCAGCGTGTTCAGTTCAAGGAAAATAACGGTAGGAATGGTATTCCCTTTCAACGTTATTTGACACAGAAATGGGCGCGCTGGCTCACTCCCTAAGGGCGAGTTTACTTGGCTTCTATGCGTTGTTACCGATTATTAATTTAGAGCTACTAGATTTTCTAATCGGTGCCTAGCCTACAAGCCAAGTAATTCTCGCTGAAACGAGCATCTTGAGGTAGCTTGGGTATAAGTAGTTTGGGTATAGTTTTATTTATCGATGATTTGTACGGGAAGGGTAATCACAACCTCGACACCCTGCTGATCAAGACGGTTTTTAAGTTCGATTTCACCATGATGGAATTGGGTGATCAGACGGGCAATAAACAGTCCAAGACCTAGGTGGGGTTTAGTTTGCTTTTGCTGACTGCGTACCGATACCATTGAATTGAGCAGTTGATCCGACATATTGTCTGGAAGTAATGGTCCCCGGTTGCTGACGGTGAGAACTGCAGACAACCCTTTCTGTACCAATGAAACCTCAATCGCATCTTCATCCTTGCTAAAGTCTTCTGCATTGGCAATTAACTTGTCCAGAAGCTGGGCAAGGTAATCGGGTGCTCCGTAAATGAAAATGTCCGACTTGCCAGTCTGTACATCGAAAGCTTGATGCGGATAGGCCATTTGGTAACCCTGCATGCATCCCGTCACAAGTTCGTTGAGTGGAAATCGTTCTTTTTCTGCTCCCTGAAGGCTTTGCTCAATTCGTGTTGCTTCTGTCATGCTTGAGAGGATGGTACTCAAGCGATGCACGCCGTCCTGTGCGCGGGCGATATAACGTTGCGAGTCTTCATCCTGGTTGTGCATTGACAGGTTTTCTATTGAGGAGCGAACAACGGCAACCGGTGTTCTCAGTTCGTGCGAAAGACGAGAAGAAAGATTCTCCAAATAATGGTTATATTGCCCTAATCGTCCTACCATCGCAGCCAGACTTCGTGAGAGGTCGCCGATTTCATCGGTATCTTCGGTCGGTGAAATGTGTTGCTGAATACGTCCCTGGCTGTCAATGGCCTGCTCGGCTTCGTCACGAAGGCGGCGGATCCGCGATGAAATTTTCGATGCGAACAAAAACAGAGTGATGGTACCAATAGCCATTATGGTCAGAATAGCGTTAAACAGCTGCTCCATTGCCCGGTTACGCAAGGTTTGAATACCGACTGTTGATTCTTCGGCAATTACGGCTCCCATCACATTGTCGCCCAACCAGATAGGGTAGGCCGCAGCAAGGATCATAGCCTTCCCATCTTCTGACTGCCGCCAGTGGGAGTACCCGCGTCCACTCAGCGCCTGCGAGACATGCACGCCCTTAACCAAGGCTTCATCCTTGAGAGAGTCGACAAACTCGGTAGGCTCGGAAATAAAGTAGCGATAATAAAGCGGATGAAGCACTTTTTTCTCGATAGTTGACCACCACGAATCATCATTACCGGCATATTTAACCGATGACGACCATACGCCGTTTGAGTCTTGGATATTGCCTGTTTGTGCCAGTACGCGCTGGTGGCGATCAATAACCCAGATACGGGTGCTGGTATGTCCCATACCCTTTAAGATTTTCTCGATTTCCGGGGACGGAACCAATACTGTGCCCAAGCGATTAAGATGAGAGGTATTGGAGGTACCAATGATTGTCTCGATTTCACGGTTCTGACTGTTATTGACATCGTAGAACGCAAAGCCCAGTTTGTTGCCGAGGAACGAGAGCGGGATCCTGAGCTCGATGTTGTATCCCTTGTCGGTCGTTCGCCAATAGCCCTGAATTTGGTTTTGCAGGATCAGGTTGGTTGAGTCAGTGATATCATCGGTAATCTGCCATGCATTGACCCAGCCATCTTCATGGGCGGCAACAACATAGCGGAAGAACTCGCCGTCTGGTGAGGTCATTGCGATGATCAGGTGGTCGTTGCGGTCAACTCGAACGGAGTTCTTTCGGCGCATGATAGGGTTCTTATCCTGCACTTCGAAGGCGGCATACAGGTAGCCGTCATATTTTCCGACAAGATGGCGGAAGCTGATACTGTTATTGCTATACGGGCGACGGCTGAACTGAACATATTCCCGTCCGTAGTGCACCATTCGGTCATCATAGTCTGTCCAGTCCGCAAGTTGGCCATTGAGCGTGATGGGAGACTGAAGTTCATAGGCATATAGGTCGCGCCCTTTTTTGACTGACTCCAGAAAGCTTGCTTGAGAGCTAAACAGTTTAGGGCGCTCGTTCAAAGCTGTGGCAACAGCACGCGTTGTGCCTACCAGCGTCTGCTCCTGTCCCTGACGCAGCAGTTTTTCCATTTCAAGAATATATTTATAGCCAACCCAGGGCAGGGTGAGCAGAAAGCTTGAAATCAGAATGACTTTTAATCTGAGGCCGATACGAAATTTAGGCATATTCATGATCAACCTCGGTTATGAGCCCCACCGGTAGCCCATGCCATAAACGGTATTGATGCAGTCGAAGTTATCATCATATTGCAGGAATTTTTTTCGGATCCGTTTTACGTGGGATGTGATTGTGCTGTCGTCGACAACGACCTGAGCCTCATCCATGAGGTCATGGCGGCTTTTGACATGCCCCGGCCGCTTGGCCAGCGCATAGACCATCCAGAATTCAGTGACGGTGAGTTCAACCAGCTGCTTGTTCCAGAAAATCTGCATCTTATTCTTATCAATCGTTAACGCCCCGCGCTCAATCAGCGTTTCTTGCTCTGTCGGAACAGCAAGCAGATCACTGCGACGAAACAGTGCGGCGATTCGGGCCATGAGGTGAGGCAGACTAACATCTTTGGTCAGGTAGTCATCAGCGCCCATTCTCAGCCCGCAGACAGTATCAAAATCACTATCCCGCGCAGTCAGAAAAATAATAGGTAAAGTAGGAGACAGCGCGCGAAGAGACTGACACAGCGAAAAACCACCATCAATTTCATTCTGAAGGCCAATATCAATAATGGCGAGATCCGGAAGGCTCTGTTCGAATGCCGCTTGTGCATCAGGCCGGTTGTCATATCCCTGCACGCTATAGCCGTGTTTCTTTAACACATCAATATAGTTTTCGCGAATAGCGACTTCGTCTTCGACAATCACAATCTTCTTCATGTATGACCTTAGCGGGTGTTAATGGGTAGTACGGGATGTTGATATGTGCTGACTATACAACAAAAAATGCCTGAAAAAAGCCATATCAACCAATTGCCATTTTTTTGCCACAATTGATCAGCATATTGCCCTTTTTCCTCCCGAAAATTGCCAGATCCAGTTGGTTTAATTACCTCATCGAAACGACATCGGTACAGTCCAAACGCTTTAAACACGATGTCGATACCAAACAACCAATCAGCACATTGTTTACTGATGAGGAATGAAAAATGAAAAAGCAGCTTATTTCAACACTGATTGCAACCACCATGATGGCTTCTGTTATTGCACCGGCAACACAGGCTGCAGAGGGGCAAGCATCCGGGCTTAATTCAACTCAGGATACGTATACCGCAGGCCAGGATGAGCAGTTAATCGGCTTGGGTTCCGGCGCGGCATTTGGTGCGCTGGTTGGTGGTCCGGCAGGGGCAGTGATTGGCGCTATTGTTGGCGGGATTGCCGGTACAGCAATGGGGCAGGAGCAGTATATTCAGGCTCAAGACGAAGAAATGCTAGAGCTGACAGCACGTAACGGCGAACTTGAGCGCATTAGCCAGCGCTATAACCAGTCACAGATAGAGATTGCACGTCTGCAGCAGCAAATCATCGATCAAAACAGCCTTGAGGAGCGCCAGATAGATTTGGCACTGGAGATGAACGTGCACTTTCGTACCGGTTCTGCCCAGATCGAACCGCACTTTGAAGCCCAGTTGGAAGAACTGGCAGAGCTGATGAAGCAGGCGCCTGATGTGAAATGGGAACTGGCTGGCTATGCGGACCGTCGTGGTGACAGCCTGAAGAACTACAACTTGTCGCAACAACGTGTTGATGCTGTTCGAGATTACCTGGAGCAACGTGGTGTGGATGGTAGCCAGATCTTCGCATCAGCCTACGGTGATCAGGAGCCACTGAAAGCAGAGCAGAACTTTGAAGGTGACTTCTTTGACCGACGTGTAACGCTTCGTAGCAGTCAGAGCCAGGTTCGTACGGCAAATACGCACTGAGGGAGCGATGACGTATGACCCCAAAGACACCAAAAGGAGCACCTGATTGGGTGCTTCCTCTTCTCATCATCATGTTACTAACGATGCAGCTAACGGTTAAAGCTGAAGACGTGACTGAGCAGAAAATCGATATTTTGCACGGAGAAACGCTTAAAGCCTGGAATGAACTAGAGCCAGTGGCCCATAAGGAGTATGAATAATGTTTGCTGATGAACAGTTGTGGTTAACCTTGTTGTTGAAACTGACCGTACTTCATTTCAGTCTTATTTATTGCTAGCTCTTTTTCTAGGGAGGGGGCATGAAGAAAGAAAAAACTCGCCCGCAGGCGAGTTCTTCATGTTTTGAGATGGTTAGAGTACTGCTCGTAACCTGTCTTGCACAACCTCAACCAAGAGATCTGGCTGGAATTTGGAGATAAACCGATCACAGCCGACTTTTTTCACCATTGCCTCGTTGAAGCTACCACTGAGAGATGTGTTAAGCGCGATATATAGGTCGTTCATTCTTGGGTCATTGCGGATTTCGTGGGTAAGCTTGTATCCGTCCATTTCCGGCATTTCTGCATCGGTGAACATCATCAGGATTTCTTCATTGATATTCTTGCCTTCATCACACCAGCCCTTAAGCAGGTTCAGAGCCATCAGACCGTCGCTTGCTTCAATAATCTGCAACCCTAGCTGAGAAAGGGTGTCGCGGATTTGCGCACGAGCAGTTGAAGAGTCATCAACAATCAGTACCTTGCGGCCATGGAAGTGGTTCACGATATTGTTATCAAGAACTTCTTCGGAGATCTGAATGTCATAGTCAATGATCTCTGCCAGCACTTTTTCAACATCGATGATACTTACTAGTCGGTCGACACCATCACGCTGCAATTTAGTCAGGGCAGTTAGGTAGTTGTTCTTACCAACCTGGCTCGGTGGCGGCTGGATATCACGCCAGGTTAGGTTTTCGATGTTCATTACCTGACCGACAAGGAATGCCTGTACCGAACGGTTGTATTCGGTGATGATCATATTGCTTTCGCCGTCTGTATCGACGGGGCGCATACCAATTGACTGGCGTAGATCGATGACAGGAATAGATTGGCCACGGATGTTGGCAACACCGGTGATATTTGGGTGCGAACCTGGAAGTGAGTTCAGTCGAGGAAGCTTAACAACCTCTTTAACTTTAAACACATTGATGGCAAATAGCTGTGATGAGTTCAGCTGGAAGATTAGTAACTCGAGTCGGTTTTCACCGACAAGCTGGGTACGCTGATCAACAGAATCTAGAATATTGGCCATAATTTGCCCGGCAGCTCACAAAATTATTAACATTATCATCAAATTATATGATGTTCATTAAGTAAAAGTCACGCCTTATATAACGTTTCCTGATAGCTTGGTAACGGATTTTGTGGCAACTCTGTGATTATCCTCGCTTTCTCACTACATTCTTTCGCCAAAGCTGAACGGGGTGTATGCCTACGCCATGGTTCACCATACTCTGCTATCTGCTATCTGCTATCTGCTATCTGCTGACATTTATAATGCGAATACAATTCACCCATGTTTGAAAGGCTGTTCAATCTAGCCTTGAAATTGCTATTAACTGATTGCACAAAACTTTGTTTTATCGTCAAGCAATAATTGATTGGTGAGAATGTATTTTACCGTCTAATAAAAAGACATTTTGTGTATTATTGTTTCACTTAATAATTCTGTCAGCAGTATGTTTATAAATTTAATCTTAGTTTGTCGTGATGATTTAACGAAATTAACACTTTGGAATTATATATATACCGCCTTGGAGGTAGGTTGGCTGAAAATTAATAATGTAAATATATTTCAATATATGACTATTTAAGGCGGTATAGCAATTATTGCTAGCTTTATTTTGCTTGGAAAATAATCCACTACAGTGTTTCAAATCAAGGAATTTTATCCTGAACCTGATACGTTGGGGGAATAACAAAAAAATGATGATTTATCTAAATCATCCGTGAGCGCTGTACTGGCTTTCCCTATGAACAAGAAGTTAGTTACGAGTTGATAGCTGAGTATAAATCCGGCTTATCCGTATAACTCATTACCTTGATGCAGCGCCAAGCAATAGAAAGAGGCAATATATGATAAATGTCACAATAGACGGACAAGCCGTGGTTGTTGATGATCAACAAACATTGCTTGAAGCCGCTACACAATGCCAAATTGATATTCCATCTCTATGTGGCTTAAATAAAAACGGTGAAAAAGTTCCTTGTGAATTATGCGTAGTTGAAGTCGAAGGACAGGGCACAAAGCGCGCATGCGAAATTCATCCTAGCGAGGGGATGAATGTTACTACGAAGAGTGATGCATTATCTGCTGCGCGCAAAAAAGCATTGAATCGCATTTTGTCTGATCACTACGCAGACTGTGAGGCACCGTGTCAGACGGCCTGTCCGGCCGGGGTTGATATTCAGTCTTATCTTTATCATATCTCTCAGAATGATCATCAAAAAGCTGTCGAAGTAATCAAGCGCACTTTGCCAATGCCGCTTTCTATCGGCCGTGTCTGCCCGGCATTCTGCGAAACGGAATGCCGTCGGGGACTTGTTGATGAACCGCTGGCTATCAGACAGCTAAAGCGTCATGCAGCGGATGCTGACTTGGAAGCACAGGAACAATATGTTCCTGAAGTAAAACCTGCCAAAGGCAAATCTATTGCCATTATTGGTAGCGGACCGGGCGGATTAACCTGTGGTTACTACCTCAGTAATGAAGGTTACAACGTCACTGTGTTTGAGTCGATGCCTCATGCTGGTGGCTGGCTACGTTACGGTATTCCAGAGTACCGCTTGCCGAAAGCGATACTGGACAAAGAAATCGAGCTGATGTGCCGAAACGGTATGAAGGTTGAAACCGGAAAAGTGCTGGGTAAAGACTTTCTCTTATCCGAGCTTGCTAACGACTATGATGCCGTCTGCCTGGCTGTAGGCGCATCAAAAGCTGTCGAGATGAACTATACGGGTAGTGAGCTTGATGGCTGTTACCTTGGTGTCGATTACCTGAAAGACTATGTAACCGGGCACCAGTATACGACAGGTAAGAAAGTGGCTGTGATCGGTGGCGGTAATACCGCGATAGACTGTGCACGAACAGCTGTTCGTGATGGGGCAGATACCACACTGATCTACCGTCGAACCCGTGATGAGATGCCTGCTGAAGATTATGAAATCCTGGAAGCAGAGCATGAAGGCGTTAAATTCCACTTCCTGACCAATCCCGTCGAGAATATTGCTGATACAAGCGGCCGCGTTTGCGAGATAAAGCTTGAGAAGATGGCATTGGGTGAACCTGATGCCTCGGGTCGCCGACGTCCTGAGGCTACTGGCGAATACTTCACCGAAGATTTTGATACGGTAATTGCAGCCGTTTCACAGAAACCAGATTTGGCGTTTCTTGAAAACGACGATATTGAACTGCCTGTTACCCGCTGGCTCACTCAGGAATCGGATCCGGATACGATGCACTCCGGGTTGGAAAATATTTTCAGTATCGGTGATTTCCGTCGCGGACCGGCTACGGCCATCGAGGCAGTGGCAGACGGACGTATTGCTGCTGAGTCGATAGACCGCTTCTTCAATGGCGATATGGAAAAGATCCCGGTCAAGCCGTTCAATTCCCAGAAGGCACCTAAGGTGAAGCAGGTTGACCCTCAGCAGTTCGCCGGGATCAAAAAA
The DNA here is from genome assembly GCF_050336885.1 of Photobacterium kasasachensis. Taxonomy (NCBI): domain Bacteria; kingdom Pseudomonadati; phylum Pseudomonadota; class Gammaproteobacteria; order Vibrionales; family Vibrionaceae; genus Photobacterium; species Photobacterium kasasachensis. The sequence goes on from NZ_JAKJSH010000005.1 coordinate 681,350, forward strand.
GTTATGCGTTCTGTCATGCCGGAGCTGAGTACCAAAGAGCGTGAACTTAGCTTTGCCGAAGTAGAAACTGGCTTTATGAACGAAGACGCTATCCGGGAAGCCGAGCGCTGCCTTGAGTGTGGGTGCCAGGCTAATACCGATTGTAGCCTTCGTGATTATGCCACCGAATATAAGGTTGAGAACAAAGATCTGGATTTGGGCAGCTGTCAGAAGTTCAGTGTTGATGATAGCTCAGAGTTTATTGTCTTTGATGCTAACCGCTGTATCAGCTGTGGTCAGTGTGTCGAGGCCTGTAATGAGCAGGCAGTCCATGGTGCGCTTAGCTTCATGAAAGATAGTGACGGCAGCAGTGCCAAACGTCCGGAATGTCGCCCAGGGTTTGATAACGGCTATAGCATGGGCGATTCAAACTGCGTGCAATGCGGAGCCTGTGTTCAGGTATGTCCGACTGGTGCGCTGGTTGATAGCCGGGACAAATCGCAAGGCCGAATTGAAATGCTAAAACCGGTCGATACGATTTGTACCTATTGTGGGGTGGGCTGCAAGGTCACCATGTTTGTTGATGAGATCACTAACAAAATTCGATATGTACAGGGTGCCAAGGATTCACCGGTCAATCAGGGTATGTTGTGTGTTAAAGGTCGCTTCGGCTTTGACTTTATCCAGAGCGAAGAGCGACTGAACACTCCGCTGATCCGTAAGGATGGCGAGTTGCAGCCTGCAAGTTGGGATGAAGCGCTGACGCTGGTTGCCGAGAAACTTGGTGGTATTAAGTCTCAATATGGCGGCAATGCACTGGCAGGGTTCTCGTCGGCAAAAACAACCAACGAAGATAACTATGCCTTCCAGAAGTTTATTCGCCGCGAGCTGGAGACAAACAACGTCGATCACTGTGCCCGTCTGTGCCACGCATCAACGGTAACAGGGCTCGAAGCCTCTCTTGGTAGCGGGGCTATGACCAACGATATACCGAGCATCCAGCATTCGGACGTCGTGTTCATTATTGGCTCGGATACTACCTCTGCCCACCCTATCATTGCTTCGCACATCAAGCAGGCGATCCGTAAAGGAACGGCGCGTTTGATTGTTGCCGATCCGAAGAAGATCGATATTGCAGAGCATGCACAGCTCTATGTGGCTCATCGTCCGGGAACAGACGTAATGCTAATGAACGGCATTATGCAGCAGATCATTAAGAATGGCTGGCATGACGAGCAATATATTGCTGATCGCGTTGAAGGCTTTGAAGCTCTGAAAGCTGAAGTGATGCGTGATGAATATTCGCCGGATAAGATCGAGCTTATCACCGGCGTTCGCGCTGCTGATGTAATTAAGATGGCTGAAATGATCGGTACTGCGGACAGAACCGCTGTGTACTACTCAATGGGGATCACCCAACATACGACAGGACATGATAACGTTCGTTCGATTGCCAACTTGCAGCTATTGTGTGGCAATATTGGTATTGAAGGCGGGGGTATTAATCCACTTCGCGGTCAGTCTAATGTTCAGGGCGCATGTGATATGGGGGCACTGCCGAATAACCTGCCGGGCTATCAGAAGGTGTATAACCCGGATGTCCACAGCAAGTTTGCCAAGGCCTGGAATAAACCGGATTTGCCATCTGAATCGGGCTTGACGCTGACAGAAATAATCGACGCTGCCTGCCATCAGGAGGTGAGAGGTTTATATGTCATGGGTGAGAACCCAGTACTCAGCGATCCGAATCAGGCACATGTGATTGAGGCACTGGAACAGCTCGACTTCCTTGTCGTACAGGATATCTTCCTCACCGAAACTGCGCAGTATGCCGATGTTGTTCTGCCGTCATGCTCGTTTGCCGAGAAGTCAGGGCACTTTACCAACACCGAGCGCCGTGTTCAGCGTATCGCACCGGCCATCAATCCGCCTGGCGAGGCAAAGGAAGACTGGTGGATTATTCAGAGCATTGCCAACGCAATGGGTAGCGATTGGGGATATGAATCTGTGCAGGATATTACCGAAGAGATCTGTCAGGTAACACCTCAATATGCCGGTATTCACTGGGAGCGCGTTGGCCGAGACGGAATCCAGTGGCCTTGTAAGGACGCCCAGCATCCGGGTACCCGGGTTATGCACCAGGAGACGTTTATCCGTGGTAAAGGTGAAATGGTTGCAATACCGTTCCGCTATGCGGCAGAGCTTCCGGATGATGACTATCCATTAATCCTGACAACCGGGCGGCTGCTTGAGCAGTTCCACACCGGAACCATGACACGTAAGACTAAAGGGCTGGATAATCTGGCTGGTCCGCGTGCAATGATTTCTGTGGCTGATGCAGAGCGATTGGGGATCGGCAATGGCGAGATGCTGCGTGTATCGACCCGAAGGGGGAGTATAGAGACACCGGCATTTGTAACTAAGCGTATGCAGCCTGGCGTTGTATTCGTGCCGTTCCACTTTGCTGAGTCACCGGCAAACCGATTGACGATTACAGCGACGGATCCGCACGCCAAGATCCCTGAGTTCAAGGTTGCGGCGGTGAAAGTTGAAAAACTGGAAGCAGCGATAGCATAGAACTGATCTAACTGAGCTTTATAGCATCAGCTCTAACTTTCGAACACCCGGCCTCGGTCGGGTGTTTTTTTATCTGTAGTCAGCTACTGGAAGCGCGGGTGGTCAATTGTTGAACGATTTTTTGGCATAAAGCTCGCCAGAATCACGCAAAAAACATATCCATTCGCTAAATCTTAAATTCCATATTTAATAAACCAATCTGGTCTGTTGATAAATTCTCCTGCTGCTTTTTTTGGAAGAAATTTGTTTTTTCTAGAAGATTTATTTCAATATTAACGATTTGAAAAGATTTCTTACAATTCATGCTATCTTTAACAATCATTTAACTCCTGGTGAAATATTCCTGTAATAATACGCTATTAGCATGTTACAGGATGTAAAAATATAAGCTTTTAGCATTCTTTTAGGTTTCGGCTTCTTTTGGGGAAGTATGATTATTGAACAAAAGATGGGAAAATACCCCTGTTAGCAATGATTAGCATTGAAAGGTTGTTTTTCTCTTATTCGTTTTAGAGGAGTATGTATGAAGTTCGCTCTGATTTTTCTAATGTCGACTTTAGGCGGCGTGCTTTCTGGAGAACATTTTCATTCATTCATGGCCGGGTTAGGTATTGCATCAGTTGCTGTAGGTACAGGTTACTGGCTGGCATTTCGCTGCTCAACACGATACCCACAGCTTGCATTATTGCTGCTATTGATGGGGATGATGGCCAAAATGGCGGTCACTATAGCTGGCGTTATGTGGGGCCTGGAGGCGAACGTGATTAACTCACCAATCGTTTTTGCTCTGTCGTACCTGTTCTTTTCAATTGTGGTCACTTATCTCTACTCAAAACTGCGTGAGTTTCAGATGGCCAGAGCTACGGCAGCCACTGAGGCAAACAAGTTAAAAGCGAAAACAGCTTAATTGCAGCATTCAGTAAAAAAGCGAGCTAAAGGCTCGCTTTTTTTATGTTTGATATATTTTAGGCTTTATTGATTCACACTGCCTATCAAATGCGCTTGGTACCCATCTGATACACGCTGTGAACTTCGTTGTTTGGTGTCAGCAAGGTGATATTTGCTTTGTAGCCCTTGGCAATGACACCGTAGTGGTCATCAATCTTTAAGGCTTTGGCTGGATAGAGGCTGGCCATCCGTAATGCTTCCTCTCTACTAACTCCAACATGATTGATTAGGTTTTGCACTCCTTCAATCATTGTGATTGCAGCACCAGCTATTGTTCCGTCTTCATAGTGGCACTTTCCGTTGGTGACATAGCCTCTGGTTCCGGCCATATCGTATTCAGTCATGTCTGTTCCGGCAGGGGTAACAGCATCGGTGACCATAAACAGGTTCTCTCCCATGATCTCATGGGCAATACGCACAGAAGCAAAATCAGAGTGAATGCCGTCGACAATGATGCCGGCATGCGGTTTTTTATCGAAAATGTACCCGACGACGCCGGGCTCGCGTGACCCAAGCGGGCTCATGGCATTGTATAAATGAGTTGCCATGGTAATGCCGTGCTTTTCATCAAGCTGTTTGTAAGTGGCATTGGTATGGCCGAGAGAGACAGTAATACCCGCCTCGGTGAGAATGTCGATGACAGATTGGGAGGTGTTTTCAGGTGCCAGAGTGATCACCTTGATCTTATCGGCGTGGTCAGCCAGGTAGTAGGCCGTCATTTCGTCAAGGTGACGAATATGGATAGGATCGTGAGCGCCTTTTTTCTCTTTACTGATAAAAGGTCCTTCGAGGTGCAGGCCGAGAATACCTTCTGCAGGTCTGTTATCAATATCACCAACCATATCGATGACCTGACGCATTGCGTCGTTACCGCTAGTAATGAAAGTAGGTAGATACTGAGTCGTGCCGTTCTGCAGATTGGTCTGGTTCATAACATCCAGGGTTTCTTTGCGGATATCAGTGTTCAGCAGTACACCGCCACAACCGTTCAGCTGAACATCAATAAAACCGGCTGTTGCTGTTAACCCACTACCATCGTAGGTCTCTTGAGGTAATGATGCGTGATCCATCGGGACAACGGCTTGAATCGTGTCACCTTTAACGAGTATGGCTTGATTAGTAAGGATGCTACTGCCATCAAATACATCAACGTGAGTTATTGCAAACATAGGCGTCTCTGAATAATTAATCTGTTCAATTCCAGAAGTGAGTGGCAAAGTAATGCGGCCTCTTCGCTTCCAACCGTAATGTACAAATCCAATGATACTTATTTTTTCTCTAAAAATAAGATAGCGGATAGATAGGATTTTAGTCAACAACTAAGCGATATTTTTTGTCTGATAATTGATGGTCAGGCCTCAAACCTGTGATCAGAGCAGTATCTTATGATGCTTATTTCTTGAAGCAAATTCTTTTGTTGTGAGCTTGCCCATTATTGTCTGACGATTGAGGTATTGGGCTATGCGCTTAACTCTATCAATTCTGGCACATCGGTTCGGCTTCAGGCACAATACGCGGCTTTCATTACTCCATATAATCTCTGAACATCCTGTGGCGAAACAGGGGTCAGATTGAAGAGGTAGATCATGGCTTGGTTTGATTGGCCATTTATTTTATCCAGTGTGTTTGCTCAGCTTGCTATTGGATCTTTCATTGTCTTGGGCTTGGTGATTTTCAGCGGAAAGTTGTGCTTTGGTCAAAGTGATCGCCTGCATAAAACGATGCCAGTCCTCTGGATGTTACTATTTGCTTCGTTGATCCTACGCGAAATCAATTTGATGATGTCTCATACCCATTCGGTATACAGCTTCAGTGTTGAAGCGTTGATGACAACCGTATTCTTCGTACTTGCCTTGCTTTACTGGTTTGCCGAGAAAGCCCTAGTAGGTAGTGATGCTATTAGAAAGGGGATGCTTGCAGTTGTTCTAATAAGTGGTTTCCTTTATTTTGGCCATGGTTTGATAGAGCGTAGCCAACAGTGGTTGGTAGCTGTTCATTTTATTGCGACAACATTATGCGGTGGAACCTTGCTAGCCCATACCGCATTGATTAGGGCAGAGCATAAAGTAGAAGAGGTTAACCGTTACTTGCCTTTGTTAGGTAGCGTCATTGCCGTAGTCTGCCTCTTTACTGGTATTCCCCAGCTTGCTGATCTTGCGAGCCGTGCTGAAGCATACAATGAGTTATCACCGTTTATCGCGCATGTTCTGAGCTTAGGGTTGCTGTTAGCTGCGGTTGGTGTGTGGTTGATGCCGACTTTGACGAAAAGTAAGCCTGTTTTACATGTGATCACGTTTGCTCTGGGCTTGATATTTATCTCGTCATATTGCGCAGGTGTGGGGTACTAACGATAGGCTATATCGGCTATTGGAAGGGGATAGCCTGCATTTAAAGCCGATGGAAACCATCGGCTTTTTGCTATAAAAAGCTTACTTGATAATACTCAGGATTTGCTTGAAACGTTCGCCCTCTGCGACTTCCTGGAGCTCAAACAGTACCATTTCCGTACATGACAGCTCTGCGCCTGCATGCTGAAGCTTGTTCAAGGCAACGTGTTTGTTCTGCGGGTCTCGTGATGACACAGCATCGGTGATCACTTCGACATGGAAGCCTGCACTGAGCATTTCGAGAACGGTCTGATAAACACAGATGTGCGCTTCAATGCCAACAACGATAACGTTCTGGCAATGCGTTTCAGCCAGTGCTTCGACAAAGGCAGAAGACTTATAGCAGCTGAAGCTATTTTTGGCGATAGGCTGGTGGTCATGCAACTGATCGGCAATTTGCGGAATCGTCGGACCCAGTTTATCTGGGATCTGTTCAACCCATACAATTGGTAGTTCAAGAATTTTGGCACCTCGGACAATGGTTTCGAGGTTACTGAACAGCGCATCTTTCTGATCCATTATCTGGGCCAGCTTCCCTTGGACATCAACAATGACGAGGGCAGTATTATCAGCTTTAAGCATTTTAAAGTCCTTTTTTGAGAGTGAGCAATATAGAGCATGGCCGTTTGCTCTAAAACCAGCATATCAGAATATCAAGGTATATTCTTTTAACTATAATAGGTTAGTAGTATTTCACAGAACCGTTGCCTTGTTATTCGCGTTGCTTAAAGCCGGAATATTCAATGCCAGCGAGTCGAGCCATTTCATGGTGCCAGGTAGCCAGATCATCTTTATTGAATTCGTTGAGATGGGAGTGTCCACAGGCTCTGGCCATCACTTGCATGAGCTCAGTGGAGGCCGTAAGAAAATTAGCGAGCTGTTTGGCTGCTTTGTCGGGATTTAATTTCTGTCGCAGGTCTTCTTTCTGTGTCGCGATGCCTGCTGGACAGTTGTTGGTGTTACAAATCCGCGCGGCAACACAGCCAATAGACTGCATAGCGCTGTTGGCGATAGCGATGCCGTCAGCACCAAGTGCCAAGGCTTTAACGAAATCGGCTGGAACGCGCAGGCCACCGGTAATAATGAGTGTGACCTGATCAGACATACCAGTTCTGTCGAGAAAATACCGTGCTCTGGCAAGGGCTGGGATAGTGGGGACGCTGATATGATCCCGAAATATTTGAGGCGCTGCGCCGGTACCGCCTCCGCGACCGTCGAGGATGATGTAGTCGGCTCCTGCCTCAAGGGCAAAGCCCATGTCTCGCTCGATGTGATTGGCGCTGAGCTTGAAGCCGATTGGGATCCCGCCGGTGATCTCACGGACATTGTCGGCAAACTCGGCGAAGTCGGACACGGTTTTCAAGTCGGTAAATGTGGGCGGAGAAACAGCGTCTGTACCTTCCTTCAAGCAACGCGTCTTAGCGATTTTTCCTGTGTTCTTAGCTGCAGGCAGGTGGCCTCCCGTACCGGTTTTCGCACCTTGTCCCCCTTTAAAGTGGAAAGCCTGTACCTTTTTTAGCAGACCTTCGTGATAGCCAAATTTTGCACTGGCGAGTTCATAGAAGTATCGGCTGTTAGCCTGTTGTTCCTCTGCTAGCATACCGCCTTCTCCGGAGCAGATACCCGTACCGGCCATCTCAGCTCCCATGGCTAAGGCTGTTTTGGCTTCCTCGGATAGTGCCCCGTAGCTCATATCAGAGACAAGCAGAGGAATATCAAGCACCAATGGACGTTTTGCTTTGGGGCCAACGACCAGCTCTTTGCCAACCTTGGCATTTTCAAGCAGCGGCTTGGTAGCCATTTGAGCTACCATGATTTGAATATCATTCCAGTCAGGAAGCTGATAACGCGGTACTCCCATGGCTGTCATCGGGCCGTGATGCCCCATCTGCGATAATCCTTCCCGGGCAAGCTGATGGATAAAGGCGACAGTGGGTTCTTCCTTTGTGGCAGAGGCTACCGGCATTGAATCCTTGGTTGCGGTTACCCCTGGGCCTTCTTTTCCGACGTCAGAGCCACTAAACTGTTTATGAGTACCATCGCAGAACGGGGCATTTCCGGTATGCTTGCAGGCACACAAGTACTCTTCGCTGCTTTGCTCGGCTTTAAAGGGGAGTGGAGTGATGCCTGTACCTTTATGGGAACCATCACAGAAGGGCTGTTTTGTTGAACGGCCGCATCGGCAAAAGTAGTACTCCTGACCTTTTTCAAGGCTGACTTTGACGGGTTTATTATTGGCGATTAGCGGCTTGGCCATTGCTTGGCTCCTTGTTCATTTTTTCTGGATGACAGTAACAAGGTAATTCATAGACATGTTGATAGAGTATGGGAGAGGATGAGCGAATTTGCAGGCCAGTAAACAGAAGAATATGCGTATCAAGAATGATAATTTACGCTTTGTAACTGCAACACCCTTTACACCAGCCCCGTTTCACGGAACAATGGCACGGTATTAACTTTTAGGTAACGTTTGAAAGAGATTATGGCAGAAAAAAAAGCGAACCCATTTACTGATTTGATTTTTAACGTCATTGTCCCGTCTGTTGTCCTCATGAAATTGAGTGGAGACGAGCATCTGGGATCAGTTGGCGCGTTAGTTGTCGCTTTAGCATTCCCGATTGTTTTTGGTGGCTATGAGTTAATTAAGTACAAGAAGTTTAACTTTATTTCGTTGCTTGGCTTCGTCAGCGTATTGCTGACTGGTGGTATCGGCTTGTTGGAGCTCGATGCCAAGTGGCTGGCAGTGAAAGAGGCGCTTATCCCAGGCTTGATTGGATTGGGAGTCTTTATCTCGACATTTACCAAGTATCCGGTAGTGAGCAAAATGTTGTTCAACGACACGGTACTAAACTTGTCTCTGATTAAAGAGAAGTTGGGAGAGAATGGTAAAGAGAAAGATTTTCAGCGTTGCCTGGCTAAATCAAACTACCTGTTCTCTGGTACGTTCGTGTTCTCTTCGGTGATGAACTATGTATTGGCAACGATGATCGTGACAAGCCCGTCGGGTTCTCAAGCCTTCAATGAAGAGTTGGGTAAGCTGACCCTGATGAGCTACCCAATGATTGCTATTCCTTCGATGGTGATGATGATGGGGATCTTCTATTTCATCTGGCGCCAGATCCGTCAAATGACCAATCTCGAAACGGCTGAGATTTTCAAGACGCAGTAATCTGCCTCTAAGCGAACAGACAAGAATGCCAGTCGACATATCGACTGGCTTTTTTTTATGCGTTAAGTAATTTCATCGAGATAGCGCTTGCGACTTTTAGTGATTTATCGCACACTTTCACCGGTTTAATATTGGTTACATTAGGTTTGTATCATGGCTTCAACAGCAGCAGCTCTACATATTCTGGTAAAGCATAAAGAACAAGCAGACGACATTCTGAAGCAACTGAAAAAAGGGGCTAAGTTCCAGACCCTGGCAAAGAAATACTCTACCTGCCCATCCGGCAAGCGTGGTGGTGACCTGGGCGAGTTCCGTAAAGGTGCGATGGTTCCGGCATTTGATAAAGCCGTTTTCACCGGCAAAGTACTAGAGCCAATTGGTCCGGTTAAAACCAAGTTTGGGTATCACATCATCAAGGTGCTGTACCGTACTTAAGCTTTAGTTAGCTGACGCGTTACACACTAACTTAGTGCGAATGTTGGGGCAGGGTTGGGACAGGGTTGGGACACTCCAGTCGCTAGGATGCCCCATCTTTTCAGCTCCGTTTTTGCGTGTTCAAAGAGTAATTTACTCAAACGATTCCCACGCTTTTCTGGTTCAATGAACAAACTGTTAAGCCAGGGAGCTAAATCGTGACGACTGATAAAGTCATTGGCGATTAAGCCATAACAGCCTATGATTTCATCTCCTTCAAGCAATACGAAGAACTTTGGTATTTTGCCTTTCTCTATCTGAGCGTTTTTTGCTGCATCATAGTAAAAGGGGAGGTTCTCAGGTGATCCCCATTTGCTATGAATATAAGTGATAGCTTTGTCAAAGCCACCAACGTAATCCTTACAACTTACTACTTTGTACATATTAGATCCTTTCGAAATACTAGCTCTGCTAAGTTATAACGAGTTCCATATTTTTTAACTGCTAATATTAAGTAGTCGTTGCAAACTCAGTTATGATGCAATTTAACCCAAACCAAATAGAGTAAACAATGCTGGAATACCAAAAATAGCCAACACATTCCAGAAAATATGTGCCATGCAGACAAGAATCAGTGCAGAGATATTTCCAATTCTCATTCTGACATATTCATAAGTTAAAGCCAGTGCTAACCCAAGGGCTATAACTACTGTTGCATTCAATACTGAATTATTCAGGTGAACCAGAGAGAACACAATCGCTGAACATGTAATAGAAAAGCTTGGGCTACCGGTTATTCGGCGAATAGCGCCTTGTATAAACCATTGAAATATTAGAGTCTCAGTAATAGGAGCATCAATTAAGAGGAAAAACAAAGCTGCCGAAGTTTCGTCTTCAGTTGGAGTAGGAAAAACTTCAGCAATATCATTAGATATTAAGTGATTCAAAATAACCAGGGTTAACGCCCACACTATAGCTAACCCGTAAACACGAAATATAAAGGGCTTAGTCCTTAATCCCAACGCGCTATAGATCAGTGAATTTAACTTTTCTAGCAAACAAAATCTCCCTCTTTGTTTGAATTGCCAACTTGATGCCTCTGTGTGTTCTTATTAGCTGAATTTTCAATAACTTCAGCTTCAGTCATCGCTGGGCTATCACAGTCAAAGCTGTAATAGTCTGGTTTTAAATCAATGAAGTACTGCATTGACATATGTAGTTTTTCTTTCTTATCAAGATTCAGTGCACCTAATAAGATGTTGTAGCTTCCTGAGTGATTCATTTTGAAATACAAATGCGTTCCGCAATTGCGACAAAAGCCTCTTTTTGCCCAAGGTGAAGACGTGAACTCTGAAAGATGTTCATTTCCTTGAATTTCAACATCTGTTCCGCATGGCATCGCAAATTGCGGTCCGCCATTCCACTTTTTACATGTATCACAATGGCAGACGATGAACTCATTCGTGATCTTTTGTATTTTCAGGCTTACTTTGCCACAGAGACAAGTTGCTTCATGACTGGCTTTGTTCATACCTAATCTCCTTTAATCTATCGCTAAACATAAGTTGCGCCACGATGACTCAATCAACGTGCTGTGATTGATATTAAAAGATGAGTCACAGCTTCAGCTTGGGTGTTTTGTCAATTAAGTACTAAATTGTGCAAATTATGTCTTTAAAGTAGCTATGTGCACCTTTCACTTTGTGGGTTTTGATATATTGCTCCATGCTTCTCTTTTTCCATGCGTCATTCGAGCCTTTAGCTTTTGCTGACTCAGAAAATAAATAGCCATGTGGGCAAAGTTCGCTAGCTTTATTCTTGAAAACATTATCGACTTCATTATTTGAGATTACAGACTCTTTATCACTAATGGCAATCAAAGTATATCTGTTATCGCTTACTTCATGGCTGAGTATTTCGAATGATGAAACTTGAGAAGAAGTACATCCGCTTAATAGTATCAAACTAAAAAAAACTGTAGGCTTCATTTTTCCTTTATAACCTTACATTGTGTTCAACGCACAAGGTTTCCATATCATTTATCTTACCAAAAAACGGTGTGGACTTTTGAATGCTGTTCTTTGGTGCTGCTTCGCGAATTGTATAATAATTTATTCACCCGTAAATTAGATGTGCATCACACTTTTGTGGAAGGGGGCGGATTTAGCTCTGCCAGCAACGCAATGTTAAAGATAACATTGCGTTGCTTTAAAGGCGTTTTGATGTCTATTTTTCTATGATAGGGATATAGATTTCAAATTACCTTAATGCTTTTACATAACAACCGAGTTATATGTCAGAGTTTGTCGATGAGTTGTAGGAAAACATACGTACTTCGTCTCTGGGGAACCAGCCCATTTTTTGATAAAAATGCTGGGCTCTTTCGTTTGCATTGTGAACAAACAGATGAGTCTTAGATATCCCAATATTACCGAGAGCTGATATGACATGATCTATCAGCTTCAGACCAATGCCTCGTGATTGGTAGGCTGATGATACTGACAGGTGTTGCAGGTACCCTCTACGTCCATCTGTACCAGCCAGAACGGCACCAATTATCTGGCTGTTGTGGATTGCGACAAAGCTCAGCCCTTGGTTTCGCTGAAGGTACATATCTATGTTCTCTTGTGAATCTGCGTCACGAAGAGTCATGCCATCCGATGCTGTCCAAAGGTTAATTACCCCTTGATAATCTGAGATCTCCATTTCTCGATATTGAATCATTAATACTCCATATTCTGAATCTAAGTTGCCTACGTTTGAGTTATTACCGTTGTCACACTTCGGCACGTATAACAAATGAGAATACTCTCTTTCATTGATTAGTCTAATATAATTGATATACATTGCATGCTGTTGCATATGTTTAATTAAATATTTGCTTTTTGGTGATTGTCTTGTCTTTGCAAGCTGTTGTAATCGCCTTTTTTGGTATGAATATCGATAAACAGAGAGAAGTAGGAATCTTTAATATGAAATGGAAATTAGGGGTGGGGAGGTTAGTATTAGCCAGCTTAATCGGCATTTATCAATATCCGGCAGTTGTACATGCAGAGACTGTTGATCAGCCTACGGCTGTATTTCCGCAGCCGGATGGCAAGTATCAAATCGGGTTTCATCAATTTGAGGTCACTGAAGAGGAAAGGTGGATTCAAGTTTCTGCATGGTACCCAAGTGAATCAAAAGCAGTTGGTGAACGAGCAACCTATGTGATCCCGGCGATTGCCAAGGTACTCAAGGATAATGGTTTCCCTGAGTCTGAATATAAAGGGTTTCCAGCGTCGTGGTCGTTTGTTGATCTGCCTGCGGCCTCGGGGAAACACCCTGTATTAATCTATAACCATGGCTTTAATACCTTTCCGCGTCAGAACATGACTCGGTTTGAGTACCTAGCCAGTCATGGTTACATAGTACTCGCGGTCAGCCATCCTGAAGATACGATGGCGATAGAAAGAGAGACAGGGGAAGTGGTTTATCAGCTAAATGAAAACACTAATGGAAATATTGAAAAGGATGATCTGGCTATCTTGATAGCAAGCTTAAAACGTATGTCTAAAGCTGAATCTCAACTAGAGTGGCAAGAGGCGCTTAGTAAAGCAGTAACAGCGAAATTTGCAAATGGTTTCATTGACCGATTTGATACTTGGTATGCAAATAACATGATTTTGCTAGACGCATTACCTGGAATTGAATCAGGAACGGTTCCTACGCCATTACAACAACATATGGATCTAGAGGCAATCGGCAGTTTTGGTCATTCTTTTGGAGGGAATGTTTCGGTAATCCTAGCTAATAAGAACCCTGAAATTAAGGCTGGCATCAATCTTGATGGGGCAATGTTTAATTGGACTATGGATGAAAAACTCCAGGTACCTGCATGTTTCTTTTATTCCAACTACGGTGAATCATTTCCAGGTCTCAATGATGCCTTGTTTAATGACTCTGTTCCTATGTGTTCTTTAAGCTTTAACAACGCCAGTCATATGAGCTTTACTGATCTTACTTACACCATGGTTGATGAGAAAGGTACAGTTAAAGGCTATCCGGTTGGTCAATCGATTGATGCCAACCTGAGAGCATTTTTCGATGCCAAGCTTAAACTAGCGGACAGTTGGCCACCAGCAGTGAGTAATGGTGTCATACAAAATTAGAGTATATACATGATCAGACACTTTCTAGCATGAAAGTGCAGCAACTTTGTGTGAGTGCCGAATATATTAAGGGGGCATGAACCCCTTTAACCAACAGAATCCAATTCTGCACACTACTGAAAACTATGTGTAACTGTTGAAACTTATAGCTTTGGTTTATTGCTCTTTTATATACCTTTACCTGCCTGAATCTAATCTGAAGATATTTCTATTTTTGGTTGCTTGGATGCCTGTTGGCTGGTAAGTTCCTGCTTGTTTTAATGTTGTAATCTCTCCCAACCAGCGCAATAAATACCTTGTTTTGTATATTTAGGAAGCCCTATGACATCAGATATGTATTCAAAGCACGCTGAAAAGTACGATTCAGCGGTGAAAGACAATATTTACAATGCCCATTTTGAAAGGCCGTCTCTGCAAGCAATGCTGGACGATTTGTCGGGAATGGATGTGCTTGATTTAGGATGTGGTTCAGGTGTTTATGCTGAGTTTCTTATTCAGCAACGCGCATCCAATATAACCTGTATTGATGCTTCTGAAGAGATGATTAAGTTAGTAAGAAATAAGTTTGGCGAGAGAGTCGTTTCTTATGCTCAGGATTTGTCTATCGGCCTTCCTAAAGAAAACTCGAATAGTGTTGATGTGATTATTTGTCCGCTTGCTCTTCATTATTTACAGGATCTTTCAACCTTGTTTAATGACATTAGCAGAGTTTTAAAACCGGGTGGGTATATGGTTTTCTCGACGCATCATCCGTTTGCTGATTTTGAGTGTTCAACTAGCGGAAACTACTTTGAGCGCGAGCTTGTGAAGGATGTCTGGGACACTGTGGGCACACCTGTTGAAGTTACTTTTTACCGGCGATCATTAACGGAGATCATGACTGCCATTACAGATAGTGGTCTGGTTGTTTCTCAGTTGTCTGAAGGTATTGTATCGGAGAAAATCAAAGAGCTTTCATTGCAGCATTATGAGTACTTATCTAACAATCCAAACTTCATCTTTATAAAATGTAAGAAGTTATCTTAGGGTGATCTATCGCTATTAATAGGCTACATAATGTGATCTTTCTTCATTTAAGTTGTTGGATTGTGGAAATAAAAACTTCACGATAGGTGAGTGAATTAACAGTTTAGATTCATGATATGCAACTTGTTTGTTTTTGGCTGGTTAATTAAAGTTCCTGAACTATCTTCTTTATCAATCTTATCGAATAGTGGTTTGACCTGTAGTAATACAGTGGCTCGATGAGTGATGCCAATGACCATTTTTTAGATTTTGCATGTAACGGTCATTCTTATATATCCCTACTATTAAGAAGAAAGGACTCACCATGTTTAACTTATTTCCGCGTTTACACCCAACGCTGCCGCAAAATGACAGTAAACGAGAACAAGAAAAGCGCCGGAAGCAACTTGAGACAACACAAGAACAATATGTCTGGGATCTCAAGCATCCAAATGTTGCGCCTGTTCCTATGGTAAAAGAAGTGCCGAAAGAAGCGGATCCGACCTTAAGTTGGAAGATCACCGTTCTACAAACCTTAGTACCTATAGTTGAGAATCTTATCGCCAATGCCAAAGATGCTGCAGATCTGGTTGATATAAAAGATGGTTTGAAAGAAGTTTCCGAGGCTGCTTTGACCTTGAAGCCCGGGCAAGAATGGGCGTTGATCAGAAATACATCTGAAATGCTGAAGTCACTGGTCGAGATGTATTTGAGGCTGGTGCAATCGGAGGTGAAGGAATACCGTAATGAGGCCGGCCTTGATGCTTACAAAGATCTGTTCAAAAAGATCCCTCTGCCAGCAGTCGCCGAAGTGTTCCAGCAAAATGAGATTTTTGCCAGATTCCGGGTTGCGGGTCAAAATCCAATGTTAATCAAAGGGGTTTCCAGTATTCCGGATAATTTCCCCGTTAGTGAAGCAGGATTTCAAAAAGTGATGGGGGCTGATGATTCATTAGCCGAGGCGCTGGCAAATAATCGTATCTACCTGCTTGATTACCATGAGCTAGAGATGCTTGCCGACAACCCTCAGGGGCCAGAAAAGCAAGTCTTTGCACCAATAGCACTGTTTGCTATTCCCAAGGGCCAAAAATCACTAACGCCCGTTGCAATACAAAGTGGTCAGGATAAGGACACATCCATCTTAACCTATGCGGTCGAGAATAATGATAACTCTGCGGAATACTGGCAGTGGCAGGCCGCGATGACCTTGGTTCAGGTTGCGGATGGTAACTACCATGAGCTCTTTGTACATTTAGGCCGAACTCACTTGATCATTGAAGCCTTCACCATAGCGACTAATCGCTATCTTGCTGAATCTCACCCGATTAATGTGTTGCTGCTACCTCATTTCGAAGGGACCTTGTTTATCAACAATAGTGCCGCAGGTTCGCTAATCGCAGAAGGTGGGCCTATTGATAGTATCTTTGGTGCCAAGATTGAATCTACCCAACAGGCAGCTGGTACAGACAGGCTAAATCTGGACTTTTATGGGTATATGCTGCCAGCCGATTTAGCGACGCGCTGTGTAGATAATAAAGATGTTTTGGATTACCCATACCGTGATGACGCTATTTTGGTCTGGGATGCGATTCAGGAATGGACGACGTCCTATATCAATGTGTATTACTCTGATGATGCCGCTGTAACTGAAGATTATGAGGTAACAGCTTGGACAGAATCTTTGATGAAAGAAGGTTCGATAAAAGGGTTCAAGCCGATTACAACTCGTGAGCAGTTGTCCGAAGTGCTCACGATGATTATATTTACTGCCAGCGCACAACATGCCGCTGTTAACTTTCCGCAAAGTTCATTAATGAGCTTTGCACCTGCAGTAACCGGGGCGGTATGGGGCAAAGATCCGTCGAACGTACACACAGAAGAGGGTTGGCTGAAAAACTTCCCGCCTATGAAGCAGTCGCTTGAGCAGTTGTCATTATTGCAGATTCTTGGCGGTGTTTATTATCGTAGGCTAGGTGAATACCGTACGAACAACTTTCCATACCTTGAGTGGTTTGAAGATGACAAGATAACAAAAGAAGGCGGTCCGCTTTGTGACTTTAATGCCTCTTTGAAAGAGATTGAAAAAATCATAAACGACCGAAATGAAACGCGTGAAGAATACAGCTTCCTGTTACCAAGTAAAATCCCGCCTAGTATTAATATCTAACTAAGCCGAAAGCGGGAGATGTTCTCCCGCTTTTGTTTACGTCATCCTGTACATATTTCCCTGAATGATTCGCTAAATTAGTGAGATCACTCTAATTGAAAGCATTATCCTGATACTAAGAAGTCAGCTTTATCATTGGCTGGCAGTTGTAAGCTAGTGTATGAGGACAAGATCATGAAAGACCAAGAACGAAAAATAGAAGATTCAGCCCGTGAAGAAAAGCTCCATAATAAGGTTTGGCTTGCTGGGCTAGGTGTATACGCGAAAGGTGGGGATGAATTGAATCAGCTCTCGGGCAAAGGTAAGGCTATGTACAATGACCTTATCGAGCAAGGTCGAGGCGTTGAATCTGAGCTGAAAGAGCGTATTCATACAACTCGTATCCACAAGTCTGTTTCTGCTGAAGAACGTGCGCACCAATTGGTTCAAAAAATGGTTGGTATGGATAACGAGCGGCTAGACAGTATTGATGACAAAATCGATCAATTGACAGCAAATATTGAAGCGCTATTGGAACGTCGCGAAGCGAAAAAATAACTGAGTGACATCAACTTGCTTGTTTGGCAGATATTACACCAGGCTTCTAGTTGTTGCTCACAAATATCGGCTGTTATCTGTTCTAAGCGGGATGACTTGGCTCTCACGAGTATCAGCCCAGGCCAAGATAAACGCGTAGTGCTTTTTCAATAACATCAGATACACTCCAGTCAACACAAAGCCCAAACATATCAGTTGGCTGGAGTCGTGCACGTTGGATGGTGTCGCCATAAGTATGAGCCCTAATGTAGTACCTAGAACACTTAAGCCAAACATAAGCGGATAAGCCAGGTTAAAAAAGGGCTGTAAGTTTATGAATGTGCTAAACAGTAGCCGTTTCAACGTTACCATGCCAAATCTCCCATCAACGCGCCGTTACAATAATTTAATAAATAATACGGAGATGGCAATAGCTGTATTAAGCACTTTCAGGTATTCGCTGTGTACTTAACTTGAAGGGACTGAGGCGCTTTCTAATTTATCTAAAGGGTTCGGGCATTTTTCGTCTGCTATACGCATCACCTCTTTCTGGAGTGACTCGTCAGCACTGATATCTGGGTATTTTTTACTTAGGTCTTCAATACACAGCTCAGAGGTGTTCATTATTTTCATCATCTCATCTTGTGAAGCTAATATCTTGGACATGTCGCCGGATTGCAGCGCCTCGTTTACGAGTGCTAATGTCTCTTCCGCATGTTGGTAAGGCCCTTCAAGGCAAACACAGACATCATCAGCAGCCGCTTCGAGGTTTGCCGCAAAGAGGTGTGGTGAGAGAGCTAGCGCCAGTACTGTAGCAGGGAAGATATACCGATTCATTGGATACTCACGTTTCGTTATGAATTTGAATGGAGGATCTGATGTCATGGATAGTATAGCTGAATCAATTTAAGCTGTGGTTCCGGCAGGGGGCTGCCGGAATCAAGGTTGTACCGGAGTTATCTATTCACATTCTGGATCAGGATTGAGCTGAAGATCCCCATGGCATTTGGCAAACTGGAAATATTCGTCGAAGTTTGAGTCTGTTTCTCCTTGCTGGGCATACCAGTAAAAGCCTACATCCGGTGAATACCAAAGGAAGAGCCCTTTTTGACGGTATAACATGTAAGTGTCATAGCCCACAGCCTTGGTATACAGGCTATTTTCATAGTTCTTTACTTCGCCAGGGAGTTTTACGCCCATTTTCTTGAGTTCTTCCTGAGAATTGATCCAATAGAAGTATCCGGGGGTTATCTTGCTGGTGGCAATGAAAGGCGAAATGTTAGATTCAATCAACGAGAATTGCCCCCCTTTAAATGAAATAGCGACAAACTCAGATTTATCTTTATTCATACGAAAGCTAATGCCGGTAAACTTCCATGTGTCTTTGCCTTTTTTGCGTACGAAGTATTGAGATAGATTAGGGTAGATGTTGCCGTTCTCGAGGTATAAATTATATGACTTTGCAGAAGCCTGCATATTGGTCTTATTTTCATAAACTGACATCGCACCTATCGTCATTGACTCCTCGGTTAAGAGCGGCCAAAACGTATCAATGTCAAAATGCTTAAAGGTTACTGCACGGGCAGAATCTGGATCGCAGTAATTTTGCTTAGTTTTATTACAGAAAGCTATTGAATAGTATTCATCTGATTTTGAAATAAAAAATAGCTTATCATGAATGCTTTTAGGGGTAATGTACTGATTGCTATAACCATGTAGTGGAATAAGGTCACTTTCGAGTTTAGATAGCAGTACCACAGTATTGTTATCATCATCAGTGATAGTCCGGTGATAAAACTGGACTTTTTGCAGATGGTTGTATAGCAATATGGAGAGGCCTACGAATAGAGTCAATACAAAACAAAGCGCGATCTTGGATGCGCGTCGTGATTTATTGATTGTTTTATGAGGCTTATCATCCGAAGGGGCAGGCTTGCTGGGCTGCATGATGTTTATTTTGTAACCAAGCTTAGGCACTAGCTCAATGATTTGCCCTTTCTCTTCTTCTTTGAGCTTTATCCTGAGGTTACGGATGGTCTGAAACAGAGAAGTTGGGGTGACTTCTTTTCTTACCCAGCCTGCCTTCAGCAGCTCGGCCTTTGTCACCATTCGGGGTGCATTGGCTATCAGAGTATAGAGTACCTCTCGTTCAGCACGGTTTAACTTAATGATTTGTTGTTTGTTTAAGAGTTGCTTAGTCGAGCAATCAAAAACGAGGGCTTTGCCGATTATAACTTTATCTGTTTTTTCGTGGTTATCAGGCATGCTAGTATTGCTCAATAGAAGGTGACTTTAGCTTTACGATTTCGACACAAAACAATCCATTGATTTCATGCAAAATCCTATGACATGAAAGTTAAATACTGCCACAGAATATATATAGAAGCTAGTTTGAGTCTTAGTAGAAAAGAGCTGTATATCAATTAAGTAGATGAACATTTACGGCTTGTTAGCATTAATTTTCCAGCTTAGATTTTTTTGTTTGAAAAATTATCGATATGGTCATTTTTGCGACAGGGGCAAAATTGCTCGCTTCCTATACTAATTAGTGACTTCATTGCTACTGACTATTTTAACAATTTAATTGTGATGAAGGGCAATAATTTCTGGGAGAAGTTGTATGTCTGCGAAGCTAATTAGACTAATTACACCAGCCTTGGTTGCAGGAACCATGTTGAGTCATCCCGTCGTAAGTGCCACAGGTGCCGAGCAGCAAGAGTCGGTTACAAGCCAATTATCTTCTGAAGTGTATAAGGCAATTTCTGATTTGATGGCGCTGGCTAGTGATTTTCGAGGCGATAAACCGGACTCAGCTTCTGCTCCTCCTGGGCAAGTTTCTTCGATGCCATATTTTGCTAGCAATAACAGTGAAATGGGCCAACGGGCAAGTAATTTACGCACCGCTATGAAATCGAATGCCCAGCCAACGACTTATGGTGGCCAATACTCTGAGCTAACACTATATCAGGATGGTTTGCTGGGAGACCAAAACTATTCTCGGCTTGGCGCCTATTTCAGAGTGAACTCAAATGCCGTCAATAATGATAACTCGATGTTTACTGGCTCGAGAAGCCAGGAGCAAGAAGGTTACTCATTAACTCTCGGAGGGGATTACTTACTGAATGACCATTATCTATTTGGTCTGGCGCTTGGTTTGCCGTTTTACGATGGTGCGGAGGAAAATACTGAAAGTGATGTCGACGGATTGGTCGCCTCCGGTTACTTCAGTTATTTCCAAGATGATTGGTATGTTGATTTTACTGCAAGCTACGCATTAATGGACACTGATATAGAAAGGCGTATCACGCATTACAGTGACAGTGTTATCAATGACACGAGTGAAGCTGATTCAGACATTTGGGTTTTTTCGCTTGGTGGCGGCTATGTTATTGATTTCAATTATTTGAATATCGCCTTTGAAAGTAGCCTCCAATATACTCTTTCTGACACCGATCGCTATGCCGAACGGCTTTCTAAAGGTAATGCAAATTATCTGATATCTAAGGTTGATAATATTAACAATCTGGAATCAACGATGGTGATCACAGGAGTCAGCATATCCCACCCGTTCCGTTCAAGTTTGGGGATATTCCAGCCCTATGTCCGCGGTTATGTTCACTATGATATTGATAGCGGATCAGAACGGATCATCAGCCAACTTAAAGCTGATCACTCTGGCAGTGTATTGCCGCTTATTGTTGAGTCTGATGATGCTATATATGGACGGATGCATTTCGGGCTTTCTGGTGCTTTTAATGAAGATTGGCACGGTTATGCTGAAGCCAGTACGCTTATCGGGCTTGATGAACTGTCAGCGTCTTCATTTACTGTTGGGGTAAGTATCTCACTGAACTAATGGTTATCTGCTTGAGATAAACCATATTAAGGTGTTGGTATGGTTCTTTTTAACCTGTCGATACCGCGCTCTGAGCTGAAGAATAGCTCGAGCTCTACCATAATTCCCGGATTTAGTTTGTAGTTAAATTTGTCTTGAAAATCGATTTCGGGCGTAACAGTCAGGTATAACCACTGCTTGTATAACCGATGTTTCCACCCTGCGGATATCCATGAGTTTGTAATAGAGTATGAGGGTCTTGAGTCTGCGCTGATACCGAGTGAGTATTGAAGTAAGTTATTATCATCAATACGATCAAGGATTTCTGTTTGTTGTACAAATTCCCAATTATTGTCTGTATCAAGATACTGTAAGTTTGAACTGAGTTTTAATATTGTCGAGGGGTCATCTCGGCGAGCGTAATAGAGGTCAAGTGAGGACAGGCTGCCCGGCCCCTTTGAATGGTAATAGAAAATTTCTTGCTTGAACCGGCTTGTCCAATTGTGACTGAGTTGGTCAACTCGGCGGAGATCGGCACGAGTGAAGGGATCCAAGGGCCATTTGAGTTTTACCCCAAGGTCTATATTGGTTTTCCATTCTCCCAGTTTTCTCCCCTGGAGGCGCACACCGCCGATTGCGCTGTTAAGGCTGTTGTCGCTGTTACTGCTAATGCTTCGCTCTTTATCTTCTAACCGATCGAAATCGTCCGGATCGGTTTCGAATATCAGTTTCCAGTTTTTCTTGGTATGTGGAAGGTCGAGTTTTAAATAGACACTGGCATCAGGATCGAAATGTTCACGGTGTGTGTAACGGGTTTTGAACCGAAGGCGTAAATAACTTCGGTTGCTTATGGGTTCTTCATCTTCTGCTTTACCGACAAAGTGGTCAACTGAGGCACCGTATTCTTGGATAGTATCGGATATGGAGAGCTGTGTGTCGTCAATCCAGGATTGGAATGTATCGTCTTGTTCAGCTTCTTTTGCTTGTTCATTGTTGTAGTCATTGGATATTTGTTCTGATGATTCCTCTCCATTAGAAGACGGTGAGAGCAAAATACTTATTACCAGAGATGAGTATTTAATAGAATCTGTGAGCGCAGTAGCCTGAAGCCACACTGGCTTTCTGGGGTGATAATGAAACGGGGCTATCACTGTCTCACCTCGAACAAACCTATAAGCTTTTGAAATAAAGATAATATAAGTGTAGCTTAATCCGCTGTTAGTTTATGGTGCTGAAACCCTGCGCCTGAAAAATGAGATGTTTTTCTAAAATATTAACTTTTTTGCGTTGTTTATTTTCATTGTGTCTTGATATTCAGATAGTTAATTGGAATAGAAACAGAGTCTTACAGTTAATTACAGATTGAATGTTAAAAAAAGTCAAAAATCTTATAAGTAATAAATTATCAACTACACTTTATTTGATTTGAAAATCTGTACATTGGAGTACAGGATTATTTGCGGAGTAATAACACGATGGATAGTTCGGACTTTGATGGAATTAAAAGAGATATTTCACTAACGGTAAATGATATTTTCGAAGACTTTGAGCAAGACAACAACTGCTTGCCGACGATGGAAGAGTTTAGGAAACTGTTTTCTGGATATGCGGATCAATATATTGGCCCAATGGATGAGCTTAGTGTTGAAGGGATCACTAATAACTTTGAAAAGCATCAATCCAGGGAGCAGAAAATATGGCGGGCAGTGAACGAACTTGAAGCCGAGCAACGTTTCTTAAGGTCTGAGCAATAAATGCAATGCCCCGTTTGTCTTTGACGATGGTTACACTGATCGAAGTAACTATCGTCTTTTTTGTTCGTCTCTGATCTTTCTGGCTCGAATAGCAAGAGAGGCCTTTGATGATGGTAACTTGCCAAGTTGTTGGCATATATTCCAGCCTGCGTCAGCAACCTTGTCTAAGTCGATACCAGTGTCGATGCCTAATCCGTGGCAGAGGTAGATAACATCCTCGGTTGCCACGTTACCGCTCGCCCCGTCGGCATAGGGGCAACCGCCAAGGCCTGAAGTGCTACTATCGATGACACTGATCCCCATGGTTAAAGCTTGATAAATATTGGCCAGTGCTTGTCCCCAAGTATCGTGAAAATGAACGGCGAGTTGGTTAATGGGAATATGTTGGTTAACTGATTCAAGCATTTTGGCAATACGTAGCGGGGTGGCGGTTCCGATTGTGTCGCCAAGTGAGATTTCATAACAACCAAGGTTGATCAGCTCGTTGGCCACTTCGGCTACTTTGGCTGGTGGTGTTGTACCGTCGTAGGGGCAGTCAGCAACACATGAAAGATATCCCCGCACCGGTATCTTGTATTGCTCGGCCAGTTCCATCACAGGTTCGAACCGTTTAAGGCTTTCACTAACCGAACAGTTGATGTTGTGTTGACTGAAACCTTCCGAGGCTGAACCAAATATAGCGACTTGATCTGCGCCAGCCTGCAAAGCGAGTTCGAAGCCTTTTACATTTGGTGTCAGTGCTGAGTAGGTGATGCCAGAAATACGGTTAATCTGATTCATTACAGAGAGTGAATCGGCCATTTGTGGTACCCACTTGTGGGAGACAAATGCACCAGCTTCTATATGCTTTAGGCCTGTTTGTGATAGTTGGTTGATAAAGTTAACCTTGTCAGCGGTCGTGACTAGATTTTCATTTTGCAGGCCGTCTCGTGCGCCGACTTCAACAATAGAAACATGCTTGGGTAAAATCGACATCAGGGCTCTCCGTCTGTTATTTATCCGGGTCAATACGCACGAGTAGTTCACCATGATTTACTTGATCACCCAATGCGAACAGCATTTTAGAAATTGTGCCTTTGTAAGGCGCTCTGACGGTATACTCCATTTTCATGGCTTCAATAACCAGTAGTGGCTGGTCTTTTTCAACGCTACCGCCTGGCTGGCAAAGCAGGGCGGTGACGATGCCATTTAGAGGTGCAATGGCTTGATTTTCTTCTTCATTTTGTAAATGGACGTGATCAGTGTTATTACCGATGAAATAATTATCATGCCAGGTTTGATAATAAATATGCTGCTCTTCATTTGATTCAATATGCGTAAAGTGTTCTTTCTGACCATTAATTTCTATCTGGTAGCGATGCCCACCGTTGATATTGGTAATAGATAACAGGTGGATATTCTGAGCGGCCAGGTAATATTGCTGGTTATTCGTTTCTATTTGTACCAGTTGGATTTCTAGACCATTAGGTGCAAGCGCTTTTGATACTGATGTTGATAGATCCGGGAACTGAAAGAGAAAGTGACAATGTCCATCACGGGTGTGATTTACTGCTATTGTTTGGCTCGCTGATTGATTTAAGCGCCAATGTACAAACTGACCTTCCCGGTGGATAGCTGATATTGCAGCGAATAGTGTTAGTTTGGAAATAGTTAGCAAGCCTGAGTGGTTGCTGGTCTTGTCAGTATCAGCGTTGCCTGTGTCTCTTAGCTTGACGCTAGGTGCTTGCTCGTTATTAAGTTCAGCTTGATGATGCTCTATAAAATGAGTTGTGAGCTCGGCATTGTTGAAAGCTGGGTGGTTAATGACCCGCTGTAGATAATCAATATTGGTTGCAGGACCAATCAGCCTATAACCTGCAAGTGCCTGAGAAAGTGCTGTTATTGCTGTTTTTCTGGTTGAGGCCCAGACGATGAGCTTTGACAGCATTGGGTCATAATGAGAGGTGACGGTGTCACCTTGTTGGATCCCGGAATCTACCCTGACAATTGATTGCTTGCTGTTTTTTTCTGGCTCACTAAGATGATGAATATGACCCGATGAAGGCAAGAAGTCTTGATTTGGATCCTCTGCATAAATCCTTACTTCCATCGCGTGCCCCTGATGGACTATCTCGTTTTGGCTGATTGGGAGCGGGTTACCTCTGGCGATATTGATTTGCCATTCAACCAAATCTTGCCCGGTTATGAGCTCTGTAACCGGATGCTCGACCTGGAGTCGGGTATTCATTTCCATGAAGTAAAACTGACCGGAAGCGTCAAGCAAAAATTCGACAGTACCGGCACCGATATAACCAATCGCTTTGGCAGCATCGACAGCAGCCTTACCCATTGCATGACGTAGCGATTCCGACAGGTTGGGGGCCGGTGCCTCTTCGATGATTTTTTGATGACGTCGTTGAATTGAGCAATCACGATCAGAAAGGTAGACCGCATTACCGTATTGGTCGGCAAACACCTGAACTTCAATATGTCTCGGCTCGACCAGATATTTTTCGATGAGCAGTAAATCATCACCAAACGCTGCCGTTGATTCACGCTTGGCGCTGGCAATGGCATCGGCCATTTCATGTGCGGATTCGACAATCCGCATGCCTTTACCGCCCCCGCCGAGTGCTGCTTTGAGCAGGACAGGGTAGCCGATTTGGCTGGCTGTCGCAGTTAGTGTTTCAACGCTATTATCGTCACCGTGGTATCCCGGTATTAAAGGGACATGTGCCTGTTCCATAATGGATTTAGCATCTGACTTTGAGCTCATTGCTTTCATTGCTGAAGACGGTGGACCGATGAAAATTAAATCGTTTTCAAGGCAAGCTTCGGCAAACGATGCATTTTCAGAWAGAAAACCGTAACCCGGATGAACGGCATCAGCCTCGAGTGTCTTAGCGGCCTGTATAATTCGTGCAATATTGAGGTAGGAATTAACGGCTGGCGCTTCACCTACCAAAATGGCGTGATCGGCCATGCTGACATGCTTGGCCATCCTGTCTGCTTCAGAATAAATAGCGATGGTTTCAATGCCCATTTTTTGGGCGGTCTCAATAACCCTACATGCGATTTCACCACGGTTGGCAATAAGTATCCTGCGAATATCTCTTGGCTCGTTGAGTGCTGTCAGAGAGTCTCCGGTGTTATTAGCCAGGGAAATGACTTTCTCATCCGTAAGTTTACTCATTATCAATGCTCCATGCTGGTGGGCGCTTGGCGAAGAAGGCTTTCAGTCCTTCTTGTCCCTCAGGTGAGATACGGATTTCAGCAATGAGTTCGCTGGTAGTGTTTATTAGTTCCTCATCAATACTGTGGCTGTCACACAGTTGGCATAACTTCTTCACTTGAACCATCGCATTAGGACTATTGCCCAGGATATGAGAACTCAGTTTAGTAACGAGCTCACTGGCTTCTTCTTGGGTGCTGGTTATTTCATGGATTACGTTGAGCTGATGGGCGGTTTCGACATTGAAGCTTTCTGCTGTCAGCATATAACGTCGTGCCTGGCGTTGCCCGATAGCGCGACAGACATAAGGTCCGATTGTCGCGGGGAGCAAACCGAGTTTGACTTCACTTAGGCAGAACTGAGCTGTCTTATCAGCAATTGCAATGTCGCAGCAGCAAATTAGCCCTAAAGCGCCGCCAAAAGCACTTCCCTGAACATAGACAATGCTGGGGGTCGGAAAGTTATCCAGTTCATATAACAGTTCGGCTAGTTGGAGCGCATCAGCCTGATTTTCTTCAAGAGGTTTATCGACCATGGATTTCATCCATTGCAGATCGGCACCAGCCGAAAAATGCTTACCATTGGCTTTTAGGTTAAGTGCCCTAAGTGCAGGGTGGGCTTTTAACTGATAAAGGTAATCCAGTAGGGTACGAATGATATTGTTATCAAACGCATTATGTTTGTTGACCCGGTTGAGGGTAATTGTCGCAATCCCAGTTTCGTCAATCGTGCATAATACATCTGCATCGGGCTCGGTGTGCAGGTTTTCAGCTTTAAAGCTGTTACTGTGGTTGAGGCTATTGTTTCTATTCGGGGACTGACCCATGCTCATCTCCTTTGAAGCCCTATTCAGAAGTATTCTTAGCGATGTGTACCTTTACATTCTGAAAATACCAAATTGGCTTTCAGGTATCGGTGCCCTTAATGATGCTGACAGGGCAATGCCGACAATCTCCCTTGTCTGTCTTGGATCGATAATGCCGTCATCCCACAGCCGGGCACTGGCATAATACGGGGAGCCTTCTTTTTCATACTGGTCGCGAATAGGCTTTTTAAAAGCGGCTTCTTCTTCGTCTGTCCAAGGTTGGCCTTTGCGCTCTTTGATATCGCGAGTGACCTGGGCCATAACACCTGCTGCTTGATCACCCCCCATGACGGATATACGGGCATTGGGCCACATCCACATCATAGTTGGGTTATAGGCTCTGCCGCACATGCCGTAGTTACCGGCCCCGTAAGAGCCGCCAATGATCACGGTAAATTTGGGTACGTCGGCGCAAGCCACAGCCATCACCATCTTGGCCCCATGTTTGGCTATCCCTTCAGATTCATATTTCTTGCCGACCATAAAGCCAGTTATATTCTGGAGAAATAGCAGGGGGATTTTTCTTTTGGCACAAAGTTCGATGAAGTGGGCGCCTTTCTGGGCCGATTCCGAAAACAAGATCCCGTTGTTGGCAACGATGCCGATAGGGTGGCCAAATAGCCTCGCGAAACCGCAGACCAGAGTGTCTCCATATAAGGCTTTGAACTCATCAAAGGCAGAGTCATCAACGATGCGTGCGATCACTTCCTTGATGTCGATGGGTTTTCTCAGATCAGTGCCGACAATACCAAAAAGCTCATCGGCAGGGTAACGTGGCGGCAACGGCTGATTTTCTATTGAACATTCGGCTTTGGGTTGAGCTTCAATGTGACAGCTTGCTATTGCTTGCCGGGTCAGATCAAAAGCATGATGCTCATTTTGGGCAAAATAATCGGCAACACCTGATGTTTTGCAGTGAACATCTGCACCACCAAGTTCTTCGGCCGAGACAATTTCACCTGTAGCGGCTTTTACCAGTGGGGGGCCTGCCAGAAAAATTGTGCCTTGCTCTTTAACGATAATTGAAACATCGGCCATGGCCGGTACATAGGCTCCACCTGCAGTACATAAGCCCAGTACCACAGCAATTTGCGGGATCCCCTTGGCAGACATCCGAGCCTGATTGAAAAAGATTCGGCCAAAGTGGTCCCGATCTGGAAAAACTTCAGCCTGATGAGGCAGGTTGGCCCCACCGGAGTCCACCAGGTAAATGCAGGGAAGATGGCAGCGTTCGGCAATTTCTTGTGCTCGCAGGTGTTTCTTAACGGTGAGTGGGTAATAGGTGCCGCCTTTGACGGTGGGATCATTGCCGATAATCATGCACTCAACACCTTCCACCCTGCCAATGCCTGCCACGACACCTGCACAAGGGATTTCTTCGTCATAGACCTGCCAGGCTGCAAATTGTCCGATTTCAAGGAAAGGGCTACCGGGATCGAGTACCGCGTCAATCCGCTCCCGTACCGGAAGTTTYCCTTTCGCCTTTTGTCGAGCTTTTGCCTGCTCGCCACCGCCTTGCAGCAAGAGGTGGACATGGCTATGAAGCTCGTCAACCAGCTCGGCCATACTCTGCTTGTTTTGCTTGAACTGGGGTTCATTGGCATGAATATGTGTCTGAATAATTGCCATTAAGCCGTGTCCTTAATTAGATTCCTCGAACAGTTCTCTGCCGATCAGCATGCGGCGAATTTCAGAGGTGCCGGCACCGATTTCATATAATTTGGCATCCCTGAGAAGGCGCCCGGCGGGGAACTCATTGATATACCCGTTTCCGCCGAGTAGTTGAATGGCGTCCAATGCCAACTGGGTGGCCAGTTCGGCACTGTACAAAATGGCGCCTGCAGCATCTTTTCGTGTGCTTTCGCCCCGATCACAGGCCGCAGCAACGGCATAAACATAGGCACGTGCCGCATTGGTACGGGTGTACATATCTGCAACTTTGGCCTGAACCAACTGGAACTCCCCAATAGACTGGCCAAACTGCTTGCGGTCATGGATGTAGGGTATGACAAGATCGAGACAGGCCCGCATGATCCCCAAGGGGCCGGCGGCAAGAACGACGCGTTCATAGTCCAGCCCGCTCATTAAGACGTTAACTCCTTTGTTGAGTTCGCCAAGGAGGTTCTCGGCCGGCACGACACAGTCATGGAACACCAGTTCACAGGTGTTGGAGCCACGCATCCCAAGTTTGTCGAGCTTTTGTGCATGACTAAAACCTGCAAAATCACGTTCAATAATGAATGCTGAAATCCCATGTGAACCGGACTCTGGCTCTGTTTTGGCGTAGACGACAAAGGTCTCTGCATCAGGGCCGTTGGTGATCCACATTTTACTGCCATTGAGGACGAAACTGTCCCCGTGTCGCTCGGCCTTCAACTGCATGCTGACAACATCTGAGCCCGCATTGGGTTCACTCATCGCCAGGGCTCCCACATGTTCGCCCGTAATTAGCGGCGGCAGGTATTTGGCTCTTTGTTCAGAGTTTCCGTTGCGATAGATTTGATTGACACAGAGATTCGAGTGCGCTCCATAGCTCAAACCCACAGAAGCAGATGCCCGGCTAATTTCTTCCATGGCAATAACATGGGCGAGATAGCCCATGTTCGCACCGCCATACTCTTCACTCACGGTGACACCGAGTAGCCCCATTTCGCCCATCAGAGGCCAAAGCTGGTTGGGAAATTGATTGTCCTGATCCGCTTGTGCTGCCAGAGGAGCAATGGCCTCGTTGGCAAAATTGTTTACCTGCTCGCGGAGCATGTCGAGGGTGTCGTCAAGGCCAAAATTGAGGGGCGTGAACAGATCTTTCATAACATCTCCGGTTAACCAAGTTGTGATGAACAGCTGTAATTTCGATATCGAAATGGTCGTATTCAGTGTGTGTCCGAGTTGTTCAGGGCCTGATGGCAACGGGCTTTGGCAATCTGGAGCTCATTTAGCACGACATTGATGTCATCAAGCTGGCGCTTCAAAATGGCCTGCTTATCGTCAATGATCCTTAGCATCTCATTGAGCTGGGTGTGGCTCTGGTTGGTGTCATAGAGTTCGAACAGTTCGCGAATTTCAGCCAATGAAAAACCTAGCCGCTTTCCTCGTAAAATCAGCTTGAGCCTGATTTTGTCCCGGCGTTTGTAGACCCGGGTATTGCCGTTTCTGGATGGGTGTAGCAGGCCGACATCTTCATAAAACCGAATACTTCGGGTTGTGATGTCGAACTCTTTCGCTAAGTCACTGATTTTAAAAGTCTCCACTTTACAGCCTCCTCAAGGCGCGGACTCACAATATGGTGAGGTCCGGCAACAGTCTGGACTGACATGTTGAACTCAGCCTGCGACTACATTTGGCAATTATGCTGTACATCGGGTTGCCAACAGAATTACAAGTGTGATCAGTTTGTTTCTTAACGTTTACGTAAATGTTAGTGCTATGCTTACGTAAACGTCAAGAAATTGAGCCGGCTCTGACTATTATCAAAGGGTTTCAGTTTTCACTGTTATTGCTGTCTTCAAAGAGGGCGAAGTAATGGAAAAAAACGTTTGGATTGTCGCAGCACGCCGTACCGCTCTCGGAAGCTTTCAGGGGCAATTTTCTTCATTCTCGGCACCGGAATTGGGGCAGTTTGCTATTCAAGCTGTGCTCGAAGAGGCAGCAATCACTCCGTCAGAGATTGATGAAGTTTACATGGGGTGTGTGTTACCTGCCGGATGCGGTCAGGCTCCGGCAAGGCAGGCCGCTCTCGGCGCCGGGCTGCCACATTCGGTTGGCTGTACCACCATAAATAAGGTCTGCGGGTCCGGGATGAAATCTGTCATGCTCGCGAATGACTTAATCCGTGCTGGCAGCGCCAAAGCCATTATCGCGGGTGGAATGGAAAGCATGACCAATGCACCGTATTTGCAAAAAGAAGCTCGCAGCGGAATGCGATTAGGTCATCACACTGTTTACGACCATATGTTTCTTGATGGCCTGCAAGATGCCTATGACGGACACTTAATGGGTGTTTATGCTCAGCAGGTAGCAGATAAATTTGAGTTTTCCCGCGAAGAGATGGACCAATGGGCAGCTATGTCTGTTGAACGGGCTGTTGCTGCGCAGCAACAGCAGATGTTTGACCAAGAAATAGTATCCGTTAAGAAAGAAAGTAAACACGGAGTCACCTTGGTTTCTCTAGATGAGCATCCTGGCGAAATAGACATCAAGAAGTTCCCTGTACTCAAGCCGGCTTTTGCCAAAGACGGAAGTGTTACCGCAGCCAATTCCAGCTCAATTTCTGATGGCGCGGCAGCTCTGTTGGTGATGGATGCCGAGCAGGCCAGCCAGCAAGGGCTTGCGCCGCTTGCCATCATCAAAGGGCACGCGACATATGCACAGCGGCCAGCTGATTTTACAACAGCACCTGTTTATGCCATCCGCAAATTACTTTCCGAACTTGAATGGTTCGTCGATGATGTCGATTTGTGGGAAATTAATGAGGCCTTTGCTGTTGTTACCCAGATAGCCGTTCGTGAGCTGGAGCTAGATCCGGTAAAGGTTAATGTTCACGGAGGAGCTTGCGCACTTGGTCATCCAATAGGAGCAAGTGGTGCGAGAATTCTCGTTACCTTAATTCATGCTCTGAACAACAAGCAACAAGCCAAGCCGAAAAAGCAGACATTGAAAGGCATTGCTTCGCTATGTATAGGGGGAGGTGAAGCGACGGCCATAGCTATTGAAGTTCCAGCGAACTCTGGTTAGTACACTTTGTGTATGAAAAATATTATTCACGAATTTTCCCTTCTATTTATACAGGGTGATAAACCCTGAGGAGCAATTATGACCCAACATGTTCCTTTATATATTGATGGTGAGTTCCGTCAGTCGCAATCACTGCAATGGGTAGACGTTACCAACCCGGCAGATAACAGTGTTATAGCCAAGCTACCTTGTGCGACAGAAGATGAAATTGAAGAGGCCATATCCAGCGCTTACGAGACTTTCAAATCCTGGAAAGAGGTGCCGGTACCGGAACGTGCCCGGTTAATGCTGAACTATCAGCAATTGCTGAAAACCCATCATGATGAAATAGCCACGTTGCTTTCCAGTGAAACAGGAAAGATATTTGCCGATGCCAAAGGGGATGTCTGGCGTGGGATTGAAGTGGTTGAGCAGGCTGCCAATATCGCCAGCCTCATGATGGGGGAAACGGTCGAGAACGTCGCCAAAGAGATCGATACTTATTCGATCATGCAACCATTGGGCGTGTGTTGCGGGGTAACCCCATTTAACTTTCCGGCGATGATACCGTTATGGATGTTCCCGATGGCCATAGCCGCAGGTAATACTTTTGTACTGAAACCTTCCGATCAGGTGCCGCTGACTTCCATTCGCTTAGCAGAGCTGTTTGAGCAAGCCGGTGCACCTAAAGGCGTGTTGCAAATTGTTCATGGCCAACGGGAGCAGGTGGACTATTTGCTGGTACATCCTCAGATTAGAACGATCTCTTTTGTTGGCTCGGTGCCAGTTGCCCGTCATATCTACCAGACAGGGACTCATCACCTCAAACGTGTTCAAGCGTTTGCCGGGGCAAAAAACCATATGGTTGTGATGCCGGATGCCAACAAAGAGCAGGTAATTAATAACCTGGTGGGTTCATCGGTTGGTGCTGCCGGCCAGCGATGTATGGCAATTTCTGTTGCGGTACTGGTTGATGGTACCAAGGAATGGATACCAGAGTTAAAACAGGCTATGGCAAAGATCCGGCCCGGGGCTTGGGATGACGAAAATGCCGGCTATGGCCCTTTGATCAGCCAAAAAGCCAAAGATCGTGTTTTACGTCTGATCCGCGAGGGTAAAGATCAAGGTGCTGTCTGTGAGCTGGACGGTAGCCACTGTGAGGTTGAAGGCTATCCCGATGGCAATTGGGTTGCACCGACACTATTCAGTAGTGTTCAAACGTCAATGTCTGTCTATCAGGAAGAGATTTTTGGTCCGGTATTGCTCTGTGTTGAAGTCGATACGTTGGAAGAGGCTATTGATCTTGTCAATGCCAATCCGTATGGCAACGGCACATCAATCTTTACCGCTTGCGGGGCTGCAGCTCGCAAGTATCAGCATGAAATTGAAGTCGGTCAGGTCGGTATTAATGTACCTATTCCGGTGCCGTTACCTTTCTTCTCTTTTACCGGTTGGCGAGGGAGTTTTTACGGTGATCTGCATGCGTATGGCAAGCAGGCTGTTCGTTTTTACACTGAGACAAAAACAGTCACCTCTCGGTGGTTTGATGATGATATTCCAACCGGACCAAATTTGACGATCCACCTACGTTGATTTACCAACGCTAAGGGAGACGAAGATGGATTTTGAACTCAATGAAGAACAACGTGCTTTTGCTGAAACTACCCGTCAGTTTGCCAATGAACGTTTGGCGCCACAGGCGGCTGAATGGGATGAAAAGCAGATATTTCCCAAAGAGGTGCTAAGAGAAGCGGGTGAACTAGGCTTTCTGAGTCTATAYGTGCCGGAAGAGCAGGGAGGGTTAGGGCTAAGTCGTCTGGATGCCTCTATTATCTTCGAGCAGCTTTCGATGGGCTGCACCTCAACCACGGCCTTTATGACCATTCATAACATGGTTAGCTGGATGATTGCCTCGTTTGCTACCGAGCAGGCAAAGGCGGCGTTTTGTCCGAAATTACTGACGGGAGAATGGTTGGCTTCTTATTGTCTGACCGAGGCCAATGCCGGATCTGATGCAGCATCACTAACCACAACGGCTGTTAAGAAAGGTGATAGTTATGTGCTTAACGGAGCCAAGGCTTTTATCTCCGGCGCAGGTGAAACAGATGTGCTTGTCGTAATGGCAAGAACTGGCGGTGATAGTTCGAAAGCGACTGGAGCAAGTGGCATTTCGGCCTTTATTGTATCGGCGGAGGCTTCCGGGATCAGCTACGGAAGAAAAGAGCCCAAAATGGGTTGGAACAGCCAGCCAACCCGCGCTGTGACATTCGAAAATGTTGAAGTCCCTGCAATTAACTTGCTCGGTAGTGAGGGAGGAGGCTTCAAATTTGCGATGAAGGGGTTAGATGGCGGACGGATAAACATTGCATCTTGCTCGCTAGGTACGGCCCAGCATGCCCTTAATCAGGCAAAGCAATATGTGATCGAGCGGCAGCAATTTGGCCAGTCACTGTCTCAATTTCAGTCGGTTCAGTTCAAGCTTGCAGATATGGCTACAGAATTGGTCGCAGCCAGGCAGTTGGTTCGTTATGCCTCAACCAAGCTAGACCGAAAAGATCCCGAAGCGACAGCATACTGCGCGATGGCGAAGCGGTTTGCGACAGATATTGGTTTCAAGGTTTGCGATCAGGCACTGCAACTTTACGGTGGATATGGCTACATCAAAGAGTATTCGCTGGAACGCCATTTCCGTGATGTGAGAGTCCATCAAATCCTAGAAGGAACCAATGAGATCATGAGGCTCATTATTTCACGGCGGGTACTGAAAGAAGGAACCGAGCTACTTTAATTTGAACTTGGATAGACCAAGCCAACAGAGATAAAGGAAGCCATTATGTCAGACAACAACGCGATATTAGTCGACATTGACGGCCATGTCGCCGTGCTTACCATGAATAACCCTCCGGCGAACACCTGGACGGCAGAGAGTCTTGTTCAGCTCAGAAAGATAATCGAGATATTGAACAAAGATAAACATATCTATGCCTTGGTGATAACCGGGCAGGGCGAGAAGTTCTTTTCTGCCGGCGCTGATCTGAAATTATTCGCCGATGGTGATAAAGCCGTCGCAGTTGAAATGGCTCAGTGCTTTGGGATAGCTTTTGAGACTTTGTCAGCTTTTCGAGGGGTATCCATCGCGGCAATCAATGGCTTTGCCATGGGAGGCGGATTAGAAGTTGCACTGGCTTGCGATATTCGAATTGCCGAGGCCCATGTCGAAATGGCATTGCCTGAAGCTAAGGTAGGTTTGCTGCCATGTGCCGGAGGTACTCAGAATCTGACCTGGCTGGTGGGAGACGGTTGGGCGAAACGAATGATCTTGTGCGGGGAGCGGGTTAGCGCCTCTCGGGGGTTTGAAATTGGCTTGGTTGAAGAAGTCGTGGCGTCGGGGCAGGGGCTCGAGAATGCCATGAAGCTGGCTAATTCTGTAGCTAATCAGTCTCCTTCATCTGTGGCGGCTTGTAAGAAGCTGATTCAGAACTGTCGGATAGCGCCATTGCAACATGGCCTGATGAAAGAGCGTGAATTGTTTGTTCAGTTGTTTGATACCGAAGATCAAGCCGAAGGTGTGAAGGCTTTTTTGGAAAAGCGTTCGCCCCAATGGAAGAATAAGTAATCAAAATAATGAGGTAGATAATGGTTGGCAAAGTGAACTGCAGTGAGCTTGATTGTGTTGATGGGAACAAGATTGGGGTAGTGGAACTAGACAACCCAGCCTCGCTCAATGCGCTGACACTGGACATGCTCAAGCAACTGAAAGCAAAGCTGGATGAATGGGAAGACGACGAACGTATTGTGTGCGTCTTTCTGCATGGTGTTGGTGAGAAGGCGTTTTGCGCCGGAGGTGATGTTCGCACCATGTATAACATGATGCGTGCTGCGTCAGAGAGAGAAGATCAGGCCGAAGCGACAAAGCAATTTCTGACAGAGTACTTTACGGTTGAATACGGCTGCGATTATTTAATCCATCGTTATAGCAAACCGGTGATAGTGTGGGGTGAGGGAATAATAATGGGTGGCGGTATGGGCCTCTATATGGGGGCTAGCCATAGAGTCACGACGCCCACCTCCAGGTTGGCCATGCCAGAGATAAGTATCGGGCTATATCCGGATGTTGGCGGAACCTGGTTTCTGAACAAACTTCCTGACGGTATTGGTATGTTTCTTGGGCTTACCGGCGCCCAAATCAACGCTACTGATGCGCTTGAATTAGGGATGTCGGATCATATGCTAATACCCGAACAGAAGCAGTCAGTGCTTGAGAAGTTACAGGGTAGCAATTGGGTCAAAGGTAACAAAGATGCAGATGGTGATTTGACGTTCAACAAGGAGTTGGTCACAGAGATGTTGACTGGCTTTGCCGATACCGCAGAACCACACCGTCCGGTTAGTCATCTCTGTCCTTATTTTTCTCAGATTCAGCTCGCCTGTAAAGCGGATGATTTGGTTGATATCTCCCGCCATATCATGTCGATTGAAGGAGATAACCGTTGGCTGGAAAGAGCAAAAAGAACGCTTGAGGAAGGCAGTCCAATTACGGCCAATATTTGCTTTCGTCAGTTGACTCAATATCACCACTTGTCGCTTGAAGAGTGTTTTCGGCTTGAATTAAGTCTATCTGTGCATTGCGGTTTACTTGGTGAGTTTCAAGAGGGAGTCAGGGCAAGGTTGATAGATAAATGCGGTCAACCAGATTGGCTTTATACAACTTTGAGTGAAGTCGACCAAAGTGTCATTGACTCCTTGTTTACCCCGCTTTGGGATGAATCTGAGAATCCTCTGGCCACATTAGGTCAATCATTAACAATGAACTAACCAACATTATCTCTATTACGCAGGAGGTTTATCATGAGCACCATCGCGTTTATCGGGTTGGGTAACATGGGCAACCCAATGGCTCAAAATCTATTGAAAGCTGGTTGTAACGTAAGAGTTTATGATTTGAATACCGAGGCGGCAAAAAAGCTTGAAAGCCACGGTGCCTTTGTTGCTTCGTCTCCTGAAGAGGTGGTAAAGGGAGTAAACATTGTTATTACGATGCTTCCTGCCGGTGAACATGTTAGGGCTGTCTATCTTGGCGATCATCATGGAGGCGTCGGGCTGCTCAACCTTGTTGATGATGATACTTTCCTGATTGACTCTTCGACAATCGATCCTGAGTCGGCTCGTATCGTGGCCGCAGAGGCTGCAAAGAAGGGATTCGAGTTTGTTGATGCCCCTGTTTCCGGTGGTGTCGCCGGAGCACAAGCTGCAACACTGACGTTTATTGTTGGCGGTACTGACAGCGGATTTGAGAAAGCGCAAGAGACTCTTAAACATGTCGGAAAGAACATCTTCCATGCGGGTAAGGCCGGTGACGGACAAATGGCCAAAATATGCAATAACCTGATGTTAGGTATTTTGATGTCGGGGACGTGTGAAGCATTAAGCCTGGGCATTGATAACGGCCTCGATCCCAAAGTTCTGTCAGAGATAATGCTACAGAGCTCTGGGCGAAATTGGGCACTGGAGTTGTACAACCCTTGCCCGGGGGTGATGGATAAGGTGCCTGCTAGCAACGCTTATCAACCGGGCTTTATGAGTAAGTTAATGCTGAAAGATCTTGGTTTAGGGATGGATGCTGCCCTGCATAGTCAGTCGGCTATTCCGATGGGGGCTTTGGCCAGAAACCTTTATGCACTTCATATCGCAAAAGGTAATGAGTTACTGGATTTCTCAAGCATGTTTGAGTTCTACCGTGACAAGAAAAGTAACGATTGAGCCTAAATTCTATTCGGGGAGGCAGACATATGGATTTGAAGCAGAGTGTCATTGCAATTACAGGGGCCGGGCAGGGGCTTGGCCAAATGATGGCGGTTACTTTGGCACAGGCTGGTGCGGAACTGGCTCTTATTGATGTCAATGAAGATGGCTTGAAGCAAACCCAGTCGCAGTGCCAGATGCTCAGTACCAAAGCGTTGATATATACAGCCGATGTCACCAGCGAGAAGGATGTTGAAGACGTTTTCTTGAGTGTAATTGATGATTTTGGTCAGCTAAATGGGTTGGTCAATAACGCCGGGGTGTTACGCGATGGCTTACTGGTTAAGCAAAAAGAAGGTGAGATCAGCAAGATGTCACTGGAGCAATTCAAGACTGTGATGGATGTGAACGTGACGGGGACTTTCTTGTGTGGTCGAGAGGCTGCATTACAGATGATTGCTTCCGATAGCCAAGGAGCAATCATTAACATCTCAAGTGTCTCCCGAGCCGGTAATATCGGTCAGACTAATTATTCGGCCTCAAAAGCCGCTGTCGCAACCATGGCAGTGTGCTGGGCGAAAGAGCTTGGAAGGTATGGTATTCGTGCAGCAGCAGTTGCTCCCGGGATTGTGCAGACAGCGATGGCAGATCAGTTAAAGCCGGAGGCCATCGAGCGACTGAAGAAAATGGTCCCGGTCGGCAGGATGGGAGAAGCAAGTGAGATTGCGCATGCGGTGAAATACATTCTGGAAAATGATTATTACACCGGTCGGATACTTGAAGTTGATGGCGGTATGCGAATGTAGTCAATTCCTAAGAAGACCTTAGGCGCGATGTATCACGGTAACGCCTGACACAATGTCAGGCGTTACCGTTTGCTAAAGAGCTTGCCTGTTTGCTTGGTGGCTGTGTGGCGTAGGCTGTATTAATTGCCATAGAACATGACAAATAGCGCCATACCGCCGCCAGCAACAAACATTAGCATCGCGAGCAGGGCTGCCGCTTTATTGAGTACCGAAAAGAGTTTGTCCATCAGAGTTGTCCTCGTTAGTTGATGGGCAAGATGCCATAACTTACATTCAATTTCGAGTGTTTGTGTTACCAGGAAATACCGAATTAGTAACAAAGTATTCCATGCTCTGAAATCCTGCCGTTACGAAGAGTCACTCCAGCACTTAGAGTAATTTCAGCATACGTGCCTTGAAAAAGGTTGAGAGTGTTTTGGCGTCTTGTATTTCGCCACTGGCTACTTTCATTTCAAAATCATTAACGGAGAGGGTGATAACTTCAATGATTTCATCATCATCTAGTTCGCCAGTGCACTCTGTTAGTCCTTTGGCAAAGAAGAGGTATTGGACTTCATCACAGAAGCCGGGGACAGGCAGCAACTCACCCAGGTCTTGCCACTGCTCTGCTTTAAGCTGAACTTCTTCGGCCAGTTCTCGTTTTGCACAGGAAAGGATGTCTTCCTGACTTTCGAGAGTCCCAGCAGGAAACTCCAGAATCCATTTTTGAATTGCCGGCCGGTACTGGCGAACCATAACAAGCTTGCCGTTATTTGTTACCGGTACAATCACTACAGCTCCGGGGTGCTTAACCGTTGTAAAGTTAATCTGTCGGCCATCTGGTAAGCTGTGTGTCGCCTGTTCAACAGAGAAACATTTCCACTGGCATAACGTTCTAGTTTTCATAATACTCATCTTGATAGTTTACTATCCCACTGCGACTTGATTTAGGATAAGAATGATTTCAACAGTTTAGTTACCAGTTCTGGTTGCTCGTTAGTAACACCGTGACCGGTATTGGGGATCACAACCAGCGATGAATTCATGTACTCGCTGAGTTTAATTCCGTTATCAAGGGGGAAAATCTGGTCACTGTCGCCCCAAATTAACATGCTTTGTGGCAGTTTATTTGCTGGGTATTTGCTGATCCGTTCTCTGTCACTAACAAGGCTCTGAATTAGCTGTTTTTTCTCACTTCGCCATGGTGCGAAATAGCTGAGGTAAATCTGGTCGGCAACAAAGTCTGGCATACGTTTTTTATCAACAAACACATAGTCAAATAAACGGCGAACTTCATTGCTATTTTGCGGTACAAACAAGTCCTCCGGTTTCTCGACATTTGCACGCATACAGAGCTGACTTAAATCATCATCATTGAAAAGAGGCCCGGGGCTGGCGATGATGACTGATTTATCAATTCGCTCTGGTGACAGCATCATATTGTAAGTAACAAAGCCACCATAGGAGATACCAGCAACATTGATTTTTTCAACGTTCAACGAATCAATGATCTGCCATACGGCATCGGTTTGGGTCGTGAGGTTAGGTGTACCGTTACTGTGCGAGTCGCCGAACCAAGCAAGATCAGGCGCAATTACCATGTAGTCTTTGTTTAGCTCTAGCATCTCCTTTTTCCATGTTGATATGGCCGTGCCGCCAAAGCCATGGAGAAGCAGCAAAGGCTTTCCGTTCCCTCCGACCCAATATTTCATTTTGCCGCCGTCGGCAAGAGTGAGAAAGTGTTCCGTGTAGCCCGCTTCCTGAAGGGAAAGTTTATCCTGTTCTGCTTTCCAACCAACTATCTCACAGCCTGTTAACGTAAATAGCAGGAAGCTAAGGGCTACAAGCTGGCGAAGAACTGTGGAGCTTGTGAATTTAGTCATTAGTGAATGCCATGCTGAGAAAAGTTAATTTTACATTGTTTTATTTAAAGAGTCTTCTTCAAATTATTCCTTCTGCCATTGAGTTTAAATTGCTAGAAATTAGGAATGAACTAGGTGATTTGTCTTCAATATCAGAGCTATATAAATGTAATTATTAGTATACACATTGTTGTTATGCCTGAAAAATGTACTATAGCTAAATAGAACAGTTAAGAATTTACTAATGTGATTTATCACAGGGAGACACCATGCGTGTTTTAGTAACTGGCGGAATGGGTTATATAGGTAGCCATACCTGCGTACAGATGATTGAAGCAGGTGTGTCACCGATTATTGTTGATAATCTCTATAACAGTAAGAAAACGGTATTAGCCAGGATAGAAAAACTGACAGGAGTTCAGCCTGCTTTTTATGAAGGTGACATTCGTGACCGTGCCTTCTTGGACAGTGTCCTGGCAAAAGAAAATGTCGAGTCAGTGATTCATTTTGCCGGCTTGAAAGCGGTTGGTGAGTCTGTTGAAAAGCCGCTGGAATACTATGATAACAATGTTCATGGCACCCTGGTTCTTGTTGAGGCAATGAGAACGGCTGGTGTAAATAGCTTGATTTTCAGTTCTTCGGCAACGGTTTATGGTGATCCGGCAACAGTGCCTATTACTGAAGATTTCCCGACGAGCGCAACAAATCCGTATGGGCGTAGTAAGCTGATGGTAGAAGAATGCTTGGCTGACATTCAAAAAGCCCATCCGGAAATGAGTGTCACCTTGTTGCGCTATTTTAATCCTGTTGGTTCCCATCAATCTGGTGAAATGGGTGAAGACCCACAAGGCATTCCAAATAACCTGATGCCGTTTATCGCCCAGGTTGCGGTGGGTCGTCGTGAGTATTTATCCGTGTTTGGGAATGATTATCCGACAGTTGATGGTACCGGCGTTCGTGATTATATTCATGTTCTTGACTTGGCTGATGGGCATTTGGCTGCGCTGAACTATAGAGGAAAAAAGGCAGGTCTGCATATCTATAACTTAGGTACAGGCAATGGGCTTAGTGTTTTGCAGATGGTTGATGCTTTCTCTAAAGCGGCAGGGGTAGATGTTGCCTATCAAGTAGCACCTCGCAGGGCGGGTGATATTGCTGAATGTTGGGCGGATCCGAGTAAAGCGAAGATTGAGCTTCACTGGGAGGCAAGCCGGACGATTGAAGATATGACAGCGGATCTCTGGCGCTGGCAATCTAATAACCCAACAGGTTACCCAGATGCATAATCGATATAGAGCAATCTTGTTATGATCTAGATTAGGCCGCTGAAGAGATTCAGCGGCCTTTTGCTGTTCAGGAGTTTCTATTGACTTGGTATGGCTTGTTGTAGAAGAAAAAAGCCAGGCTTGTGACAGCGCCAAGGGTATCAGCGAGCATATCTTGCTGAGCATCCCAGATATCGCCTTGTGAACCCAAAAACTCGATGCCAGCCTCTCCACCTGCCAGTACAGCGTACCACCACTCGATGATCTCGTAACCGGCAGCAATAGCCATTATTGCGCATAGGCCAAATAATCCGGCAAGAAACGGAGAACAGTGGCCTTTGCGTGAGAGATATTCAGCTATCGGGTAGGCGTAGAATCCAATAGAGAAATGGGCAAAGCGATCGAAGTGATTTCTCTCGGAGCCAATCAGTTCGCTAAACCACTCAAAGGGTACATTGGCGAAAGTATAATGCGCGCCAACTGTGTGCAGTATCAGCCAGCAAGACATAAACAGGTATGCTGCGTTTGAGAACCTGAAGTGTTTGTAGGTAATCAGTAATGGTAAGAAAATTAAGATGATCGGAACAATCTCTGCGATCCATACTTCAGGAAAAGCCGGATTAATTCCAGACCAAACGATTGTCGAGCTTATGACAATGGCAAGGATTAATGGCAATGTCTTGTCTTTGTTTACTGTCATTGAGGGTAATCCCTTATCCGGAGAGAGGTAACAATCAAATAATACACTGTTTTATTGTTTTCGGAAACAACAGTGTGTAATTAATGAGATATTGATAGATTAGTCCCATCAAATTTCATAATACGTTAACCAAGTACTATGCTGGTGGAGTTGAAGGCGATAATATTTAAGTACTTACGGACGAGTTATACAAGGATAAGATATGCACACAGTGGCGTTAGATGAAGGTGTAACAGCATTACACCAACAGCGGTTGATAGCAGGCTTCACGAAATACCTTGAACAGTTTGAAGATTATCACTCATACGGCGAGGAGAGTGTAGGCTTTATCCACATGCGAAATAACTCTCCGTTGTGTTTTTATAATTCA
Source organism: Photobacterium kasasachensis (assembly GCF_050336885.1). Classification (NCBI taxonomy): domain Bacteria; kingdom Pseudomonadati; phylum Pseudomonadota; class Gammaproteobacteria; order Vibrionales; family Vibrionaceae; genus Photobacterium; species Photobacterium kasasachensis. The sequence continues at coordinate 723,765 of NZ_JAKJSH010000005.1, forward strand.
TCATCAGGTTATGCTGCGCTTATAGATTGTCCAGTTGCCCGTCTTCAGTTTGAAGAGTTCCTCCAGCGTCCGGATATTGATGAGTATGTTGCTTTATCATTTGTCGGCACCCGTTACGAGCAGCAATATCCAAGGAAGTCTTAGTATCAGTATCCCGTTCTTGAATAACAAAAAATACAGCGTTTTAAGTAGATGTCAGCATCAATAATTGTGATATAATCCTCGGCTAACATTTTCTACCTTAGTGTGAGTTGGCTCACGTAAAGTAGAGCTGTAATAATTATCTGCTCAGCACTGAGCATTTTACCGGAGCACCATTTTGCATTTTAAAGACCTTGGATTAGACCAGCGCCTACTTAAGAAACTGAATCACCTGGCGTTCAATAAACCAACTGAAATTCAACAAACGGCTATTCCTGTTGGCATCCTGGGTAAGGATGTGTTGGCTTCGTCGAAGACGGGCTCCGGTAAAACACTGGCTTTCTTGCTTCCGGCTATGCAGCGTATGTACCGCAGCAAGCCTTTCACAAGACGCGATCCGCGCGTTTTGGTACTGACCCCGACGCGTGAGCTTGCCAAGCAGGTATTTGCTCAATTACGTACACTGAATGCGGGTACACCCTATGATGGTACGCTGATTGTAGGCGGTGAGAACTTCAACGATCAGGTAAAAGCACTTCGTAATGACCCAATGTTTGTGATCGCGACTCCCGGTCGATTGGCTGATCATCTGGAACACCGCAGTACTCATCTTGATGGACTTGAAATGCTGATCCTTGATGAAGCGGATCGTATGCTGGACCTGGGTTTTGAAGCGCAGCTACGCCGAATTCATGAAGCTGCCAGCCATCGCCGCCGTCAAACTTTGATGTTCTCGGCTACACTGGATCACGCTGATGTTATTGATATTGCCTCGGATATGCTGAATGCTCCGAAGCGCATTTCTATTGGTCACTCAGCTGAAGAGCATACAGATATTACTCAGCGCTTTATCTTGTGCGATCATTTAGATCACAAGCAGGCGTTGCTTGATAAAGTGCTGGAAACAGAAGACTACAATCAGGTGATTATCTTTACCGCAACACGTGCGGACACTGATCGCCTGACCAAAGAGCTGAATGAACGCAAGATGAAAGCTGTCGCATTGAGCGGTAACCTGAATCAGACTCAGCGAAACAGCATCATGAGTCAGTTTGAGCGTGACTGCCATAAGATCCTTGTGACGACAGATGTTGCCTCTCGTGGCCTCGATATCGACAAAGTATCCCATGTAATTAACTTTGATATGCCAAAGCATGCCGAGGAATATGTTCACCGTATTGGCCGTACTGGTCGTGCGGGTAACAAAGGTGATGCGATTTCACTGGTCGGTCCTAAAGACTGGAAGAGCTTTAAGAATGTTGAAGCTTTCCTCAAGCAAGAGATCAGCTTCAGTACCATCGAAGGCCTGGAAGGTAAATTTAAAGGTTTGAAACCGGCACCGAAGAAAAAGTTTGTTAAGAAGAAGCCTACCAGCAAGAAACCTGTTGCGAAGAAAACAGATTCTGCCAAACCGAAGAAGAAAATGGATAAACGCTTCTACGATAACATGGCGGTGGGTGATAACGTATTCGTTCCTAAAAAGAAAAAGCCGGTTGACCCAGCGAAGGAAGATTAATCGACCTCTGTACTGTTATAACGGTTAGTCAAAAAGTGCCAGCTTTCGAGCTGGCACTTTTGTTATTGGAGAAGCTACCATTGATTAGGTTAACTGCTCCCTTGCTGTAAGTGGTTGACAAGGATCTTCATAAATCGAGCAGCTTCGCCACCGGTACAGGCCCGGTGATCGAAGGTCATTGAAAGTGGCATTATCTTTATTGAAACGGGCTGATCATCACGTAGAATGAGTTTTTCGATAATACGGCCGGCCCCGACGATAGCTACTTGAGGAGGGGAAACAACAGGAGTGGCAAAAATACCGGCGATCGCCCCGAAATTAGTCAATGTGATAGTGGCATGCTGAAGCTGTTCACGGCCAATCTTTCTCTCCTTAATTCCCGTAACGGTTCGATCGACCCATTGCCGGATCCCACGCGCGCTGTATTCATCGGCATTGCGAAGAACGGGGACATACAGGCCATGGGGGCTATCAACGGCGATACCGATGTTCACGGTACTGTGAACACAACGGGTCATTGTCTCGGCATCAAACCAAGCATTGAGAGCGGGTTCCTGATGGCAAGCTTCTATGATTGCCAAGACCAAGCGGCTGGTGATGTCTTCACCAGGGCTCCAATTTTCAAGCATGGCCTCTTCAGTGATCGTCACTGAGGCAACGTTGTGGTGTGATTCTGCCATGGTACGTACCATGGTTCTTCGAGCTCCCTTTAGCACCTCTGTACCGGGGAGTTGCTTGTCACAGGCATTGTAGACATCGGTGTCGAGAATAACACCGCTAGGTCCGCTGCCGGTAACATCATTCAAATCAACTCCTAGTTTTTTAGCCAGTAAGCGTGCTGACGGCATGGCGGTTAGGCTATCAGCTGGCTTGATTGGCTGGTGTTGGCCGATCCAAAATTCGTCGACATTCACATCATGATCATGGTTGGATACTGTACCTACAACGGTTGCGGCATCATTCGTTGAGACATTCTTTTGCTTGGCTTCTGTTTGATTCGTTTCCTTTGGTTTAGGAGCTGTAGTGGATGATTCCTCTATTTCCAATAACAGGCTACCTATACTGACGACATCTCCCGGATTGCCGAACCGTTTAATTATTGTTCCGCTATATGGGGCCGGTACCTCCACGGTTGCTTTGGCTGTTTCAACTGTCAGAACAACCTGATCAAGCTCAACGGTGTCGCCTATCTCGACATGCCACTCAATGATTTCTGACTCAGCGAGGCCTTCCCCCAGATCTGGCAAGGTAAATGACTTCATTTCCATCCCTCCGTAAGCTCTTTCGCTGCCCTGATGATGTCTTCTTCCTGAACCATGAAGTACTCTTCGTTGCGGTAATAGGGCATCACAGTATCCATACCGGTAATACGTCTGGGTGGCGCTTTAAGCAAACACATGGCATGTTCGGCGGTTCTGGCAAGTATTTCGGCACCGACGCCACAGGTTTGGGCGGCTTCATGGACAACCAACAAGCGGCCGGTTTTTTCTAAGGAGGAATAGATGGTTGCCATATCTAAAGGCTTGATTGAGGCGACATCGATGACTTCCACTTCGATACCCTGATGTGACAGTTCTGTGGCAGCCTGAAGTGATTCAACCACGCAGGCTCCCCATGTGACCAAAGTTATGTCCCGTCCTTTTCTTAGGGTGAAGCAAGTGTCCAGAGGTAATGCCTTGCCATCGTCAGTAACTTCGGATTTTACAGTTCGGTATATTCGTTTAGGCTCAAAGAACATCACAGGGTCATTGCTTCTAATGGAAGCTAGCAATAAACCATAGGCGCGTTGCGGTGATGACGGAATGACAACCTTTAGCCCAGGTATATGGGCAAATAGCGCTTCTACACTTTCAGAGTGATGCTCTGGCGCATGAATACCACCGCCAAATGGCGCCCTGAAAACGGCAGGGCAGGTGAGCCGTCCCCTGGTGCGATTGCGCATACGGGCAGCATGGCAGACGAGATGTTCCATGGCCGGAAAAACAAAGCCCTGGAACTGGAACTCGGCGACTGGACGTAATCCCTGACTGGCCATACCGACAGTAACACCGCCAATCAGGGCCTCGGCCAACGGAGAATCAATAACGCGTTTACAACCAAATTTCTCTTTTAATCCGACGGTTGCTCGGAAAACGCCACCGTTGTCACCGACATCTTCGCCTAATACGATGACATTGGAGTCTTCGGTCATCTCATGGTGAAGGGCAAGATTGACCGATTCTAGTAGTGATAATTCAGCCACGATCACCTCCCTGCATTCGCATAGCTTTGTTGATAATTAAGTCACGTTGCTTATGAAGATCGCTGTCTAAAGACTCATAGAGGAAGTCAAAAGCAGATTCTGGTGGCTGAGGCGTTAATGACCGGTATTTCTCAACCGCTTTTTCGACCAGTTCCCGGCAGTGTTCCTGCCATTGCTTGTCATCCGCTTCAGACCACCAATTCTGGCTTATTAGGAATTTTTTCAAACGAATGATGGGTTCAAACTCCCAGGCTTGTTGCAATTCGTCTTCGCTTCGGTAGCGGCTGGCATCATCCGCGGTTGTATGATCGCTCAGTCGATAGCTGATTGCCTCAATGAGTGTCGCGCCTTTGCCTTTTCTGGCTTTATCCAGGCTGGAAATGGCGGCGTCGTACATAGCAACAATATCGTTACCGTCCACCGTTAGTCCTTCAAGACCGGCGCCTTTGGCTTTGTCCGAGAGGAACTCGGCCCCACATTGAATTGATCTTGGGACGGATATTGCCCACTGGTTGTTGTTGATCACAAAGACTAACGGAATGTTCCAGGCCCCGGCACAGTTTAACGATTCGAGGAAGTCGCCTTTGGAGGTGGCGCCGTCACCGCAAGTAACCAGTGCTGCCTGATGATTGCCCTGGATTTTTAATGCAGCAGCGACACCGACAGCGTGAGTACACTGGGTGGCAATTGGGACACAAAATGGTAAATCACGACAATGACTGTCGTCGGGTGAAAAATCGCTGCCTCGTTCGTCACCGCCCCAGTATTGGAGGTTTTTCTCCATACTGATCCCACGGGCCCACATAGCAGGCATGTCACGATAGTATGGAATAAACACATCTTCAGCTTTCAGTGCCCGACCGATGGCAATGCCGATGGCCTCGGAGCCCAAATGTGAAGGGTAGGTACCGAGCTTGCCGGTACGTTGTAGCGCAATTGCTTTGTTATCATAGATGCGGGTTAGTACCATATCGCAGTAAAACCCTTTCAACGTAGGTTGATCGGCCCATGCGGGAAGTTGATCGACGAGATTACCATGATGGTCAATGAAGCGATGCATTGGTAAGGCCTGAACATTCATCTCAAGCTCCTTCTGTTGCTGCCTCGGAAGAGGCGGACAGCAAATCAAAAAATGGCTATACCGACAAATGGGTGTTGCGCTGCTTTACCTAAACAATGGCTTATCTCAAGATAAGTCTTGGTATAACCAGATAAATATAAGTGTAAGCAAAATGTTAAAATACCGCCTCCATCAATGAGTTATTAGTCAGTAAAGAATACAATACAGACTAAAATGTCGATTTTCCGTAAGTGCGTTTCCAGAAGTTAGAAAAAAATATGGGTGTTTGGTTTTAGTGTGGTATTTCATCTCGTTTATGTTTTACTTGTACAGGCCAGAAAGTCTCAGTGTTGAGACTAACTGGGGATCTGCCGTTTGCTTTGAGAGAATTCGCTCATAATTAGGTGTGGACTTTGATGCTGTTCTTGACTCCTTGTGGTGCGCTATGAAGTTATACAGTAGTTTATTCTTTACATTCTTTGTTTCCGCCTGTACGTCGCAGGAAGCAGTGACAGATGTGGCCGGACAGAAAACAACCTACATACAAGGGGAGTGCTATGACTCCTCAACCTATAGCCTGACTGAAACGTTTGATGAGTTCATCGATGAGCGACAGCAAGAACTGAAAATCTTGCGCCCGGAACTCACCGCGGAAAACTATGAACAGTTGGATTATGCTCTGAGGCATTTTACAACTTACTGGACGCAACTCAGGCAGGAGCGTGATCAGGCTTGTGAAGAGCATGCGACCTGTGAATTTATCAGGCTGAAAAACTATGATTTGCAGGCTTACAACCGAGAATTCTGTGACGGTACAGACTTCGAGTACAATGTTAGCCGTGCCAAAATGATTCATTTTTTCAATGATATAGAGCGGTTGCAATTACAGCGTTCGGCTCAGCAGTAATGATTTCCGGTCTTACAGGTGATCCTATGATTGGGGTTCTGGTATCCTTGTGCACATAAAGTCTGTGCTATAAGTCATCCGGAAGCCCCATGAAGTTAATCAGTGTTTTATGTCCTCATTGTCAAAAGTCGGTGTCCATTTCTCTCCAGTCCTTGTCGAATACGGTCCTGTGTGAACATTGCAATAAACCCGTATTAGATGGCAAACCGATAGAGGCTGATGCCGGTAACTTTGATATGTTAATCAAAGGCCCTAAGCCTGTCGTTGTGACTTTTTGGGGAGCTAATTGCTCGCCATGCAACTCTTTCAAGCCGATATTTGAAAAGGTGGCCTCTGAGAAAAAAAAGCAGCTTCGCTTCTTGCGTGTAAATGTCCAACGGAATAAAGCTCTGGCGAGCAGGTATCGTATACGTGGTGTTCCAACCTTAATGGTTTTCAAAAAAGGCAAACAGCAATCTGTGTTGAATAGCGCTTTGCGTAAAAAAGAGTTTGTTGGTTGGCTCAATGACACAATAAATTCATAATCTCGGGTAATGATTTAGCAGTCGTTAAATGGCTGCTCCTTGCAGCATGTTGAGTGAAAATATATTTCTTTTCATTGGTTTATAATTAGTGCTAAGGTGAATGTAGCAACTTTCAAATAAGGAGGATTGTATGGCTATTTGCCGTAAAATCAGTAAAGAACGTTTGGCATTAAAACTATCCCTGGCTGGAACTGTCGTATTGGCTGGCTTGGGGATTGGCTATGGGTTGTATGTCGGATCCAATGCCATTTTGCTTGACGGCATGTTTTCGTTTCTCAGCATGGGTATGACAGGCTTAAGCCTTTATACCGCCTACCTCGTTTCAAAGCCTGATGACAAGCAGTTTCAGTTTGGTTATGCGCACATCGAACCTCTTATCAATGTCGTCAATGGCTTGCTCATCCTTATAACTTGCTTATTTGCATTTCTCAGTGGTGTGCAAACCATTGTCAAAGGTGGACATGATATAGTTCTGGAACATGCGATTGTTTATGCGATCATTTCCACCGTGTGCTGTTTTGCCATTTATTGTATTGAAACGTATATCGCGCGCAGTGTGGAGTCCGAGTTGGTACGCGTTGACTCCCAGGAATGGCTTGTTGACGGTATTCTGAGTGCCGCAATATTGGTTGGCTTTATTATTGTGGTCTTATTGGATCAGTTAGGTTATTCACGCTGGAATGCTTATGTTGACCCAATCTTGGTCTCGACACTGGCTATTGCTGCCTCAGTACTTCCGATTAAAGTATTGCGACGTAACATCCGTGAGGTGCTGCTTGTTGCTCCTCAAGATAATGTACAAAGGCAAGTTGATCGGGTGATTGCGAGGTTGTCGCGACAATATCGTTTTGCTGATTACACCCATCACTTTGCCAAAACAGGGCGTCAGTACGATCTTGAAGTAAATATTCTGGTTACAGACGATGCCTATTGGACAACTACTCGGCAAGATTATATCCGACAGTTACTTTGGGATGAGTTATCCGATGAGCTAGGTGATACCTGGCTTTCTGTTACCTTTACTGGTCAGAAGCGTTGGTTATAACAAACACAGAAGAACGGCACCAGTCGTTCTTTTGCTATTAGTTTTTCTAATTTTGAAAGCCAATAAATTTCAGCAGTAAAGTACTGGCGATCTTGTCCAATTGAGCGCAAAATATACGGGCTACAAATAAGAAACCGATTATTTATAAGGAATAGCGATTTGGATTGCTATTCTGGCTGCTGTGTAGATTAGCTTATTGATTATGGGTTAATAAATTAATCTACGATATAATGCCTGTCTGATGGATATGATTATTCATCACATTTTTGTAACTAGTTAGTGCAAATTAAACGTAAATAAGGTATCTTATTTTTAGTCTAAAAATTGCTTTTGCCAAGAGGCAATCTTTAGACCGTAGTTTAACCCTTTTTTTGGTGTCTTTATTCTCGGATTAAGCACCATGGCTTAAATCAAAGGTTTACAGGTTATTATGGAAACTCTGCTAGTCATTGCCTTCATATTCGGCGCTGCATTCATTATCGTAAAAGAGAAGAAATGCACGAAGGGTATAGACTATTCACGAGACTCGCTATAAAACTCGGGCGCCATATGGCGCTTTTGTTTTATTTATCTATTCAATGTGAATAGTAATTACTATTGTTTGACTATTCCTGTCTAAGCAAACTCCTGCTGTCTTTTCTTTATATCCTCATTTCCTCTGCATTCAATTTTGATCAAGATCAGGTTTAATCTCGATCTTGTAATACATTTTTTTCGTTTTTTATCAAGTCGTGATCTCAGTCGTAAGAGATAAAAATGTAATGCTTGAGAATCATCTCATTAATGAATATTGTTGTATATTGTTGTAACTCAATATCGTTGTTTTTATTGTGACATATACTGTTGCAATCCATGGACTGCTACTAGGGAAAGGTTCTTTTTCAGGTTATGTTATTCGATAATCGAGCTCGGAATACAGAGGCGAGTGTATTCAAGTGTGGGGTTCTAAAAAAGCATAACTTATCATCTATTGCATTTGTTCTAGGCTTATCGTTTCTTTTTTCATTGCTAAGTGGCTTTTTTTCACAGCTTCAACTGTCATACATTATTAGCTCAGACTCAAAAGAGCTATTGAATACCTATTCAATGAAGGTGGAACGTTTCCCTGAAGTGCTCAGTTCGCTAAGCCGGAATTTTCAGTTTGATTGCGGCCCCCTTGATCAGCATCAGCTTCAGCACATTGCGTATAACGATTATGTTATTCGGCGGATTACTATTAAAACGAAGAGTGGCGCACAGTGCTCTAGTTTTCAGGGCGCTGACTCAGAATCACACTTGGTTCCTTTGCTCAACAACATGACGCCTGACGTTTCATTGTGGGTAGCATCAGAGTCGAGAAGTGAACAGAATCTTCTGGTAGCAGAATGGAAGGGCGAGAAGGGGAGATTATTGGTTCATATGGAGCCACTTGTATCAGAGACTCTAAGAAACAAGTACTGTGATGACTGTGTATTAAGCTCGATTTCTTCTATTGATAGTCCAACCGTCTCTTATTGGCGTGGAGACGCAGCATTACTTGTTAATGAGCCGCTGTTTACCTCTGAATTTTCTGAAGGGCTCATGATCAATACGTTTGTTAAGCAAGAGCTACTTACTCAGTATAAGGAAGAGCTATGGTTGCCATTGTTTTTGTTTGGCGGTGGGCTTGGGGCTATCTGTCTTTCCTTATATCGTATGTTTATCCGTAGAAAAATGTCTCTCCACTCACTGGTTGAACAGGGCTTGGCGAAGCAAGAGTTTGTTCCTTATTACCAACCCATTGTTGATGTATCCAGCAATTCTCTTTATGGCTGCGAAATGCTTGCTCGCTGGCAGCGACCAGGACAAGATGTTATTTCACCGATGGAGTTTATCCCCTACGTTGAGAAGAGTGGCCAGATCTTACCTATTACCGAGCAGCTTATAGAAAAAGCAATCTATGAGATCAGCAAGTTAAATTGGCAGATGACGAAACAGGTTATCAGCATCAATGTGGTTCCTGATCAGCTAGAGAGTCTGGATGTGCTGGAAAAATCACTCAAGTTGCTACAACACTCAGAAATAACACCCGAACAAATAGCCTTTGAAGTAACCGAGAGAAAACAGTTTACAGACTTAACCATGGCTTCAGATGTTATTGAACAGCTGAGAATGCGGGGTATTGGTGTCAAACTTGATGATGCCGGGACCGGTTATGGCGGTTTTAGCTACATCCAGCAGCTTAATATCAGAAGCTTAAAAATTGATAAGATGTTTGTAGAGAATATTGGCACTGCCGATATCAAATTATCTTTGCTTGATTCGATAATTGCCTTTGGCAAGGAGGCAGGGATGGAGATGATAGCCGAAGGTGTCGAGACTGAAGAGCAATCAAAGTACCTTGCAGAGCAGGGGGTCTACTTACAGCAGGGGTACTTCTTTGGTAAGCCAATGATATTTCGTGATTTTGCGTACTTCTGCAAGAGTATGGCTTCTCAACCTCAGGAACAAAAGATGGCCTGTGTGGCTTGAGGTAGCTAGGGTATAGTTACCACTGCCGGCGGGATCGTTCTTATCCCGCCGACGAGAAGAATTAAGATTGCTGTTCCCGCCAAGATTGAGCAAGCTTGCTAATTGCTTGTTGATTGTCCTGCCACATCCTGGTTTTGACCAAATCTTTGTACTCACCAGTCGGTTTCTTACATAGTGCTTCTAAGCAAGCAACCTGTGTTTGGGGAAGACCATCAAGTGCCTGAATAGCACCGGCTCGGTTGTTACAGAGCATGACCATATCACAACCGGCTTGCTGGGCGGCAATGGTTCGCTCGCTATAACTCCCAAGTACATCGGCCCCTTTCATATTCAGGTCATCTGAGAAAATAACCCCTTTGAAGTTGAGATCGTCACGCAACACGTTCTTTAACCAATATTCAGAACCGCTGGCAGGTTGGTTGTCGTAAGCATCAAAGACGACATGTGCTGGCATCATAGCATCGAGCAAGCCATCATTAATTAGCTGGCTAAATACTGTCATATCATGCTGTTTAATGTTACTGCGTGGATCTACTGGTGTTTCGAGGTGTGAGTCTTCAATGACGCCGCCATGACCAGGAAAGTGCTTACCTGTTGTCGCCATACCGGCTTGTTTCATTCCAAGAATGAATTGACTGGCATATTTAATAATCTGCTTGGGATCATCAGAAAAGGCACGATCTCCAATGGCTTTGCAATCGAAGCCGAGATCCAGCACCGGTGCCAGGCTTAAATCGATATCCATAGCCAGCAACTCGGCGGCCATGAGCCACCCGCCTTGCTTGGCAAGCTCAAGCCCGTTTTGCTGGCTTGCAAAAGCTTTGGCTGGCGGTAATAAGGTAAAGCCTTCACGGAATCGCTGTACTCTTCCACCTTCTTGGTCAACAGCGATAAGTAAAGGGCGGTTGGCTGTTTTTCGGATATCTTCGGTTAGCGCCCTGAGCTGCTGACGGTCATGATAGTTTCGGGCAAAAAAGATAATTCCGCCAACGGTAGGGTGTTGAATGATTTCGCGTTCTTCAGCATCTAGCTCGTAGCCAGATACGTCAAGCATTAAAGGTCCCATGAAAACTCCGAAGAAAACAATGAACAGACTGGAAGCGAGGGTAGATACGTTACCACAGTCAATTCAAGACAAACATGACTAATAGACCGGATTCATAGTATTGGAGACATATCACTAATACGAAATGTTATTTGTTTACAGTGGTAAACAGTGAGTTTACTCTTGGTTTGCTACTAACTAGCGTAAACAGAACTGAAAGCCGTAAAGTGTTGATGAAATCGTTATTATAGTGATGTGGATCTTATTTGTTGATTTTGGTGTATGTAAGTTTCATCCTTTGTGTGATCTTTGTCACTCAAATGAGGCGAGAACTCAATTAGACTGTTTCCTTAAGCGTATTAATAAGAGATTTCACATGTCAGTTCTTGTCGCCATTGCTATCACAACGGGAATTCTTTCTGGTATCTGGGGATGGGTTGCCGTTTCGCTCGGCTTGCTAAGTTGGGCAGGGTTTTTAGGTTGCACAACGTACTTTGCCTCTCCGAAAGACGGGATTAAAGGTTTGGGTTTAAGTATTGCGACAAACCTTAGCGGCGTCTTTTGGGCAATGGTGATTATTCACCTCTCAACTATGGTTGGCATTGAGATTCTTGGCTACGTTGTAACAGCCGTTGTTGCGTTTCTGATGTGTGTACAAGCCAAGAAGTCTTGGCTGAGTTTTATTCCAGGAACGTTTATCGGTTCATGTGCGACGTTTGCAGCAAATGGTGACTGGCAGTTGGTGATCCCATCACTTATCGTTGGCGTACTGTTCGGTTATAGCATGAAAGCGTCTGGTGTATGGCTACAGAAGAAGCTGAGTCAACCAAAAGAAGATTTCGCTGTCGCGGAACTTGACTGATAAAATTATTCTATATCATTTAAAAAATGCCGCGCAATTGCGCGGCATTTTTGTATTCAAACTCGCTTAGCCTAAACAAGGAATAAGCGAGCAGTTATATTCGTCACATATAGCGTCTAGACCGCATGGGGCTGCTTGTTTGGGAACCAGTAGGCAAACTCGTAAGTCCTTAGCCAATAGTGTGGATATCTGCGGCTTAAGACTTGATTCCTCGTACATTTCTCGTTCTGCATCTCGTCGGCACAAATCAACAAAAATATCATTGTTTCCTTTGGGATAAAGTACGTATTCAGCTTGTTGCATCAACCGTAATGCTTTCAGTGTGAGGAGTTCCGGATCACCACCGGTTTCGATAACGTATAGGCTTCCTGATGAAGTATCAGGTTGATTTAGCAGCCGTTGGAATGCTAGCTCAAGTTGCTCTTCTGAGGTGGCATTCTCAACTTCAGGCAGACGGAAGTATCGTTCCCAGAACTTGCGGCGCTCGTCGACCGTAGAGAAATGTTGCTTGATTCGCTGGCGCTGTTTGCCTGAATAGCCTGCTAGCAGGCTAAGGTTTTGCGGGAGCTGGGTCTCCAGCTTTTCCCTGATAAAGCGAACCAGAACTGGAGAGGCTCCACCACTGGATACTGCGACTTGAATCGGGGTACGGTCAATCATTGATGGCGTAATAAAGTCGCAGTGACCGGGATCATCGACGACATTGGTCCAAATGCGCTGCGCGTCTGCATCTTTGAATATTTGATGGTTTAACGATGGTATATCGGTCGTTGCCCATACTTGATGAAATCCTGTTACATCATCGGATTCATATTCTTTCTCTATCCAGGTTAGCTGGCTGCTATCGGTAAGACCGGTAAGGTAAGGGTGTAGCTGAGGTGAGATCAATGTGATCGAGGCACCTGCTCGCAGCAAAAGATCGACTTTTCTACATGCAACTTCCCCTCCGCCAATAACCAGTACTTTCTTGTTGCTTAGTTTTAAAAAAACAGGGAAAAAGTCCATATAGATAATATTCCTCGGCTTTGGTGTTCTTTATAATCATTTGTATTTAAATAACAAATTACTCTGCCTTTATTGATAGTTTAATCAAATAAAGGCTAGAAATATTTTGAAACACTTAAGTAGCAAAAATCCGTTACTAATTTTAATTGTTCAGCTTTCATTAAAGGCACAGTGCTAAGTTYATCAGACTACAAAAATATCTGAATAATTTATCAATTTTTCGGTAATTGCTTCGGCAATTTCTTGTTATATACATATTACATATGGTCGGCAAATGAATAGAAAACATATTATTGCAACACTGATAGCTGCCAGCTTGTTGGCTGGGTGTGGCGATAAGGTATCGGGCAAATCTGCACCGGTCAGCCCTTTGGTAACCGCGCAGCCTGTTTCACTTATTGATTATCAGCAAGGGAAGCAGTTTGTTGGCAGGACCGAAGCAATAGAAGATGTTGCAATTACCGCACAGGTATCCGGGTACCTCAAAGAGCGATTTTTTGATGAGGGGGAAGTCGTTGAGAAAGGACAGCTGCTATTTCAAGTGGAACCTGCTGCCTATGAAGCAAAGGTAGCGAGTGCCAAAGCTTCAATAGCGCAGGCCGAAGCGACATTGAAACGTGCCAATCTTGACTGGGAAAGGAGTAAAAACCTGTTACCTAAGGGCAGTATTAGCCAATCTGATTTTGATAAAGCGACCGCAGACAAAATGAATGCCGAAGCCCAGTTGAAATCCGCGAAAGCTCAGCTGAYRTCAGCTGAGGTCGATTTGTCATTTACCCGGATTGTTGCGCCTTTTACCGGTCGGATTAGCGATAGCAAAGTCAGCATTGGCGATCTTGTTTCTCCTAACTCTGGGGTATTAACGACTTTGGTGAGTCTCGACCCCATTCAGACTTCATTTAATATCAGCGAACGTCAGCGACTCGATTTGGGTATTGACGGGCTTGACGGAAGTGGTGAAGGGCAAGGTGACGTCGAGGTTCTTCTGACGCTAAATAACGGTAAAGATTATGAGCACCTTGGTGAAGTTGACTTCATTGGCAATCGAATTGATCTGAACACAGGCACAATTGCGATGCGAGCCAAGTTTGACAATCCTGATCAGCGATTGTTGCCGGGGCAGCATGTACAAGTCTTTCTGCGAGAAAAAGAGCCGGTCAAAATGACGGTGATCCCGCGCCGCGCGGTACAGAGCGACCTTGAGGGGGACTTTGTCATGGTATTGAAAGACGGCAATGTGGCTGAGCGCCGGAACGTTGTGTTAGGTGCGCAAACAGAACAGGGCGTCATTATTCGCAAGGGCCTGGACTCAAAAGACGTCGTGCTGACCAAGGGCCTTCAGCGTGTTCGAAATGGTATGTCTGTTCGTCTCGAACAGTCGGATGCGTAAGGAATAATCATGCTTAGTCGCTTTTTTATCCAACGCCCTAAATTTGCGTTGGTGATTTCCATAATATTGACCTTGGCCGGGGCCATCGCTCTGATGAACCTGCCGATTGCTGAATACCCAAAAATCAGCCCGCCTTCGGTAAGCGTGACTGCTTATTACTCGGGGGCAAGCGCCGAAGTGGTCGAAGAGGCCATTGCCGATCCCATTGAAGCGTCGGTAAACGGCGTTGAGAACATGATTTACATGTCCTCCAAAAGTGCCAACGACGGTTCCTATAACCTCAACGTGACGTTTGATGTCGGAACGGATCCGGATATGGCGCAGGTTAACGTTCAGAACCGAGTTTCTCAAATTGAGTCGAAGCTGCCGGCGGAAGTCCGCATGGTTGGTGTGACGGTGAAGAAACGCTCGCCGGATCTGTTGATGGTACTGAACTTCTATTCGCCGGATGGTAAATATGATGATCAGTTTCTGATTAACTACATTAACCTGAATGTTAAAGATCAGCTTGCACGGGTACAGGGTATCAGTGAGGTAAATGTTCTTGGCGGCGGCGAATATGCGATGCGTGTTTGGCTGAACCCCGAGAAGATGGCCAACCTGGGATTGACGACCTCTGATGTCAACGCTGCTCTCGCAGAACAGAACGTTCAGGTAGCAGCTGGTAAGGTGGGGGCACCGCCATTCAACAATGCCCAGGAAGTACAGTTTAACCTGGTGACTAAAGGCCGCTTGGAGTCGGTTAGTGAGTTTGAAAATGTAGTGCTTCGTGCCAACCCGGATGGCTCGGTTGTTTACCTGAAAGATATTGCCCGTGTAGAACTGGGTAAAAAGTTCTATGACGGAAATGGTACCTTTAGGGGACAACCTGCCTCCATTGTGACGTTGTCACTTCAATCTGATGCCAACGCGCTGGAAAGTGGCAAGGCGGTGATGGCTCTTCTCGACAATCTGAAAGCCAACATGCCGGAAGGTATGGCGTATGAAACCAGTTATGACACTACCTTATTTGTTGCGGAGTCCATCAAAGGGGTCGTTAAAACGCTGATTGAAGCCATCATACTGGTTATTGCCGTAACGTATATGTTCCTGGGTAGCATGCGTTCGACCTTGATCCCGGTTGTTGCCATTCCTGTGTCTCTTATTGGTACTTTTGCCATCATGCTGGCAACAGGTTTTACCATCAATACGGTAACCTTGTTCGGCTTGATACTGGCGATTGGTATTGTTGTGGATGATGCGATTTTGGTTATTGAAAACGTCGATACCAACATGAAGCGGGATCCAAGCCTGACGCCTCGTCAAGCCACACTTATTGCGATGAAGGAGGTCACGGGGCCGATTATCACCTCGACACTGGTTTTGCTGGCAGTATTCCTGCCTGTTGCTATGTTGCCGGGTATTACCGGGATCATGTATCGCCAGTTCGCGCTGACAATCTGTATTTCTGTTGTTATTTCGTCGATTAATGCACTGACATTATCACCGGCATTATGTTCGCTTGTACTTAAGCAAGGCGGGGAGAATACCTCTCGCTGGTTCCAGACGTTTAACCGAGGGCTAGACAAGATCACATTGAAGTACGGTGCCATCGCCGGTTTTCTGGTACGAAAAGTTGGTATGCTGGTTAGCTTCTTTATTGTTGCTGTGCTGGCCGTTAGCTACTTGTCGAAGACCACATCGACAGCATTTGTACCTCAGGAGGATAAAGGGATATTGCTGGTAAATGTCCAGTTGCCAGATGCAGCTTCGCTCTCACGTACAGAAGAAACAACCATTAAGCTTCAGGAGATTGTCGAGCAAGAGCCAGGTATCGAAGGGATCACCGTTGCCAATGGTTATGCGTTCCTGACAGGTGCAGCGGCCTCCAATGGTGCGTCACTGTTTATCAAGCTGAAAGAGTGGGACGAGCGCAATGCGATGGAAGGTGATCATTCGTCATTTGCCATTACCAACCGTATCAACGCACGCGCAGCAGCCGAATTGCCGGAAGCGATTGTATTTGCTATGGGCCCACCAGCTGTTCCGGGGATGGGTGCAGCATCGGGATTTGAGTTTGTTCTGGAAGATACGCTTGGTCGAAATCGAACTGATTTGGCCAATGTGATGGGTGAGCTAATCCAAAAAGCCAATGCCCAGCCTGAAATTCAGTTTACCTTCAGTACATTCCGCGCCAACGTGCCGCATTACTATGTGGATGTTGATCGGGTTAAAGCCAAGCAACTGGGTATTCCGTTGACGGAGGTGTTCCAGACGCTACAGGGTAACCTCGGTTCAATGTACATCAATGACTTCACACTGTATGGCAAGAACTTCCGTGTGACTGTTCAGGCGGATAGCGAATATCGAAACGATCTTGATTCGCTTGAACGTTTCCACGTTCGCTCATCGAGTGGCGAGATGATCCCACTTAGTACTTTGGCGACAATTGAACAGGTCTTTGAGCCGGATGTGGCATGGCGCTATAACATGTACCGCTCTGCTGTAATACAGGGCAGTGCTGCTGCTGGTTACTCGAGTGGTGATGCAATTGCTGCTATGGAGCGTGTTGCTGCCGAAGTATTGCCGCAAGGCTATCAGTACGAGTGGACGGGGATGGCCTATCAAGAAGTTAAGGCCGGTAACCAGGCTATCTATGCTTTTGCGTTGGCCTTGATCTTTATTTACTTGTTCATGGTTGCGCAATATGAAAGCTGGAGTATTCCACTAGCGATTATCTTGGTGGTGCCGGTTGCGACGCTGGGTTCTTTCCTCGCATTGGCAGCGACAGGGACACCGCTTAATCTGTATGCGCAGATTGGTCTTGTACTCTTGATTGCGCTGGCCGCAAAGAATGCAATATTGATTGTCGAATTTGCGAAAATCGAGCGAGAGGAAAAAGAGCTGGACATTGAGCAGGCGTCGGTCCGTGGAGGTAAGTTACGATTCCGTGCGGTTAATATGACATCCTGGTCATTTATTCTCGGCATCACACCATTGATATTTGCTTCGGGCGCTGGTCATATTAGCCAGAACTCTTTGGGTATTTCACTAACAGGCGGGTTGTTATGCGTATTGCTGGCAGGTACCTTCCTGATCCCTGGTTTCTTCGCGCTGGTACAGCGTCGCCGAGAGAAATTCCATGGCGGTTCAACAAAAATTGTTGTACTTGAAGATGCATAATTTCTTATAAACTTATAAAGCAAAAGGGCTCCAAACGGAGCCCTTTCTTTATTTGTTGGGAGCTGTGTTGTTAGCGATAACGGCGCATAAAGCCAATCAGCGATAGCATTCCTAGTCCCCATAGTGGCATAGAGCCGCCAGATGAGCCGCCTGAAGAGCTTGAACTTTTCGGCCGATCATCAACAACAGCAAATGGGTCCTGGCTGAAGGTTGGGGTAGCAATTGCCGAAAGACTGAAAGATGGATTGCTGTCTTCTGCCTGAATCGTCGTTTCTATCCAGCTACGGTACGAGGCCAACTGCGAGTACTGCCCGTTAAGCTGGAAAGCCGGATTATCTGCATTGTCATTTTTGTCGCTGCATTTAGCACCATTACTCGTCACACCGACAAGGCGTAAGCCCTTGTCAGTATCTGCGATCGAACTTGGGTTCTGCCAAATGATTGGCCCGCCAGAATCCCCTGCACATACATCCTTGATCAAGCCTGCAATATTGGTGTCAGCACAGACAAAACTGTCGTTGTCCGTTATCGTGTTATTACACTGGTCATCTGGAATACCGCCAAGCTTGACTACCTGAAGCTCTGACGGATAAGTTCCTTTTGTGACAGTGTCACCCCATCCTGAAGCGATCAGATTCGCTCTTGAGTCAGCTCCTGCCACCCAGGTGTTGGCAAAGTCCTGATCTGCTGCTACTTGCTCGGCTGCGGTAGCAATCTTAATTGGCTGGGCGACACTATATAGCGAGCGATCAACACGGAACAGGGCCACATCATGGTTGATGTTAGTATCGTCATAGTTCGGATGCGGTATACGTTTGACGACATTGAATTTATATTTGTCATCCAGTTTGCTGAAATCGCCCTGCGGAATATTCGAGGTTCCGGCAATGACAGTATTACCAATCAGGAGAACGTCACAGTGGGCAGCTGTCACGACCCAGTTTTCACTGATAACAACAGCGCCACAGCCGGTATTGTCACTAAGCCTTTGTTGAATAGCGGCTTGCCAAGGCAGTAATAAACTGCCGTAGGAGGAGGCATCGTTGCCGTTGATGACTTTGGTTTCCGGGGTGGCAGCACTACTTGGTGTTGAAGCTATCGCAAGAAGAATAGCTGTCGCCCCAATTGTTGTTTTATACATCCTGTTACCTAGTGAACGTCGTTTTTTATTGCAGCTAACTATATATAGCCAAAGCGAATATGTCCATATGGATTGGCTCGTTATGTGCTGTATGTTGTTGCATGGATAAAATCGGTGACAGGAAGATGATATCAATAACTGTATTATTTGTGTTCAAAGGGAAATGCAATCCTTGAACTGGAACAAAGAGTGAGTCAATGTAGGGTGAACCTAGTAGGTTATATCGTTATTATGTTCCAATTTTTTCACTATGAATTAGGCAGTTATGGTATTTAGACATGTAATTGGTTTCGGTGTTGCCGGTAATTTTGCTGGTCACCTTGAGCAAGCGGGCGAAGCAAATGACTTTTTGACGGTTGAGGTGAAAGAAGCTGTTCAGCCAAAAGCAATTTTTCCATTTTATGTTCCTTCGGACAAAGCTGGGTTCTTGGCGACTTACCCATTATCCTCGGACACAATTACCCCGCCGAATGAAGCGGATAACTTACAGATTGAGCCAGAAGTTGCGTTGCTTTGTGATATTCAATATCAGGACAACAAAGTGGTTGGGTTAAAACCGGTTAAGTTTGCAGCGTATAACGATTGTTCAATTCGTAAACCTAATGCCAACAAAATCAGTGAAAAGAAAAATTGGGGAGCGAGTACAAAAGGGATCGCCAGCCAGATGTTCGAGCTGGACGGGTTGACGGAGGGCGGCGAGCTTGATCGCTACCGAATTGCAAGTTTTCATCAGCGAGCTGATCAGGTTGAACGATACGGTGAAGACAGCCCGGTGATCGGGTATAGCTATTTTCATGAAAAGCTGTTGAACTGGATTGTCGATCGTATGAACAACCAGCTGGATGTCGGTCCGACTGAAAACATCGCGGAACACCTGGCGAACGCAAGCTATCCCGAGCAGGCATTGATCAGTATTGGTGCAACCCGATATACCGAGTACGGTGAAACCACGTTTTTGCAGTCCGGTGATACAAGCATGGTCGTTGTGTATGATGGACAGAAATACTCATCACGAGATATTGCGGCAATGGCTGAAAAGGCAGAATTCCCGCATGAGGGTATTTCGTCGCTAGTGCAGAAAGTCATTTAGTCTCGTATTTCTCTGCGCGCCGGTGTGTTAGCCGTGTTGAAATGAATGGTGTATGAAAGTAATGGTGTTCGGAAAAGATGAGTGTTGAAGAACAGACCAGCCAGCTATTGATTAAGGATGAGCTACGGGTGGCCTGTTTACAGGCGGCGCGTACGCTAAATTTGCCTGACTGGTATCTAGGGGCCGGTTTTCTGAGAAATGCTATCTGGGATCACCTGCATGCCAAAAAAAGTATGACACCCCTTAACGATGTGGATGTCGTCTATTTTGATGCGGGGGATACCTCCCTCGAGACAGAGAGGGAAATCGAAGCAAGGCTCAGAAAATTGCTTCCCGATGTTGAATGGGAGGTTCGAAATCAGGCCCGAATGCATGTTCGCCATGGGCACCAGCCTTATTCCAGTACAACAGACGGGATAGCGCAGTGGATAGAGGTGCCGACCTGTGTCGGGGTGAGGCTAGAGTCAGATCAAAGCTTTACCTTTACCGCACCTTTTGGTCTTGAGGAAAACTGGTCACTTAAGGTACGGGTGAACCCTAACAACCCAAGGTTTGCCACTTTCCAGCAGCGTGTAGATGAAAAGCAGTGGTTAACACTCTGGCCGGAGCTGCAAATACTTGACCAACCATAAACTGATACTAGATAGCGGCGATATCGTCGTTATCTACTTTTGTTTGGCTATTGGTTTCTAGTGTGTGATTACAGGCGCCAGAACACTTCCAGTGAGCCAATTGAACTTGAAGAATGCTTATCTTCTTTAAATTCAGGTGTCGTGATTGCAAAGCTTAGGCTAACTCCCCACTTGTGCTGGTAATATATGCCGCCGATGACCGCCGTTGCCTGCAAGTGTTCTACATTACTATCAGGAACCTCACTCGGGCGATCGCCCTCTATGGTTATGTCATTTATCCGATATCGGCCCTCGATGCCGGTAAACAGGAAATAACCTGTCGGGCTGGAAGAGAGCATGCCGATATCGACAAATTTCCCCGGGCTGAATCCAGTGGTGCCAAAGTTATGGGCAAGATTGTTTCCCCAGCGTGCAACCGAGCCAATGGCCAGTTCGCTTTGATAGTTGCCTACGTTGAGACGGCCAACACCACTAAAGTCATATTGTGACAAGCCGCTGTTTGATGGTTCGGTATTATGCCGGCTTATTAATCGATGGCCCTGATAGCCAAGATTAAATACGATTTGGTTCTCGATCTGATAGTCCCAGCCCATCGGTTCATCCGAACCGATAATGTCATGGATAAACTTTTGTCCTTGCTCGGCAAGAGAGTTGGGTCCTACTGTGCCGAACATAAAGTTGTATTGATCAGTTCGGCTGGATGAGTATTGATAGACACCTGTTTCGAGAAATAGCAATCCGGCATAAGGTCGTTCGTCTTCGACGGGCTCGGTACTTTCTATATCTTCCGGGGTCCAAATTTGTTGGCCAAAGACGACATTCCAGCCTTTGGCGCTCTCTTTATCCAAAGGCAGATATTTTGCAATTTGGTAAATCGGCCCGGGAGCTACGTTGCTCAGTAACGGTGAGGAGGCTGAATGATAGGCCAGAAAAATACCATTGGTATAGTTTTTATCGGTGCCAACAATACCATCATTATCAATAGTAAAAGAAACACTTCCTGAGTTGTAAGCCACGGCATCAGGTGATAAAAACGTAGAGAAGGCAATAAGCCCGGTGAAAAAGTGTTTCATCGATAGCCCTCGAGAAAACTAAGCTTTCTGGATAACAACAAAATAATCATACCTAACGACAATGACTTATAGCTATTAGTATTATTGTTATAACCGTAAGAAAATGTGTTTATGCCAATCGAATAAGTAGGTGATCGGGCTTTTGCAGTTAAGAACGATCAGATGTTGGCGCTATATAAAGATAGAAGTACCTAGCGAAAGGAATGCAATATGTCGGAAAAAATGTTCCCGTCCCCGCTTGTGTCAGTCCAATGGCTGGCAGAGCAAATCGAAAGATCTGACATCGTGGTACTTGATGCCAGTTGGTTTTTACCTGGAGTAGAGCGCAATCCAGAACAGGAATGGTTGGAAAAGCGTATACCTGGTGCCCGTTTTTTTGATTTTGATAAGAAAATAGCCGCGCCGGATACCGAATTACCGCATATGTTACCGTCATCAACGTTGTTTTCTCTGGCGTGCTCCGAGCTTGGGATAAAGACGAGTGATAACATTGTTGTTTACGATAGTCAGGGGCTGTTCTCTGCCCCGAGAGTTTGGTGGATGTTCAGGGCGATGGGGCATCAATCTGTGTCTGTGCTTGATGGAGGTTTGCCAGCCTGGGAAGAGGCAGGACTGCCAATTGATACTGACACTCCCGAGCAAGTGGCGAAGACCGAATATAACAGTGATTTTCAGCCTGAGTGGGTAATTGATGCTGATACTTTAAGTACTCAGTTAGATGCATTGGATACTGTAGTAATTGATGCCCGGCCAGCCGCACGTTTCTATGGCACCCAGCCCGAGCCGCGTAAAGGCGTTCGTAGTGGGCATATGCCAAACGCCAAAAGCCTGCCTTTTTCACAGTTGGTGAAAGATGGCCACTTTATTAGTGTTGAACAGCTAGTGAAGCGCTTTGATGCGGTAAGTGATCCAGAACAACGCTTGGTATTTAGTTGCGGCTCCGGGGTAACAGCTTGCGTATTGGCTCTGGCCGCTGAACTAGCAGGTCGCAATAAGTTGACAGTGTATGATGGCTCATGGACAGAATGGGGACGGGTTATGAAATATCCCGTTGTTCAATAAAGCGTTGAGAGTCAAAGGCCAGCATGTGTTGGCCTTGTCATTGTTACTGTGAACTGGCGTTACTGCGGATTGGCTGCAAGATAACCGCGTTTCTCGATAATTGTTTGGCCATTGTCGGAGATAACATAATCGATAAATGCTTTGGCGTTATCAGCAATTTTCTTTTCTTTATAAAGCATCAGAAATGGACGCGATATTTTGTATTGACCGGATTCCAGGTTAGCCAAATTAGGCTCAACACCGTCGAATGCCAGTGCTTTTACAGAGTCATCAACTGAACCGAGGGAAATATAGCCAATCGCGTGGGTATTGCGCGAGACCAGGCTTTTCACTGTGCCATTAGTATTAACAACCAACACTTGTGGGTTGATATCAGAGACGGTTTGACCAGCAACTTGCTGCGTCAAACCCATGAAATCTTCGAAAGAAAATCGTGACCCTGATGCATTTTCACGGCTCACTACTGCCATTTTTAGATCAGGGCCACCCACTTGTTTCCAGTTGGTAATTTCACCGTGGTAGATTTTGGATACTTGTTCTTTGGTGAGGTTTGTAACCGGATTGCTTTTGTTTACAACTAGGGCAATACCGTCATGGGCAATGGCGACAGTCTGCACATCAGGGTTAATTTCAGCGACCTTCAAATATCGAGAGCTCATACCTATATCAGCAGCATCTTGTTTGACTGCGTTAATCCCGGCTGATGAGCCAACTCCCTGAACGGCAATAAATGTTTCCTTATTGGCTTGGGAGTAGGTTTCTGCTAGCACCTCAACGACATGGCTAACGGATGTGGAGCCTGTAACCGTAACAGTCTCTTTAGCTTGTACATTGAAGGCAAGGCCGGCGAAAATGGCGCATAGGGTAGTAGCCCTGGATAACATTACATTTCTCCAAAATAAACCAGAATAATATCGCCGGACATCTTATTACGGGTATATGACAGTAATGTGAAGAGCTGGGGTTAAGAAACAACGGATAAAGACTGGTTTGTCCGCTCCTTGTTGAGTTTGTTTTTGTACATTGCCCGATCCGCTTTCGCTAAAATAGCGTCAGGTTCGCTCAGGTTTCCGGGATAGTATGGTGCCAGTCCAATACTGATATCGATATTGTAATGCTCTCGAGTTTCAGCCGTAACTTCATACAAAGTATCAATCCATTGATAACATTTTTTCTGATCTTCGTCAGGGAGCAAAACGACAAACTCATCTCCCCCGATGCGGTATATTTGGCTACCAGTCGGGACGGTTTTTAGTAAATACGAGGCGATGTTAATTAGTAGCTGATCGCCATGGTTGTGGCCTAAACGGTCGTTGACCTGCTTGAAGTTGTCGAGATCGATATAGGCAAGAATACCTCGTTCCAGGTGAATCGCCATGTTGTCGAAGCGACGAAATAACGCGCGCCGATTATTCAGTCCGGTTAGGTCATCTTGAAGGGCTAATCGGCTCAGTTGTCCCTCCAGGGTACGTGCTTTGGCTATTTGAATATTGAGTTTACCGATAAGGTTAAATCGTTGGCGAAGCATTTTATTAAAGCAAAAACAGATTAAGAAAACGCCAATATGCATGAAAATGTCATCGGTACTATCAAGCAGCCAATGTTTCCTTAATTCAGGAATTTCATCAAGTAAATCAGCCAGTACGCCAAGCCCGTATGTCCCTAACGCGAGGAATAGCCAACCACGCATTTCGTTGCCGAAGTCTTCACGTAATAAAATAATAATCAATACAAGAGAGAAAATAGACAATATGACGTCTAGCGCACCTCCTGACGGAACTAATACAGATAGGCAGATACCAGCGGTAACGACAATGGCTAACCGCTTAGGGAGTTGAGATAGGCTGTTCATTTATTACCAAAGAAAAGGCGAAGTAATCGTATGAGGTTAAGAGCTAAATATAGTGTCAGAGTATGAAACCACACACAAGCTATTTGCTGGATGAACAAATGAAATCCAACGCTGATCTTTTTAGGTGAAATAGGGGGTTGCTATTTGAGTTGCTATTGACTCGAATTTGTTATTTTGATCACAAACTTAAAACCTTAGTCCAAAAACAAACAATGGTTTCGGAGATGAAATAACTATTTTGATAGAGAGCTCATTTAAAAACTGTGAAATATATCATTTATCCGACATCGTGCAAAAAAACAACAGCAAAAGCGGTATTACTATTAACTACATGAATATTAAATGATTATTCCTAGACTGATTGTTTTATATAACTGAATCACACTTACTAAGCAAGATCTCAATAATGAAATCATAGTTTCACTTCTGGCTGTAGAACGAAGTGTCTGATATACAATGAATGTAACAAATTATTTCAGTTAACATTATTGTAACATGACGTGTTTTATGTCTATTCTATAGAAGACTAGAATTGTTGTGCTACAGGCACATGGACATAACAATTAGAGAGGTCGTAATATGCTAACAATGGCAAGACAAACACAGCCAAATAAGGCGTTGGTGTCTGAAAGGATCCAAAAGCTTGTTAAGGCTCTGTCTAATGGTGTCTATGAACGTGAAGAAACGATTAAGCTGTGCTTACTTGCAGCCTTAGCGGGTGAGAGTGTATTTTTGCTGGGCCCTCCCGGCATAGCTAAAAGCCTTATTGCCAAGCGCTTGATTCAAGCTTTTGATAATAGCCAGTTCTTTGATTACCTTATGACCCGTTTTTCTACTCCGGAAGAAGTGTTCGGCCCGCTATCGATTCAGGAGCTTAAAGACAACGGCAAATATGTCAGGCTGGTGGACGGCTATTTACCGACCGCCCAGGTGGTTTTTCTTGATGAAATCTGGAAAGCCGGTCCTGCTATTCTTAATACCTTGCTGACAGTCGTCAATGAACGCACATTTAAAAATGGCCAGGATGTTCTTCCTGTACCAATGCGCCTATTGGTTACTGCATCCAATGAGCTGCCTGAAGAAGACAGTGGTTTGGAAGCGTTGTTTGACCGCATGCTAGTACGTGTATTTGTTAACCGAATTCAAGAGAAACAAAATTTCAAAGCGATGCTAATGGGCGAAGGTCCAACAGTGAAAGAGCTTGAGCCAGGTCTGGCAATCACCGATGAAGAATACGAGAGCTGGCAGCAGTATATCGACGAGATCCAACTTAGTGAGGAGATTTTTGAAAAAATCTATGAGCTGAAGTCGATGGTTGAAGAGCGTGCCGAGGCCGGTGAAGATTTTGCTTCTGAAGATAGCGAATTGTACATCTCAGATCGTCGCTGGAAAAAATCTGTGCGTTTGCTGAAGGCGAGTGCATTTTATAATGGACGAGACGCCATTAACCCACTTGATATTCTCTTGTTGCAAGACTGCTTATGGCACAGCCCCGAGTCACGCAATGTCGTCCGCTCTATCATTAGCGAGTTTGCGACCCAGAAGGCCTTTAATCAAGAGGTCGCGCAGCTAAATGCCAATGAGGCGCAAAGCATTATCGATGATGTGCATGACGAAATCGCTTCTGAGCTGGGGCTCTCTTTCACCTGTGAAACCACGATGCGTAAAGAGTGGTTTAAATATGATTTCACCGCAGCACGTCGTTACAACGTGAATCATAACCCTAGAATGATCAAACTGGTCATGCTGCAACATAACACGTCAGTTTCCGAGCAGGAAAAAGGTGACAGCCGTTGGGTGTATGTAGATGGTGATGAGTTTGAGAAGAAAATAAAAACTGGCCAGTGCGATATTTACGGTTTCGTCAACAAGAATACCCATCTTTGTCGTTTACAGTTTGAGGTTGACGCCCAGCATCGCTTGGTTATTAAAGATATCGCTAACCGCTCTGTATTAGTTGGAATCGCCGGAGCGGAAGGGATGACTGATGCACAGCAGCAGCTGTGGCAGATAGAGGCAGAAAAGGCAGCTGATAGAATTGCAGATGCCGAACATAGTCTTAAGGTCTCCCGTAGTAGCTTCCATGGCGCGCTACCTCATAACTTTATCGATGCAGAGCTTCCGGCTTTGATTGAGCAAAGTATCTCAACGGCTTCAGATTCCGTTGCAGACCTCAAGATCGTGATTGAGAAAAGCGTGTTTAGAATTTCTCAGATGTCTGAGTACTTTGCTTAAGCTGGAGAACAACTATGCCAGTTACAGAAAGTGTAAATATTGCAATGATGCTTGCTGAGTCAGGCATTATTGATAATGCTGTTCACGAGTTAATGATGCGGCCTCAATTGATCGTTGCGGCCGAATCAAACCCTGGCATCAAGGTTGCCATGAAAAACCAAATCATGAAGTGGCGTGGTCAGGTTCAACATCGTGTTACCAAGGTCAGCATTGAAGCCCGGTTCCAGCAGGAGATAGACCTTTATCATGAGGTTTCTCAGTGGGAGCCAGACTACTTTGTCGAACATGCCGACTCCATAGTGAAAAAGTTGGAAGGCCATTCGGCCTTTTACTTCAAAGCGAAAAGTCTGGTAGACAGAGAGCACCAGAAACATAACCCGATGTTTCAGAGTTTTTTCTGCAATCAGTGGTATCAGGCGTTGGCAAAGTCACTAACCGAAGCGCAGCAAACAGAGCTGGAGCAGCATAAAGAGAAATTGCTGGCTGATCTGTATCAGCGCATTGAGACCATGCAGCAAATGGAAGAGGTGACTGAGGCGGGTGACGAGAAGAAAGCCGGCCGGCTGTGGGATATGGCAAAAGCCAAGCTGACTCGCAGTGATGTCGATAGCTTGAAATCGATAGCTGGTTTTTTGAAAAAGAACGACGGTCTAAAAGAAATTGCCGAAAAGCTGGGGCGGATGGCCAGTGAAATTGACGATCCGGACAAAGAGCGAGTTCGATCGGAAGATCTAAAAATGGTCGAAGAGCGCAGTGACAGTGTCACGGATGACATTGTGGGTGTACATGAAAGTGACGATCTCTCCAAGCTTCTGCCGAACGAGGCGATGTTTCTGGCTTACCCTGAACTTGAAGTTGTGTTCTACAAGCATTTGGTCGATAAGCGATTGATGAATTATCGTGTACAAGGCGCACAACGTAAGCTGAGAAAAGTTAAGGCATATAAACGACAAACTAAACAGGTAGAGCAGGACAAAGGGCCATTTATCGTTTGTATTGATGCCTCAGGTTCGATGAATGGGTTTCCTGAGCAATGTGCTAAGGCTCTGGCATACGGATTGATGCAAATTGCCTTGGCAGAGGATCGGGACTGCTATGTGATTATGTTCTCGACACAGCAAATCACTTATGAGCTAACAAAACAAGATGGCCTTAGCGAAGTGCTGAACTTCCTCTCTTATTCTTTCCATGGCGGTACAGACTTAGGTCCGGTGCTCGACCAATCCATAGAATTGATGAGTAGCGGTAAATACAAAAACGCCGATTTGGTTGTGCTGTCAGACTTTATCGCGCCGTCTCAACCTGATGCCATGATGAAGCGGATTAGCAAACTCAAAGAACAGAAAAATCGCTTCCATGCCGTTAATCTTTCGAAATATGGCAACCCTGAGCTGATGACTATCTTTGACCATTGCTGGTCTTATCACCCTTCACAGTTAGGGCGCCTGCTTAAGTGGAAATAATACGGTATACCCAAGCTACCTCAAGATGCTCGTTTCAGCGAGAATTACTTGGCTTGTAGGCTAGGCACCGATTAGAAAATCTAGTGGCTCTAAATTAATAATCGGTAACAACGCATAGAAGC